>NZ_JAUJRI010000004.1:0-430405 GCF_030504405.1 Burkholderia sp. AU44665 | reverse complement strand
CCGAGCTGAGGCCAGTGGACAGCGAGTTGATGCCGGTCGAAGTCGAGGTCGACAGGGAACCGATCGAGCTGTTGGCCGACGACAGGCCCGTCGACGTGGAAGTCGAAAGCGACGTAACCGAGCTGTTTGCCGAGCTGAGGCCGGTGGACAGCGAATTGATACCTGTCGAAGTCGACGTCGACAACGAGGTGATCGAGCTGTTGGCCGACGAGAGGCCCGTCGACGTGGAGGTCGACAGCGACGTCACAGAGCTGTTCGCCGAGCTGAGGCCAGTGGACAGCGAGTTGATGCCGGTCGAAGTCGAGGTCGACAGGGAACCGATCGAGCTGTTGGCCGACGACAGGCCCGTCGACGTGGAAGTCGAAAGCGACGTAACCGAGCTGTTAGCCGAGCTGAGGCCAGTGGACAGCGAATTGATGCTGGTCGAAGTCGAGGTCGACAGCGAGGTGATCGAGCTGTTGGCCGATGAGAGGCCGGTCGACGTGGACGACGAAAGAGACGTAACGGAGCTGTTAGTTGTACTAAGGCCGGTGGACAGCGAATTGATGCTGGTCGAAGTCGAGGTCGACAGCGAGGTGATCGAGCTGTTGGCCGACGAGAGGCCGGTCGACGTGGACGACGAAAGCGACGTAACAGCGCTGTTAGCTGAACTAAGGCCCGTGGACAGCGAGTTGATGCCCGTCGAAGTCGAGGTCGACAGCGAAGTGATCGCGCTATTCGCCGACGAAAGACCGGTCGACGCCGACGTCGACAGGCTGCCGATTGCGCTCGTCGTCGTGCTCACGCCGGTGCTGAGCTGGGCGACGGTGACGGCGTCCTGCGGCGCCGAGCCGTCCGCGACGTTCGTGATGCGGCGCAGGGCCGTCGAGCTGCCGACCGAAACTTCCGACAGAGGCGCGGCGCTGCCCGTCAGATAACCCGTGCCCGTCGGCGCTGCGGCGCCCGTCACGCTTCCGGTGCCGAGCGCGACGCTGGATGCGTATCTGGCCGTGCTGCTTGCGCCGAGCGCCATCGCACCGGTGCCCGAGGCCGTCGCGCCGGTGCCGAATGTCGTGGCGTTCGTGCCGGATGCCGTTGCGCCGACGCCGATTACCTGTGCGCCGGTTCCGGTGGCGAGCGTGCCATTGTTGCCGATGGCGATCGAGTTCGTGCCGTTGGCGGTAGTTTGGGCGCCGATCGCCGTCGAATCCTGACCCGTAGCCGATGCACTCGTGCCGATGGCGAGCGAATCGCCGGAACCCGTCGGAGACGTTGCTACAGCACCGGCCCCGATCGCGATCGTGGAACCCGACGTAGCGTTGCCCGCGTTCGCGCCGCTGCCGATCGCGATGCCGCCGCCCGTGCCAGCGTTCGCACCGGCCGTCGCCGATTGACCCAATGCAACCGCGGAGCCGCTTGCCGTGGCGCCGTCGCCCTGCGCGATGCCATACGCACCGTTGACGGTCGCACCGCGGCCGAGCGCGATACCCGACGTGGCGGTCGATGCGACGGACGACTGCCCGCCGATCGCGATACCGTCCGCCGCGGCCGACTGCGCGCCCTTCGTTGCGTTGCTGCCGATGGCGACTGCGCCCGCGCCCGAAGCGATGGTCGAGTTCGCCTGCGACAGCGGCGTCGTTCCGTTGCCGCCCGCGCCGCCGATCGCGACGGAGTTCAGTGCGTTCGCAGTCGAGCCGAAGCCGAGTGCGGTCGCGCCGGCACCGCTGGCGGTGGTTTCGAGGCCGGCAGCGACGCCCCACAGACCCGCCGACGACTGTATGCCGGTGGCGACCGCGCCGTTGCCGGTCGCCTGTGCGAATGCGCCATATACCGTGACACCGGTCCAGCCGTTGCCGTTGGAGTTACACCCGGCTACGACCGAATACGTTCCGGAACCGTCGCCGGCCTGGTTTTGCGTGCCGCCGGGGTTGACGCGGCCGACCGCGCCGCTGCTTCCCGTCAGGCAGGTTTGCTGTGTGTTGAGCGTATTGGCTTCGGCCAGTCCGGGCAGGCTGATCGCCAGCGCCGCGACGGCCGCCACCACGACAGCCGACTTGTTCGGCTTACCCCGTGCCGAATCGATTTCCGATGCTGCGACCCACGCGCCGAGCGCTTCGTTCCAGATCGAGCGGTATGTGCGGTTCATATCCTGCTACCTCCAAATGTGCACGCCACACACCGGTCTCTTTTGTTAGAGGATTACTCCGTGCGCTCGCGTGAATCTCAAAATTGATGGGCGGAGTTTATTGGAGTCGGATTTTATAGATTGACAAACAGTGATAAATGAAGCGTTTTAAAAGTTAAAGAATGGTTAATGAGGCGGGTTTTTGCGCAAGAGAGCAGAATGAATTTGAAAGATGCAAGAATGCTTCTAGTATGGTTTGAATTCTGCGGCCGATATTCGGGTTTTCCTATAAAAATCAATGTGTTGAGGCGATTTTGTGCGGTGGATGACACATTCGGTCTAGTCAAAAGTAAGACAAATGAAATAGCAAACGTTTGCGCGTCGCCGGATTCTTTCATGTTTGTAATGTTTTCTGGGTTGTGGTGAGATAATGCGCTAGCCGAATTATTAACTTGTTAATATTTTGGCTTTTATTGAATTTTTGTTTTAGTGTGAAGATTATCTAGCAGTCAAATTCATCTGATTCGAGGTGCATTTGATTGTGCTGATGTGCGCATTCCGTCCGGCGCCGGGGCCCGTATGACGGGCGTTCCGGGCCGTCCGGCCGTCGAAGTTGTAAAAAATTGCTACAGAACGCCCCAATGAAACAATCTGCGCCGATTTATCGGATTTGTCCTATTGACGATCGTGTTGACATCGGCGTTATCGCGGAATCGGCGCGTATGCCAGAGGTTGAGCGGGCGCACTCGTGAGGGGTGTTTCGCGGGGTGTCGACGGGGCGCCACAGACCGTGGGTCTGCGTCCAGTCGGAGGGGGCCGAAATGTCAGATCCGAGTGCGGCAATTTGTCCGCCACGCCGGCGCAGGCCCGCCGCAGCAAAATGAAAAAAGGGAGGGATCGAATGTATCGGGCGCGCCACATTCGGCCCACGAGCGTGGGCCGAATGGGCCAGCCTGCCGCATGACCCGCGGCAAGCTTCCGGCTTTACTTCGTCAGAAACCGCAGCGCGAACCGCGCCATCCGCGGCACGAACATCGGGCGCAGCAGGCGCTTGTCGTAACCGGCCATGCGCCGGTCGTTTTCCACGAGACACAGCTCGATCAGCTCGCGCGGGTTCAGCGCATCGCCGATGTCGGCGGTGCCCGTCGCCGGAAAATTCGCGTCACGCGCGGCGCCGTCGGCATCGATGCCGCGCGCGATGCTCATGCGGTCGCGGATCAGCTGCACCCACACGGCTGCGACGCGTGCGAAGAACCACGGCCGGCGCCACCACGGCATCGTGCGCCAGTACCATGCGTACCAGTTGACGAAGAACAGGATGTGGCGGCCTTCTTCCTGGATCACGGGCTCGAAAGTCTCGACCAGTTCGGGCGGGAAATAGCCGGAGCGCTGCGCGGAGCGGAACAGGCCGAACGCGAAAAAGCTGTCGATGCACTCGCTGAAGCCCGTCATCATCCACGACCATTCGGGATCTTTCGGCGCGGGGTAGGCCGGCTCGGGCGCGAGGCGGATGCCGTACGCCTCGACGAGCTTCGACAGCACGACCTTGTGGCGGGCTTCCTCGCCGCCGTCCATCTCGAGCGCGCGGCGCAGCAGCGGATCGTCGACTGTCGCGGCGTAGGTCGCCACGCGGATCGACGCGCGGCCTTCGGTTTGCACCGCGATGTCCCAGATCGGCAGCGACGTGAGCCGCCTGAGCTCGGCCGGCTGGAGCGCCGGCCAGTCGATCACGGCCGGCTTGTACGGGTTGTGTGTGTCGAGCAGCATCCGACAGAACATCTGCTTGTGCGCATCGGAACCGATCCGGACCGGGCCTTGGGCCTCGAAGGTCCAGTTGCGCATTGCGTGATCTGCGGCTGCATGCTCTTCCTGCAGCGTGTCGGTCATGGCTATTGTTATGCGATTACGGATCGAAAGATTCTTGCACAGCTTCCGTCATCGCGTATTTTCGAGCGGCCATGTGCACGCCGGCCCCGCGCATGTCACGCGTTCGTGTCGACCCAGAGGCGGCCCCAGCGCGATGCGTACGCGAGGGCGTGCTCTTCCTCGAAGAAGAAATCGATTGCGTCGAACGACACGGAGCGCGGCGACGGGCCGCCGCTCGCGCGTTCGATCGTCAGGTTGGCGGCGAACAGCCCGTTCGGCAACCGGGCGGCAGCGGGAGCGACTTCGTAGCCCTTGTAGCGGATCGTACGGTTCATGGCATGCGCGGAAAAAGTTCGGACTTTCAGCGTACGCAAACCCGCCGGTCGGGTGAACCAATCTTTCGGCCAATGCAAATGACGCGGCGGGCTGAATCGTTATCGGGGCGGGACGCGGAACGGTGTTGTCGGGGGCCAGGACGACGCGCCCGCATGTCGGCACGCGTCGGAAGACGCGCCGCGCGCCCTCGTCGAATCCTGTCGATCGAGGGCGCGCGGCGGAATGCGGGGGGTTACTGGTTGGCGACCTTCAGCACGGGGGCGAGCGCATCGACCGACGCCGCGTGCGAGGCCGCCCGATGCGAAGCGAACGCGAGCGCGAATTCGGCCGCTTGCGCGCCGACCGTCTCGAGTTGCGCGACGACCTTCGGATCCGAGCAACTGTCGGCGCTCTCGAAGCGCGTTTCCAGCGTGTTGACGGTGGCGCCGAACGGCGTCGGCCAGCCGCGCAGCGCATGGACGATCGAGCGCAGCGACGTCAGCACGGTGCCGGCCGCCTGCCAGCCGTAGGCGGTGACGATCAGGCCGACCGCGCGGCCGTCGAGATACGGGCGTTCGTCCGCGCGCAGCTCCTCGAGCGTGTCGAGTGCGTTCTTCACGAGGCCGGACACGCCGCCGTGATAGCCGGGCGTCGCGATGATGATCGCGTCGGCCTGGCGCACCGCGTCGATAAGCTCGCGCTGCGCGTCGGTCAGCGTTTTGTGTTCGGGGGCGTAGTGCGGCAGCGTGTGCAGGAACGGGCCGTCGAACAGGCGCGTACGCGCGCCGGCGGCCTGCGCGCCGCGCAGGGCGAACGACAGCGCGCGTTCGGTGGACGACGCGGCCCGGGTGGTACCGCCGATGCCGACGACGAACGGGCGGCGGTGTTGATCGAATGCAGTCAAGGGGCGCTCCTGGGAGTGGCTTGCCCGGCTAAGCACAGGCTTAAAACCAGATGGTAACGACCCCGTCGCCACTCTGAAAACGACTTTTCGTTCTATCGATATGCCGCGTGGCGGGGCAATCGTGTGCGCGGCCGCGCAGATCGATAGCAGAAATGCTTGGTTGGGGCGGTGCACCACGGTCGATAAGATGGGTGCGTCTCCTCCATGATGTCTCTACTGACATGGGTTGGCCCCGCCACGCGGATGCGGCGGGGCTTTTTTTCGTCCTCGGCCGGAAAACGGGGCGCGATGCGTGCCGCGGCGTGGCCCGTTACGCGAACACCGGCCGGAAGAAGCTGCGCTCGTAGCTGACGATGCAACGCGTGTCCTCCGCGTAGCGGAACGCGGCCTGGCAGGCCGGATCGTCCTTCGAGCGTTCGCGGTAGCGCTCGTAGTCGGCGAGGCTCGGGAACGAGAACATTGCCAGCGCGATGTTGCTCGCGCCTTCGGATGGCAGGAAATAGCCATGATGCGTGCCGCCGAACCGTTCGACGAGCGGAATCCACATCTTGCCGTAGGTCTCGAATTCGACGAGTTTGTACGGGTCGACGACGTAGCGAAGGAAGCAGGTGATCATGGGCGCTCGCGATGCAGTGGCGGAGCCGCGAGTCTGGAGCGCGGGGCGGCACGTGTCAACGGCGTGCACGCGGGCGTCGATTTCCCTGCTTGATGCATTGCTTGCGCGAGCAACGATCGGCACTTCGACGCGTTCGCGATGACGTGCGCACAGCGTCGAAATACACCGTACTCGCCACCTCCGCCAGCCGCGCTACCCGTGGATTTTTACGACATTTTTTCTTGCGACGGCGACCGGCGCGCTCCTAGACTTCGGGCATCTTCACCACGGAGCATGGCCATGTCGATACCCTGGAACGCGATCGCCGAACCCACCGCCGCCGCGCCGCTTTCCGCAGGCGCCGATCGGGTGATCGTCCGGCGCTTCGATCCGGCAATCGACAGCTACGCACAACTCACGCCGATGCTGCACCGTGCGTTCGCGCGGCTCGGTGCGATGGGGCTCAACTGCACGTGCGTCGATCAGGACGAAGACGTCACGCGCCGCCGCGCGGAAGCAGGCGAGTGCTACGTCGCCGTGTGCGGCGGGCGCGTCGCCGGCACGGCCACGCTGTACGCGACCGATCCGTCGTCGGCCTGTTCGCTATACCGCCGTGAAGGCGTCGCGAGCGTGCGCCAGCTGGCGGTGGACCCGGCTTGCCAGAGCCGCGGGATCGGCGCGTTGCTGCTGTCGTTCGCCGAGCAGTGGGCCGCGTCGCGCGGCTATGCGCTGCTCGCGCTGGATACGCCGCATCCCGCCGCGCACCTGCTGGCGTTCTACGGCGCGCAGGGCTTCGAGGTGGTCGACGTGATGCGCTTCGCCGGCAAGCGCTACGACAGCGCGATCCTGTGCAAGCGGCCCGTTGCACGCCCCGTGCGCCGGGTGTCGTCGGCGTCGCGGCTGGCTGCGCGTGTGGCGGCCGTGCGGCGTGTCCTGCATGCGTGGGCGCCGCGCATTGTCGTGTTGGCCCGGCGCGAGGCGGGTTTGCGTCGCGCCGGACGTTTCGCGGCGCGCCGCGCGGCCGGTGCGGCCAGTTGCCGGTCGTCGCCGTGGCGGCCGCGTCAGCACGGCCGTTTCGTGGCCCGATAGCGGCGGGCGGACTCCGGTTCGTGCCGTTCGCCCGTCGCGTGGGCTTCACGCGAGGAGGGGACGCGGGCCGCTCGATCAATCGGCGCAATCACCCGTTCCGATGGCCAGGAGAACGAACCGGCTCGACGAACGGCGCGCCAAGCGGCACGCAACTGCTTGCGTACGTCACTCGTCGCGGCCGCGGGCGTCGCCGCCGCCTTTCGCAAGGCGCCACGCGATCGTGCCGAGCATGCCGACCGCCACCACCAGCGCGCCCCACAGCACGTAGCGGCGCGCGGCGTCCGTGTCGGCGGCGGCCACCGGCGCGACCGCCGACGCCGCCAGCGCCGCGCCGACGCGCGCGGGCCGTACTTCGGGCGCCATGCCGACCAGCAGTGCGTCGCGGCTCACGGCCGACGACCCGAGCGACGCGTCGCCGACGCCGAGCGTAAACGGCGGCGCGCCGCGCGCGACGAAGGTCAGCGCGGCCGGATGCCAGCCGATCGCGACGGCCGGCTGCCCGCCGCCGAGCCCCCCGTTGCGCATGTCGACGACGATTCGCCATGTGCGGTCCGTATTCGCGACGAACTCGAGCGGCGGATTGCGCTGCTCGCCGCCCTTGCCCTGCAGCCGGAACAGCACGGCGCCCGCGACGTCGCGCCACGGCGCCTGTGCGTCGGCACGGCTTTGCAGCGCCGCGCGTGCGACGGTGTTCGGTTGCGGCAGGCCGATGCGCACGCGGTCGACCGGATACGCGCCATCGGTGTCGAACAGATACTCGCCCGGCGCACGGCCGGCGCGTACCCGCACGGCGTCGCGCCACTGACGCGGCGCGGATGCCGTATCGGCGCCGCGAGCGTCGCGCGGATGCGTCTCGACGTCGATCGACGCGATCGCAGGCGCGTCGTCGAGCCAGTCCAGCCGCAGGTAGCGCGGCGCGGCGCCGTCGAGCGCGATGCGCTCCTGCACCAGCATGTCGCTGCCGCGGCCGACCTTCAGCAACTGCGTGCTGCCGAGCGGCCGCCAACTGCGCAGGTCGTCGCTGGCTTCGACGGACACACGCCCCTGGTAGCTGTCGTCGCTCACGTGCACGAGCAGCGCATCGATGCTGCCGTCGGTATGCGACAGGTCGACGAGGTCCGCGCCGTGCGTGGTGCGCGAAGGTGTCGCGACGGCCGCGCGCAGCGCGCCGTCCGGGCCGACCGTCACGCCGAGCGGCGCGTTGGCGTTCCCGGCGCGGGCGGGCGGCAGCGGGAACCAGTGCACCGGCGTGCGGGACGGCGGCACGGCAGGCGCGGCGGCGGGCGCGTCGAGCGAGTACGGCACTGGCTCGCCCGCGCCGTTGAAGATGCGCACGTCGCCGAGATCGTCGCGCCGGCTCGCCGCATACACGGGCTGCGGCACGGTGAGCTGGTAGTACGCGGCGCTGCCGTCGAGGTCGAGCGCGAAGCGCTGCGCGACGCGGGCTGCGTTCGGGGCATCGCCGGCCGCCGCGAACGACGCGAACAGGCTCAGCCCGAGCAGGGCGGCGAATCGTTTCATGGCCGGCCGTCCTGTTGCGCGGCTGCCTTCGGCGGCAGCGGCGAGAAATAGCCGATCAACAGCAGCAGCACGCCGATGCCGATGAACGACACGATGCGCTCGATGCCGGTGACATGCGACAGGTCGAACAGGAACAGCTTGACGACCGTGAGCGCGAGCAGCGCGGCGCCGACGAACCACAGCGGCCGCAACCCGCGGCGCGTGGCCCAGATCGCGATCGCGAGCGCGCAGACCGTCCAGTACACGGATACCGACGCCTGCACGAGCGTCGATTCGGCCATCGCGCGGAATTCATACGGCACGCCGGCCCAGTGATGCAGCGTGCGCAGCAGGATCGCGTTCAGCCACAGGAAGCCGGTCGCGCCGGCCGCACCCAGCAGCTCGACGCGGTACCTGCCGAACGACCAGCCGAGCTTGCGCGCGCGCACGAACCACGACGCGGCGAGCGCGTAGACGACCGCGAGCACGAGATCGAGCGGATTGAACAGCGGCACGCGCGCCCAGCTTCCGCCGTCCTGCGTGAAGTTCGCGTAGAACGTCCACGCCCACATCACGACGATCAGCGGCAGCGACGCGAACGCGCAGAGACGGGCGATGCCGTCGCGGCGCGTGAGCCACATCCCGGCGAACGCGAACAGGCTCCAGCCGACCATGAACACCTGCTGGACGCCGAACGACGAGACCACGGTGTCGATGTCGTAGCCCAGGTGGAAGCGGTGATGCAGCGTGCGCAGCATCAGCGCGTTGAACCACAGGAACACGGTCGCGATCGCCGCATAGTCGACGACGCGCGGATGCCACGCGATGCCGAGCGTTTTCAGGCGGCGCAGCCACGCGGCGAAGGCGACGAACACGAGACCCTGCGCGACGTCGAGCGGATTGAGCAGCGGCACCCAGAAGAGCGGCGCTGCGTCGCCGTCGCTGACCGTGCTGGCGAGGCTCCACAGCCACAGCAGCGCGGCGAGCGGCGCGGCCCCCCACACCTGATACGCGCGCGGGAACGCCGCGACGGGCCAGCGCAGGCGCGAGCCGGGGCCCGACACGAGCAGGAGCAGCGCGCCGAATCCGTATGCCCATGCGCTCCAGCTCCACGCGCCTTCGGGGACGAACGCGTGCAGGCGCCAGAAGCCTTCGAGCGAGAGCAGCCCGCACAGGGTCCAGAACGTCAGCGTATGCAGCGGCGCGAGGATGCCTGCTGCAACGGCCGGCGCCGCGTCGTTCGCGGCAGCGGCGCGGCCCGTGTCGCGCGACTGGCGCCACAGCAGCGCGAGCCCCGCACCGACGGCCAGCGGCCACGCGAACGCACCCATGCCCGACAGCGGCGCTTCGTGCGCATCGAACGCGCGCAGCGCGAGCAGCGCCAGCACCGGCGTGAGCGCGAGCGCGGGCCATTCGGCGAGCGGCCATGCGAGCCGGCGGCGTGCGACGTGCGCGAGCCACGCGGTACCGGCCGCGAACAGTGCGGTCGTATCGACGACGAAGCGATCGGCATGCAGGTCGACGTGGCGGCTTGCGTGGACCAGGATCTCGTGCAGCCCGCCGCTGACCCACCACAGCAGCCCCCACGCAGCGGCCGCGACGCCGATCTCGGGCATCCATGCGTGCCATGCGCGCGCTTCGCCGCGCCCGTGCAGCCACCAGCCGGTGAACAGGCCGGCGAGCGCGATCAGCAGCATCGCGATGGTCGGGCCGTTGAGCACGGGCAGCGCGGTCGCGTCGGCCGGCGCGAGCAGGCTCGTGAAGAACGCGCCTGCCGCGGCGAGCTGCATCAGCAGCCCGAAGCCGAATGCGAGCAGGCGCTTCTGGCGCACGCCGAGCCACACGACGGCCGCGCCTTCGATGGCCCACGCGGCGCTGGTCGTCGGCCCCGAGAACGCGAGCGGCACCGCGAGCGTCGCGAAGATGACAGCGAGCGCGAGCATCGATTCGAACAGCAGCCCGAGGCGGTCGCGGCGCCGCGCGAGCCAGGCGGCGACCGCGACGTAGAACGCCGACAGCGCGACCGCGCTCCACGCGAGCGCGAACGGCATGCCTTTCACGAGCGACGCCTGCAGCGCGGTCGCGACGATCGGCGTGCCGAACACGAGCGTGCCGTCCACGTAGTGCCGCAGCGCGAGTTCGCGTTTCATCGCATACAGCAGCGCGATACCGACATACATCAGGAAGAACAGGACGAGGAACGGCTCGGTGCTCGCGAACAGCGCGGGGCGATAGGCCGTCACGCCCCACGCGGAGCCGATCGTGAACGTGAACACGAAGCCGAGCAGGTTCAGCGGGCGCCAGGCCTTGAACCACGCGATCGCGAAAATGCCCGCGTTCAGCAGTGCGTAGTAGCTGAACAGCGCGACATGGTTGCCCTGGCCGGTCGACAGCAGGATCGGTGCGAGGAAGCCGCCCGCGCTGCCCATGAACGCGAGCGGCAGCGCGTTCTGCCGCACCGCGAGGAACGCGCTCAGCGCGCAGATCGCGACCATCAGCGGGAACGCGGCGCCGACGGGCAGCAGCGCATAAAGCTTGGTCGCGGCGAAGATCGTCAGGTACAGGATGCCGACGCCGCCGCCTTGCAGCACGAGACCGTATGCGGCGCGGCGCGCTCGCACGCGCCAGCCGATCGCGAGCAGCGCGGCCGCGGCGAGCGCCGTGCCCGCGAGGCGGAATTCGATCGGCAGCATGTCGTTGTCGGCCGCGTACTTGAGCAGGAACGCGACGCCGAAGAACAGCACGATGATCCCGACACGCACCACCGTGTTGCCGCCGAGCAGCCAGTCGCGTGCGGCGCCGAACGCGCGTTCGGCGAGGCCGGGTTCGCGCGGCGCAGGCGGTACGGGCGGGGCCGCGCGGCTCGCGGTGGCGGGTGCGCTGGCGGTGGTGTGGGCGTGAGCGGACGCAGTGGGGGTGCGTGCCGTGGTTGCCGGTGCGAGAGCCGCTGCGGGTGCCGGCGTCGAAGCCGATGCCGGTGTGTCGACCCGTGCGGCGGCAGGTTGTTGGGCGGGCGTGGCCGGAACGTGGGCCGGTAGCGGCGCGGAGGCACCGTCCGACGCCGTTTGCGCGAGGCCGCCGGAGGTCGCCGCGCCGGCCTTCGCGCCCGCCAGTTGCGCGCGCAGCGAATCGAGTTCGCGCGTGAGCGTGTCGACGGTGGCTTCGAGGCGCGCGACGCGATCGGCGAGGGGTAACGGGGTGGGAGGCGGCGCCGCGGAGATCGCGAATGAATCGGGCGCGGCGGGCACGTGACGGAGCTTGCTTTGCCGCAGCGCATGCCCGACGCAGAATCCGACGGCGGCCCCGAGCAGCGAGCCGCTTCCGGCCGAGAAATCCCCGATCAAGGCGGCGATGCCGCCCACGATGAAGCCGATTACGGCGAATGCCCAGTTCAACGCCTTGCTCCCTCTCACTATCGTTATCGTCCTTCGATCGCGGATCGCACCCGATCGAGGCGGTTTCAGCACGGCCGGCAGGCGAACCGGCATGCGCGCGTCGTACGGCGGGGCCCTCGTGCGAAAGGCCCGCGACGGCGTCGCGATTGGCGTGTTTGCGGGGAATGTATCACAGCGCGCATGCTCCGATTTGCGGGGTTGGCGCGGTATCGCGGCGTGCGCCGTCCGGTGTCGCCATCCGGATTTCTGCACGGTCATGCTTTTTACCGACGAATGCAGTGCGCGTTTTCGTCTGAGCGAATCGACGCCGGAACGGACGTGAACTTGTCGCAAAACGACGCGTGCCCGATGCGCGCTGGCGCAAAACCTCATGTGATGCGCGCCGCGTTGCTGCGCACAAGTCCGGCGCGGAATGCCCGCCGTTGCGGGCCGTGCGCGTATTGCGCCGCCGCAATCGGCTGCGCGGCCCGCCGGGCGGGGCTGCGGGCCGTGTCGTATTTGCGCAAGCGTTTGTCGTAATTCGTCGGCAGGTCGGGGTTTTTTCTGGCAACTATGTAGGCACGCTATGACAAGCGCGAGTCCCCGCTACACGAGGAGAAGGTTTCGATGGATGCCCCCAAGGTTGTGGTCGAAGGTCTGTGCAAGGTGTTTGGAAGCAATCCCCAGCAGGCGCTCGACATGCTCGCCGCCGGCGCGACGAAGGACGATGTGCTCAAGCGCACCGGTCAGGTCGTCGGCGTGCACAACGTCTCCTTCGATGTGCAGGAAGGCGAAATTTTCGTGCTGATGGGCCTGTCCGGCTCCGGCAAGTCCACGCTGATCCGCCTCGTGAACCGGCTGGTCGATCCAAGCGCCGGCAAGGTGCTGATCGACGGGCTCGACGTCGCGTCGGCGCGTCGCTCGGCGCTGACCGCGCTGCGCCGCAAGGACATGAGCATGGTGTTCCAGTCGTTCGCGCTGATGCCGCATCGCACCGTCGTGTCGAATGCCGCGTTCGGCCTCGAAGTCGCGGGCATGGGCAAGAAGGAGCGCGAGCGCCGTGCGATGGAAGTGCTCGAGCAGGTCGGCCTCGCACCGTTCTCGCACAAGCTGCCGTCCGAGCTGTCGGGCGGCATGCAGCAGCGCGTCGGCCTCGCCCGCGCGCTCGCCGTGAACCCGTCGCTGATGATCATGGACGAGGCGTTCTCCGCACTCGATCCGCTCAAGCGCCGCGAAATGCAGGACGTGCTGCTGCAACTGCAGAAGGAGCAGCGCCGCACGATCATGTTCGTGTCGCACGATCTGGAGGAAGCGCTGCGCATCGGCAACCGCATCGCGATCATGGAAGGCGGCCGCCTCGTGCAGGTCGGCACGCCGCAGGACATCATCGCGAATCCGGCGGACGACTACGTGCGCGCGTTCTTCGACGGCATCGACACGAGCCGCTACCTCACCGCCGGCGACTTGATGCAGACGGGCGCCGTGCCGCTCGTGTCGAAGTGCGATGCCGCGAACGTCGCGGCGTCGCTGAACGGCAGCGCCGAATACGCGTTCGTGCTCGATGCCGCACGCAAGATTCGCGGCTTCGTCACGCGCGAGGCGCTCGGTCAGGACACGCCGTCGGTACGGCCGATCGAAAGCATCCGGCGCGATGCGTCGCTCGAACATGTCGTCGCGCGCGTCGTCGCGAGCCCGAATGCATTGCCCGTCGTCGACGACGACGGCTGCTACTGCGGCTCGGTCGATCGTGCGCTCATCCTGAAGGCCATCACGCGTTCGCGAGGCTCCCATGTCTGAAATGATTCCGCTCGGTACCTGGGTCGACCAGTCCGTTCACTACCTGCTCGACCACGACGCGAAGACGTTCGACGCGATCGGTCAAGCGATCGAAGGGCTCGCCGCATTCGTCGAGCATGGCCTGCAGGCGATCCCGATGTGGCTGATGATGGCGATCTTCATCGGCGTCGGGCTGTGGCGGGTGGGCTGGCGCTTCGCGCTGTTCACGACCGCGTCGCTGCTGCTGATCTTCGCGACGGGCTTCTGGGACCAGACGGTCATCACGCTCGGCCTCACGCTGTCGTCGACGATCATCAGCCTCGTGCTCGGCATCCCGCTCGGGATCTGGGCCGCGAAGAGCAAGTGGGTCGCCGCGATCGTGCGTCCGATCCTCGACCTGATGCAGACGATGCCG
Source organism: Burkholderia sp. AU44665 (assembly GCF_030504405.1). Lineage (NCBI taxonomy): Bacteria > Pseudomonadati > Pseudomonadota > Betaproteobacteria > Burkholderiales > Burkholderiaceae > Burkholderia > Burkholderia sp. AU44665. Next base: position 416,467 of record NZ_JAUJRI010000004.1, on the reverse strand, counting down.
GCCTTCGTCTACCTGATTCCGGCCGCGATGCTGTTCGGTCTCGGCCGCGTGCCGGGGATCCTGTCGACGGTGATCTTCGCGATGCCGCCGGCCGTGCGCCTCACGAGCCTCGGCATCCGCCACGTGAACCGCGAGATCGTCGAAGCCGGTCAGGCATTCGGCTGCACGCCGTGGCAACTGCTGTACAAGGTGCAGTTCCCGAACGCGCTGCCGTCGATCATGCAGGGTGTGAACCAGACGATCATGATGGCGCTGTCGATGGTGATCATCGCGTCGATGGTCGGCGCGGGCGGCCTCGGCAACGACGTGCTCGCGAGTATCCAGCGCCTCGACATCGGTCTCGGCTTCGAAAGCGGTCTGTCGGTCGTGCTGCTCGCGATCATTCTCGACCGCATCACCGAGAGCTTCGGCCGCGCGCCGGGCACTGCGAAGGCGCCGCTGTTCTCGGGCCTCAAGCAGCTCTTTCGCGTGAAGGCTTCGCCCGCGCAGGCCTGATCTCCGGCGGCCGGCAACGCGCCGGCCGCTCACCCTGAATGGATAACGGCTCCCGCGGCTTCGGCCGCGGGGCTGGCTCCCCGCAACCTCCTCGCCAGGAGACCGATGTGACGTCCGCCGTCGCTGTCGCGCCCGCCGCCTGCGTTTCACCGGTTTCGTCCCTCGCCCATTTCGGCTTTCTGACGCTGCCGAACTTCTCGATGATCGCGTTCTCGAGCGCGGTCGAAGTGCTTCGGATGGCGAACTACGTCGGGCGGGCGGATCACTACAAGTGGTCGATCTACTCGCTCGACGGCGCCCCCGCGCATGCCAGCAACGGCATCGCGGTGCGGCCCACGCAAGCGCTCGACTACGACAACCTGCCCGACGTGATGATCGTGTGCGGCGGCATCCGCATCCGCGACGTGGTCGACGACGGCGCGCGCGATACGCTCACGGCACTCGCCGAACGCGGGCTGCCGCTCGGCGGCATCTGCACGGGTGCGTACGCGCTGATGTCGAGCGGGCTGCTCGACGGCTATCGCTGCACCGTGCACTGGGAGAACCTGTCCGCGCTGCATTCCGAATTCCCGCAGGTGGGTTTCGCCGACGAGTTGTTCGTCGTCGATCGCGACCGCCTGACCTGCACCGGCGGCACCGCGCCGCTCGACCTGATGCTGAACCTCGTCGGCATGCGGTTCGGCCAGCAACTGGCCGCGCAGGTCTCCGAGCAGTTCATCCTCGAGCGCATCCGCAGCTCGACCGATACGCAGCCGATTCCCGTCGATGCGCGGGTCGGCTTCTCGCGTGCGGAGCTGATCGAGGTCGTGCGGCTGATGGAGGCGAACATCGAGGAGCCGCTGTCGCTCGAGGAGCTCGCGCGGCTCGTGCGGTTGTCGCAGCGGCATCTGCAGCGCATGTTCAAGGTGTACCTGAACGTGTCGCCGACCCACTATTACCTGACGCTGCGCCTGAAGCGCGCACGCGACCTGCTGCGCACGACCGATGCGTCGATCGCACGCGTGACGGCGGTCTGCGGCTTTCATTCGCCGTGTCATTTCAGCAAGGCATACCGCGCGCAGTTCGGCCATGCGCCGAGCTACGAGCGCCGGCTGCCGGGGCGCTGAGCCGGGGCAATCGGACGGTCCGCGACGTCGCCGGGATCGCGGCGCGCGGCTTCAACAAACGATCCCGCATTCAAGCAAACGACATCACTTTGAGGAGAAGCAAGATGAAGCGCCTATTGATCGCAGCGGTGTGCGGAATCGGGATGACCGCGCCGATGTCGGCCGTTTATGCGGCCGATCCGCCCGTGTGCAAGAACGTGCGCTTCGCGGATGTCGGTTGGTCCGACATCGCGGCGACCACGGGCCTCGCGTCGACGATGCTGCAGGGGCTCGGCTACAACCCGACGAAGACGATCGCGTCGGTGCCGATCACGTTCGCGGGGATCAAGAGCAAGCAGATCGACGTGTTCCTCGGCTACTGGTCGCCGACGATGGACCCGATCATCCAGCCGTTCACGAAGGCCGGCACGATCAAGGTGCTCGCGACGCCGAACCTGACCGGCGCGAAATACACGCTCGCGGTGCCCGACTACGTTTACCAGGGCGGCCTGAAGTCGTTCGCGGACATCCAGAAGTACGCGGACAAGCTCAACGGCAAGATCTACGGGATCGAACCGGGCAACGACGGCAATGCGCTGATCAAGAAGATGATCGACGGCAACCAGTTCGGCCTCGGCAAGTTCAAGCTGGTCGAGTCGAGCGAGGCCGGGATGCTGGTCGAGGTGAATCGCGCGATCCGCGACAAGCAGTGGATCGTGTTCCTCGGCTGGGAACCGCATCCGATGAACGTGCAGATGAAGATCGACTACCTGACCGGCGGCGACGACGTGTTCGGCCCGAACTACGGCGAAGCGAAGGTGCTGACGGCGACGCCGCCCGACTACGCGCAGCGCTGCCCGAACGTCGCGAAGTTCGTGTCGAACCTGCAGTTCACGACGGCGATCGAGAACCACGTGATGGTGCCGATCATGAACAAGCAGGACCCGAACAAGGCCGCCGCCGCGTGGCTGAAGGCGAACCCGGAGGCGCTCGACAAGTGGCTGGCCGGCGTGACGACGATCGACGGCAAGCCGGGCCTGCCGGCGGTGAAGGCGTATCTCGGCGCGCATTGACGGTGACGTGTCGGGCTGGGCGGCCGCGGCCCGAAGCCTGACCTGAATGTTGAGCCGGCGTAAGCAGGGTGACCTGCTTGCGCCGGCTTTTTGCTGCCCGCTTCATGCTCCGCCCGACGGTCGCCGGACGATGCGCTAGACTGCTCGATCCCCGATCGAGGAGACGGCAATGACCCGCAACCCGCTTGATGCATCCGGACGGCAACACGCGGCCGGCACGCGGCTGAATGGCGCGACCGCTTCGGCCGACGCAGGCTGTCACCGCGCGCTGCCGTACCGCGGCCAAACCTTCGCATGAAGCGCATCGAGCAAGTCGTGCTCGCGGCCGATCTCGCGGGCACGGCGGTGTTCGCGATCGAGGGCGCCAATGCGGCGATCCGCGCCGGACTCGACCTGTTCGGGGTGATGGTGCTGTCGCTCGTCGTCGCGCTTGGCGGCGGCGTGATTCGCGACCTGCTGATCGGCGCTCGCCCGCCGAGCGCCGTGAGCGACTGGCGTTATCCGGCGCTCGCGTTCGCCGCAGGACTGTTCGCCTTCGTGTTTCATGCGCGGGTCGCGTCGTTTTCGCCGTCGCTGCTGACGATGCTCGATGCGGCCGGCCTCGCGCTGTTCGCGGTCGCGGGCGCCGTGAAGGCGCTCGAATTCCGCGTCCACCCGTTCATTGCCACGCTGATGGGCGCCGTGACCGGCTGCGGGGGCGGCGTCGTGCGCGATCTGCTGCTCGCGCGGATACCCGTCGTGCTGGTCACGGACATCTACGCGAGCGCGGCGCTGCTCGGCGCGGTCGTCGTCGTGCTGTGCCGGCGGCTCGGTTGCCCGCCTGTCGTCGCGGCGGTGCTCGGCGGCATCGCCTGTTTTGCGCTGCGGATGGCGGCGGTGCGTTTCGGCTGGCAGTTGCCGAAAATCGCCGCGGGGGCGTAGGCCCCGGCTCACGACTCCTTCGTCGCCGCCGGCACGTCGAATACCCGATCGAACGCCCACTGGAACACGAACGCGTAGCAGAAGAAGAACGCGAACAGCCCGATATCGACGACGAACGCGTCGAACCACGAGATGTCGAGCCACCACGACACGACGGGCACGAGGATGAAGATCAGCCCGCCCTCGAATCCGGTCGCGTGCAGGATCCGCCGTCCGAGCGTGCGCGCCGGCTGCCGGCGCGACGCTTCCCAGCGCTCGAACAGCGCGTTGAAGATCATGTTCCACAGCATCGCGATCGCCGACATCGTCGCCGACAGCGCGCCCGAATAGACGAGGTTCTGCTTGAAGAGCGTCGCGATCACGGGCGCGATGCAGGAAATGGCGATCGCTTCGTAGAGCACCGCCTGCGTGATCCTGCGCGGTAGGCCTTGCACGGGTTCCTCCGGTTCGAGGTCGACCGTCGCGGCACCATGCCGCGACGCCCCGCAAGGCTAGTCGCGTTGCGCACCCGCTTCAATTCACCTAATCTCACCCCGATTGAATCGAATTCAACCCGGCCGCATCCGGCCCGCGAGGCCCCGTGTTCTCGAAAATTCCCCTGACCGCATTGCGTGTATTCGAAGCCTCCGCAAGGCTCGGCACGTTCAAGGCCGCCGCGGACGAACTGTCCGTGACGCCGGCTGCCGTGTCGCACCAGATCAAGTCGCTCGAGAGCCGCGTGGGCGTACTGCTGTTCGAGCGCGGCACGGGCGGCGTGCGGCTGACGGCCGAAGGCGAGCAGTTGTTTCGCGCGAGTCACGATGCGTTGCTGGCGCTAAGCCGCGGGCTCGACGCGGTGCGCCCGGATGCGGCGGACGAGCGCCCGCTCGTGCTGACCACCACGCCGGCCTTTGCGGCGATGTGGCTGATTCCGCGTCTCGGTGCGTTTCGCCGCATCGATCCGCATCTGCACATCAAGGTCGAAACCGGAAACGCGCTCGTCGATCTCGAACGCGATGCCCGGATCGATCTCGCGATTCGCGCGACGTCGCGGCAGTTTCCCGCGTTGCACGAGATTGCGCTGATCGACGAATATTTCGGCGCGTATGCGGCCGTCGGGTTCGACGCGCATCGCTCGGACGGGACGCTCGACCTGATCGAAACGGTGTGGGATACGCCGTTGCCCGTGTCGGTCGACTGGGCGTCGTGGTGCCGTGCGGCGGGCCGGGAGGCGTGGCTCGAACGTGCGGTCTTCCGTCATTACGACGACGAGCATTACGCGTTGCAGGCCGTGCTGCACGGGCAGGGGATCGCGCTGCTCAGCTCGGTGCTGGCCGCCGAGCACGTCGAGCGCGGCGCGTTGATGCCGATCGAGCCTGCGGTGCGGCTCGACGGTGCGCGCTTCGTCGCGCTGTGCCGGCCGGGGCGCGAGCGCGAGCCGCAGGTCAGGCGGTTTCTCGACTGGCTCGAAGCGCAAGTCGCACGAACGCGCGACGCGGTGGCGCGGATGGCGCCGGACGAGCACCGCGCCGCTACCCGAACCTGACGCAATACGCCGGCGGCAAATGCGCCGATACCTGTTGCCAGCGCTTGCCGCCATCGGCGGACGTCCATAACCCGCCGGTCGTCGACGCCATCGCGAGGCGCGTGCCGGAATCGTCCACCGCGAGCCCGTGCCGGTACACGAGGTCGTACGCGGGCGCGGCCGGCAACCCGTTCGACAGGCTCTCGAAAGTGCGGCCGCCGTCGCGCGTGCGCGTGACGACGAACCGGCCGTTTACCGGGATCCGGCACGCATCCTTCACGGCCGGTACGAACCACGCGGTATCCGGTTCGTGCGGATGCACGGCCACCGCGAAACCGAAGCTCGACGGCTGCGCCTCGATTCGCCGCCAGTGTTCGCCGCCGTCGGTCGAGCGGAAGATCGCGCAGTGATGCTGCGTCCACAGCACGTCCGGATTGGCCGCGCACTGCACGACGCGGTGCGGGTCCTGCATGTTCGGTTCGCCGCGTCGCTCGGGCGGCATGTAGTCGGCTTCCATGCCTTCCGCGGTCACGCGCCACGTCGCGCCGCCGTCCGCGGTTTGCCAGACGCCGCCGCACGAAATGCCGACGGTGACGTGCCGGCTGTCGCGCGGATCGACCATCACCGAATGGATGCCCGGCGCGTCGTATCCGCCGCCGCCCCATTCGGCGCGTTCGGGGCGATCCCACAGCGGGCGGTTGAGTGCCCACGAATCGCCGTGATCGTCGGAACGGAACAGGCCGCCGGGAATCGTGCCGGCCCACAGCACGCCGGGTTCGTCCGTGCCGCCGGTTTCGAGCGACCAGATTTGCTGAAGCGTCCAAGGCGGTTGCGGCTGTGGCGGCCCGGGCGGCTCGTCGTCCATGGCGCCGTTGCCGGCATGCGCATTGGCGCGGGGAGGTGACGCGTCGGCGTGCTGCGGCGGATAAACCGGGACCGCGCATTCCTCCCATTCGGTGGCGCCTGCGCGCAGCCGATGCAGCTTCACGCCGAAATGCCCCAGATTGAGCGCCGCATACAGCGTGCCGTCGCGCGGGTCGGCGAGCGCCATGCTGACGGGCTCGCCGATGAAATGCGGTTCGCCGAGCGTCCAGCCGCCGTTGCCGTCGGGTTGCAGGACGAACAGGCCCTTGCGGGTGGCGACGAGCAGTCGATCGTTCATATGCGATGTCTCCGGATGGTCCGCCTTGGCGCGACGGCGCTTGGTATCGGGAATGCGCCCGTGCATCGGTCCCTTTATCCGCCCGTCAGCGCCTGCACGACATACACGCGGCTGGCGTCGCCGAGCGCATCGGACAGATGCTGCCGGTCGCGGATCGGCTGGCCGTCGATGAACACCGACAGGTGCTTTCGCAGCGCGCCCTGGTCGTCGACGATGTAGCCGCGCAGCCTGGGCTGCTCGCTGAAAACGGTGTCGAATGCTTCGCCGACCGTGCGCGCGTCGATATCGCGCTCGGGCGTTTCGACATGCCGCTGGATCGACGCGGCGAAAAAGAGGTGCGCCATGGCGGTAGCTGGCAGGAGCCGCACGAAGGGACGGCTTGTAGTGTAGGCGATCCGGCGGGCGCCGAAAGGTGGAACGGAGCCGCCGTGCGCGGCGCGCGCGGGGTGGCGGCGGCTAAACCGGAATCGACCGCCCCCTGATCCGGATCCCGAGCCGCACGACGCCGATCACCGCATTCGACAGCCACGTGAGCCAGCGCGGCATCCCGCGCCGGCGGATATCGAGCAGCAGCACGATCCGCACGGCGTCGCTGTCGTTCCACACCTCGTGCGTGAACGTGTCGTCCCACAGCAGGAAGCGGCCTTCGTCGAGCCGGTATTCGTGGCCGTCGACCTTCAGCACGGCGGCCGGCGTGCCGTCCGCGCGCTGCGGCATCGACAGCACGAGATAACCGCGCAGGATGCCGCGAAACGGCCCGCGATGCGGCGGGATGTGCTTGCCGGGCGCGAGGAACGACAGCGACGCGGACAGCACGTCCGGCGACGCCGCGACGAGCGACGCGACGGTCGGGCAGCGCGACAGGTTGCGCGCAAACGGCTGGCCGTACGCCTGCATGATGAACATCCGCCAGTCGCGCGCATCGTTGGCCGAGATGTCGTACTGCTCGCGCATGATTTCGTGAAAGCGCGGGATGCGCGGCATGTCGCGCGCGACGTCGAGCGCCTCAGCGCGGATCGCGGGCCATGCGCGCACGAAACGCTCGGCATCCGGGAATGCGGCCGCGTCGAGCACCGCGCCGCTGTCGATATGGCGGTCGTATAGCGTGCGCAGCAGGGCGGCTGCATGGTCGTAGGCGGCGGACATGGTCGATCGACGGGTGGCCCGGATGAAGGGGTGATCAGTCTGCCCGAAGCACGGCGGGCATTGCGTTACGTCAGGTTACGCCGGCTGACGAATGAATGACAGTTCGACGAATGTCCGGCAGGCGCGAATGAAAAGGCCGGGAATAAACCGCGTTCCTCCGTCGTCATACGCGTGTAGCACGTCGTCTCATTGACTGATGAAGGAGTGGAACATGAACGCGCACTGGCTGGTGGCCGCCACGGTGGCGGCGATTTCTCTCGCAGGTGTCGCGACGCAAGCGTCGGCACAGGCGCTCACGCGCGAGCAGGTCCGGCAGGAACTGATCGATGCCGAAAACAACGGGCTGCGCTTCGTGACCGATACGTCCTATCCGGACGTGAGCCCGCTGTTCCAGCAGCAGGCCGAACGGATGCCGGAGCGTCAGGCCGGCACGGCCGTCGGCGGCGATCCGGCCACGTCGTCCGAAGCGGGCAAGCCGGCGGCGACGTCGCCGCGTCGAGGCGCCGCCGCATGCGTCGGCCCCGCGAGCTTCTGCGCGATCTATTTCGGAAGCTGATCCATCCGCCTGCCTCCGCAGGTCACGCATGTCCCGTGGTTGATCGATACGTCACATTGAAGGAGTTCATGATGAAAACCTATATCGCACTACTGACGATGATCGGTGCGATCGTCGGTCAGTCGGCATTCGCGCAATCGGCCGCGCCGCTGACGCGTGCGCAGGTTCGCGACGAACTGATTCGCCTCGAAGCGGCCGGGTACGACCCGGCGAAGGGCGACGAAGGCGACTATCCGGCCGACATCCAGGCCGCTGAAGCGAAGCTCGCCGAGCAGGATCTGGCGCGGATGGCGGCGTCGATTACGCGGGCGGCCGAACCCGGCATGCCGGCGCCGATCGGCAACTAGGTGCCGACATGGACCTGTGTTGCGTGATGCCGTCGGCGTCGCGACAGAACGAGGCACGTGCGAAGCGTGTCGCGCGGAGACGAATCGTGGGGAGCGGTGGTGCGGCGTTGTCGCGGCGCCGATGCGCGCTTCATGCAGGCGGGCGGGGTGCGACGCGCGTCGTCGCGCGTCGAAAAAACGCCCGGGCCGCATTAATACGGCCCGGCGCGCCGCAAATCAGCGCCGTTCGTCCGCGATATGGCTGCGGATCACGTCCGCGAACGACGTGTCGCCCTTCAGCCCGAGCGCTTCGGCGCGCGACGTATCCCAGCGGCCCGGCCAACTGCCGACGATCTTCTCGACGCGTTCGTCGGGCACGTGGCGGATCAGCTTCACGACCTCGTCGCCCGCGACTTCGCGCAGCGCCGCGATCATCTCGTCGACCGACACCGACAGCCCCGGCAGGTTGATCACGCGCTTGTTGCCGAGCTGCGCGCCGTCGATCTCGCAACCGGCGACGAGCGCGTCGATCGCGCCGCGCGGCGACAGCAGCCACAACCGCGTCGAGCCCGGTACCGGGCACACGCTTTCCTCGCCGTTCAGCGGCTCGCGGATGATCCCGCTCGCGAACGACGACGCGGCCGCGTTCGGGCGGCCGGGCCGCACGCTGATCGTCGGCAGCCGCAGCACGCGGCCGTCGACGAAACCGCGCCGCGCGTAGTCGCACAGCAGCAGTTCGGCGATCGCCTTCTCGGCGCCGTACGACGATTGCGGGTTCAGCGCGGTGTCGTCCTGCACGACGTCGGGCAGCGCGCCGCCGTACACCGCGACGGAGCTCGTGAACACGACGCGCGGCCGGTGGCCGCGCGCGCGGCACACTTCGAGCAGCGTGCGCGACGCGTCGAGGTTGATCCGCATGCCGAGATCGAAGTCGGCTTCGGCCTGCCCGCTGACGATCGCCGCGAGGTGGAAGATCGCGCCCGTTTGCGTGTCGATCGCGCTGTCGAGCACCGCGCGATCGGCGATGTCGCCGACGATCGACGTCACGCGCGCGTCGCCGAAATCGCTGCCCTTGACGACGTCGAGCAGCATCAGCTCGTCGATCTTCTCGATACGGCCGTCGGGGCCGGTGAGTTCGCCGCGCTCGAGCAGCTTGCGCGCGAGACGCTGGCCGAGAAAGCCGGCGCCCCCGGTAATCAGTACTTTCATGTTCGTTGCCCTATGTGGAATACGGGAATCACAGGTACGGCTTGATCCAGCCGAGACCTTCGGACGTGCCGGCCTTCGGCCGATATTCGCAGCCGATCCAGCCGTCGTAGCCGAGCGCGTCGATCAGCGCGAACAGGTACGGGTAGTTGAGTTCGCCGACATCCGGCTCGTGGCGTTCCGGCACGCCCGCGATCTGGATATGGCCGATGCCCGCGAAATCGCGCTTGAGCTTCATCGCGAGATCGCCTTCGACGATCTGGCAGTGGTAGCAGTCGAACTGCACCTTCAGGTTCGGCGCGCCGACTTCCGCGCGGATCGCCTGCGCGTCGTCCTGGCGGCTCAGGAAATAGCCGGTCATGTCGCGCTGGTTGATCGGCTCGATCAGGATCGTGATGCCGTGCGCGGCCGCGGCCTGCGCCGCATGGCGCAGGTTCGCCAGATAGGTGTCGCGATGGCGCGCGCGGTCGGCGCCCTGCGGCACCATGCCGGCCATCACGTGCAGCTTCTTGTTGCCGATCACGCGCGCATAGTCGAGCGCCTGGTCGATGCCGCGTCGGAATTCGTCCTCGCGGCCCGGCAGCGAAGCAATGCCGCGTTCGCCCGCGGCCCAGTCGCCCGGCGGCGCGTTGAACAGCGCCTGTTCGAGGCCATGCGCGTCGAGGCGCGCGCGGATGTCCTCGGCGGCGAAGTCGTACGGGAACAGGTACTCGACGGCCTTGAAGCCGTCGTGGGCGGCAGCGGCGAAGCGTTCGAGGAACGCATGCTCGGTGTACATCATCGAGAGGTTGGCGGCGAAGCGTGGCATGGCAGCGGGTCCTGTATATGAATGGGGCGGGGCGCCGCGCGCCCCGCGTCGAATGACGGCGGCCGGATCAGCGGTTCACGAGTTTGGCGGGCGTGAGCCACACGGCGATCGCGCCGATCACGAGCATCGCCGCGAGCACGTACATGCCGGAGGCGGTGCTGTGCGTGACGTCCTTCAGGTAGCCGATCACGTACGGGCTCGCGAAACCGGCGAGGTTGCCGACCGAGTTGATGATCGCGATCCCGGCCGCGGCCGCGGAGCCCGCGAGGAATGCGGTCGGCAGCGACCAGAACAGCGGCGCGCAGGTCAGCACGCCGCCCGCCGCGAGCGACAGGAACACGATCGACACCGCCGTATTGTGCGAGTACGACGCGGCGACCGCAAACCCGATCGCGCCCATCAGCGCCGGCACGATCAGGTGCCAGCGGCGTTCGCGGCGCTTGTCCGCGCTGTGGCCGAAGACGTTCATCACGACGATCGCGACGACGAATGGAATGGCCGACAGCAGGCCGATCTGCAGCGTATCGGTGATGCCGGTCGATTTCACGAGCGTCGGCATCCAGAACGTGAGCCCGTACTGGCCGGTGACGAACGCGAAGTAGATCAGCGACATCCACCACATGCGCGGGTCCGAGAACACGGCCTTCAGCGAATGGCCGTGCTGCTGCTGTTCCTGCGGCTGCGCGGCGATTTCGTCTTCGAGCAATTGCTTCTCGCGCTCGTCGAGCCACTTCGCGCCGCGGATGCTGTTGTCGAGATACAGGATCGTCGCGATGCCGACGAGCACGGCCGGCACGGCTTCGATCATGAACATCCATTGCCAGCCGTGGAAACCCGAGCCGCCGTGGAAGCGCTCCATGATCCAGCCCGACAGCGGGTTGCCGAAGATGCCCGACACGGGAATCGCGGACATGAACACCGCGATGATCTTCGCGCGGCGATGCGACGGGAACCAGTAGGTGAGATACAGGATCACGCCCGGATAGAAGCCGGCTTCCGCGAGGCCGAGCAGGAAACGCAGCACGTAGAACTGCGTCGGCGTCTTCACGAACGCGAACAGCGCGGACAGCAGGCCCCACGTGATCATGATCCGCGCGATCCAGATGCGCGCGCCGATGCGGTGCATCAGCAGGTTGCTTGGCAGTTCGAATAGAAAGTAGCCAAGAAAGAAAATCCCCGCGCCGAGCCCGAACACGGTTTCGCTGAACGCGAGATCCTGCGACATCTGCAGCTTGGCGAAGCCGACGTTCACGCGGTCGAGATACGCGACCACGTAGCAGAGCATCAGGAACGGCACGATGCGCCAGAACACTTTCTTGTAGGTGCGGTCGAGTTCGCCCGATTGGGCGGCCGCGGCGGGCGAGCGGCTTGCGGCCGCGTCGAGAGCAGTCATCGTCGTCTCCTGGACTATTGTGTGCCGGCGGCGCGTACGCCGCCGGATCGTGTGTGTGCTGACGGAAGGGCCCGCGCACACGGCGGGCATGGGAAGCAGTGCGTGATCCGTGCGGCGGCGCGTTACCAGCGCGCGCCGAAGGTCTCGCGCAGTTCGTCGAGCGCGGCGTCGGACAGCGGCTCGGGTTTCGGTTGCGTCATCAGCCACAGCCGGGCCGTTTCCTCCAGCTCCTCGAGCGCATATGACGCGTGCGACACCGACGGCCCCCACATCACCGGGCCGAGACGGTCGAGCAGCACGCCGCGCACCTGGTCCGCCAGCGCGGCGACTTCGGCCGCGACGGCCGGATCGCCGGGGCGGCGGTAACGGATCAGCGGAATGTGGCCGACCTTCATCACGTAGTACGGCGTGATCGGCGGCAGCACGTCGGTGTCGCGCCACACGCCCGCGAGCGTCAACGCGACGAGATGTGTCGAATGCGTGTGGACGACGCCGTTCGCTTCGGCATTGCGCGCGTAGATGCCGCGATGCAGCGCGAGCGTCTTCGACGGCTTGCCGCCCGATACGGGCCGGCCGTCGGTGCGGACCTTCGCGATGTCGTTCGGGTCGAGCCGCCCGAGGCACGCGTCGGTCGGCGTGATCAGCCAGCCGTCATCCAGACGCGCGCTGATGTTGCCGGCGCTGCCGACCGCATGGCCGCGCGCATACAGGCTCGCGCCGATCACGCAGATCTCTTCGCGCAGTTTTGCTTCGTCGCTCATCATGCGGCTCCGTCGAGCGCGCGCAGCGCCTTGTCGAAAAAGTCCGTCGTGCCGAAGTTGCCGGATTTCAGCGCGAGGCCGAGCGGCTGCGCATCGATGGTGGCGGTGGCCGGCACACCCGGATCGATCTGCGCGCCGATCTGCAGCGACTTCACGTCGAGCGCCTGCACGACCGCGCCGGACGTCTCGCCGCCGGCGACGACGAACTTGCGCACGCCGAGTTCGCGCAGCCCGCGCGCGATCGCCGCGAGCGTGCTTTCGACGAGATGGCCGGCAGCTTCGACGCCGAGCGTTTGCTGTACGGCCTTCACTTCGTCGGGCGTCGCGGTCGCGTAGATCAGCACGGGCTGCGGCAGGTGCGAGCGCGCAAAGGCGAGCGCCTGGTCGACGACGGGCTCGCCGCGCGATGCCGCGAGCGGATCGATGCGGAAGCTCGGCCGCGTCGCGCGCCATGCGGCGACCTGCGCGTTGGTGGCTTTCGATGCGCTGCCGGCGAGTACGGCCGACGGGCCTTCGATGCGCGGCAGCGACGCCGCGTTGTCGCGCTCGGGCAGTTGCTCCGCGCGGCGGAAATTCGCGGGCAGGCCGAGCGCGATGCCCGAGCCGCCGGTGACGAGCGGCAGACCGGCGCACGCTTCGCCGAGCACGTAGAGATCGTGGTCCGACAGCGCGTCGGCGATCGCGAAACGCGAGCCTTCCGCGCGCAACTGGTCGATCCGCGCGCGCACGGCGGCCGCGCCGAGCGCGATCGTGTCGTAGCGGATCAGGCCGACCGCGGACTGCGTCTGCCGTTGCAGCACGCGTACGAGGTTCGCGTCCGTCATCGGCGTGAGCGGATGATTTTCCATCCCCGATTCGTTCAGCAGCACGTCGCCGACGAACAGGTGGCCGCGATAGATCGTGCGGCCGTTCTCCGGGAACGCCGGGCACGCGATCGTGAAGTCGCCGCCGGCCGCATCGAGCAGCGCGTCGGCCACCGGCCCGATGTTGCCCGCGTCGGTCGAATCGAACGTCGAGCAGTACTTGAAGAAGAACTGGCGGCACCCTTGCGCGCGCAACCATTCGTACGCGGCGAGCGATTGCGCGACGGCGTCGGCGGCGGGGATCGTGCGCGACTTCAGCGCGACGACGATCGCGTCGGCGGCGGCGCCGTCGGCGGGCACGCCGATCGTCTGCACGGTGCGCATGCCGCTCTTGACGAGCATGTTCGCGAGATCGGTCGCGCCGGTGAAATCGTCGGCGATGCAGCCGAGCAGGGGACGGGAAGCGGAAGCGGTCATGGCAGGCACGTCGTTCGAATCAGCGGGCGGGCGGCAGCGTGATGCCGGGGAAAGTCTTGATCACGGCGGAATCGTCCTCGCCGCCGTGGCCGGCGCTCGATGCGCTCATGAACATCTGGTGCGCGGTGGCCGACAGCGGCAGCGGGAATTTGCTGCGGCGCGCGGTGTCGAGCACGAGGCCGAGATCCTTCACGAAGATGTCGACGGCCGACAGCGGCGTGTAGTCGCCGTTCAGGATGTGCGGCACGCGGTTCTCGAACATCCACGAATTGCCGGCGCTGTGCGTGATCACGTCGTACAGCGCGTCGGCATCGACGCCTTCGCGCAGGCCCAGCGCCATCGCCTCGGCGGCGGCCGCGATATGCACGCCGGCCAGCAACTGGTTGATGATCTTCACTTTCGAGCCGATGCCGTGCGCATCGCCGAGGCGGTACACCTTGCCGGCGATCGCGGCGAGCACGTCCTCGCAGCCCGCATACGCGGCGGCCGGGCCCGACGTCATCATCGTCATTTCGCCTGAGGCCGCGCGCGCGGCGCCGCCGGACACCGGCGCGTCGAGCATCTGCAGGCCGGCGGCCTCGATGCGTGCGCCGAGCGCGACCGCGAATTCGGGCGCGACGGTCGCGCTCGCGATCACGACGCCGCCCGGCTTCATCGCCGCGACCGCGCCGTGTTCGCCGAACAGCACCGTTTCCGTTTGCGCGGCATTGACGACGAGCGTGACGACGACGTCGCACCGCGCACCCAGTTCGGCCGGCGTCGCGCACGCGATGCCGCCTTCGGCGGCGAACGCCTGCAGCACGGTGTCGCGCACGTCGCATGCGTGCACGCGCAGGCCGGCGCGCAACAGCGAGCGGGCGACGCCGAGGCCCATCGCGCCGAGGCCGATGACTCCAACATTTCGTGACATGGTCAACCTTGATCGATTCGGAAGAGGTTCATGACGGCGCCGCCGCCCCGAAAGGCCGCGGCCGCCGGCTTCAGCAGATGCCGGCTTCCGCGAGACGGCGGGCGGCGTTGTACATGTGCGTGCGCGCCGCGTTGCGGGCGGCCATCGGGTCGCGCGCGCGGATCGCGTCGGCGATCGCCGCGTGTTCGTCGCGCACCTGGCGCGAGAAATCCTCGCGCGTCGCTTCGTTGCTGCGCGTGACCTTCACGCCGGCTTCGAGATACTGGTTCAGGAACTGCAGCGTCTTCAGGAAATACGGATTGCCGGTGACGGCCGCGATCGTGCGGTGGAACGCGACGTCTTCCGCGACGCCGTCGCGCCCTTCGGCCACCGCTTCGTCGATCTTGCGCAGCGCGTCGTCGATGTCCGCCATGTCGTCGTCGGTGTGGTGCAGCGCGGCTTCGGCGGCGACTTCGGCCTCGATCGCGCGGCGCACCGCGAGCAGATGCGGCAGCGAGCTTGCCTCGACGGCTTCCGCGTAGTCGATCCGCAGCGGCCGGATCGCGCCGTGCTGGTTCACGAACACGCCGCTGCCCTGGCGCGGCTCGACCACGCCTTCGTTTTTCAGCCGCGAGATCGCCTCGCGGATCACGGTGCGGCTCACGCCGAATTCCTGGGCGAGCACGGCCTCGGTCGGCAGCTTGCCGGTGGCCGAGAAGCTGCCCACTTCGATCTGCTTGAGCAGTTGCTGCGCGACATGGTCGCTCATCGCGCGGGCCGGAATTTTCTCGAACATGATGCTCTGGTTTGTAAGGTGATGTGGTCATCATACAAATTTGAGCGAACATCAGCATCCGGGATAACCCGCGCTTTGCAGCGAGTAACGTCGGCTAAATTGATTGGAACCGGTTCCAAGTCGCGCCTAAACCGACGCGAACGTGCGGGGTTCCGCAATCGGTCAGGAAAGGGCGGGCACCCTTGGAGCGGTCAGCCGGCGATGTCCTCGACCGGGTCGGCCGACGCATCGGGCATCGCGGCCACTTCGGCCACGTCGCCGCCGCGCTCGCGATAGGTCGCCGGCGGCACGCCGAACTGCTTGCGGAATTCGCGCCCGAGGTGCGACGCATCGGCGAACCCGCAGCTCGATGCGATATCGGCGACGGTGCGGTCCGAGCTCGTCAGCAGCCACGCGGCCGTGCGCAGCCGCACCTGCTTCGCGAAGGCCTGCGGGCTCTTGCCGGTTTCGGCCTTGAACAGCCGCTCGAGCTGCCGCGTCGACAGGTCGAGCTTGCACGCGAGTTCCTCGAGCGGCAGCGCGCGCCCGACGTGCTGTTCCATCAGAAGAATCGCGCGCTTGACCTTCGGGTGTGTCGCTGGCTCGAGGCCCGGCGGATGCGGTTGCGGCGCATTGCCTTTCTGCATCTCGCCGACGAGCAGGATGCGCAGCGCCTTCTGCACGGTCGCGTGATCGAAATGGCGCAGCAGGATCGCGGCGGCGACGTCGATCGACGCGCGGCCGCCCGAGCACGTGATCCGGCGCCGGTCGATCACGAACAGGCGGTCGGCGATCAGCAGGTCGGGATCGGCGGACGGGAAGCGTTCGATGAAATCCCAGTAATGGAACCAGCTCACGCAGGTGCGGTAGCCGTCGAGCACGCCGGCGCGCATCAGCGCGAACACGCCCGTGCAGATGCCGACGACCGTCGCGCCGCCCGTCGCCGCGCGGCGGATGAAGTCGAGCGTTTCAGGGCCGGCCTGCGGCCCCGAATGCAGCAAGCCGCCGACCACCACCACGTAGTCGAACGGCTCGGCCGCGTCGAACGTCTCCCACGGCGTGATCTGGATCCCGCAGCTCGCGCGCACCGGCGCGAGCGTCTCGCCGATCACGCTCCATGCGCAGCGCACGGGCTTGCTGTAGTCGCCGTCGTCGGCCGACAGCCGCAGCATGTCGACGAAGCCGGAGAAGGCCGTCAGCGTGAAGTTCGGCAGCAGCACGATGCCGAAGCGGATGCGCCGCGGCGCGGGTTCTGCGAGGGGGGAAGCGGGTACGTCGGGGGTCATCGCGGCCAATCTCGTCACGCCGGGCAGGCGGTCTCACTCGTTTCAGTCTGTTTGCGGGTTGCGGCTGCCGGAGGCGGCGCGGATGCAGCCAGCGTCGCCGATCGGCCGCGGCCGGACTTGTGGTTTTCCGTCGCGAACCATCGCCAAAACGCACTTTCCGGGCGGCCGGCGCGCCGCTTGGCGGCGCTATCCCACGCCGATGCCGTTTTTGTTCTATCGGCCGATTTTACGCTTTGATGTACTGGGGCCCAACGACATTTCACGCATGCAACCCAAAGGAAGCCAGATGAACGTCAGCGCGTTCGACTTGTTCAAGATCGGCATCGGCCCGTCCAGTTCGCATACGGTCGGCCCGATGATCGCCGCGTGCCGCTTCGCGTCGCACGTCGAGGACGCGAACCTGCTCGGCTTCGTGCGCCGCGTGCGGGTCGAGCTGTACGGCTCGCTCGGCGCGACCGGCAAGGGCCACGGCACCGACAAGGCCGTGCTGCTCGGCCTCGAGGGCCACCTGCCCGACACGATCGATCCGGACCTGATCGAGCCGCGGCTCGCCGCGATCCGCGCGGAGAAGTCGCTGTCGCTGCTCGGCAAGCAGACGGTGCGCTTCGACGAGAAGGAACACATCGGCTTCTATCGCAAGCTGATGAGCGGCACGAGCATCGTGCATCCGAACGGGATGCGCTTCCAGGCATTCGACGAGCACGGCCAGCTGCTCGTCGAGAAGGAGTATTACTCGGTCGGCGGCGGCTTCGTGGTGAACCGCGACGGCGATCGCGTGAACGGCGTGCGCGCGGCCGTCGAAGTGCCGTATCCGTTCCGCACCGGTGACGACCTGATGCGCCAGTGCCGCGAACACGGGCTGTCGATCGCCGAGCTGATGCTGCGCAACGAATGCGCGCTGCGCCCTGCCGACGAAGTGCGCGCCGGGCTGCTCGCGATCTGGCGCACGATGGCTGCTTGCGTCGAACGCGGCTGCAAGGTCGAGGGTGACCTGCCGGGCCCGATGCGCGTGAAGCGCCGCGCGGCCGAACTGTACGGCCGCCTGCGCGCGCGTTCGGAAGAGTCGCTGCGCGACCCGCTGTCGATGCTCGACTGGGTCAACCTGTATGCGATGGCCGTCAACGAAGAGAACGCGGCCGGCGGCCGGGTCGTCACCGCGCCGACCAACGGCGCGGCCGGCGTGATCCCCGCGGTGCTGCACTACTACGTGAAGTTCGTGCCGGGCTCGAACGAAGCCGGCATCGTCGAATTCCTGCTGACGGCCGCGGCGATCGGGATCATCTACAAGGAAACCGCGTCGATCTCCGGCGCGGAAGTCGGCTGCCAGGGCGAAGTGGGCGTCGCGTGCTCGATGGCCGCGGCCGCGCTCGCCGCCGTGATGGGCGGCACGCCGGACCAGGTCGAGAACGCGGCCGAAATCGGCATGGAGCACAACCTCGGGATGACCTGCGACCCCGTGGGCGGGCTCGTGCAGATCCCGTGCATCGAGCGCAACGCGATGGGCGCGATCAAGGCGCTGAACGCGTCGCGCATGGCGCTCAAGGGTAACGGCCAGCACTACGTGTCGCTCGATTCGGTCATCAAGACGATGCGCGAGACGGGTGCCGACATGAAGACGAAATACAAGGAAACGTCGCGCGGCGGTCTTGCCGTGAACGTCATCGAATGCTAACGAAGGATCACTAACATGAGCCGCTACTCGATATTCAGCCTGTTCCGCAACGGCCTCTCGTATCACGAGAACTGGGAAAAGCAGTGGAAGAGCCCGGAGCCGAAGAAGGAATACGACGTCGTGATCGTCGGCGGCGGCGGCCACGGCCTCGCGACCGCCTACTACCTCGCGAAGGAGCACGGCATCACCAACGTCGCGATCCTCGAGAAGGGCTGGATCGGCGGCGGCAACACCGCGCGCAACACGACGATCGTGCGCTCGAACTATCTGTGGGACGAGTCGGCCGCGCTGTACGAGAAGGCGATGAAGCTGTGGGAAGGGCTGTCGCAGGATCTGAACTACAACGTGATGTTCAGCCAGCGCGGCGTGATGAACCTGGCCCACACGCTGCAGGACGTGCGCGACACCGAGCGCCGCGTGAACGCGAACCGGCTGAACGGCGTCGACGCCGAATTCCTGACGCCCGCGCAAATCAAGGAAATCGAGCCGACGATCAACCTGAACAGCCGCTACCCGGTGCTCGGCGCATCGATCCAGCGCCGTGCGGGCGTCGCACGCCACGACGCGGTGGCCTGGGGCTTCGCGCGCGGCGCGGATCGCGCCGGCGTCGACATCATCCAGAACTGCCAGGTGACGGGCATTCGCCGCGAAGGCGGCGCGGTGGTCGGCGTCGATACGGTGAAGGGTTTCATCAAGGCGAAGAAGGTCGCGGTGGTCGCGGCCGGCAACACGACGACGCTCGCCGACATGGCCGGCATCCGCCTGCCGATCGAAAGCCACCCGCTGCAGGCGCTCGTGTCCGAGCCGATCAAGCCGGTGGTCAACTCGGTGATCATGTCGAACGCGGTGCACGCATACATCAGCCAGTCCGACAAGGGCGATCTCGTGATCGGCGCGGGTATCGACCAGTACACGGGCTTCGGCCAGCGCGGCAGCTTCCACATCATCGAAAGCACGCTGCAGGCGATCATCGAGATGTTCCCGGTGTTCTCGCGCGTGCGGATGAACCGCCAGTGGGGCGGCATCGTCGACGTGTCGCCGGACGCGTGCCCGATCATCACCAAGACCGACGTGAAGGGCCTCTATTTCAACTGCGGCTGGGGCACCGGCGGCTTCAAGGCGACGCCGGGCTCGGGCTGGGTGTTCGCGCACACGATCGCCCGCGACGAACCGCATCCGCTGAACGCGCCGTTCGCGCTCGACCGCTTCTATACGGGCCACCTGATCGACGAGCACGGCGCAGCCGCCGTCGCGCACTAACCACCGCACTGAAGGAGAAGGAAACATGTTGCTGATCGAATGTCCGTGGTGCGGGCCGCGCGCCGAATCCGAGTTTACGTGCGGCGGTGAAGCCGACATCGTGCGCCCGGTGGCGAACGAGACCATGACCGACCGCGAATGGGGCGAATACGTGTTCATGCGCGAGAACAAGCGCGGGCTGCACAAGGAGCAATGGCTGCATACGCAGGGCTGCCGCCGCTGGTTCAAGGTCACGCGCGACACGGTCACCTACGATATCAAGGGCTACGAAAAGTTCGGCGGAGCATCTGCCGGCAATGCACACGAAGAGGGCACGAGCAAATGAGCCAGAAAGACCGCCTCGGCACCGGTGGCCGCATCAATCGCGCGATTCCGTTGACGTTCACGTTCAACGGCCGCACGTACCAGGGCTTCCAGGGCGACACGCTCGCGTCCGCGCTGCTCGCGAACGGCGTGCACTTCGTCGCGCGCAGCTTCAAGTACCACCGTCCGCGCGGGATCGTGACGGCCGACGTCGCGGAACCGAATGCCGTCGTGCAGCTCGAAACCGGCCCGTACACGGTGCCGAACGCGCGCGCGACCGAAATCGAGCTGTACCAGGGCCTCGTCGCGACGAGCGTGAACGCGGAGCCGTCGCTCGAGAACGACAAGTACGCGATCAACCAGAAGCTGTCGCGTTTCATGCCGGCCGGGTTCTACTACAAGACGTTCATGTGGCCGCGCAACATGTGGCCGAAGTACGAAGAGAAGATCCGCGAAGCGGCCGGCCTCGGCAAGGCGCCCGAGGTGCTCGACGCCGATCGCTACGACAAGTGCTACGCGCACTGCGACGTGCTCGTGGTCGGCGGTGGCCCGTCGGGCCTCGCCGCCGCGCATGCGGCCGCCACGGCCGGCGCGCGCGTGATCCTCGTCGACGACCAGCGCGAACTCGGCGGCAGCCTGCTGTCGTGCCGCGCGGAGATCGACGCGAAGCCCGCGATGCAATGGGTCGAGAAGATCGAAGCCGAGCTGCGCAAGCTGCCCGACGTGACGATCCTGTCGCGCAGCACCGCGTTCGGTTACCAGGACCACAACCTCGTGACAGTCACGCAGCGCCTGACCGATCACCTGCCGGTATCGATGCGCAAGGGCACGCGCGAGCTGCTGTGGAAGGTCCGCGCGAAGCGCGTGATTCTCGCGACCGGCGCGCACGAGCGGCCGATCGTGTTCGGCAACAACGACCTGCCGGGCGTGATGCTCGCGGGTGCGGTCTCCACCTACGTGCACCGCTTCGGCGTGCTGCCGGGCCGCAACGTGGTGGTGTTCACGAACAACGACCGTGCCTACCAGACCGCGCTCGACCTGAAGGCGTGCGGCGCGAAGGTGACGGTCGTCGATTCGCGCGCGTCGTCGAACGGCGCGCTGCCGGCCGCCGCGAAGCGGCAGGGCGTGACGGTGATGAGCGGCGCGGTCGTCACGGCCGCATCGGGCAAGTGGCGCGTATCGTCGGTCGACGTCGCGTCCTACTCGAACGGCCAGACGGGCGGCAAGATGCAGACGCTGCCGTGCGACCTCGTCGCGATGTCGGGCGGCTTCAGCCCGGTGCTGCACCTGTTCGCGCAATCGGGCGGCAAGGCGTGCTGGAACGACGAGAAGGCGTGTTTCCTGCCGGGCAAGCCGGTGCAGGCGGAAACCAGCATCGGCGCGGCGGCCGGCGAATTCGGGCTCGCCCGTGCGTTGCGGCTCGCGGTCGATGCGGGCGTGGAAGCGGCGAAGGCCGCGGGCTTCGCGGCCGCGCAGCGTCCGGCCGCACCGCAGGTCGCCGAAACCGTCGAAGGCGCACTGCAGCCGCTGTGGCTCGTCGGCAGCCGCGAGGCGGCCGCGCGTGGGCCGAAGCAGTTCGTCGATTTCCAGAACGACGTCGCGGCGGCCGACATCCTGCTCGCCGCGCGCGAAGGCTTCGAGTCGGTCGAGCATGTGAAGCGCTACACGGCGATGGGTTTCGGCACCGACCAGGGCAAGCTCGGCAACATCAACGGGATGGCGATCCTCGCGGGCGCGCTCGGCAAGACGATTCCGGAAACGGGCACGACGACGTTCCGCCCGAACTACACGCCCGTGTCGTTCGGCACGTTCGCGGGCCGCGAGACGGGCGATTTCCTCGACCCGATCCGCAAGACGGCCGTGCATGAATGGCACGTCGAGCACGGCGCGATGTTCGAGGACGTCGGCAACTGGAAGCGGCCATGGTATTTCCCGAAGAACGGCGAGGATCTCCATGCGGCCGTGAAGCGCGAATGCCTCGCGGTGCGCAACGGCGTCGGCATTCTCGATGCGTCGACGCTCGGCAAGATCGACATCCAGGGCCCGGACGCGGTGAAGCTGCTGAACTGGATGTACACGAACCCGTGGAACAAGCTCGAAATCGGCAAGTGCCGCTACGGGCTGATGCTCGACGAAAACGGGATGGTGTTCGACGACGGCGTGACCGTGCGCCTCGCCGACCAGCATTTCATGATGACGACCACCACCGGCGGCGCCGCGCGCGTGCTGACGTGGCTCGAGCGCTGGCTGCAGACCGAATGGCCCGACATGAAGGTGCGGCTCGCGTCCGTCACCGATCACTGGGCGACGTTCGCGGTGGTCGGCCCGAAGAGCCGCAAGGTCGTGCAGAAGGTGTGCCAGGACATCGACTTCGGCAATGAAGCGTTCCCGTTCATGAGCTACCGCAACGGCACGGTTGCCGGCGCGAAGGCGCGCGTGATGCGAATCAGCTTCTCGGGCGAGCTGGCCTACGAAGTGAACGTGCCGGCGAATGCGGGCCGCGCGGTGTGGGAAGCGCTGATGGCGGCCGGTGCCGAGTTCGACATCACGCCGTACGGCACCGAGACGATGCACGTGCTGCGCGCCGAGAAGGGTTACATCATCGTCGGGCAGGACACCGACGGCTCGATCACGCCGTACGACCTCGGGATGGGCGGGCTCGTCGCGAAGTCGAAGGACTTCCTCGGCAAGCGCTCGCTGACGCGCTCGGATACCGCGAAGGAAGGCCGCAAGCAGTTCGTCGGCCTGCTGACCGAAGACGAACAGTTCGTGCTGCCGGAAGGCGCGCAGATCATCGCGAAGGACACGCAGGTGTCGGCAACCGATCCGACGCCGATGATCGGGCACGTGACGTCGAGCTACTACAGCCCGATCCTGAAGCGCTCGATCGCGCTCGCGGTGGTGAAGGGCGGCCTGAACAAGATGGGCGAGAGCGTCGTGATCCCGCTGGCCAACGGCCGCCGCGTCACCGCGAAGATCTCGAGCCCGGTTTTCTACGATACCGAAGGGGTGCGTCAGCATGTGGAATGAAACGAGAAACCAGGCGCCGGTGGCGGGCGCGGCCGGCGTGACGCTTGAATCGCCGTTCGTCGGCGCGGCCGACGTGCTGAAGGCGCACCAGGCGCGCGCATCGAAGAAGTTCACGCTGCGCGAGCGGCCGTTCCTCGATCTCGTCAACGTGCGCGGCGAGTTGAGCGACCCGGCATTCGTCGCCGCGTTCGAGCGCGTGGTCGGCTGCCGGCCGCCCGCGACGCCGAACACGGTCGCGCGCGGCGCCGAGTACGACGTGCTGTGGCTCGGGCCCGACGAATGGCTCGTGCGGTCGAACGGGCCGGTTCAGGCCGGCGTGCTCGAGGCCACGCTGGCGGAAGCCGTGCAGGGCTTGTACGCGGCGGCCGTCGACGTCGGCAGCGGCTACACGGTGGTCGAGATCAGCGGCGAACGCGTGCGCGACGTGATCGCGCGCGGCTGCCCGCTCGACGTGCATCCGCGCGTGTTCAAGCCGGGCCAGTGCGCGCAGTCGCACTACTTCAAGTCGCCGATCACGCTGATCCCGACCGGCGACGACTCGTTCGAGATCGTCCTGCGTCGCAGCTTCGCCGACTATTTCGTGCGCATCATGCTCGACGCCGCGGCGCCGCTCGCATCATGAAGCCGTTCGACGAACCGTTCGTGGCGATCGACGCGCCGCGCCTGCGCGGGCGCGGCTGGAGCGTGTTCGTCGACGAACTGAAGGTGCCCGCGCGGATCGGCATCCATGCGCACGAGCACGAGGCGCCGCAGCCGATCGTGATCGATGCGCGGCTCGGGTATCGCTGCGAGCCGAGCGAGCAGGGCGAGTGGATCGACTACGACGGCTATTGCGCGCGCGTCGCGTCGTTCCTGTCGCACAAGCCGCATACGCGGCTGCTGGAGACGCTCGTTGCGGATATCGCGGTGCTGTCGTTTCGCGAATGGCCGGCGCTGGAATCGCTGACGCTGTCGGTGTACAAGCCGAAGATCCGGCCGGGGACGAAACGCGTCGGCGTGTCGCTGGACTGGACGCGCGGCGATTACCTGCGGTGGACGGGAGCGGCGGGGCAGCTTTGATCGAAGGGGGCTGGATCAAGGCACGAGGGAGGTGATCCGGTGACTCCATGGGGCGGGGGGGCGAATGCGCCGCCGCACTCGTTTATAGTTCCTGAAATATGAGAACTATCGGCGATCGTTGGCCGCCATTCGCTTTGTTCCTGAAATCCCGGAATTATGGCCCGCACCCTACCGCGACCTGTTGCAACACCCGACCCGCTCGCACTCGATCTCGCTGCACTGGGGGCGCTCGTGCGCAACCGGCGAGCGCAGATCCAGATGCGGATCGACGACGCAGCCGACATGCTCGGCGTTTCCAAAGACGTATTGTCTCGGCTCGAGAACGGCCGTGCCGTGGGGCTCGACAAACTGTTCAAGATACTGGACGGCCTCGGTCTCAATCTGCTCGTCGTACCCAAACGCGAAGTACCGGTCGCGCGCAGCGCATTGCGCGATCACGCGACGGCGCGCGTCACTGTCCCCGAGCCGAACGAGGGCAACAGTTACGCCCGAGATCAACGTTGAACTTTGCCGGCATCAGCCTGCATGCACTTACTTCGCGTTGCGGTTCGCGGCGGGCGCAGGGCCGGACGGATCGCTGACGGGCACCATGTGCGCCTTCCCGTCGTTCACGGTATTGGGGCTTTTCGCGTCGTCATCGGGTTCGAGCACGAACCGGAACGAATCGACCCGCTGCATCACCTTCGCCGCATATGCACTGGATCCGCCGCTGTAGCTCTTCAGCCCGGCCAGCACGTTGCCGCCGGCCGCTTTCACGTAGCCCGACAGGATCCGCGAGCCGACCTCGACGTTCGCATTCGGCTCGGTGAGATCCTTCACGTCGCGCAGCATGCCGCGGTGCGCGGACGGCACGACCTGCATCAATCCGGTCGCGCCATGCTGGCCGCGCGCCTTTTCCTGGAAGCGCGATTCGATCGAAATAATCGCGTAAACGAGTGCCGGCGGCAGCGAATATTTCGTCGCAGTCACGCTCACGATATCCGCGAGCTTCGCGGCCTTTTCTCTTGCGACGCCGAATTTCTTCGTCAGGTAGGTGGTAATGCGGCGGTTTGCTTCGTTAGGCTGATCGTTGGCGTTCGCGAGCGGCGCGGAGGCGACGGTCGGCGCCGATGCCAGCGCGTCGGGCGCGGACGCAGGCACTGCGGGCGCCTGCTGCGCCGCGGCCTGTTGCGCAATGCCGAGCGAGAGCACGATCAGCCAGAAAAACCGTCGTCGCATGGTGGAGTGCGGGGAAATGGGAGGCGCATAGTATATCGGCCAATTGCCACCGATGTTCGAGCGCCGGTTCGAATGAAAGCACGCTGTAGGCTTGTGTCGATTCGGGCGGGCCGGCAAGCCGATCGTTGCGCGGACACGCATCGCAGTCCGCACGAACGCTAGTTGATGATCTCGCCGATGCCGGTTTCGATGCGGCTTCTGAGCTGCTGAATGAACTCCGGATCGTAGGGTTCCCAGCTATCGAGTTCGCCAACGATCTTCAACGGCGATGTGCTTCGATACGATCGCGTCGGATTGCCGGGGAATTTCTTGTCCGTGACGTTCGGGTCGTTTTCGAATTCGCCGGTAGGCTCGACGATGTAGACCCGCGGCCGCCCTTCGCCTTTGGCCATTTCCGCCGCCAGGCCGGCGCCTTTGGGCAGCGCCGTGAAATAAATGTGATTCATCACGACGTCATCGCGATAATTCGATCTGAAGCCTGCCGTCAGCAAGTCGCCGATCCGCAAATCCGCTTTCGTGCCATGAAAAAACGGGCCGGTGTCTAATGCAGTCATCGCTTCTCCTTCGAAACATTCCGCAACGGTTTCTAGGCGCGCCGCGCGCTCGCCGCCCGCGCAATCGCGCCGATCGCATCGCTGACGAGCACCGCGAGCAAGCCGACGATCACGCCGCCTTGCAGCACGAACGCGGTGTTCGACGTCTGCAGGCCCGCGATGATCACGTCGCCGAGCCCGCGCGCGGCGACCGTCGAGCCGATCGTCGCGGTGCCGAGGTTGATCACGACCGCGAGCCGGATGCCGTTGACGATCACCGGGAACGCGAGCGGCAGCTCGACGGACACCAGTTGCTGCCACCCGCTCATTCCCATTCCGCGCGCGGCGTCGACGACGTCGCGCGGCACGTCCTCGAGCCCCGCGATCGTGCTTTCGAAAACCGGCAGGAGCCCGTACAGCACGAGCGCGATCAGCACGGGTTTCAAGCCGAAGCCGACGGCCGGCACGGCCAGCGCGAGCACGGCGACCGGCGGGAAGGTCTGGCCGATGTCGACGACGCTGCGCGCGACCGGCAGGAAATCCGCGCCGAACGGCCGCGTGACCGCGATGCCGGCCGTGACCGCGACGATCGTGCCGATCAGGCTCGACAGTGCGACCGTGCCGAGATGCGCGAGCGTGAGATCGAGCAGGCTCGCGCGATCGTAGATCACCGGCGCGCCGTT
This sequence comes from Burkholderia sp. AU44665, assembly GCF_030504405.1. Classification (NCBI taxonomy): domain Bacteria; kingdom Pseudomonadati; phylum Pseudomonadota; class Betaproteobacteria; order Burkholderiales; family Burkholderiaceae; genus Burkholderia; species Burkholderia sp. AU44665. Next base: position 390,043 of record NZ_JAUJRI010000004.1, on the reverse strand, counting down.
GTCCGCGAACGGCGCGAACAGACCTTGCAGCCACCCGGGGCGCAACAGCAGCACGAGCAGCAGCGCGAGCGCGGCCGTGCGGGCGACGTACGCGGGAAGCGAAGGCCGCCGGGGGTGCATGCTGCTGCCGGGCGCCGTCATGCGGGCTTCCTCGCGTGCGAGCGGATCGCGTCGAGCGTGATGCGGCGAGGGCCGTGTGCGTGACGGTTGCCGTCGGCCGTATCGTCCACGGGCAGCGCATCGACACCGCGCCACAACAATTCGGATACCGCATCGCGCAGCGTGCGCGTCGCGGCGATCGGTTCGCCGTCGGCATGACCGGCTTCGGCAACGGCGTCGATCGGCGTCAGCGCGAGCAGGCGCAGCGGCCGATCGACGCCCGCGACGAGCTGTTCGACGACACCGGCCGCCGGCTTGCCGAGAATCTCGGCCGGCGTCGCGACCTGCAGCAGCCGGCCGCCGTCCATCACCGCGATCGTGTCGCCGAGCTTCAGCGCTTCCTCGATATCGTGCGTGACGATCACGACCGTGATGCCGAGGCGGCGCTGCAGCGCGAACAGGTCGTCCTGCGCCTTGTTGCGGATGATCGGATCGAGCGCGCCGAACGGTTCGTCCATCAGCAGCATCGCGGGCTCGGCGGCGAGTGCGCGCGCCACGCCGACGCGTTGCTGCTGGCCGCCCGACAGTTCGTGCGGCAGCTTGCCTGCGAACTCGGCCGGCGCGAGATGGAACAGATCGAGCAGTTCGTTCACGCGCGCGTCGATGCGCTCGGCCGGCCAGCCGAGCAGGCGCGGCACGGTCGCGATGTTGCGCGCGACGCTCCAGTGCGGAAACAGCCCGTGCCCCTGGATCGCGTAGCCGATGCCGCGCCGCAACTGTTCGGGCGCGACGCTTGCCGTATCGACGCCGTCGATGCGGATCGTGCCGCTGGTCGGTGCGATCAGCCGGTTGATCATGCGCAGGAGCGTCGACTTGCCGCTGCCCGATGCGCCGACGAGCGCGGTGATCGTGCCGCGCTGCACCGTCAGCGATACGTCGTCGACGGCGACCACGTCGCCGAAGCGTTTGCCGACCCGTTCGATCTCGATCATCCTGCACGTCCCTTCGCGAGCGACGTCGCGGCTTCGAACACGACGGCGGCCGCCAGTGCGAGCGCGATCGTCGGGATCGCGCCGAGCAGCACGAGATCGGCGGCCGATTGCCCGATCCCCTGGAAGATGAAGGTGCCGAATCCGCCGCCGCCGATCAGCGCGGCCACCGCGGTCAGGCCGATGTTCTGCACGAGCACGATCCGCACGCCGCTCAGGATCACCGGCAGCGCGAGCACGAGATCGACGCGCAGCAGCCGCTGCATACGTGTCATGCCCATTGCGCGTGCCGCTTCGGTCACGTGCGGCGGCACCTGTTCGAGCCCGACCACGACGCTCGATGCGATCGGCAGCAGCGAGTAGAGGAACAGCGCGAATATGGCCGGCGCGATGCCGATGCCGCGGATGCCGAGCGCGGCCGCGAGCGGCACGTGCGCGGCGAGCAGGCCGAGCGGCGCCATCATCAGCCCGTACATCGCGATGCTGGGGATCGTCTGGACGACATTGAGCACGGGCATCGCGATCGTGCGCACCGTCGCGATGCGCGCGCAGGCGATGCCGAGCGGCACGCCCGCGACGAGCGCGGCGGCGACCGAGCCGCCGGCGAGCGACACGTGACGGATCGCTTCGCGCCAGAAATCGTCGCTGCGCACCGCGTATTCGCGCATCACCGAGAGGCCGTCCCACCAGCCGCTCGCGAGCGGCACCGAAACCGCCGCGATCGCGACGGCGAGCGCGGCGAGCCGCCGCCACGGGCCGAACGCGAGGCGCGCGAGCGCATCGGCGATGAGCACCGCCCACGCGAACAGCAGCAGCCAGACGCCGGCGTCGGGCGACACGCGGGCCAGCATGTCGTCGGGCGCGACGACGTGCGCCGCGGCCGCGCCGATCGCGTACGCGAGCGTCGCGAGCCCCGCGCAGCCGGCCGCGAGCCGCCACGCGGGACGGCTCGCCGTCATCACCCACAGCGCGCCGACGGTCCACAGCGCGGCGAGCGCGGCGCCCTGCATGGCGGGCAGCGCGGCGAACACCGACAGCCCGGTGCCGGCCGCGATCCGGTTCGGCCGCAGCACCGCGAACGACAGGCCGAACACTGCGACGAGCGTGAGTACACCGATCAGGACACCGACCTTGTCGAGCGTGATGCGCCGCGCGGACGCCGCCGCGCGGCCCGTCATTTCACGAAACCCTTCGCTTTCAGATAGCTTTTCGCGACGCCGGCGGCCGGCTCGCCGTTGAGCTGGATGCGGGCGTTCAGCGATTGCAGCGTCTTCAGGTCGAGGCTCGCGAACACGGGCTTCAGCAAGTCGGCGATCTGCGGATGCGCTTTCAGCGCGGCTTCTCGGATCACCGGCGCCGGCGCATAGACGGGCTGCACGTGCTTGTCGTCGTCGAGCACCGCGAGGCCGCTCGACGCGATGCCGCCGTCGGTGCCGTAGACCATCGCGGCGTTCACGCCGTCGGTCTGGTTCGCGGCGGCCTTGATCGTCGCGGCCGTGTCGCCGCCGGACAGCACGACGAGCTGCTCCGGCTTCAGCTTGAAGCCGTACGCCTTCTCGAACGACGGCAGCGCCGACGCGCTGTTCACGAATTCGGCCGAAGCCGCGAGCTTGACCTTGCCGCCGCCGGTCACCCACTTGCCGAAATCGGAGAAGGTCTTCAGGTGCTGCGACTGCGCGACGGGCGCGAGCAGCGCGACGCCCCACGTGTTGTTCGCGGGCGCCGGTGCGAGCCACACGAGATGGTTCGCCGCGTAGTCGAGCTTCCTGGCGGTGTCGTAGCCTTGGCTCGCGTTCTTCCATACCGGGTCGTCGGCCTTGTTGAAGAAGAACGCGGCGTTGCCCGTGTATTCGGGGTAGATGTCGATCTCGCCGCTCGTGAGCGCCTTGCGCACGATCGGCGTCGTGCCGAGCGCGATCTTTTCGGTGACGGGAACGCCGTGGGCCTTCAGCACCTGTGAAATGAGGTTGCCGAGCAGGTTGCCTTCGGTGTCGATCTTCGACGACACCACGACGGGCGTGTCGGCATGCGCGCCGGGCGCGACGATCGCGGCGGCGAACGCGAGGCCCAGGATCCGGGCGGGCAGGGCGAGCTTCATCGGGGCCAATCTCCAGGACGGGGGCGTACGCCGAAAGTTACTTGACTGAGCCGGCTTTGGCAAACCGCGTGCGGCCGCGTGTCCACAGACGGTGTGGGGATAACCCGCATCCATCGTGCGGGCTTGTTACACTGAAATTCACTCCCGCCTGCGGACATTTGCTGACATGAAGCCCGAGCTGCTGGTCCTCATCGCGCTGCGCGGCGACGCGCATCGCGAGATCGCCGCGTCGTTCGACGTGCGTTACGCGCCGACTCCCGATGCGCGCGAACGCGCGATCGCCGAGCACGGCAGCACGATCCGAGCGGTGCTGACCAACGGCAGCACGGGGTTGAGCGCCGCCGAGATCGACCGGCTGCCGCGCGTGACGTTCGTCAGCGCGCTCGGCGCGGGCTACGAACACATCGACGTCGTGCATGCGAAGGCGCGCGGCATCACGGTGGTGACGGGCGCCGGCACCAACGACGATTGCGTCGCCGATCACGCGTTCGCGCTGCTGCTGGCGGCGGTGCGCAACGTCGTGCAGCTCGATGCGAAAACCCGCGCGGGCGTGTGGCGCGACGAGCTGTCGATGCCGCCGAACGTGTCGGGCAAGAAGCTCGGCATCGTCGGGCTCGGCAAGATCGGCGAGAAGTGCGCGCGTCGCGCGGCCGGCTTCGACATCGAGATCGGTTATCACAACCGCTCGGAGAAGCCGGTGCCGTACCGCTATTTCGACCGGGTCGACGCACTCGCGCAGTGGGCCGATTTCCTGATCGTCGCGACGCCGGGCGGTGCAGGCACGCGACATCTGATCGATCGCGCGGTGCTCGACGCGCTCGGCCCGGGCGGTTTCCTCGTGAACGTGTCGCGCGGCAGCGTTGTCGATACCGCTGCTTTGGCGGACGCGCTGCGCGAACGGCGCATCGCGGGCGCGGGGCTCGACGTGTATGAAGGCGAACCGGCGCCGCCGCGTGCGCTGACCGATCTCGACAGCGTCGTGCTCACGCCGCACATGGGCGGCTGGTCGCCCGAGGCGCTCGATCGTTCGGTGCGGCAGTTTCTCGACAACGCGGCGCGGCATTTCGCGGGGCAGCCGGTATTGACGCCGGTGTAGGCGGCGATCGGTGTTGCCGGTGCGAAACGCGGTCGCGCCGGTCGCGAGACGGCGTGGTTCGGACCGCGTGCACGCCTTGCAGGCCCTCGTGAACCGAACCCGGCACCGTCATCGATCGAATCAGCTTGCGGGGCGGCCGCCCGCGAGATCCGCGGCCGCCACTTCATCGGTGGACGGTAGCGGCCGAATGGTCACCTCGCCCGAAATGAACCGTTTTCCTTTGAAATCCCTGCCGTGGTAACGCGTGCTGATCGCGTGAAATTCGGCATTGCCGGACGCCAGATGCTCCAGTTCGGTCACGTAGGCGCGCACATCCGCGTCGTCTCCGAGCGGGCCGGCGAGGACGCGGTCGCGCGCGGCGATCAGGTTGCGTTCGTTCTCGGCAACCAGCGTGGCCAGCTTGTTCAGCGCGTCCTGGAGCGTCAGGCCGTCGCGGTACATCAGCAGCCAGACGGAATTGACCGAATCGGCGATATGAATCTCTTTCCGGAATGAATACGGGTCGTTGACCAGCGTGATCGAATCGATGGCGGCCGTTCTCATTTCCGCCAGCGACCGGTCGGCGGCCAGGTGGTCGGTCATGTCCACGTCGATCGCGTATTCCGTCATGATGGCTGCCCATTCCCCGTAATTGTCGATGCGCCGCATCTCCAGATAGGCGTCGAACGTGAGCTCGTCCATCTTCAAGGCCAACGGATCCGTTTGCCTGACGATCAAGGTACGCAGCGATTCCTCCAGCCGTTGCCAGACGCGGGGCTTCGACGCCAACTGTGCCTTGACGGGCAGCAGCCCCTCGTACAGCAACTGCGCGATCGGGGCGCTGTCCGGCGGGCGCACGCCGGCGATCGCGTCGAAGTAATGCTGCCGCAACGTCGCGCGCCTGGGTGCCTGGTCCAGCATGTCGGGGTTGGTGATGGTGTCGTCGATCAGCGTGGTGATGCTCATCATCCGTTCGAGATCGTAGATCCGGTCGTCTCGCGTGTGCGGGTAGCACAGGCCGCCGAATGACGGCATGCTTTGCGCCAGATAATGTTCGACCGCCTTCTGGCTGCCGTAGTACGCGAGGATGTACGGGCTGTCGGTGAGCGCGATTCGGCGTTCCGCCTCGTCGTGGCGCGGATGCCACATGGGCTTCAATTGCAGATGGAAGTCCGGGTGGAAGATTTTTTCCCCCGGTTTCGGCAGGCCGGGGAGATCGCGAACGAAGTTGGGAATCTCTTTCATGGCGGATTCTCGGGCTCGAGGTCGGGGGCCGGAAACGGCGGCCTTCAGCGATCGCGCCTGAGCACGAAGCTGTAGATGGAAACCTGGCGCTTCACGATGGCGACGGCCAGGCTCTCGCACATCACGCGGAGTTCTTCCAGCGCGCCGACCGCACCGCGCGGAAAATGACGCTCGATGTTCTCCTGCACGCTCAGCAGCCAGCGTGTCGCGTCCATCCGGTCCGGCAGGATTCTCATGTCGTGGACGACAAAGCCGCTCTGCTCGAACACCTGGCGCAGGTACGCGGGCGTCTTGCGATACTTGCATGCCAGCCTGTCGACGAGATCGGGCGTATCGGACCGGTAGTCCTGCAGGTCGACGTTATACAGGTTGTCCGAAACGATGACCGTTCCGTTCGCGGACAGCCGTTGCCGCAATTTGGCCATCACGATTTCGAAAAGATCGTAGGGGAAGTGGGAAATCACCCCGCGCATGATCGCAAGGTCGTAGGGTTGCCCGAAATCCGGCAGCAAATCGATATCGAGCGCATTGCACCGGAACAGGTTGATGCGGTCCGACAAGGCTCGCGCGGCATTGACTTCGGCGCAGTATTCGAGCTGGCGTTCGCTGATGTTGATGCCGTCCAGGCGATGACAGTCGGGAAACCGCTCGGACAGATCCCGCAGCACCGTTCCCCAGCCGCAGCCAATATCGAGTATCCGCTCGACGGGCTGGCGGCCGGGCCTATCCAGGCCGGCGAGCTCGAGTTGCCGCTCGAAATACCTGAGGCCGGATTCGTCGAGGCCGATCGGCTCCGGCGATCGGGCCGGGTCATAGATACCGAACTGGAACCAGAGGCGATCGCCGATCACGCTGCTCCAGCTTTCCGGGTCGTCCTGGTAAGCCAGTGCGACCCGCGACTCGTAATCGTTTCGTTCCCGGCCCCGTATCGAAGCGAACGGCTTGGCGGCCCGGCCATTCAATGGCGATCCCGATCCGACGGCGGTGTCCGTGCCGATATTGCTCATAGCCATTCTCCGAGGCGGGGGTACGACGTCATGCACGGGATAGCCGGACTTCCGTGTCCGGCGAGCGCGGTTGCTGCCGAATCACGGTTGCATGATCGAAGCGGGCGACATCCCCTTTCCTCGACCAGGACAGAAAATCAGCGGCACCCGATTCAAAAAAGACGAGCGATTACCGTGGGCCGCGACTCGGCGGCCGCCGGTCGGGCTGGAAACGGCATACAGGCGAAGGGAATCCCCGGGGGCAACCGGTTACGAATTTCCGGATTATTGAATTCCCAATCTAGTCGATCGGGTTTCGATGTCAAGCGACAGAATGCTGTTTCATTTCCCGATTTAAACAATCGCTTGATTCACGAAATGCGGAATGATCATTCCGACGGGGCGGCCTTTTTAAAGAAACAGAAAATCGAGCCGGACGATGGGAAACGATCCGGGATGCGGAGGTACCGGCATCCCGGATCGTGTCGAGGGGGTACCGCGGGCTGCCGCGGCTCAGGAAGCCGCGAGCGGCACCGTCACCGACGTGCCGGCCGGATCGAGCGTCAGCCCCGTGCCCGGCGTCGGCCGCAGCGTCGCCTCATAGTCGCTGGAGAGGACCACGAGCCCCAGCCGGTGGCCGGCTTCCAGCTTGTAGTCGCGCGGCATGAACGTCAGCTTCAGGTCGTACGGCATGCCGGGCAGCACGGGCTGCGACACCCACTCGGACAGCCGGTTGCGCGGGTCGGTCCATGCGCGCGTGACGATCGTCGCCGTGCCGTCCGGCGCGCGGTCGACCAGCAGCGCCGTCACGTTCGCCACGCCCGTGAAGGTCAGCCTGACGCGCGCGGTCGCCGTGCCGGACAGGCGTGCCGCGGCCGTCAGCGGGGCCGTCTCGAAGCGGCTGCGGTTTTCGCCGGTCGCCGTGTTCGCCAGCGTCAGCGCGGGAATGCGCGCATCGTCGGTGAAGCGCGCGAGCGGGCCGCCGGTCGGCTGCCGCAGCAGCGTGCCGGTGGTTGCGCCGTCGCCGCCGGCGAAGTACGTGACCGGCGTGGCGCGACGCGCGGCCCAGTCGGCTTCCTTCAGCAGCGAGCCGTCGGCCTGCGCGATCACCGCGCGCGGATCGTGCTCGACGCCGTTGTCGTAGCCGATCAGGTAGCGCGTGAACCAGCGGTTCACCTCGGCGGTCCACGCGTCGGCCATCGCCGGCACGCGGGTCGGATCGGTGTGCTTCAGTCGATGCAGCCACAGCTGGGTCGGCACGCCCTGGCGCCGCATCGCCAGATACCACGACGTCGACTGGTCGACGCGCACGTTGTCGTCGGTCAGCCCTTGCGCGACGAGCGCCGGCGCGACCGCGAACGCGGTCGGAATGTCGCGCGCGGCCCAGAACGGCGAATAGTCGCCGGTCTTGCGGTCTTCCTGCTGCAGCGCTTCGTCGATCAGGTGCGTGCAGCGCTCCGGATGCGCGTTCGTCAGCAGCGCCTTGATGTACACGTCGACATCCTCGCCCTGATAGCCTTCCGGCGCGCGCACGAGGCCGCCCGAGCGGTAGTAGCCGTACATGTTCGACAGCCCGGCGATCGGCACGATCGCGTCGAGCCCGCGCGTGCGCAGGCTCGCGACCATCTTCGGCAGCGTGCCGTCGTACGACACGCCGTACATGCCGACGTGGCCGGTCGACCAGTTCGCGACGACCGTCTTGCCGTTCGCGTCCTTCGCGGTCGCGTCGCGGCCGAGCCAGCGGATCACCGACGCCATCGCGACCGATTCGTCGCGCGTGAGGATCGTCGGGCAGCCGTCCGAGCCGGCGGTGCCGAGCGAATCCGCATAGACGATCGTGAAGCCGCGCGGCACGAAGTAGCTCTCGATCCACGAGCGGCCGGCGGCCGCCGCCTCGACTTGCTGCAGCATCCGGGTTTGCGGTGCGGCGGCCAGGATGCGCGTGGACGCCGATGCCGCGGCGCCGGCGGTCGCGGCCGGATGCGGGGTGCCGTCGAGTTCGACGTCGACGTCGTGGTTGGGGCTGTCGGCGAGCCCCGCGTAATACGGGCTCGCGAGCACGATGACCGGCGTGCGCGCGCCGTTCGCGGTCTCGGCCGGCCGCACGATGCGCACGTGGATGCGGTCGCGCGTGCCGTCGCCGTCGGAATCGACCGGCGTGTCGACCCACGCGTTCTCCTCGATCGTGCCGCCCGACAGCGACGGCTGCACCTGGCCGTTGCTGATCACCGGCTTGTAGCGTCCGCCGCTCGCCGGATTCGCGTACGGGACGCCGGACGGTGAAAAGCGCGACGCGAGCGATTGCGTATTGGACTGATCGGCCGCGGCGGCGGCCCCCTCCTGTTGGCCCTGTGCGAGCGCTGACACGCCCGCCACGCTACCGCCGTCGTCACCGCCGCACGCGGCGAGCGTCGCGGCCGCCACGAGCGCGGGCAGCCACGCGCGCCGGAATCCGGTTCGATGAATGTTCATTGCAGCGACCTCGTCTCTTGTGATTGTGTGGAACCGGTCGGCTCGCGATACGCCCCCTGCGGCCTGGCCGGGTACTGCATCGGATGAAGCGGAACTGCACCATCAAAAACGGCGGGCGAGACGGAAGGGGATCTCGCCCGATGCCGACGTGCGTCAGGTGGCGCGCATCCGGCTGGCGTCGAGGCGAGCGCATCGCCCCGAGCGGAATGCGTCAGTGCGGCGGTTCGATACGAAAGCAGGAGTGCGAATCAAACAGAAGCATGCCCGAGCTCCCTTCAGGTTTTGGATGAAACGGAACGGCACGATGCGAAGAGGCGGAAATGTTGCGAACGGCGGTGCTGCAACGGCAGGAAAGCGCGACGCGAGCCGGCACGCTGTTGGCCGGGATTGCTTTCCGGAAGCTTGCGCAAAAGTTATCTCAGTGAAATGCGCGTGTCAAACTTTTTTAGCTTAAGTCAAACAAAGTTTCTGTATGCGTGTGGCCGGCGACCTCAACTTCCATGGAATCCGTCCGTAAACAGCAAAAAACAGGCTGAAAACGAGAGAGAGGGCAATGACGATTCCAGTCACGGCGGCGGGCGACCTGTCGCTCGCGCAAATGGCGCAGGCGGTGCTCGACGGGCGCCAGGCATCGGACACGACCGCGTCCGGCGCGTCGCCAGGCGAGCCGATCGGCGTCCGGGCAGTCGATCCGCAGGCGATGCAGGCGGCGCTGGCGAAACAGTTGTCGATGGTGGGCGACCTGACGATGAAGCTGCGCGGCGTCGCCGACGCGCTCGCGACGAGCCTGCAGGACATCGTCGCGAAGCGCCCCGATCTGGCCGACGCGCCATTCGACTTCGTGACCGACGACGGCCGGATCAAGGTCGTATCGAAGACGCTGACCGACAGCGATCGCGCGTGGGTCGAATCGACGCTGAACGCGAACGCCGGCCTCGTGCTCGCGACGCGCGATTTTCACGAGCAGGCGGTCGATATCGCCGCGCAAGGCGTGGCCGTGCGCGGCGACACGTTCGCGGACAGCGAGCGCGCGGCGGCCAGTCAGGGCGCCGATGCGCGCTTTCATTTCATGAGCCTGCTCAACCGGTCGGTCGCGGACAATCCGCCACCCGTGCCGCCGGGCGGGCACTTCACCACGCAGGACGGCACGACGCTGCAGATCGAGCCGTCGGCCGGCACCGCGCGCGGCACGCTCGCGCTGCTGAATACCGCGCGCCAGTTGTCGTCGGGCGCGGCGATCTTCGTCGACTCATCCGGCAAGAAGTCCTACGGGATGCGCGCGGAACTCGTCAACGTCGGCTTCGACGTGCTCGCCGCCTACGCGCCGGACGGCGGCAACAGCGTCGGTTTCCACGAGATCGCGTAACGCCGCGCCAATCGAGCCGCTCGCGGCTACTCGTCGCGCAGCGCGTCGGCCGGCCGCACCCGCGCGGCGCGCCAGCTCGGGTACAGCGTCGCGACGCACGACATCAGGAACGCGGCCGACGCGATCTCGATCACGTCGAGCGCCGACAGCTTCGACGGCAGCGCGCTGAGGAAATAGACGGACGGTGTCAGGAAGCGGATGCCGAGCAACTGCTCGATCGCCGGCAGCACCACCGGGATGCTTACCGCGATCGCGCAGCCGAGCGCGACGCCCGCCAGCGTGCCGGCGAGGCCGATCGTCATCCCCTGGGTCGCGAAGATCTTCATGATCGAGCGGGGCGGCGCGCCGAGCGTGCGCAGGATCGCGATGTCGCCCTGCTTCTGCGTGACCGTCATCACGAGCGACGACACGAGGTTGAACGCGGCGACCGCGACGATCAGCATCAGGATCAGCGACAGCATCCGCTTCTGCAGCCGCTCGGCTTCGAACCACGTGCGGTTCTGCCGCGTCCAGTCGCGGATGTACAGGTTGCCCGACAGCGTGCGCGACAGCGCGAGCGCGATCTCCGGCGCGCGCTGCAGATCGTCGATGCGCAACCGGATGCCGGTCGGCGCGCTCACGTTGGACAGTTGCTGCGCGTCGCGGATGTGGATGTACGCGAGCGCGCTGTCGTACTGGTAGTGGCCCGACTCGAACGTGCCGACCACGTTGAACTGGCGGAACCGCGGCAGCGCGTCGCCGAGGCGCGCGGTGTTGCCGGGCGCGAAGAACGTGATGCGGTCGCCGATCTTCACCTGCAGCGCGTCGGCGAGCGCGGCGCCGAGCACGATGCCCATCTCGCCCGGCACGAGCGCGTCGAGGCGCCCGGTCTTCAGCTTGCGCGCGATTTCGGACACGCGCGGCTCGAGCACCGGATCGATCCCGCGCAGCGCGACGCCCGTCACGTTGCCTGCGTTCGTCAGCAGCGCCTGTGCGTCGACATAGGGTGCGACGGCGCGCACCGAAGCATTCTGTAACGATTCGTGCGCGGTCAGCCGCCAGTCGGGCATCGCGCCGGCCGGCGAAAAGATTTCCACGTGCGCGAGCACCGACAGCATCCGGTCGCGCACCTCGGTGCGAAAGCCGTTCATCACCGACAGCACGACGATCAGCGCGGCCACGCCGAGCGCGATGCCGGCCATCGCGGCGCCGGCGATGAACGACACGAAGCCGTCGCCGGCCGAGCGCCGGCCGCCGCGCGCGTAGCGCAGCCCGATCTGCCATTCGAACGGGAGTTTCAAGCGGTTTCCTTTCATTTCGGTTCGATCCTGCCGAGCCGCGCATTCTAGCGAACGCGGCGCGACCGCGCGCAGAGGTCGGGTATCGGCCGGCGTTGCGCGCCGGCACACCGCTGTTTCCATCGTTTCGGGTCTGATCGATAATGGCGCCCAGCATCCGGTCGATACCAAGTACTCACGGCGCAACCGGGCCGCGCCGTCACAAGACCCATAACGATTCGGGGAAGGTTGCCGCTTGGGCAGCATGTCCTTGACAAGGAAATAACAAAATGGATTTGCTGCGTTTCCTGCTGCTCCTGCCGATTCGCGTGGCGGGCTTCGTCTGTTGGCTGCTCGGCTGCGCGCTGCGGCCGCTGGTCGGCGACGTGTCGTGGACGGCGCCTGCGTGGATGGGCGTCACCGCCGCGGCCGTGCGCCGCCGCCCGTGGCATGCCGGCGGCATCGTGCTGCTCGCGGCCGCGCTCGGTTATGGCGGCTACTGGTTCAAGCATCGCCCGAAGCCGCCCGAGCCCGAAACCGTCGGCTTCACCGTGAAGGCGCCGGCGATCACGACCTACGAGGTCGACGACTCCGACAAGCCGAAGATCACCGTGCATCCGCTCGAGGTGGCGTTCTCGCGATCGGCCGCGCCGATCGAACAGGTCGGCAAGCCGGCCGGCGACGGCATCGAGATGACGCCCGCGCTGAAGGGCGCGTGGGAGTGGGTCGACGACAAGACGTTGCGCTTCACGCCGGCGGCCGACTGGCCGGTCGGCGCGCACGTCGAGGTGCGCTTCGCCGTGCATCGCGTGTTCGCGCCGCAGGTAACGATGCACGACGACCGTTTCGCGTTCGACGTGCCGGCGTTCGCCGCGACGTTCGGCGACAACCAGTTCTACCAGAACCCCGACAATCCGGCGGAGAAGCAGGCGCTGTTGCAGTTGCGTTTCAACTACCCGGTCGATCCGGCCGAGTTCGAGAAGCGCATCGGCCTGGTGCTGGTCGGCCGCGACGGCAAGACCGTGTCGCCGCTGCGTTACACCGTCAACTACGACAAGATGAAGACGAGCGCGTGGGTCTACTCGCAGCCGCTCGAGATTCCGCGCGATCCGCTGACGGCACGGCTCGACGTCGACAAGGGCGTGAAGAGCGCGCGCGGCGGCAACGGCACGCCCGACGTGCTGCACGCATCGGTCGGCGTGCCGGGGCTGTACAGCCTGACGATCGACAACATCGCGCCGACGCTCGTCGACAACGAGCGCTACGAGCCCGAGCAGGTGCTCGTCGCCGAAACCTCCGACGGCGTGCGCGGCGCCGAGCTGGCCGCGCGCGCGAAGGCGTGGGTGCTGCCCAAGCGCAAGCCGGGCGTCGAGCAGGCGGACGACGATCCGCCGTACGAATGGAACGTGGCCGACATCAGCGACGCGGTGTTGAAGCAGTCGAAGCCGCTGCCGCTCGAAGCGGTGCCGACCGAGAACGACTTCGCGACGCTGCAGAGCTTCAAGTACCACGCGACGCCGGGCGAGCGCGTCGTCGTGCGGTTCGAGGGCGACCTGAAATCGGCGGGCGGCTACCGGCTCGGCGCGCCGGTGACGAACGCGTTCACGGTGCCCGATTATCCGAAGCTGCTGCGCTTCATGGCCGACGGCTCGCTGCTGTCGATGAGCGGCAGCAAGCGGCTGTCGGTCGTGTCGCGCAACCTGCCGGGCATGAAGGTCGAGATCGGCCGCGTGCTGCCCGACCAGATCCAGCATCTCGTGAGCTTCAACAACGGCACGTACGCGCGGCCCGAGCTGTCGTATTCGTTCAGCGAGGATCACATCGTCGAGCGCTTCGTGCAGACCCGTGCGTTCCCGGCCGGCGACCCCGGCCGTGCCCATTACGAAGGCATCGACCTCGGCCAGTACCTGAAGGGCGACAAGCGCGGCGTGTTCCTGCTGCATCTGTCGAAGTACGATCCGGCGGCCGAGAAGAAGAAAGCCGACGATGCGAAGGACGGCGATTCGGCGTCCGGCGACGGCGGCCAGGATTCATCCGACAACGCCGATTCGGGCGACAGCGGCGGCAACGGCGACGACAGCGACAACGCACTCGGCGACACTCGCCTGATCGTCGTGACCGATCTCGGGATGCTGGTGAAGAAGGCGCTGGACGGCAGCCAGGACGTGTTCATCCAGTCGATCCGCTCGGGCAAGCCGGTTGCGGGCGCAACCGTGTCGGTGCTCGCGGTGAACGGCCAGGCGCTGTTCACGCAGACGACCGGCGCCGACGGCGTCGTGCATTTCCCCGCGTTCAAGGGGCTCGACCGCGAGAAGCGTCCGCAACTGTACGTCGTGAAGAAGGACACCGATCTGTCGTTCCTGCCGGTGGCCGGCCGCGATCGCCAGCTCGATTTCTCGCGCTTCGACGTCGACGGCGAGCGCAACGCGACAGGGCAGGGGCAACTGTCCGCGTACCTGTTCTCGGATCGCGGCCTGTACCGGCCCGGCGATCCGTTCCATATCGGTCTGATCGTGCGGGCGGCGAGCTGGGCGCGCAGCCCGGCCGGCGTGCCGCTGCAGGCGGAGATCGTCGACCCGCGCGGGATGACCGTCGAGCGCAAGCCCGTGACCGTCGACGCGACGGGCTTCACCGAGCTCGGCTACACGACCGCCGAAACGGCACCGACCGGTACGTGGACCGTCAACCTGTATATCGTCAAGGACGGCCAGCCGGGCGCCGAGCCGATCGGCAGCACGACGGTGCAGGTGAAGGAATTCCTGCCCGACCGGATGAAGGTCGACGCGAAGCTGTCGCAGCAGGTCGTCGAAGGGTGGGTGAAGCCGAAGGGGCTGAAGGGCCTCGTCGATGCGCAGAACCTGTTCGGCACGCCGGCAGAGAAACGCCGCGTCGCGGCGACGCTGACGCTGCGCCCAGTTTGGCCGTCGTTCCGCAGTTGGCAGGGTTATCACTTCTTCGACGCACGCCGCGCGAAGGAGGGCTATACGACCGCGCTGCAGGACGGCACGACCGACGACAAGGGCCATGCCGAGTTCGATCTCGATCTCGACAAGTATGCGGACGCGACCTACCAGCTCTACTTCCAGGCGAAGGCGTATGAAGCGGAAGGCGGGCGCAACGTCGCCGCGAACGCGCAGACGCTCGTGTCGAACAACGACTGGCTCGTCGGCTACAAGTCGGTCGACGATCTCGGCTACGTGAAGCGCGGCAGCCCGCGCACGGTGCGGCTCGTCGCGATCGATCCGGGCGCGAAGGCGATCGACGTGAAGGACCTGCGCGCGCAGCTCGTCGAGCAGCGTTATGTGTCGGTGCTGACCAAGCAGGATTCCGGCGCGTACAAATACGATTCGCGGCTGAAGGAAGTGCCGGTCGACGAGAAGCCGCTGTCGATTCCGGCAGCCGGGCTCGACTACGCGTTGCGCACCGACAAGCCGGGCAGCTATGCGCTCGTGATCCGCCGCGCCGATGGCGCCGCGGTGAACCGGATCGAGTATTCGGTCACGGGCGCCGCGAACGTCACGCGTTCGCTCGATCGTAACGCGGAGCTTCAGGTGAGCCTCGCGAAGCACGATTTCAAGCCGGGCGAGCAGGTGGAAATCGCGATCCGTGCGCCTTACGCGGGCAGCGGCCTGATCACGATCGAGCGCGACAAGGTGTATGCGCACGCGTGGTTCCACGCGGACACGACGAGCTCGATCCAGCACATCACGGTGCCGGCCGGCTTCGAGGGCAACGGCTACATCAACGTGCAAACCATCCGCGATCCTTCGTCGGACGAGATCTTCATGAGCCCGCTGAGCTACGGCGTCGTGCCGTTCTCGGTGAACCTCGACGCGCGCCGCAACGCGGTGAGCGTCGATGCGCCGGCGCTCGTGAAGCCGGGCGATACCGTCAATTTCGTCGTGCATTCGGCGAAGCCGGCGAAGGTCGTCGTGTTCGCGGTCGACGAGGGCATCCTGCAGGTCGCGCGCTACAAGCTCGGCGATCCGCTGAAGTTCTTCTTCCGCAAGCGGATGCTCGAAGTCGGCACGTCGCAGATCCTCGACCTGATCCTGCCGGACTTCGAGAAGCTGATGGCGATGGCCGCGCCCGGCGGCGACGCCGACGATGCGATCGGCCGCCAGCTGAACCCGTTCAAGCGCAAGCGCGACAAGCCGGTCGTCTACTGGTCGGGGATCGTCGACGTGAACGGCGACACGAGCCTGAGCTACACGGTGCCCGACTATTTCAACGGGAAGCTGCGCGTGATGGCCGTGTCGGTGTCGCCGGACCTGGTCGGCACGTTCGAAGGCGCGACGACGGTACGCGGCGATTTCGTGCTGTCGCCGAACGTGCCGACGACGCTCGCGCCCGGCGACGAGGCCGACGTCAGCGTCGGCGTCGCGAACAACCTGACGGGCGTCGGCAACCAGCCGGTGCCGGTCGCGGTCACGCTGAAGACGGGCCCGCAGTTGCAGGTGATCGGGCCGGCGACGCAGAACGTCGC
Organism: Burkholderia sp. AU44665; assembly: GCF_030504405.1. Classification (NCBI taxonomy): domain Bacteria; kingdom Pseudomonadati; phylum Pseudomonadota; class Betaproteobacteria; order Burkholderiales; family Burkholderiaceae; genus Burkholderia; species Burkholderia sp. AU44665. The sequence goes on along the minus strand of NZ_JAUJRI010000004.1, from coordinate 373,971 downwards.
GCTCGCGCCGCAGCACGAAGGCGTCGCGCTGTTCCGCGTGAAGGCGACCGACACGCTCGGCTCGGGCGCGCTGTCGTTCGGCGCGCGCTACGGCGCGAAGGGCGCGCAGCAGCGGGTCGACGTGTCGGTGCGACCGGCCGCCGCGTTCCGCACGCAGCTCGACATCGCGCGGCTCGAGCCGGGCAGGAAGGCGAGCGTGCCGAACCTGCGGTCGATGTACGACGCGTATGCGTCGCGCGACGCGAGCATCTCGACCGCGCCGCTGGTGCTGTCCGAAGGGCTGTCGTCGTATCTCGTCAACTTCGAGCACGCGTGCAGCGAGCAGATGGTGAGCGCGGCCGTACCGCGCATGTTCGCGGCGAAGTGGCTGTCGGTGCGCGCGCTGACGAGCGCGATGCATGCGCCCGAAGCCGGCGCCGATGTGACGAACGCGAGCGCGATCGCGCAGTTCCTCGGCGTGCTGCGCGGCCGGCAGAACGCACAGGGCGGCTTCGGCCTGTGGAGTGCGACGCCCGATGCCGATCCGTTCGTGTCCGCGTATGCGATGCACGTGCTGCTCGATGCGCGCGACCGCGGCGTCGCGGTGCCGAAGGACATGCTCGACGCGGGCAACGCGTACTTGCAGCGGCTTGCCGCGAACGATTCGCTCGGCTCGCTCGACCTGTTGCGGCAGCGCGCGTACGCGGTCTACCTGCTGACGCGCCAGGGCAACGTGACCACCAACAGCCTCGCGGCCGTGCAGAAGCGGCTGCAGGCGGCCTATCCGAACGACTGGAAGAACGATCTCGCGGCGGCGTGGCTCGCCGCGTCGTATCAGTTGCTGAAGCAGGACAAGGAGGCCGCCGCGCTGATCGCGGGCCCGCAGGCGTTGCTCGAACGCAAGCGCGCGTCCGGCGGGGACGATTCGACCGGCTACTACATCGATCCGCTGACGCGCGATGCGAGCGTGCTGTACCTGCTCGCGAAGCACTTCCCGGAGCGCGTGCGCAAGCTGTCGCCGCGCGCGATGGACAACCTCGCCGCGCCGCTCGTCGACAACCGCTACAACACGCTGTCGTCGGCGATGACGATTCTCGCGCTCGACGCGTATGCGGCATCGAACGCGGGCCAGCTCGACCAGCTCGCGATCAATGAAGTGCGCGCGGGCGCCGCGCCGAAGGACGTATCGTCGATCCAGGCGAACCTCGTGCGCTCGGGCACGTGGTCGGCCGGCGCATCGCGGGTCGACTTCGTGAACGGCAGCGCGTTGCCGGCTTGGTGGGTCGCGAGCCAGTCGGGCTACGACCGCGGCACGTCGACGAAGGCGATCAAGAACGGGCTGGAGATCGTGCGCGACTACACGGATACGGACGGCAAGCCGCTCGCCAGGATCACGCTCGGCCAGGAGATCGACGTGCACCTGAAGATTCGCGCGACCGGTTCGGCGAACGTCGGCAACGTCGCGATCGTCGACCTGCTGCCGGGCGGCTTCGATCCGGTGATCGCACCGCCGCCCGTGACCGATACGGAGGACGGCAACGGCGACGGCAGTGCGTCGGCGCCGGTGGCCGATGCGCCGTGGCATTCGCCGATCGGCGTGAAGGGCTCGACGTGGCAGCCGCAGTTCGCCGATATCCGCGAGGATCGCGTGGTGGTCTACGGCACCGCGACGACCGACGTGCGGGAGTTCGTCTACCGGATCAAGGCCAGCAATGCGGGTCGCTTCATTGCGCCGCCGGCCTACGGCGAATCGATGTACGACCGCCGCGTGCAGGCGCAGGCGCCGGGCGGCGCGGCGCTGACGGTGGAGCGCGTGCGATGACGAGGCGGCTGCATCGGCGTGGCAGGCCGCGCAGGTCGCCAGGAGCGGCCGGCCGTGGCTGACGCATCCGTGCTCCGGCGCGCGTTGCACGGCGCCGGCCGCTGGCTGCATCGCTGGCAGAACTGGCTCGTCGGCGCGTTGCTCGTGTTCGGCGCGCTGGCCGCGTGCCGGCTGTGGCCGCATCCGCCGCTGCGCGACTGGAAACCGTCATCGGTCGCGGTGACGGACGCGCGGGGCCGGTTGCTGCGCCTGACGCTCGCGAAGGACGACCGCTACCGACTGTGGGTGCCGCTCGAGCGGATGTCGCCGCAGCTCGTCGAAGCCGTGATGCTGCACGAGGACCGATGGTTCCGGTGGCATCCGGGTTTCAACCCGTACGGTCTGGCGCGCGGCGCATGGATCACCTACGTGCGCGGCGGCAATCCGCAGGGCGGCTCGACGCTGACGATGCAGCTCGCGCGCTCGCTGTGGAAGCTGAACACGCGCACGCCGGCCGGCAAGCTCGAGCAGGTCGCACGCGCGGTGCAGCTCGAACTGTTCTACTCGAAGCGGCAGATTCTCGAAGCGTATCTGAACGACGCGCCGTACGGCCGCAACGTCGAAGGCGCGGGCACCGCGAGCGTCGTCTATTTCGACCGGATGCCGGACGCGCTGACGCTGCCCGAAGCGCTCGCGCTCGCGGTGATTCCGCAGGACCCGGCGCGGCGCGTGCGCGGCGGGCAGGACGCGATCAACCGGGCGCTGGCCGCGTCGCGCAACCGGCTGTATGCGCGCTGGCTGACGACGCATCCGGGCGATGCATCGCTCGAGCCGCTGTTCGCGTTGCCGCTGGCGATGCGGCCGTTGTCCGCGCTGCCGTTCGATGCGCCGCACGCGGTCGACCAGGCGCTCGCCGCGCGCGGCGCATGGCACACGACGTCGGGGGGCGCGGCGGCGGATGGCAACCGCGATGGCGACAGCGATGGCGGCACGCGGCTCGCGACGACCGTCGATCTCGACCTGCAACGCACGCTCGAACGGCAGATTTCACGCTATGTCGCGCGCAACGATACGCGCGGCGTGCGCAATGCGGCGGCCATCCTCGTCGATACGCGCGACATGGGCGTGAAGGCGCTGGTCGGCTCCGCGAACTTCTTCGACCGGACGATCGACGGGCAGGTGAACGGCACGCTTGCGCGGCGCTCGCCGGGCTCGACGCTCAAGCCGTTTATCTATGCGCTCGGCTTCGACCAGGGCGTGCTGCATCCGCAGACCGTGCTGCGCGACGTGCCGACCGCGTTCGGACCGTATGCGCCGGAGAATTTCGACGGTCATTTCCTCGGGCCGATCACGGCGACCGATGCGCTGAACCGCAGCCGCAACGTGCCGGCCGTGTGGGTCGCGTCACAGCTCAAGTCGCCCGACCTGTATCGGTTCCTGCAGGATGCCGGCGTGCGCCGGCTCGCGAGCGCGCGGCACTACGGGCTCGCGCTCGTGCTCGGCGGCGGCGAAGTGACGATGCAGGATCTCGCGGCGCTGTATGCGATGCTCGCGAACCGCGGCGAGTTCCGTCCGCTGCGGCTGCGCGCGGACGAGCCGGCGCTGCCCGGCCGGCGCCTGCTGAGCGCCGAGGCGAGCTACATGACGATGGACATGCTGCGCCAGCACCTGCGTCCCGACGAGACGAGCGGCGCGCAGCCATCGAGCGTGCCCGTGTACTGGAAGACCGGTACGTCGTGGTCGTTTCGCGATGCGTGGACGGCCGGCGTGTTCGGCCCGTACGTGCTGGTCGTGTGGGTCGGCAATTTCGACAATTCGACCAATACCGCGTTCGTCGGTGTCGATGCGGCCGCGCCGCTGTTCTTCCAGGTCGTCGATGCGATGAACGCGGAACGCACGCTCGTCGAGCCGCCGCGCTCGGTGCCGCCGCGGCTGAAGCGCGTGCGCGTTTGCCTCGCGAGCGGCGATCTGCCGAACGAGTGGTGTCCGCAGCAGGGCTGGACGTGGTTCATTCCGGGCACGTCGCCGATTCGGGTGAGCACCGTGCACCGGCCCGTCGTGATCGACGACGCGACGGGGAAGGCCGCGTGCCCGCCGTACGACGGCAAGCGCACGCATACGGAGATCTTCGAGTTCTGGCCGTCGGATTTGCAGCAGGTGTTCGCGCAAGCCGGCATTCCGCGCCGGCGGCCGCCGCAGAATGCGGATTGTCGCGATGCCGGGCAGGTCGAAGGCGATCCGCCGCGCATCACGTCGCCGCTGCGCGGCAGTACGTATGCGATGCGCGTGAAGACCGCCGACGACACGCGCATCGCGTTCAACGCGACCGCCGATGCGAGCGCGCATGCGCTGTACTGGTTCGTCAACGACGCGTACGTCGGCCGCAGTGTGCCCGGCGATGCGCTGTTCTGGCAGCCGCGCACGGCCGGCAGCTATACGGTGCGGGTGGTCGACGATCACGGGCGCAGCGATCAGCGGCCGCTGGGCGTGGGGCTGGAGCAGTAGGCGCGGCCCGCTTGCGCCGGTTCAGACGCTGTAGCCGATCCGCAGGACGCCCCATGGCCGTCCACCGACGACGATCGGCGCGGACACGTCCTTCATCAGCGCGAACTGGCCGTTGCCCATGTCGCGCCGATAGGTTTGCAACAGGAACGGCTTGTCGTGCGACACGGACATGCGCGCCGTCCGGTCCGTGTAGATCCGGCGGTTCCGTGAGTTCGCCGCGTTCCAGGCGGCGTCCGCGCGCTGCGGCAGCGAAAACTTCCGGTTGTGGGTCGGCAGGTAGCACTGCCGGTCGAAACTCGCGCAGTAGACGATCCGTTCGTCGAGATCGAGCACCGGTTCCTGGATGGCCGGCAGCACGCGATCGGTGAACGCCGTGAAGCGCGTCATGAACTGCTGCGGGTCGGTGCCCGGAATCGGTTCGTAGTGCGTGTCGAAGAGCGCGTCGAGCGCGATATCGCCGCGGCCGACCGCGTCCTCGAAGAGCTTGCTGATCGCGGCGGCCGTGCTCCGCGCGGTGTCGATCAGGCGCGTGTCGGGCGATTCGATGCCGGTCGCGGCCGTGAGCTCGATCAGCGTTTCGGAAACGGAGAGCAGGTTGCCGAGCCGGTCCTTGGCCTGCGAGAAATTGTCGGCCGAGTTCTCGACGCCGGACGCCATCTCGCCCACCTGCTCGTCGAGACGGTGGCACTGTGCCTCGATCTCATCCGTCAGCGATGCGATCTGTTCGGCCTCGCCCGCGAGCTCGGTGATCGCGTGCCCGGTTGCGTGCACGACCTCGCCGATCGTGCGGGTGCCCTCGCGCACGCGGTGCGCGCGGGCGGCGTTGTCGGTGCCTTCCGCGAGCAGGTGCTCGGTCTGCTCGGCGAGCCGCGCGAGCGTCGTCTCGATCTGGGCCGTGGCCTGCCCGGTCTTCGCGGACAGGTTCTTGACCTCGGCCGCGACGACCGCGAAGCTGCGGCCGGATTCGCCGGCGCGCGCGGCCTCGATCGCGGCGTTCAGCGCGAGCAGGTGAGTCTGTCGGGCGATCACCGAGATCTCCTCGGAGACGGCTCGCACGTGATCGAGTGCGTCGCGCAGCGCGCCCATCTGGTCGCTGATCGTGGTGACGCCCTCGACGAGGCCGTGAATGTCGGCGAGCGACGCCTCGATCGTCTGCTGCGACTGCCGGACCGCGTTCGATGCGTTGGCGCTGACGTCGCGCACCTGCTGCGCGGCCTCGGCGATCCGGTGATTGCCGCGCAGCGTGAGGGCGGCCGATTCGCGCAGCGTGTGGCAGACCTCCGCCTGCCGGGCGACGCGGGCCGCGACTTCCTCGACGTGGCCCGATACGTCGCAGATCTCGATGCCGAGCCGGCCTGCCTGCTCGGCGATGTCGCCGACGAGCGCGCGCGACGAACGGCGGCCGCGGCCGATTCCGAAGAAGTTCACGTTGGTGGGTCTCCTTGAGGACACGCGCGCGGGGTTCCCGGCGGATGTTGGGTATGCGTTCCTGACTTGACGGCCGTACGACCGCGGACTTGAGGTCGGGTAAACATCGAGATCGGCGTGCCGGATGGCGGGACCGGCGCCGGGAGGGGCGCGTTTGCGCCACGTTCGCGCGACGTTTCCGTGGCCGGACGGACGGCGCGTGGTGGCCGCCCGTCCTCGGGGGCTGTATCAGAACACGTGGTGGATGCCGGCGTTGACGCCGACCGTCGTGCCCGGCAACCCGTACAACGCGCCGCCCGTGATGCCGAGGCCCGTGTTCATCGCGCCGTGGTTGTTGACGACGCCGACCTGCGCATACAGGCCCGTGCGCTTCGACAGGCTGTAGTCGGCGCCGATCGCGGCAAGCAGCGAATGATTGTGCGAATCGTTGCGGTCGGTCGTGTACCACGCGCCGGTGTTCAGGTCGAGCGCCGGCGTGACGCGATAGTCGAGGCCGGCGCTGTACACGTTGTTGCTGAACGAGCCGGCGACCTTGTAGCTCGTGAACGACGCCTTGCCGGTCACCGGCCCGAACGTGTAGGCGGCGCCGATCGTGCGGCCGACGAACGCGACCGTGCTCGGCACCGGCGTCGGGGACGTGCCGCCGTTGCCGTCGTAGAGCGCCGCGTTGAGCATGAAGCCGCCGTTCGTATAGGTAAGGCTGCCGGAATACTGGCGTCCCGCCTGGAAGTCGCCGGCCTTGCCGCCGAAGCCGAACATCGCGCTGGCCGTCAGCCCGGCGATCGTCGGGCTCGTGTACGAAATCGCGTTCGGGTTGAAGAGGCCCGTGACGAGTACGTTGTCGACGTACGGCACCAGCGCGGCGCCGAAGTGCGAGACGTTGCGCGGATCCGATCCGAGTATCGCGAGCACGAATGGCGAGAACTGCAGGCCGACCTTCGTTTCGCCGAAGCCGCCGTCGATCCCGACCCACGCCTGGCGGCCGAAGAAGTTGCCGTTCGAATGGCCGAACGCGCCGTCCGTGATGTTGAAGCCGCTCTCCAGCTTGAATTTCGCGTGCAGCCCGCCGCCGAGATCCTCGGTACCCGTGATGCCGAAGTTGGTCGGCGTCATGCCCGTGTCGGTCAGCGCGAACTGGCGCCCGGCGTTGCCGCCGGTTGCCGAATCGAGCGATCGGCTCGTATAGAGCAACGCGGCGTCGAGGTCGCCGTACAGCGTGACGCTGCTCTGCGCGAAACTGCTCGTGCTGGCGGCCGCGCCGAACAGCGCCGTGCAAATCATCCATGTCCTGCTCTTCATCGTCTGTCTCCGTTTTGTGAGTGTTGTAATACGTACGACTAATTGAAAAGGCGGCGAAAGCGATGCGAGCCGCCTGCATGCCGTGCCGTCGGGGAACGCACGGCGATGCCTGTCGCCGGCGCGAAGGCGGCCGCGAGCCCGGCGTGGGAAACGGGATCGCGGCCGTGCCGCGGCGCCGCGTTGAAGCGATACGCCCGCCGTGGCGGGCGATGTCACATCGAGCGGTTCAACTGCTCGAGGATGGCCGGATTCTCGAGCGTGGACGTATCCTGCGTGATCGCCTCGCCCTTCGCGAGCGAGCGCAAGAGGCGCCGCATGATCTTGCCCGAGCGCGTCTTCGGCAGGTTGTCGCCGAAGCGGATGTCCTTCGGCTTCGCGATCGGCCCGATCTGCTTGCCGACCCAGTCGCGCAGCACCTTCGCGAGCGCCGCCGCTTCGTCGCCTTCCGGGCGCGAACGCTTCAGCACCACGAATGCCACGACCGCCTCGCCCGTCGTGTCGTCCGGGCGGCCGACCACCGCCGCCTCGGCCACGAGTTCATGCGACACCAGCGCCGATTCGATCTCCATCGTGCCCAGCCGGTGGCCCGACACGTTGAGCACGTCGTCGATCCGGCCCATGATCGTGAAGTAGCCGGTCTCCTTGTCGCGCACGGTGCCGTCGCCAGCCAGATAGAGCGTGCCGCCGAGTTCTTCCGGGTAATAACTCTTCTTGAAGCGCTCCGGATCGCCCCAGATCGTGCGGATCATCGCGGGCCACGGACGCTTGACGACGAGAATGCCGCCTTGCCCGTTCGGCACGTCCTGGCCCGTCTCGTCGACCACCGCGGCCATGATGCCCGGCAGCGGCAGCGTGCACGAACCCGGCACGGTCGGCGTCGCGCCCGGCAGCGGCGTGATCATGTGGCCGCCGGTTTCGGTCTGCCACCACGTATCGACGATCGGGCAGCGCTCGTGGCCGACGTGCTTGTGATACCACATCCACGCTTCCGGATTGATCGGCTCGCCGACCGTGCCGATGATGCGCAGGCTCGACAGGTCATAGCTCTTCGGATGGACCTTGTCGTCGGCTTCGGCTGCCTTGATCAGCGAACGGATCGCGGTCGGCGCGGTGTAGAACACGGTGACCTTGTGATCGCCGATCATCTTCCAGAAACGGCCGGCGTCCGGATAAGTCGGCACGCCCTCGAACACGACCTGCGTGCCGCCGCACGCGAGCGGACCGTACGTGATGTACGTGTGGCCCGTGACCCAGCCGATGTCGGCCGTGCACCAGAACACGTCGTCCGGTTTCCAGTCGAAGGTCCACTTCATCGTCTGCGCGGCCCACAGCAGGTAGCCGCCCGTGCTGTGCTGCACGCCCTTCGGCTTGCCGGTCGAGCCCGACGTATACAGGATGAACAGCGGATGCTCGGCGCCGACCCAGGTCGGCTCGCAGCGGTCGGATTCGCCGTCGGTCAGCTCGTGCATCCACAGGTCGCGGCCCGCATGCCAGTCGATCTTGCCGCCGGTGCGGCGATAGACGATCACGCTCTTGACCGCTTCGCAGCCGCCCAGCGCGATCGCCTCGTCGGCGATGCTCTTGAGCGGCAGCGTCTTGCCGCCGCGCGCCTGTTCGTCGGCGGTGATGAGTGCCACGGCGCCGACGTCGACGAGCCGCTCGTTGAGCGATTTCGCGGAGAAGCCGCCGAACACGACCGAGTGCGTCGCGCCGATGCGCGCGCAGGCCTGCATCGCGACGATGCCTTCGATCGACATCGGGATATAGATGACGACGCGATCGCCCTTGCCGATCCCGCGTTTCTTCAGCGCATTCGCGAAGCGCGACACGCGTGCGAGGAGATCCGCATAGGTGACGCGGGTGACGGTGCCGTCGTCGGCCTCGAAGATCACCGCGACGCGCTCGCCGTGGCCCGCTTCGACGTGACGGTCGAGACAGTTGTACGACGCGTTGAGCTCGCCGTCGTCGAACCATGTGTAGAACGGCGCGTTACGCTCGTCGAGCACCTTGGTGAACGGCTTGTGCCACGTGAGGCCCTCGCGCGCGAGCCGCGCCCAGAAGCCTTCGTAATCCTGCTCGGCCTCGGCGACGAGCGCGCGATAGGCCGGCATGCCGGAAATGGTCGCCGTCTTCTCGAGCGCCGCGGGCGGCGCGAACTGACGGGTTTCGTGAAGAACCGATTCGATCTTGGACAAGCGTGTCTCCATGCGTTCGTGTGATTCCTGCTGCGCTCGTGAAAACGCAACATGCATGCCAGTTGCGCGACCGGGGCGCGACTGCGGCGAAAACCGCGGCAGTCGGGCGGGTGGCGCCCGATCCGATCGGCCCTGCGGTGTTGCGAATGACGGCGCGAGGCGGCGCGGCGTTCAGAAATGCAGCAGGTCGTGTTGCAGTCCTGAGCAGTGGATGGGCGAGCCGGCAGGCGGTCGCCCCGGCATGGCCGTGTCAGGCGAGCAGTGAACGCAGCGCCGGCGCGTGCCGGAATTGCCGGATGCGTTCGAGCGCCGCTACCTCGAGCTGGCGGACGCGCTCCGCCGACAGGTTCAGTTGCCGGCCGATCTCGCGCAGCGAATACTCGTTGTCGACATCGATGCCGTACCTCAGGCGGAGAATCCACGCTTCGCGTGCGGGGAGGCGGTCGATCAGCGCGGCGACCGCCGTGCGCAACTGACCGGCGCTCGCCGCTTCTTCGGGTGTCGGCGCGTCGGGGTCGATCGTGACGTCGCACAGCGTCAGGTCGTGATCGGGCGAAACCGGCAAATCGGCGGAGATCGGCTCGCGCACGATGCTCATCAGCTCGCGCACCTTGTCGACCGGCAGCCGCATCTGCGTGGAGAGCACCCGCGCGTCGGCGACGTCGCCGGTCCGTTGCCGGTGGATTCGCGCGAGCCGCGACAGCTTGTTGAGCGTATCGACCGTATGCGCGGGTACGCGTATCGTGCGCCCCAGATCGGCGAGCGCATGCGTGATCGCCTGCCGGATCCACCATGTCGCATACGTCGAGAATTTGAAGCCGCGCCGGTGGTCGTAGCGATCGACGGCCTTCATCAGGCCGATATTGCCCTCCTGGATCAGATCGGGGAACGGCAGGCCGCGATCGGCATAGCGCTTGGCCACCGACACGACGAGCCGTAGATTGCTCTGGAACAGCTTCGTTCTCGCGGGTTGCATCGCGCGCTCGACACGCGAGAGCCGCGCATCGAGCGCAATCGCGATGTCGAGCGGCAGCGGAGACTCGGCGGCCAGGCGAGCGAGCGCGGTGCGCGCGTCGATCAACGCCGGCGCGTGGCGGGCGAGGGCGGTCGCGCAATCGGGGTGCGCGGCGCTGTATGCGTGTAGCCACGCGCGTACGTCGTCGCACCGCGTGAATAGATCGTGGCGCGCGGATTCGACGCGTATGCCCGCGGCGGCCAGCGTGTCGACGAGCCGTTTTTCGAACGTGCGCGCTTGCGTCGCGCGCTCGCGGTTCGTCTGTCCGATGCGTTCGATCGCGCGCGAGGTGAAGCGGATGCTGCCGGTTAACGCGCCAGCGTCGCGCAGCAGCGCGCGGTAAGTCGCCGACTCGAAACCGTCCGCTCGCAATGCGTGCTGCATCGCCGATGCCAACACACCGGCACGCTCGAGCGCCCCGACGACCGTATCGCGCCACGCCGGGCTGTCGAGGGAAAGACCGGCGTCGTCGTCGGGCGCGGGCGGTGCCATGATCGGCTCGTCGGACGACATCGTCGCCGCATTCGCGGGCGGCTCGGCTTCACCGGCGAACCCCGTCACGTAAGCCGATGCCGCCACCTTGCCGGCGCGGACGTCGTCCGCGATCGCCGCGACGACGGCGAGTGCCGCCGGATCGCGGCTCAATGCGTCGACGCATGCGGCGCGGCCGCTTTCCAGACGAAGCGCGAGCGCGATTTCCTCGTCGCGTTCGAGCAACGGCGTCGCGCTCATTTCCCGCAGATAGAGCCGGACCGGGTCGTTGGTCTGGCCCGCGAGCAGGTCGTCGGCCGCGAGCGGCGTCGACGCGTCGGCCAGCGTCGACGCGACTTCCGTCACCTGCGAAAAATGGCCGTCGAGCGTCCACGCGGTGCGCGCGCCGGCATGCTCGCGTACGTCGATGCCGAACTCGCGCAGCATCGACGCTGCTGCGTCGAAATCCGCGCCGTCGGCCGCATCGTCGGGTAGCGCGTCGGCGATTTCACCGTGCGTCACGTAGCCGCGATCGATGCCCAGCGCGATCAGCGCATGCAGATGCGCGGCGCGATCGGGGGCCGCGCCGCGCCGCGACACGCCGTCGCGCTCGCGCGCGGGCCCGGCGTCAGGCGAGCTTTGCATAGACGTTGCACCAGCCTTCGGCGGCAACCGTCTTGCCCGCGAACATCGGGCACGTACCGAAGGATTCGCCCGCGGCAGCCTTGTAGAAGCGGCAGTTCGAACACGTCTGGCCAGCCTGATACTTCGGGAACTTGCCTGCGTCGACGGCGGCCGCCTTGGCGCGGTAGCCGAGCGTCTTCGCCGTCGCATCGTTTTCGTCGACGGGCGGGGCGGCCGCGAATGCACGGGGGCCGGCCGCGAGCGCGGCGCACAGGCCGGCGGCCTGAACGAAGAAGGTTCTGCGGTGACGGGAGATCATGATGGGGTCCTGAATGAAATGAAAAGAAAAAGTCCGGTTCGCGCGCCGGGCAAACTGCCCGGCGCGGCGGTCGATCGAAACGAAGGTGGGCGGGCGGATTACTTGCGCGGTCCGGCGATGAGCGGCGCCTTCGATGCGTTGGCGATCTCGGCGGTCAGCTTGCTCTTCGACGCGTCGTAGCCGTTCGAGTAAAGCAGGAACGCCATCAGGTCCTCGTACTCCTGTGCGGTCATCTTGCCGGGGCGATCGGCGGGCATGTTGCTCGACATGTACAGGAAGATGCCGCCGACCGTGATATGCGACTTGCCCTCGGGCGCGAACGATTCTCCGCTCAGCGCGGGCGCGGTATTGCCCTCGAGCTGATCGCCGTGGCATTTCGCGCACGCATCGCCGTAGAGCTTCTTGCCGTGCTGCACCTGCGCCTGATCGAACGACGGGACGCCGCCGCCTTCGCTCGTCGACACCTTGATGAAGCCGCTCCTTGCCGGCCGCTGTGCGGACGCGAGCGCGCCGTCGAGAAACCGGCCGGGCACGCGCGTGGCGGCTTGCGCGATGCCGTCGGGCAGCGTCCAGCCGCGCGTGAGCGACGCGAGACGACCGTTGCCGCTCATCTGCGACAGCGTGGCGTCGATGCGCTTTTGCAGCGCGTCCTTGCCCGGCCCGAACGCGAACGACAGTTGCCAGTCGGAGTACGGCGACGACGTCGCCGCGACCTGGAACCGTTGTTTCGGATGGGCTCGCTCGTACGCGACGACGCTCGGATACCAGACGATCGCGCGTTGCGCACGGCCCGCGGCGAGCGCGCCGATCGTTTTCTCGCTCGTGTTCTCGAGGTCGAAGCGGGCGTTCGTCTGCTGCGCGGCGATCAGTTGCGACGGGCTGCCGTACGTGGCCGCGATCGTTTCCTTGGCGCCGGTCGGCGCTGGCGCGTCGCGCAGCGACACGCTGACGTAGCCGGAGCGCAGATAGCCCTGCGAGAACGTCATCCTGGATCCCGACGCATCGGCGATCGCCGAACGCGGGAAGCCGGCGATCACGTCGCAGTCGCGTTCGAGCGATTTCGTCAGCTCGCTGGCGGAGATGCCGTCGTCGTCGCCGTTGTCGTCCACGCCGTGTTTGTTGAAGGTCGCGGCGATGCCCGCGGCGCGGAACACTTCGCGCGCAACGGAGCGGTCGAGCGCGGTGGTCGGGCTGCCGGGCAGCGTGCAGACGCGCACGCCGGCCGACGCGGCTGCCGGTGTCAGCGCCACGCCCACGGCGAGCAGACTGGCGACGGTAACGGAAGTGAGGCGAGTATTCATGATCGTATGTCCGGTTGAAGCAGGTGGGACGTCGCGCCCGCATCGGGCGCATGCGGGCGCGACTCGGGCGTGGCGCGTGTTCAGTTCAGCGCGAACACGTACAGCGTGCCGCCGCGCGGAACGTCCTTCGCGATGTCGGCCATCGGGCCGCCCCAGATCGGGTTCGCGCCGCCGTAGCCGGCGAGCACGGCGACATATTCCTTGCCGTCGACTTCATACACCGACGGTTGGGAAATGATGCCGCTCGCCAGTTGCGGGCTTTCCCACAGCACCTTGCCGGTCGCCGTGTCGAACGCGTACAGGTGGCCGTCGAGCGAGCCGCTGAACGCGAGGCCGCTCGCCGTGGTCGCGACGCCGCCGTTCCACGGCTTCTTCGACCAGTGGCTCCACAGCTTCTTGCCGGTGTTCACGTCGATGGCCGTCAGTTCGCCGTAGCCTTCGCTGCCCGGTTCGGGCTTGATCTCGAAGCCTTCGCCGAGATACGGCAGGCCTTCCATGTAGCTGACCGACTTGCCGGTCAGGCTCATGCACGCATGCAGCGCGGGCACGACCGCGATGTTGCGTTCCTGGTCGTACGAGATCGACCACCAGTTCTTGCCGCCGAGGAAGCTCGGGCACGTCTCGATCGTCGTGCCGGCCTTCGGGAACTTCGATGCGTCCTGGATCGGCTTGCCGTCGGCCGTGTAGCCGGTGACCGACAGCGCCTTCACGAACGGCGTCGCGTAGATCAGCTTGCCGGTCGTGCGGTCGATCGCATGGAAGAAGCCGTTGCGGTCCGCGTGGATGATCGCGTCGTAGTCCTTGCCCTTGTACTTGATGTCCGCGAGGACGGCCGCGTTCACGCCGTCGTAGTCCCACGTGTCGTTGTTCGTGTACTGGTAGTGCCACTTCAGGTTGCCGCTCTTCGCATCGAGCGCCAGCAGCGAGTCGGAATACAGGTTGTCGCCGGGGCGCAGCGCGGCGAGCCACGGGCCGGGGTTGCCGACGCCCCAGTACAGCGTGCGGGACGCGGCGTCGTACGTGCCGGTGAGCCACGCGGCGCCGCCGCCATGGCTTTGCATGCCGTCGGGCCAGGTTTCCGCGCCCTTTTCGCCGGCGGCGGGGATCGTGTAGCGTTTCCAGACCTGCGAGCCGTCCTCCGGATTCAGCGCGGCGATGTAGCCGCGAATGCCGTATTCGCCGCCGGACGTGCCGACGACGATCGCGCCGTCGATCGCGAGCGGCGCGAGCGAGAACGCGTAGCCGAGGCCCGGCTCGAACATCTGCTTCTTCCACACGAGATTGCCGGTCTGCGCGTCGAGCGCCGCGACTTCGCCGTTCAGCATCGCGATATAGACGTTCTTGCCGTACAGCGCGACGCCGCGGTTCACTACGTCGCAGCACGCGGTCTTGAACGACGCCGCGCCGAGTTTCGGCTCGTATTTCCACAGCTGCTTGCCGGTCTTCGCATCGAACGCGTAGACGTTGTCCTTCGGCGTCGTCACGAACAGATAGTTGCCGTTGACGATCGGCGTGGCCTCGAAGCCCTGCTTCAGGTCGGCGGGGAACTTGTACGCCCACACCTGCTTGAGATCCTTCGCGTTCGACGTGTCGATCTGTTTGAGCGGCGAGTGCGAGCGGCCGTCGTAGGTGCGGTAGTAGGTCAGCCAGCCCGGATCGCCGTGCGCATCGGTCAGGCGCTGGTAGGTCACGGCCGGGTAGTCCGCGGCCGCTTCGACGAGGCCGGGGTTCAGCGCGACGGCCGCCGCCGCCGCGATGCCGATCGTCGCCAGCCGGCTCGCTGAAGCCGAGAGTTTCTTCATGGTTGTCTCCTGAGTCATTGTGGTCGCACCGCCGCGAACGATTCGTCGCGCCGGCACGGTTGGGGTTTCCGGGCCGAGTGCACTGTCCGTTACGCAAGTCGCATGCCATCGGTGTCGCATGCCGGTATGACGCGGCATACCGGCGTATCGCAGGGGAAGCACGCAAGGGCGGTTCGCGCCATCGCGTCGACGCAGGTGTTGCATTCAGGTACACCGTCGCGCGCGAAGTGTTGCCAAACAAGACAGGTGGCGCAGCCCGCGCAACAGCGGCGAGTCGGTCGCCCACATTGGGTACCGACGCGATGTGCGGCGCAGCGCGCGCCACGCGTGCTCGCGGCGCTGGCACGGTTCTCGCACGCCGGCTTCGCGACAACCCGTCGCCGCGCGATGCCTCGCACGCGCCGGCGGAACATGAATGCGGAGACAACGTAGATGATCAGGAGACCAAAGGCCGCCGCGCGCGACGCCGCGACGCGGCGCGGCCGGCGTGCGCGATGCGTCGGCACGGCCCTCGGCGCGCTCGCGCTGGTCGGCTTGCCGGCCGGCAGCGTGTGCGCGCAGCCGCAGGCGGACGGGGCCGCGCTCGAGCCGGACGTCGTGCTGCCTGCGGTGGTCGTCGTCGGCACCACGCCGCTGCTCGGGATCGGCACGCCGCTGTCGAAGGTGCCGGCGAACGTGCAGACGGTGCGTGCGGCGGAACTCGACGCGCAGCACCGCGCGACGCTCGCCGATTTCTTCGCGGCGAACCTGCCGAGCGTGACGATCTCGGATGCGCAGGGCAACCCGTATCAGACGGACGTCAACTATCGCGGCTTCACCGCGTCGCCGCTGCTCGGCACGCCGCAGGGGCTGTCGGTGTTCGTCGACGGCGTGCGCGTAAACGAGCCGTTCGGCGACGTCGTGAACTGGGACATCCTGCCCATGCAGGCGATCGACCGCGTGCAATTGATTCCGGGCTCCAATCCGGTGTACGGGCTCAACACGCTCGGCGGTGCGCTCGCGATCACGACGAAGGACGGCAGGTCGAATCCGGGCGGCGAAGCGGAGGTGTCGGGCGGTGCGTGGGGCCGCAAGAGCGCCAGCGTCGAGCAGGGCGGCACGATCGGCCCGAACCTCGACTACTACGCGACCGCGAACGTCGCGAACGACGGCGGCTGGGCCGACCATAACGCGAGCCGCGTGCGGCAGGCGTTCGGCAAGCTGCGCTACACCGATGCGGACACGACGCTGTCGCTCGCGGCGGGCGGCGCGGACAACACGCTGTCCGGCTCCCAGACGATCCCGCGCTCGTTCCTCGACAACCGCAAGCAGGCGTATACGTATCCGGACCGGAACCGCAACAGCGCCGGCTACCTGACGCTGTCGGGCGACCGCTTCTTCGGCGAAAACGTCGAATTGAGCGGCAACGCGTACTACCGGCACCTGCGCAACACGAACACGAGCAGCAACAACAATACGGATTACGGATCGGTGGACGAGGACGGCACGGTCGACACGGTGCAGGGCAGCAACGCGCAATCGACGATCGTCACCGACAGCTACGGCGGCAGCGTGCAGCTCACGCTGCTCGGCAAGCTCGGCGGGATGGCGAACCGGCTGGTCGCGGGCGTCTCGGCCGATATCGCGAACTCGAGCTACGTCGCGTCGTCGCAGGACGCGTCTTTCACCGATGCGCGCGCGGCGCTCGGCATCGGCGATTTCGTGCAGCAGACCCGCGCCAAGACGCGCAACACGAATTTCGGCGTGTACCTGAGCGACGCGCTGTCGCTGACGCCGCACTGGACGCTCACGCTGTCGGGCCGCTACGACTGGTCGAAAGCGCAGATCGGCGACGAGAGCGGCGTGCAGCCGCTGCTCGACGGCAACCACGTGTTCTCGCGCTTCAACCCGGCGGTCGGGCTCAACTGGAACCCGGTTCCGGGTTTTACCGCGTATGCGACGTACAACGAAGGCATGCGTTCGCCGACAGCGATCGAGCTCGCGTGCGCGGACCCGGCGGCGCCGTGTTCGCTGCCGAACGACTTCATCGCCGACCCGGCGCTCAAACCCGTGATCTCGAGGACGCTCGAGGCCGGCGTGCGCGGCCGCATCGGCGCCGCGACGACCTGGAGCGCCGCGGCCTATCGCACGACATTGACCGATGACATACAGTTCATCAGCAGCCCGGCCAGCGCGCAGGGCTATTTCCGCAACGTCGGCGATACGCGGCGGCAGGGTATCGAGCTCGCCGGCCGCACGCGGCTCGGCCCGCTCGGTGTCGGGCTGTCGTACAGCCATGTCGATGCGACCTACCGTTCGTCGTGGACCGAACACAGCCCGGCGAATTCGGCGGCCGACGCGAACGGCAACGTGACGGTCAAGCCGGGCGACCGCATCCCCGGCATTCCCGCGCATACGGTGAAGCTGCGGCTCGACTATGCGGCAACGCCTGCATGGGACATCGGCGCGAACGTCACGTGGCGCAGCGGCGTGTACGCGCGCGGCGACGAGAACAACGGCGACGTGAACGGCAGGATCGCGGGCTACGTGCTCGTCGATCTCGACATGCGTTACCGGGTCACGAAGCGGTTCGAGGTATTCGCGAGCGTGACGAACCTGCTCGACAAGCGCTACGCGAGCTTCGGCGTACTCGGCCAGAATTTCTTCAACGGACCGAACCACACGTTTGACGGCGCCAACCCGGTGAACGAACCGTTCGTCGGGCCGGGCGCACCGCGCGGCGCGTGGGTCGGCGCGCGTTATGCGTGGGATTGAGCGTGTCGCCGCGTCATGGCACCAACGCGCGCGGGCCGTCACGTGAACGGCGCTGTCGCGAACAGTGCGTTCACCGCGCGTGCGATGCTGCGCGCCAGCGCCGGGTCGCTTGCCAGATGCCCGGCCTTCACGCATTCGATTCGCGCTTCGGGCACGGCTCGCGCGAGGCGCTCGACGTTGCCGACCGGGCAAACGGGATCGTGTATCCCGTGCGCGGCGAACAGCGGCACGTGGGCCCGTGCGGCCCGTCGCGCGAGCGCGAGCACGCGGCGCTCGCCGAGCCAGCAATCGTGTTGCAGGTAGTGCGCCTGGATCCGGTATTTGTCGATCAGCCGGCGGACGGTCTCGTTCGAACGGATCGCGCGCATGGGCGAGCGGCGCGTGCGTGCCGATGCGAGGATCGCGCTTTCGTATGCGTGCCACGCGAGCGCCACCGCGCGCTGCCGGGCCGCGCTCGCGCCGTGGCGCAATCGCTGCGCGCAGCGCGACAGCAGGCGATCCGGCCGGCCACCCCCGGCCGCTGCATTGAGGCGCCGCCATTCGCGCGGGGCACGCGTGCGGGACGTCATGAAGAGCCCGCGGACTTCGCGGCGCGACGTCAGGAACAGGCCGCGCAGCACGACGCCCGTCACCCGTTCCGGATGCGTGCCCGCATACGCGAGTGCGAGCGCGGCGCCCCACGATCCGCCGACGACGCCCCAGCGTGTCACGCCGAGCTGTTCGCGCACCGCCTCGAGATCCGCGATCAGCCGCGCGGTGTCGTTGTGACGCGTGCCGCCGCGCGGTGTCGACGCGCCCGCGCCGCGCTGGTCGACGAGCACGACGCGCACGCGGGTGAGGTCGAACAGCCGCAGGATGCCGGCCTGGCTGCCGCTGCCGGGGCCGCCGTGCAGCACGACGACCGGATGGCCGTGCGCGGCGCCGGCCACGGTGAAGGCGATCGATTGCGCATCGCGGCGCAGGCGTCGGCGAACGGGCGTGGGCGGCGGCGCCGGCGTGTCGGGCAAGACCCGCATGGCGGGCGGCGGCGTGGATCGAATCGGGCGACGCGTCATGTCGATAGGGTTCGGGCGGAATCGGGAGGCGTAATCGTCGGCGGCCGGACGGTCGCCCGGCCCGCCCTGCGACAAAGCGAGAAGCGCGCCAGCCGCGAAGATCCGGATTCGCACGGGTAGTCACGCGCCGGGAAATCGCGGTATCACGCAGACAGGCCGTCGCGCGGCGCGACGCGCGCCGCCGCGCCCGGGCGATTCATTACATCCTCCTTTCGATCGGGTTGCGCGGCGCCAGCGTGGCCCGATGCTTGCTTGCAATGACGGCAAAGAGTCCGGCAGTTGACCGGAAGGATCCCCCGGAGGAGACAATGCGCGATGACGTAGAGCAGGCGGCCGGGACACGGGCCGCGCATCCCGCTGGCTGGCCCGCACCGTCGATCCAGAAGGCCCACGAGCGCTCGGAGACGTTCGGCCTGCAGGTATCGGCACGCCCCGATTACGACGTGCTGTCGAACGCGGCGCTGGTGCTCAAGCGCGAGCAGAGCCGGGTGCTGTGCGTGCACGCGATGCCGGTGATGGAAACGCTGCACGAGCAGATCGTCAATACGCAGAGCATGATCGTGCTGACCGACGCGGAAGGGCTGATCCTGCATTCGATCGGCGACGACGATTTCCTGCGCCGCGCGGAGAAGGTCGCGCTGCGCCCGGGCGCGAACTGGGCGGAGAACCGGCAGGGCACCAACGCGATCGGCACGGCGCTGGCCGAGCTGTGCCCGATGGTCGTCCACGGCGACCAGCACTTCCTGGCCGCGAACCGCTTCCTGACCTGTTCGAGCGTGCCGATCCTCGATCCGTACGGCGACGCGATCGGCGTGCTCGACGTGACGGGCGACCACCGCAGCTATCACCAGCACACGATGGCGCTCGCGAAGATGTCGGTGCAGATGATCGAGAATCATCTGTTTACGACGACCTTTCAGGAAACGCTGCAGGTGTCGTTCCATGGCCGCCCCGAATTTCTCGGCACGCTGATGGAGGGGATCGTCGCGTTCACCGCCGACGGCCGCTTCCTGTCGGCCAATCGCAGCGCGCAGTTCCAGCTCGGCATGCCGCTCGCCGCGCTGCGCGCGCACACGCTGTCGTCGCTGTTCGACATCACCAGTGCGCAACTGATCGACCGCATGCGCGCGAGCACCGACCGGCACCTGATGCTCAATCTCGGCAACGGCGCGGTGGTGTGCGCGCGCGTGCACTTTCGCCGCGCGACGCTCGCCGAAGGCAGCCGGCCGACGGACGTCCACGATGCGGGGGCGCCGGCCGCGCGCGCGAACGCGGCGCCCGCGCCGGCGGCGGGCACGTCGGCCGGCCTGTCGCGGCTCAACTATCTCGACACCGGCGATGCGCAGGTCGCCAGCGTGATCGCGAAGGTACGCAAGGTGATCGGCAAGGACATCCCGATCCTGATCACCGGCGAGACCGGCACCGGCAAGGAACTGCTCGCGCAGGCGATCCACAACGACTCGCCGCGCCGCGACGCGCCGTTCGTCGCGGTCAACTGCGCGTCGATTCCGGAGACGCTGATCGAGTCCGAACTGTTCGGCTACGAGGAGGGCGCGTTTACCGGCGCGCGCCGCAAGGGGGCGATCGGCAAGCTGCTGCAGGCGAACGGCGGCACGCTGTTCCTCGACGAGATCGGCGACATGCCGTATCCGCTGCAGGTGCGGCTGCTGCGCGTGCTGCAGGAGCGTCTCGTCAACCCGCTCGGCTCGACGAAGACGATCCCCGTGGACATCGCGATCATCTGCGCGACGCATCGCGATTTGCGCGACATGATCGCGCAGAACCGTTTCCGCGAGGATCTCTACTACCGGCTGAACGGCCTCGTGGTGCGCCTGCCGCCGTTGCGCGACCGCACGGATCTCGCGGTCGTCGTGCAGAAGATGCTGCAGCGCGAAGCGTTCGCGGGCCCGGGGCGGCCGCCGCTGTCGGTCGCGCCGGACGTGATGGAACTGTTCGTGCGCTGCACGTGGCCGGGCAACTTCCGGCAGCTCGGCAACCTGCTGCGCACGGCGGCCGCGATGGTCGACGACGACGGCGAAATCCGCCGCGAGCACCTGCCGGACGACTTCTTCGACGACCTGCGGCGCGGCGACGCGCAGGTTGTGCAGGCCGTCTCCGAGGCGTGCGCGTCGCCCGCCGCGCCCGCCCGGCCTGCCGCGGCGGGCGCCGGGCCCTGCGGCGTGGACGCCTTCCCGCCCGCCGACACGCGCCTGCAGGATGTCGCGGCATCCGCGATCGCGGCCGCGCTGGCCCGTCACGGCGGCAATGTGTCCGCCGCCGCGCGCGCGCTCGGCGTGTCGCGCAACACGATCTACCGGAAGATGCCCGCGGCCGACGCGGCGCGGCACCCGTCTGACGAAAGCTGATACGCGAGCCACGGCGCACCGGCCGGTGCGCCGGGTGCGCAACGTGTCACAGCCGGTGTGTCAAGTTGCAACACCGGTGTTCAACGATTCAACACCTGTCACCGCCCGGGCGCCTCGCGCCGTCCGGACGGCCGGGCGCATTCGCGCGAATCGTGTCGGCCATTCGTAAGGATTGCGTCCCGATGCCCGGATGACGGCCGTATGCCGCTGCGTGGCGGTGAAGGCAACGCATCGGCACGCTCCTTGCTGAAGAGGAAGCGACCGCTCGATCACCGCGGTTGTTCGACTCACGCAGCAACACATCGACTCATCGATTCATCAACTCAACAGGAGACACATCATGCAGTGGACGACACCGTCATACACCGACCTGCGCTTCGGCTTCGAAATCACGATGTACATCGCCAACCGCTGATCGCCGCGCGTGCCGCCCGTTTCGCCGTGGTCGGCGCGGGCGGCCTCGGGAGCTGACGCCCATGAAGATCAAGATACTCGGCTCGGGAGCCGGCGGCGGGCTGCCGCAATGGAACTGCAATTGCGCGAACTGCCGCCGCGCGCGCAGCGGAAGCGGCCACGTGGTGCCGCGCACGCAATCGTCGATCGCGGTCAGCGAAGACGGTATCGACTGGGTTCTCGTCAATGCGTCGCCCGACATTCTTTCGCAGTTGCGCGCGGATCCGGACCTGCAACCGGCGCGCGCGATCCGCGACAGCGGCATCGCCGCCGTCGTGCTGTGCGACGCGCAGATCGATCACGTGACGGGCCTGCTGATGCTGCGCGAGCGCTCGACGCCGCTGCCGCTGTACGCGAGCGCGCCGGTGCTCGACGACCTGTCGACCGGCTTGCCGCTCGTGCCGCTGCTCGGCCATTACTGCGGCGTCGCCGCGCACACGATCGTGCCCGGCGAGCCATTCGAAGTGCCCGCGGCGCGCGGGATCCGTTTCACCGCGATCGCCGTCGACAGCAAGCCGCCGCCTTATTCGCCGCGGCGTGCGTCGGCCGCGCCCGGCGACAACATCGCGCTGTCGATCGAGGACGTCGCGAGCGGGCGGCGCGCGTTCTATGCGCCGGGGCTCGCGTCGGTCACCGACGACGTGCGCGCGGCCATGGACGGCGCCGATCTCGTGCTGGTGGACGGCACGTTCTGGACCGGGACCGAGATGATCGATCTCGGCCTGTCGGGCAAGCACGCGGCCGACATGGGGCATCTCGCGCAGTGCGCGGAACACGGGCGGCCCGGCATGATCGACTGGCTCGACCGGCTGCCCGCGCGCACGCGCAAGGTGCTCACGCACATCAACAACACGAACCCGATTCTCGATCCGCATTCCGTCGAGCATGCGCACCTGCGCGCGCACGGCATCGACGTCGCGCACGACGGCATGCAATTCCAGGTCTGACGATGAACGCACCGATCCCCGCTACGGCGTTGCACGCGACGCCCTGGACCGCGACCGAATTCGAGGCGCGCCTGCGTGCGCTCGAATCGCGCTATCACATCCATCACCCGTTCAACCGGCGGCTCAACAGCGGCGCCTGTTCGCCCACGCAGATCCGCGGCTGGGTCGCGAACCGCTTCTATTACCAGATCTGCATTCCGCTCAAGGATGCGGCGATCCTGTCGAACTGTCCCGACCGCGAGACGCGGCGCCGCTGGATCCAGCGGCTGATCGACCACGACGGGCAGGGCGACAACGAAGGCGGCATCGAGGCGTGGGTGCGGCTCGGCGAGGCATGCGGTCTGACGCGCGACGAGCTATGGTCGCTCGAACACGTGCTGCCCGGCGTGCGTTTCGCGGTGGATGCGTACGTGAACTTCGCGCGGCGCGCGCCGTGGCAGGAAGCCGTGTGCTCGTCGCTGACCGAGATGTTCGCGCCGCAGATCCATCTCGACCGGCTCGCGGGCTGGCCGTCGCATTACCCGTGGATCGAGCCGGCCGGACTGCATTATTTCCGCAGCCGCGTGCCGCTCGCGCAACGCGACGTCGAGCACGGGCTCGCGGTCACGTTGGAGCATTTCACGACACCGGACGCGCAGCAGCGCGCGCTCGGCATCCTGCAATTCAAGCTCGACATCCTGTGGTCGATGCTCGACGCCGTCGAAAAGGCCTATCCGCTATGAACGCGATCGAAGCCGCCAGCGGCGTGCCGCTGCGCCCCTGCCTCAGGGGCATGTACCGCCTCCAATGGGAGGCGGCCCAGGATGCGTACGTGCTCCTCTATCCGGAGGGCATGGTCAAGCTCAATCCGAGCGCGGGGGAGATACTCGCGCGCTGCGACGGCACGCGCGAACTGGACGACATCATCGGCGAGCTCGAGCGCCTGTTCATGCAATCCGATCTCGCGACCGACGTCTACCGCTTCCTCGATCATGCGCGACTGCGCGGCTGGCTCGACTGACATGGCGCCCGACACTTCCCGTCCGTCCGCGCCGCTGTGGCTGCTCGCGGAACTCACGTACCGCTGCCCGCTGCATTGCGCGTTCTGCTACAACCCGGTCGATTTCGCGACGCACGGCGCGGAACTGGACACCGACGCGTGGCGCACGGTCATCAGCGACGCGCGCGCGCTCGGCGCCGCGCAAATCGGCTTCTCGGGCGGCGAGCCGCTGCAGCGCGGCGACCTCGAGACGCTCGTCGCGCATGCGCGCGGGCTCGGCTTCTATACGAACCTGATCACGTCGGGCATCGGGCTGAACGTCGCGCGCATCGAGCGGCTCAAGGCCGCCGGGCTCGATCATATTCAGTTGTCGCTGCAGGATTCGACGCGCGAGCTGAACGATTTCCTGACCAGCACGCGTACGTTCGAACTGAAACGCGACGTGGCGCGCCTGATCAAGGCGCACGGCTACCCGATGGTGCTCAACTGCGTGCTGCATCGCTACAACCTGCCGCACGTGGGGCAGATCATCGAGATGGCGCTCGATCTCGGCGCCGATTACCTGGAGCTCGCGAACACGCAGTATTACGGCTGGGCGATGCTCAATCGCGATCAACTGATGCCGACCGTCGAGCAGGTGCGCGAGGCCGAGGACACGGTCAACCGCTATCGCAAGCTGATCGGCGAGCGCTGCAAGATCCTGTTCGTCGTGCCCGACTATTTCGAGCGCCGCCCGAAAGCGTGCATGAACGGCTGGGGCTCGGTGTTTCTCGGTGTCGCGCCGGACGGCACCGCGCTGCCGTGCCATGCCGCGCGGTCGTTGCCGGGGCTCGCGTTGCCGAACGTGCGCGACCGGCCGCTGCGGGAAATCTGGTACGACAGCGACGCGTTCAACGCGTTTCGCGGCGACGACTGGATGCGCGAGCCGTGCCGCACGTGCGACGAGCGGCATACGGATCACGGCGGCTGCCGGTGTCAGGCCTACCTGCTGGCCGGCGACCCGAAGGAGGCCGATCCGGTGTGCGCGAAGTCCGCCCATCACGGCCAGGTCGAACAGGCCGTGCAGTTCGCGCGACGTCGCGCGCCGATCGCCGAACAGCCGTTGGTGTTTCGTAGCAAGGAGAATTCGCTCGCGCAATGCGACGCGGCGTGCGAGCGCTGAGGCGCGCGGTCAGGACGAAGGCGGCGGCGCGCGACGCGGTGCTCGCGCGCCGCCGCGCCGCGCAGGGAGAAAACGGCGCGCCGCCGCCGATGCGGGCGCGCGTACCCACCGCATTCAATCTCGATGAATGACCGCGCACGCGCGCGCCATCACCCGTCATCCGCCTTCGCCTGCAAATCCTTCAGCCCCTGAATCACGACCAGCAGCGCGCGCCCGTGCTCGTCCGACCCGTCCCACGCGTCGACGATCGCGTCGCGCAGCAGGTCGTTGTACCGACGGCGCGACGGCTCCGTATCGACACCATAGAAACTGCATAGCTTATTGAATGGCGCGCTGCGGCGCAGCCGACGCCCGTTCGACAACCGAAGGCGCGACACGGTAGGCTGGCTGACCCCGGAAAGCCGCGCGATTTCGCTGGACGAGCGTGTATCCGCCATCAGGCGGCGCAACAGGTCTTGAACGGGAAAATCTTGGTCCGGGGCTTCCATGCGATGCATTATACCTATACAGTTACGGCTGTTGAATGGGCTTGCTGTCAGCAGCGAGGCTGTATCCCGAGAAAGTTGATGACACTGAAACACCTCCCTCCCACGTTCTGCTGGACCAAGATCGGCACCGAGTCCGGCGAGGAGCTGCCGACCGTCGTACTTCGCAAGGAATGGGAGCGCCGGCTCGGAGGCGGGCGTTTTCTGTGGGGCATCAACCAGCCGCTCGGCAACAGCGCGCAAGTCGCCGCGCATCGCACCGGTTCGCTGCTCGCACTGTTCTCGCCGGTCGCGTCGCGTCCGCGCGCGGGCGAGCGCAAGGACGCATTGCTGTGGAATGCGTGGGTCGACGCAGGCGGGCAGGTGCGGCCGTTGCCGCCGCATACGTTCATCGCCAGCCGCTCGACGCTGCCGTCCGGCCGGCGTCGCGAGCAGCACTACGCGCTCGTGTGCGCGTCGTCCACGGCGCTGACGGTCGGCACGCAGTTGCGCGTGTTTCCCGATCACCTGCGCAGCGTGAGCACCGGCAAGCCGCTGGGCGCCGCACAGGGGGCGGCCGTGGTCGACTGCGTCGGGCGTGCGAAGGAGCAGACGGGCAAGAGCTATCCGCTCGCGCTGTCGGTCGAGCTCGAAGCGCCGTATTTCGTGCGGCTGGCTCAGCCGTGCGTGCTGAAGGCGCGCGATCTCGCGGAAGTGAACAAGGCCACGCGCGCGGGCGATTTCGATCGCTTCGTCGAGCTGGTCGCGCGCTTGCGCGGCCGTTCGCCGACGGACGCCGTGCGCGGCGTCACGCGCGATCTGTTCGACGTGCCGCCGCTCGAAACGGCGGCCGCGTATGTGGCGCCCACGCATGTCGCGCGCATGCGCCACCGGCCGGCGGTCGAGCATCCGCGCGATCTCACCGGCGATCTGTTCGACCTGTCGCCGGGCGAGGCGGCCGCGTTCGCGGGGCTGGCGCATCCGCGCATCGGGCGCGCGTGACGACCCACGCGAAGCCGTTCGCGCAAGAATTTGTTGCAATCTCGCCGTAGCGGATCGGCGAGCGCGGCGCGACAATCGGCACGAAGCGCGCGGCGCGGCGGCCGATGCGTCGACATGCGACGGGTCGTGGTTCACGCCGCCGACATGCGTGCCACGCACACTGGGCGTCGGCGTGCTTCACACTGCAATCCTGAGGGAGGAGTGTCGATGTCGACCCATATCCGTTCGCGGGAAGCGCGGGCCGCACAACGCTTCGTCGAAGCGACGCGCAACGTCGATCAGGCGTTTCGCGCCGTGCGCGGCGAAAGCGACGACGACGGCTCGTCGGCCCACTACGCACGCGCGATGTCGCGTCTCGATCGCGCGCTCGACGAGCTGGCGCGTGCACAGGAATTCTTCGATCGCGTCGTCGGCGCGGATACCGCGCACGGCAACTGACGGCTTCGTCGTTTCTCTTTTTCGCGCGTCGTGCGACGCGCGTTCATCTTCCTGCCGGGCGCGTTGCGCGGCATGCCGGTTCGTCACCCCGTTTCGATTCTCGACGTCAGGCCTTGCGGCCTTCGGCCGGATAGCCGCCTTGAGCGGTTGCCGTGCGTCGGCCCGCACGGGTCATGTCCGGTGCGGAGGGCGCGGATGGCGCGGCGCGAGACGCGTAGCCGCGATGCTGGAACGAGGTTGCGAAGAACCGCATCTGGTAGCGGATCGCATTCGCCCAGTAATCCCACGTATGACCGCCCGGGCGCTCCGCATAGTCGTGCGGCACGCCCAGCGCGACGAGCCGTTCGTGCAGCGTGCGGTTCGAGTCGACGAAGGCATCGTCGCGGCCGCAATCGATCGTCAGGTCGAGATGCGCGCGCACGAACGCCCGCGCGTTTTCGACGATCACGTTGCGGTTCCAGAACGACGGATGGCGGCCGGGATCGCCGAACACGTGGTCGATGCCCGGCTCGTTCGCGCAGCAGCGCGGGTCGACCGCGCCGCTGATGCTGCCGACCGCGCCGAACGTGTCGGGCCGGTCGAGCGCGATGCGCAGCGCGCCGAAGCCGCCCATGCTGAGCCCGGTGATCGCGCGTGCGTGCTGGGCCGCGATCGTGCGGAAATGCAGGTCGACATAGGACACGACTTCGTCGCCGACGAAGGTTTCGTAGCGGCTGCCCGAATCGAACGGGCTGTCGATGTACCAGCTTTCGTGTCCGCCGTCGGGCATCACGAGGATCACGCGGTAGCGGTCGGCGAGCGCGGCGATGTGCGTGTTCGACGTCCAGTCGGTATGGTCGCCGCCCGAGCCGTGCAGCAGATAGACGACGGGATAGCGTTCGCCGTGGTGGTCGCGCGCGTAATCGTCGGGCAGCACGATGGTGGCCTTCAGCGTTTCGCTCATCGCGGCGCTCGGAATCGCGACGACCCGCGCATGAAATGCGAAGGCCGAGCTCGTGACGGCGAGCAGCAGGAGCAGCCAGAAGGTACGTGCCAGGTTCATCGATCCTCGCATGTGTCGATCCAGTCCGGCCGGATGCCGGGAAAACCCTGTTCCGGCGACTCTAGCAACCGTGCCTTTCAACCATATTTCGGCGAATCCTACGGGTTGTCAGGCGGACGGCTCGCATACGTCCGCGACGATGGCCGCTTACGGCTTCTGCAGCCCGGGAGTGAATGCGGGGCTGAAATCCTCGGCCTCGAACAGCGGGCGGATCTCGATGTCGGAGTCGCCGGGCATCGGGTTCGGGCAGCGCTTCACCCACTCGACGGCCTCTTCCATCGATTTCACGCGCCAGAGCCAGTAGCCGGCGACGAGCTCCTTCGTTTCGGCGAACGGGCCGTCGATGACCGTGCGGTTCTTGCCGGAAAAGTGCACGCGCTTGCCGCGGCTGCTCGGGCGCAACCCGTCGGCGGCGAGCAGGATGCCGGCTTTCATCAGTTCCTCGTTGAAGCGGCCCATTTCTGCCATGCATTCGGGGTCGGGCATCCGGTCGGATTCGGAATCGGCGGTGGCTTTGACGATGACCATGACGCGCATTGTCGTATCTCCTTGAAAGGGAACGAGGGTGTCTGCCGGCCGGAGGCGGCAAACGCAGGGTTACGACAACACGACGCGCGGCGACGACGCGAATCGACATCGCGGGAAAAAGTTTTCATCCGCGATGGAAGCGGCGATGCCGGCCGCCGCCGCTCTTCCCGCGGGCGGCATGCGCACCGGGCACGCTGTGGATCCGGTCGGCAAGCGCGCTGCGCGCCGTCAGGTTTACAACAACACTGATGCGGGATGCTTGATGTCTGATGCGTCTGCCATATAATAGTGATGCTTGATGTTTGATGCCTATCAGGAGAGAGACATGCGCACCACTCTGGACATTGATGACGACGTCCTCGCCTTCGCACGGGAGCGCGCGAAGCCGGGCATGAGTATCGGCAAGGTTATTTCCGATCTCGCCCGCGCGGCACTGCAGCGGACGACGACGAACCAGTCGAGCCGCAACGGCTTGCCGTTGATGCCGGTCTCCGCGACGGCACGTCCCGTCACGCCCGACGTCGTTAATCAACTTCGCGACGATTCACTTTGATGACCTACCTGCTCGACATCAACGTCCTCATCGCCTTGCTGGATCCTGCGCATGTTCAGCACGAGCCTGCACATGCATGGTTTGGAAGGGTAGGTCATTCGGCATGGTCTACCTGCCCGCTCACCGAGAACGGCGTGCTTCGGATCATCGGCAATCCGAAATACCCGAATACGATGGGCTCGCCGGTGTCCGTTGCTCCGCTCGTCGCGCAACTGCGGTCGCATGCCGGCCACACTTTCTGGCCGGACGACGTGAGCTTGCTGGACGAACAGCACGTCGACGCCACCCGATTGCTGTCGCCCGCGCAATTGACCGATACGTACCTGCTGGCGCTGGCTCGCGCGCACAAAGGCAAACTGGCGACTTTTGATCGGCGTCTGGTCGTCGACGCCGTGCCGAATGGCGCCAAGCACCTTGAACTGATTGCTTGACGCTCGATCGGAAAGGGCGCCGTGGCAGCGACGCTTGAACGGGTTGCTTTCGGTTTCTCGCGGTGCCTTCCAGCGGGACAGTCTTGTCCTCGGTGTCCGGAACAGCGCGCCTTTCGCCCGTGCCCTTGTTTGGACAGTTCGGTAGTGAGGCCGCTGCAGGCCCGTTGCGAGCATGCGCGGGCACGAGCGCGCGCGGCGGTGCATACCACGGTCACGGAGCGCCTCGGCAAAGCTGGTATGCTGATCTACACCACGTTCACGCGGAGGGCGCCATGGCTGTCAAGGAAGTCTCGAAGAAGAAGTACCTGAAAATCCTGAACAAACGCCTGCGCGCGGAGCCGGCGGCCCCGGCCGGCGCATCGTTCGTGTTTTTCCCGCTCGGTGCGAAGGCGAAGCATGCGACGGGCGTCGTGTCCGGCGACGCACGCAGCAAGCGCGAGCTGGCCGTGATGGCCGCGGTCCAGCGCAAGGCGGCCGAAGAGTTCGTCGTCTCGGGCGCCTGACCGGCCCGGCCGGGCACGGCGCCGAACACCCGCCCGGCCCGAAACGGGCCGAGAGCCCGCGCGACGATCAGGACGCCTCGTCTGCCGCTGCCGCCGGATACCGGCTGCCGCCGCCAGCTTCGTCGCCTGCCGCCAGTTGTTCCAATGCGAGGCCCTTCGTCTCGATCCCGAGCGTCCACACGGCGATTGCCGCCGCGACGAACGACAGCGCGCCGAGCGTGAACACGCCGCCCTGGCCGAACACCGGCAGCACGACACCGACCACGTAAGGTCCGATCAGCGAGCCGATGCGGCCGATCGCCGACGCGAAGCCCGACCCCGTCGCGCGTGCGCCGGTGCCGTACAGCTCGGGCGTGTACGTGTACAGCGCCGCCCACATCCCGAACAGGAAGAACTGCATCGCGAGGCCCGTGCCGATCAGCAGCGTCGTGCTGCCGCCGTACAGCGCGCTCTGGCCGTACGCATACGCCATCGCGCCGCCGCCGATCAACGACGCGATGCAGGTCGGCTTGCGTCCCCAGCGTTCGACGAGCCACGCGGCGCACAGGAAGCCCGGCACGCCGCCGAGCGAGATCAGCACCGTGTAGAACACCGATTTCGTGACTTCGAAGCCGGCCTGCTGCAGCAGCGCGCCGAGCCATGACGTGAGGCCGTAGAAGCCGAGCAGCGCGAAGAACCACAGCAGCCACACCATCACCGTGCGGCGACGGTACACGCCGCTCCAGATCTCGCGCAGCGCGCCGCGCCCGCGTGCGGCGGCGGGCTCGGCGAGCCGCGACGGCGGCGGCAGCGTCGTGACGCCGGCCGAGCGCATCACCTTCGCCTCGATCGTCTGCATCACCGCGTCGGCTTGCGCGTGCCGGCCCGCATGCTCGAGCCAGCGCGGCGATTCGGGCACGATGCGGCGCACGACCAGCACGAACACGGCCGGAATCGCGAGCAGCGCGAACACGGTGCGCCAGCCGAACTGCGGCAGCACGAAGTACGCGACGATGCCGGCCGTGATGAAGCCGAGCGGCCAGAAGCCGTCCATCAGCGCGATCAGGCGGCCGCGCTTCTCGGTCGGCACGAATTCGGACAGCAGCGTCTGCGCGACCGGAAACTCCATTCCCATCCCGATGCCGAGCAGCACGCGATAGACGATCAGCGCGTCGACGCTCTGCGCGGTCGAGCACAGGTACGACGCGGCGCCCCACAGCACCATGCTCCACTGGAACACGGGCCGGCGGCCGAACCGGTCGGCGAGCAGGCCGGCCACGGCCGCGCCGAGCACCATCCCGAAGAAGCTCGCGCTCGCGACGAGGCCGGCGGCGGCTGTCGACAGCCCGAACTCCTTGCGGATCGAGCCCAGCACGAACGTCATCGTGCCGAGGTCGACCGAGTCGAAGAAGAACGCGATCGCGATGATGAAGAAGATGCGCTTGTGATAGCCGGAGAACGGCAGGCGTTCGAGCCGGGCGGCGGCGGAGGCGGGAGCGGTGGCGGCGGGCATGGCGTCCTCTGAAATGAAAAAGGGGCCGCGCAGCGCATGCTCGAGGCCCCGATGCTTCACGTTCAGTAGACGCGACCACAAACTGCCGCATCAGAGGAAAAGCGCCGCCCGCTTGCCGAAATGCGTCATCGGCGGGCGGCGCGCGCGACGCACGCGTGCGTCAGTTCTTCAGCTTGTACCCGGTGCGGAACATCCACGCGACGACCGCGAGGAGGATCACGAGGAACAGCGCGGTCGCGGCGAGGCTGATCCACACGTGCACGTCGGCGATCCCGTAGAACGACCAGCGGAAACCGCTGATCAGGTAGACGATCGGGTTGAACAGCGTGACGACGCGCCACGCGGGCGGCAGCATGTCGACCGAGTAGAAGCTGCCGCCGAGGAACGTGAGCGGCGTGATGATCAGGAGCGGCACGAGCTGCAGCTTCTCGAAGCTGTCGGCCCAGATGCCGATCACGAAGCCGAACAGGCTGAAGGTGACGGCCGTCAGCACGAGGAACAGCACCATCCAGACCGGATGCAGGATGTGCAGCGGCACGAACAGGCCGGCCGTGGCGAGGATGATCACGCCGAGCAGGATCGACTTCGACGCGGCCGCGCCGACGTACGCGATCACGATCTCCCAGTACGACACGGGCGCGGACAGGATCTCGTAGATCGTGCCGGTGAAGCGCGGGAAGTAGATGCCGAACGACGCGTTCGAGATGCTCTGCGACAGCAGCGACAGCATCACGAGGCCCGGCACGATGAACGATCCGTAGCCGATGCCGTTCACGTCGCTGATGCGCGAGCCGATCGCGGAGCCGAACACGACGAAATACAGCGACGTCGAGATCACCGGCGCGATGATGCTCTGCATCAGCGTGCGGCGCGTGCGGGCCATTTCTGCGCGGTAGATCGCGCGGATTCCATGCCAGTTCATGCGTCAGGCTCCTTGCACGCCGTTGCGGCGGTTGTCGATCAGGCTGACAAAAATGTCCTCGAGCGAGCTCTGCGTCGTATGCAGGTCGCGAAAGCCGATGCCGGCCGAGCCGAGCGCGTTGATGAGCGTCGCGATGCTCGCGTCGTCACGCTGCGAATCGTACGTATAGACGAGCGCGGCGCCGTCTTCCGCGCGCTCGAGCCCGAACGGCGCGAGCGCCGGCGGCACCTCCGCGAGCGGGTGCTCGAGTTGCACGGTCAGCTGCTTCTTGCCGAGCTTGCGCATCAGCTCGCGCTTTTCCTCGACGAGCACGAGCTCGCCGCCGAGGATGATGCCGATCCGGTCGGCCATCTCCTCGGCTTCCTCGATGTAGTGCGTGGTCAGCAGGATCGTCACGCCGCTTTCGCGCAGCGAATCGACGAGCTTCCACATGTCGCGGCGCAGCTCGACGTCGACGCCGGCCGTCGGTTCGTCGAGGAACAGGATGCGCGGCTCGTGCGACAGCGCCTTCGCGATCATCACGCGGCGCTTCATGCCGCCCGACAGCGTCATCAGCTTGTTGTCGCGCTTGTCCCACAGCGACAGCGCCTTCAGCGTCTTCTCGATGTACGCGGGATCGGGCGCCTTGCCGAACAGGCCGCGGCTGAACGACACGGTGGCCCAGACGCTTTCGAACGCGTCGGTGGTCAGCTCCTGCGGCACGAGGCCGATCATTTCGCGGGCCGCGCGGTATTGATCGCGGATGTCGTGGCCGCCGACCGTCACGCGACCTTCGGTCGGTGTGACGATGCCGCAGATCGAGCCGATCAGCGTCGTCTTGCCGGCGCCGTTCGGCCCGAGCAGCGCGAAGATCTCGCCGGGGCGGATGTCGAGGGTCACGTGCTTCAGCGCCTGGAAGCCGGACGCGTAAGTCTTGGAGAGGTCGGAGACGGAAAGGATCGGTTGCATGCTCACGGATGGCACGGCCGCCCGGTGCGACGGCGGGCGCCGCGCGTGCCCGGCGCCGCCGCCGCTGCGCAGCGGCCGGGACCGGGAACGGCATGGCGAACGGGCGTCATGTCGAACGGCAGGGTGGTGCGGGATCGCGGGACCGCCATATTAGCAATCGGCACATCGAAATGCATTCTGATGGAAAAGTCGGGCAGCGGCGGTGCTGGATTTGCGTGGATTACGTGCGGATTTCCCAATGATTCGATGTTTTAGTTGAAAGATGCGAACAATCGGGGTTCTTTTCCGTGTATCGGGCCGCGCCCGGCGTGGCTGCCCGACATGCCGACCGACTGTGCTGCCTGCCGGCCCTCGCGCCGTACCGGGACGGCACATGCGGCGCTCGCGATAATGCGTTCCTTTCATCGTGATAGGGAGCGGCGCGCATGTCCTTGGTCGATTTCAAATCCGTGGCGGACGCACAGGCCGCCGCATGGAAATCCACGATCGTCGGCGAAGTGGGGCCGGCCCGGATCAAGGTATTGCGCATGGATGCGCAGCCTTACCAAGCGGAAGTGCACGACTACAACGAGGGGCTGCTGGTGCTCGACGGCACGCTGATGCTCGAGGTCGACGGAGAAACGGTCGTGGTCGGGGCCGGGCAGATGTACCTCGCGCACGCCGGCACGCGCCACGCGGTGCTGCCCGGCAGCCACGGCACGCTCGCGATCATCGACGTGTGAGTTGCGCCGCAGCATGCGTGCGTGCCGCCCAGGGCCGGCCGGCTTGGCTCGGCGAGGATTGGCGGCTGCCGTTCAAACGCGCGTTCCACGGGCCGGGTATTTGTCTGAGCAAATAAAATGAAGGCCGTTTGAAAATCTGTTAAATACCGTACAAACGCTAGGATTGCGCGGGTTCATTCGTTTGGAACTCTGCATCCATTTACTTGTGGGAATGGTCCGATCATAGTCTCGACGAACGACGCATCACGATAACGAATCAAGCGTACGTATGGAGACCACATCATGAGACGCCTATCCGCCGGGCCAGCCGGACTGCCGTTTCCCGATTTTTCGCCGAATGCAGGCGCGCCGCGGATCGCGTGCCTGCATCGTCGCCTCGCCGTGTAGCGGCAAAGCCGCAGCGGCCAAGCCACTTTCCGTTTCGATCGTTCCGACGGCGCCGTGCCGCATGACGGCGCCGCGGGAGCGCGCTTGTCCGCCGCCGCGGCGTGTGCCGCATGTGCGTGAACGGCATCGCGGCGGCGATGCGCGCACCATCATGCGCCGCGCGTCCGTGCGGCGGCGCGATACCAACCGGCGGGCCATGCAGCCCGGCCGGACGAGACTTGTCGTACCTGAAAAGGAGGGGTTGATGATTTGCATTCCTGAATGGCGGAAGGCGATCCTGTCGTGTGCGGTGCTGGCGCTGCCGTTCGTCGCCGGTTGCGGCGGCGGCGACGATCCGGGGCCGATCACCGTGCCGCAGTGCTCGGGCAGCGCATGCGGGCCGAGCGGCGCCGACACGACGCCGCCCGTCGTGACGAAGTTGTGTCCGGACGCGCTCGACTACACGACGACGTACACGGGCGGCGCCGGCAGCGGCGAGTACGTGAAGGTGAAGTTCGACACGACGAAGCTCACCTATCAGATGCAGTTCATCGAATCGTCGGTGCCGACCTCGGCAGGGCAAGTCAACGACACGCGCGCGGGCCTGACGATCAGCGGCGCGTTCCACCATCCGACCAATCTTCCGACGGCCGAGCAGAACCGCTGCGCGTTCGTGCTCGACAGTGGCGCGACGAGCGACGGCGCGTATGCGGTGACGATCAACCGTGCGGATCCGCCGATGCTGTTCGTGGGCAACGGCGTGGTGGGCGGCGGGATTCCGGGGGCGACGATCGCGTTCCCGGGCATCGAGATCGTACCGGGCCTGTTCCTCGGCACCGTGCCGTCGCGCACGTTCGACTTCTATCCGTTCATCGGCTTCGTCGAAACGGAAACCGACTTCTCGAAGGTCGCGGGGAACTACAACGAGGTCGGCATTCATCTGTCGCCGCTCGGCGGCAATGGCCAGAGCTCGAGCGGGCCGGTCGGCTGGGAGCCGGACGTCGTCAACTGGAACCAGACGCTCAATGCGGACGGCTCATGCACGATTACCCAGGGCAGCGACTACTCGTGCCAGACGACCGGGTCGCCGTGGGTGCTGCGCAAGAACGCGGACGGGTCGGCCGACAACGTGTTCGTGAGCAGCGCGGTCCCGGACCAGTTCGGCACGCTCGTGTATCCGGTCGCGGGGCAGGGCGCATCGCTCGTGATTGCGCCGAGTCAGGCGAAGGGCATCATGATCGTCGGCAAGCTGAACGGCGTACGCGTGCCGATCGTGATTCGTGTCGGCTACACGCACGTCGATCCGACCAACCTGCTCGCGTCGGTCGCGGATGCCGAAGTCGGGATCTCGATGCTGTCGTCGGCCAGCGCGATCGCGGCGAATTCGCTGAAGGGCGGCTACATCGGCGCGACCAGCGCATCGGCATGCGGCATCGTGACCTCCAACGGGCAGCCGAACGCGATCGCGCTGGCGCGGCCGAGCTTCGATCCGTCCGTCCCGCACCCGGACCTTCCTGGTGCGTTCGTCAACGGCGTGTTCATGTCGGAAGCCGGAAGCTGCAACGACGGTACCGCCGTGTCGACGCTGGCCGCGAACTATACGTCCACGCTGTTCCAGGGCAATACCGCGGCGTTCATCGATCCGCAGACGTCGTCGGTCACCTCGCAGTTCGCGCTGGACTATGCGCAGGCCACGCCCGGCAAGATCAAGGTGACCGCCACGCAGGACTTCAACGCGAAGGGCGCGAACGGCAACGTGGCGATCTTCAGCAAGGGCGACACGGGCTGGCTCGTGACGGCCGGAAACGTCTACGCGATGGTCGTCAACAACAACAAGGTCAATCCGTTCTTCACGGTCGGCGCGTTCGTCCAGTAACCCCGCATTGAACACGTAGCACCGGCGGCGCACGCGTCGCCGCCGGCGAATCGAATTTCAAGAGGATTCCTATGAATGTGAAACAGTGGATGGCCGCGGCGTCGCTCGCGCCCGTGCTGGCCGCATGCGGCGGCGACGGCGACCCGCCGCCCGCGCCGGTGGTCCGGCTGTGCCCGCAGACGATCGATTACAACACGGTGTTCGTCGGCGGCTCCGGGTCGGGCGAGCTCGTGAAAGTACAGCTCGACACGACGAAGATGACGTACCGGATGACCTACCTCGCATCGCCGGTGCCGACCGCCGCGGGTACCGTGCAGCCGACGCGGGACACCGCACCGGCGAACGTGGTCGACGGCACGCTGGCCGACGAGACGGGGCTGCCGACGGTGAAGCTGAACCAGTGCACGTTCCGGATGCAGAACGCGAGCCTCGACCCGAGCCGGCCCGCGCGGCTGTTCCTCGGCGAAGGCGTGCTGGGCGGCGCGATCCCCGGCGCGACGATCCAGTTCGACGGCGTGATCGGCGTCGGCAAGATTCCGAAGACGACGTTTCCGTACTACCCGTTCATCAGCTTCTCGTCGCTGGAAACCGATCTGACGAAGATCGCCGGCACGTACAACCAGCTCGGCTATCACCAGGTGCCGTCGCAGAACTTCCAGCCGGTGGCGCTCGACCAGACGGTGACGATCAACGCGGACGGCAGCTATACGGAAACCGACAACTTCGGCAAGAAGAACGGCGGGCAGCCGCTTGCGTCGAGCGCGACCGTGAACCAGCCGTTCACGCTGCGCCCCGATGCGCCGGCGTTCCAGTCGTTGAACTACCAGCCGCAGA
This sequence comes from Burkholderia sp. AU44665, assembly GCF_030504405.1. Lineage (NCBI taxonomy): Bacteria > Pseudomonadati > Pseudomonadota > Betaproteobacteria > Burkholderiales > Burkholderiaceae > Burkholderia > Burkholderia sp. AU44665. The sequence continues at coordinate 337,395 of NZ_JAUJRI010000004.1, read as the reverse complement.
TTCCGCCGACGCTCGCCGCGCTCGATCCGGCGAAGGCCGGCAAGGGGATCCTGATCGTCGGCAAGCTGCGCAACCAGCTCGTGCCGATCTTCATCCGCACCGGCGCCGCGAACGCGGACCTCACGCAGGGCCCGCCGAGCGCGGACGACGAATCGGGCATCTCGTTCCTGAGCCCGCGGACGGCGATCGCGCAGGGTTCGCAGGACGGCGAGTACACGGGCGTGGACAGCGCGTTCAACTACCGCGCGACCGCGCTCGTCGGTGCGCAGGCGACGCTGCTCGATCCGTTCAACGCGTCGCAGGCCGCGCTCACGCGCGCGCTGAACCTCGACTACACGCAGAAGGTGCCGGGCGTCGTGACGACCGTGCATGCGGACGCGGCGTCGGGGCCGGCGACCGGCAAGTTCGTGTTCACCGGCGGCGTGTTCGGGTTCCTCGACATGGCCGATACGCGCAACCCGTACTTCACGGTCGGCGCGTTCGTGCAGTGACCGCGTGTGGATGGAGACATGGCGGCGCCGCGCGCGACTACGCGGCGCCCCGACGGAACGAGGGGGAGACTTCATGAAGAAGCTGATTGTCGCGGGTGTCGTCGCAGGCGCGTCGACGCTCGCATCGGCCCAGCAGGCGGGCGACAACGTCGCGACGCTGGGCTGGCTGCACATCATGCCGCAGGATTCGACCAACGGGCTCACGACGAATCTCGCGAACATGCCGATCAACGGGCCGCTGCGTCTGCCCGGTTCGTTCACGTCGCCGGGCACGAGCCTGACGGTCAACAACGCCGATACGGTCGGCCTCACGCTCACGCACTTCTTCACCGACCACATCGCGGTGACGTCGGTGCTCGGCGTGCCGCCCGAGTTCACGCTGACGGGCCACGGCGTGATCAAGCCGCCGGGCCCGGCCGGCGCGCTCGGCAACGTCGACATGGACAAGTCGGCGAACCAGCCGGCCGTGAAGAATGCGCGGCAGTGGAGCCCGACGATCATCCTGCAGTACTACTTCAATTCGCCGACGGCGAGGTTCCGCCCGTTCGTCGGGATCGGCGTGGCCTACAGCTGGTTCAGCAACATCGAACTGAACGGCAACTTCGCGAAGGACATCAACGAGAACCTCGGCAGCGTGCTCGCGGCCGGCGCCGGCAAGCCGGGCGCGACGTCGGTGGAGGGCAAGGCGTCGTCGTCGTTCACGCCGGTCTACAACGTCGGCGCGAGCTACGCGATCGACAAGCACTGGGGACTCACGGCGACGCTGACGTACATGCCGCTGAAGACCTACTCGTCGCTCGTGATCAAGGCGGCCGACGGCTCGACGCTCGCGACCACGCGCACGCGGTTGAAGGCCGACCCGTTGATCACGTTCGTCGGGATTTCCTACAAGTTCTGAGCCGACCGGCGCGCATGACGCGTGCCGGCGGCTTCCTGTGACCAACTGTCCGGATCGTTCCGGCCGGAAGGTCGCGTTCCTGGCGGCGTGCCGCCATTTGTGAAGAGAGGGGGCAGTTCAAATGAGCATTCGCAAAATCGTATCGCTTGTTGCTGCAGTGGCTTTCACCGCGGTTTCGGCCGCGCCTGCTTTCGCCGTCACCGTGTCGCGCGCCGACGGCCAACCGATGAATCCGAACGGCGAGCCGTTCTCGGCGACGGGGCTCACGAACCTCAGCAAGGGATCGATTACCGCATCCTGCAATGCGACGTTCAACGGCACCATCACGTCGACCGGTATCGTCAACATCACCTCGACGACGTTCACGGGCGGCGCGACGTGCGGCCTGATCAGCGGCAGCGCGAGCAGCACGTCGCCGTGGACGGGGCAGGCCGACAGCACGACGCAACTGTCGATCAACAACGTGAAGGTGAACGTCACGCTGCTCGGCACGTGCGGGCCGAGCAAGGTCGTGATGGCGTGGAGCGACGCGAACTCGTCGCTGACGTTCAACAACGCCACGCTGACGCCGGACTGCACGGTGGGCGGCACGATCCTGACGTCGCCGAAGTTCCACGTGCAGTAAGCGGCGCGCGACCGAAGCGGGGACCCGCCGCGCGGGAGGGCCGTGCGTGAGGATCGGGCGGTTCGGACGCGGGTTGTCGCTTTCGCTTCCTCGATGTATTCGCGTCGTCGCGCTTATCCGCGTGACGACCGGTTGGCCGCCCGTGTCGAGATCCGGCACGGGCGGACCTGCAGGGCAGGCGTGACGCACCGCGCCTCCCGATTCGATTGAAACGAGACTATTCCAATTGGCCGGAACCATGCTTACCGATCCAGCAAAGTATGGCGATGCCCACGGCGCGACGCCCGACCGGCTGCGCACGGCCGCGTGGCTGCAGTACCTGATCGACCATCTCGACACGGCGGCCTGCGCGATGACCGCGAGCGACGCCGGCGACCCGCCCGTCGTCGCGTCGCACGCGCGACGTGCGGGAACTGGCGCGAGCCTCTCCCGCGAAGCGACCGCGGCCCTGCACCGGCTCGTCCCGTGGATCGCGACCGATGGCGGCGGCTGCGTATGCGACCCGGCCGATCCGCTCGGCGCGTGCTCGCACGTGCCTTCCGTCCGGCAACTCGCCGAAGCCGAACGTCGCTTCCCGGGCTCGCGTGCCGTATTCGACACCGCGCACGGCCTGATCGATGCCTGCGCATTCGACGATCCGGACGTCGGCTGGGCCGCGCTCGAACGGATTGCCGATGGCGTCGAATGCAGCGGCGAAGAGGCGGGCGCACGCCTCGCGAGCGAACCCGACGGGCAGCGCGAGACACCCAATGCGAAGAACCTGAGAGACAGGCTCGCCGCGGTCGTGGCAACGAGCACGGAAGCGCCGACTCGTCCCGGCGCCGTCATCGACGCGATCGTGCTGCGCGCATGCGGCCCGCGCGACGACGCGGCGCGCATCGACGAGATGGCCGCATTCGCGATGTTTTCGGCAGAACTTGCCGCGGGCAACGGCGTTTCGGTTCAGGCGTACGGCGGCCGGCACAACCTCGTCGCGCGGGCGATCCGCACGCACCGCGCCGATCTTGCGTCGGTGGACGGGCTGTTCGCCGCGCTATCCGTGTGCCGGCTCGATCGACTGACAGGCGCCGGCAGTTTCTGGGCCTACTACCTGCTGGCGGGCGTCATGATCGCCGCGCCGGATACGGTGCGGGAAATCGGCCGCGGCTTCCATGGCGACGCATGGCGGGAATGGCTTGATCACGTGCTCGCGTGGCCGGCGGTCAGCCGCTTCGGGCCGAAGGACGATGCGGCGTTCGAGCGCCTGCGCGACGCGATGAGCCTGACGTCGCGCAGGAACCCGATCGTGCGCGCGAAACGGATGCGGGGCGTTTCCGTAACCCGGGCAGGCGGCGCAATCGGGAAGACGCAATGAAACGCGGCTCGGGGCGAGAACGCCGCGAGCCGCGGGGGAGGGTATCGCGGCGCCCGGTGCGGGCGCTGGATCGATCAGACGGTCTCGGGTTGCCGCACGGCCTTCGCGACATTGCGCGCCGGTGCGCCGTTCGCGACGAAGTACGGCACGTCGACCCGCGCGAGCGGCGTGCGGCCGCGGATTTTGTCGGCGATCTTCTCGGCGATCATGATCGTCGGGGCGTTCAGGTTGCCGGTCGTGATGATCGGCATGATCGATGCATCGACGACGCGCAGCCCGTCGAGCCCGTGCACGCGGCCTTCTTCATCGACCACCGCCATGTCGTCGTAACCCATCTTGCACGAGCACGACGGATGGAACGCGGTTTCCGCGCGGGCGCGCACGAATGCGTCGAGTTCCTTGTCGCTCTTGCAGTCGGCGCCCGGGTTCAGCTCGCGGCCGCGATAGCGGTCGAGCGCGGGCTGCCGCATGATCTCGCGCGTCGCGCGGATCGCATCGCGGAACTCGCGCCAGTCGAGCGCTTCGGCCATGTAGTTGAACAGGATGCTCGGGTGATCGTTCGGGTCGCGCGAGCGCAGCTTCACGCGGCCGCGGCTCGGTGAGCGCATCGAGCCGACGTGCGCCTGGAAGCCGTGCATCTCGATCGCGTTCGAGCCGTTGTAGTTGATCGCGACCGGCAGGAAGTGATACTGGATGTTCGGCCACGGGTCGTCGTCGCGCGTGCGGATGAAGCCGCCCGCCTCGAAGTGGTTGCTCGCGCCGAGGCCCGTGCCGTTCAGCATCCATTCGAGGCCGATCTTCGGCTGGTTCCACCACTTGAGCGCCGGGTACAGCGAGACCGGCTCCTTGCACTCGTACTGGATGTACATCTCCAGGTGGTCCTGCAGATTCTGGCCGACGCCGGGCAGATCGAGCACGACGGGAATGTCGAGTTCCTTCAGCCATGCACCGGGGCCGACGCCCGAGCGCTGCAGCAGTTGCGGCGACGCGATCGCGCCGCTGCACACGAGCACTTCGCGGCGCGCATGCACGGTCGCGCGCTCGGTGCCGCGCAGGTACGTGACGCCCGACGCGCGCTTGCCGTCGAACAGGATGCGGTCGGCGAGCGCGTGCGTGACGATCTCGAGGTTCGGCCGCATCTTCGCCTGGTCGAGGTAGCCGCGCGCGGTGCTCGCACGGCGGCCCTTCGGCGTGACGGTGCGGTCCATCGGCCCGAAGCCTTCCTGCTGATAACCGTTCAGGTCGTCGGTGCGCGGATAGCCGGCCTGAACGCCCGCGTCGACCATCGCTTCGAACAGCGGGTTCACGCCCGGCTTGCTGGTCGTAACCGACACGGGGCCGCTGCCGCCGTGATAGTCGTTCGGGCCGACGTCGCGCGTCTCGGCTTTCTTGAAGTACGGCAGGCAGTCGAGATACGTCCAGTTCTCGAGGCCCTTGTGCGTCGACCAGTTGTCGTAGTCGAGCGCGTTGCCGCGGATGTAGCACATCCCGTTGATCAGCGACGAGCCGCCGAGCCCCTTGCCGCGGCCGCATTCCATTCGGCGGTTGTCCATGTGCGGCTCGGGATCGGTCTCGTATGCCCAGTTGTAGCGGCGGCCCTGCAGCGGGTAGGCGAGGGCGGCCGGCATCTGCGTGCGGAAGTCGAAGCGGTAGTCGGGGCCGCCCGCTTCGAGCAGCAGCACCGTGACGTTCGGATCTTCCGTCAGGCGCGTCGCGAGCACGTTGCCCGCGGAACCTGCGCCGCAGATGATGTAGTCGTATTCGCGTGTCGTCATGACGGCTCTCCTTGTATTAGAACACCGGGTTGTAGCGGCCGAGCTCGACCTGCACCGACTTGATTCGAGTGTAGTGCTCGAGCGTCGTGATGCCGTTCTCGCGTCCGACACCGGATTGCTTGTATCCGCCAACCGGCATCTCGGCCGGCGATTCGCCCCACGTGTTGATCCAGCAGATGCCCGCTTCGAGGCGATGGATCGTGCGGTGCGCGCGCGACAGGTTCTCGGTCACGACACCGGCCGCGAGGCCATAGTGCGTGTCGTTGGCACGGGCGATCACTTCGTCCTCCGATTCGAAATCGAGGATGCTCATCACCGGCCCGAAAATCTCTTCGCGCACGATCTTCATGTCGTCGCGGCAATCGCCGAACACGGTCGGCGCGACGTACTGGCCGTTCGCGAAGTGGCCATCGGTCAGACGCGTGCCGCCCGCGAGCAGCTTCGCGCCTTCGGCCTTGCCGCTTTCGATGAAGCCGAGCACCTTGTCGAGCTGCGCGGCCGACACGAGCGGGCCGAAGTTGGTGTCGGCGTCGGTCGGCTTGCCGACGCGGATGCGCTTCACGCGTTCGAGCACCTTCTGCGTGAACGCGTCCTTGATCGAGCGGTGCACGAACACGCGCGTGCCGTTCGTGCAGACCTGGCCCGAGCTGAAGAAGTTGGCGGTTACCGCGATGTCGGCCGCGCGGTCGAGGTCCGCATCGTCGAACACGATCAGCGGCGACTTGCCGCCGAGCTCCATCGTCACTTCCTTCAGCGACGATGCGCCGGCGAGCGACATCACCTTCTTGCCGGTTTCGACGCCGCCGGTGAACGACACCTTCGCGATGTCCGGGTGGCCGGTGAGCAGCGCGCCGACCGAGCCGTCGCCCTGCACGACGTTGAACACGCCGGCCGGCACGCCGGCTTCCGTATAGATTTCCGCGAGCTTCAGCGCGGTCAGCGGCGTGACTTCGCTGGGCTTGAACACCATCGCGTTGCCGGCCGCGAGCGCGGGCGCCGTCTTCCAGCAGGCGATCTGGATCGGGTAGTTCCATGCGCCGATGCCCGCGCACACGCCGAGCGGTTCGCGGCGCGTGTACACGAACGACTCGGCGCGCAGCGGCACCTGCAGCCCTTCGATCGCGGTCGCGAGGCCCGCGTAGTACTCGATCACGTCGGCGCCGGTGACGATGTCGACCGCGAGCGTCTCGCCGATCGGCTTGCCGGTGTCGCGCGTTTCGATCGCCGCGAGCTCGTCGTTGCGCTCGCGCAGCAGGTCGACCGCGCGGCGCAGGATGCGCGAGCGCTGCATCGCGGTCATCGCCGCCCATTCGCGCTGGCCTTCCCGCGCGGACGCAACGGCGCGGTCGACGTCGGCCGCGCTCGCCTGCTGCACCTGCGCGAGCAGCTCGCCGGTGGCCGGGTCGAAGGTGTCGAAAGTCTTGCCGCTGGTGGCGTCGACGTAACCGCCGCCGATGTAGAGGCGCTGCAAACCGTATACGGACATGAGGATCTCCTGGTAGGCGACTGCGTGGCGCGTCAGTCGGACGCGAGCAGCAGGTCGATGTAATCGTGGGCGAGCTTCAACGTGGCTCGGGTGTCGATCGGGCCGCCGGCAAGCGCGCCGCGCAGCCACAGGCCGTCGATCAGCGCGGCGAGGCCGCTGGCGGCTTCGCGCGCTTTCGTGCGCGGCAATGCCTTGGCGAATTCGGCGCACAGGTTCGAATGGAGGCGCCGCGTGTTGACGTGCTGCAGCCGCTTGAGCATCGGGTCGTGCATGCTCTGCGACCAGAACGCGAGCCATGTCTTCATCACCGGCGCGCTGACCTGCGTGTCGTCGAAGTTCGCGGCGACGACGGCACGCAACCGCGAACGCGGGTCCTTGCGTGCGGCGGCGCGGCGGCGCGTGGTGGCCGACCAGAGGTCGCGCAGCACGTGCCGCATCGTCGCTTCGAGCAGTCCGTCCTTGTCGCCGAAGTAATGGCTGACGATGCCCGTCGAGATGTTCGCGCGTTGCGCGACCGATGCGAGCGTCGTGCCGGGCAGGCCCGCTTCGTCGATCGAGCGCAACGTGGCATCGATCAACTGGGCGCGGCGTATCTCCCGCATTCCGACTTTCGGCATCGCGACTCCCCTTCGCCCGGACGGGCCGTTGATGGAAGTCGAGAGCTTAGCGGTTTTTTATTGATTGTTCAATCAACAAAAAATCGGGGCTGAACGGCGGGCCCTGTTCCAAACGGAACGACTCGTCACGCCCGGAGCCATGTGCGGGTGCGGAAAAACGCATTGAAAGAAGGTTAATTAAATTTGAATCTGTTTAAAACGCGCTGTGAAAAAATGATGCAATGCGGAGGACCGTTTCTGCGCTCGATTTCATTACAAGGAGAAAGAATGTCGAGGTCTGTAATATTATTCACGATGTGAAATTGCCAAATCGGATTGTGAATGCGTGCGGTTTTGTGAAATCCGTTTGAATTCGGCGATTTAAACTCAATAAGTAGTTGAAAAATAAGTACAAATGTCAATTTTTCGACGCTAGGAAGCGTTGCGCGCAAACGATTGCGATCGTCCTCGGATGGATTCCGCATACCATAGAAATCGATAAATCAATTTGAATTCGGCGTATTTCATGGCCGAGTAGAGGGATTTTTGGAATGACTTGAGTGGGCAATGTGGGCCGTATTAGTATGGCGCCGCACCACGAGGAATGAATGGCGCCGCGCGCGATTGCCGCGGTGCGTCGGCAATCGCGCGTCGATCGATCGCGCACGGACCCGGCGCCGGCCATTGTGCACCTGCAGCATGCCGCGACGTCGAGACGCCGCACTCACCGGAGAACGACGATGCCGACCGAAAAACACGTGGTCCCGCTGCCGAATGGTCTGAAGGTCTACGTCGAACGGAACGTGTTCGACCCGGCCTTCGACACGGCGATGCTCGTCAACGGCGCGCTCGCGACGACCGCGTCGTTTGGCCAGACCGTCCAGTATCTCGGCGAGCGGATGAACACGATCTGCTTCGATTTGCCGTATGCGGGGCAGTCGCGGCAGCACAACCCCGGCTGCGCCATCCTGACCAAGGACGACGAAGCCGCGATCCTCCAGTACCTGGTCGAGCGCTTCGCGCCGGCGTTCCTCGTGTCGGTGTCGTGGGGCGGCGTCGCGTCGCTGTTCGCGCTCGCGCGCGGCTGCCCGAGCGTGCGGCGCGCGGCGATCTGTTCGTTCTCGCCGTTCCTGAACGACGCGATGGTGGACTACGTGACGCGCGCCCGCGATCACATCGCGGCCGGCGAGAACCTGAAGGCCGCGCAGTTGCTGAACGACACCGTCGGCCGCTATCTGCCGCGCATCATGAAGCTGTACAACTACCGGTATCTCACGCGCCTGCCGCGCGACGAGCAGGACCAGGTCGCGTTCCACGTCGACCAGATCCTGTCGCTGCAGCCCGAGCGCTATTTCAGCGAGTTCGCGAACATCGGCTGCGAGCTGCTGTTCCTGAACGGCGAGCGCGACGAATACACGACGCCGGCCGACGTGCGGCAACTCGGCGCGCACGTGGCGCGCGCGCGGTTCGCGACGGTGCCGGACGCGGGCCACTTCCTCGACATCGAAGGCCGGGCGCAGCGCGAATCCACCCGTACCGCGCTGCTCGAGTTCTTCTGCGGCGAGGCATCTGCCGCGGCCGGCGTCGCACGTGCCGCCGCGCACGCGTGCGTGCCCGCGCCGATGCATGCGCTTTCGTCGTGACGCCATCCGTCGTGCAGCGGGCGCGTCCCGCGCATCCGAATTCCCATCCCAACGAGGCAGGCCAGCCGTGAATATCGTTCAGACCATCGCCATCGTCGTTCCGTGGGCCGCGTGGCTCGCGTACTGGATCGCCACGTCGCAGGGCGTCAAGACGACCGTGCGCAAGGAGGCGTCGCGCTCGCGCACGCTGCAGTCGATTCCGCTGATCGTGGGCGGCGCGTTGATCATCCTGCCCGATCCGTCGTGGCAGGCGCTCACGCCCGACTGGCAGCGCTTCGGGCTGCAGGCGCAGTGCGGGCTCGCGGTGCTGGTGGCCGGCCTGCTGTTCTCGGTGTGGGCGCGGCTGCACCTCGGCACGAACTGGAGCGTGTCGGTCACGCTGAAGGAAAACCACGAACTCGTCCGTACGGGGCCGTATGCGCTCGTGCGTCACCCGATCTACACCGGCTGCCTGATCGCGCTGGTCGGCGCCGCGTTGATCGGCGGCGAATGGCGCGGCGCGATCGGCGTGCTGCTGGTGTTCGCGTCGCTCGCGTACAAGGTGCGCGTCGAGGAGAGCTGGCTGACCGGGCATTTCGGGCCGGCCTATACGCAGTACCGCCGCGAGGTCGCGGCGCTGATCCCCGGCTTCTACTGACCCCGCGAGGCGCGCGATGGCGAAGATGATCGTGACCGCGATCGGTTCGGCGGGCGACGTGCATCCGCTGCTCGGCATCGCGCGCACGCTCGCCGCGCGCGGCCACGAGGTCGTGTTCTGCACGCATGCGCCGTTCGAGGCAGCCGTGCGCCGCTGCGGCTTCGCGTTCGTGCCGGTCGGCACCGCGGCCGACTACGACGCGGCGATGGCGAACCCGGCGCTGTGGGATCCGCGGACGTCGTTCCGCACGCTGTGGCAGGTGATCGCGCCGACGCTGCGCCCGCATTACGACACGCTGCGCGCGCTGACCGATGCCGACACGGTGCTGGTCGGCACGCTGTGGGCGTTCTCCGCGCGCTTCATGCAGGAGCTGCACGGCACGCCGTACGTGTCGGTGCAGGTGTCGCCGTCGACGCTGCTGTCCGCGCATGCACCGCCGACCCACCCGCGCCTGACGATACCCGCGCGCTGGCCGTTGCCGGTGAAATCGGCGCTGATGACGCTGATCGAGCGCCAGGTGCTGGACCGCGTGTGCGGCCCGGCGCTCGACGCGGTGCGCCGCGGGCTCGGGCTGGCGCCCGCGCGGCGCGTGCTCGGCCGCTGGCTGCATTCGACCGACGGCGTGCTGTGTCTGTTTCCCGGCTGGTTCGCGCCGCCGCAGCCCGACTGGCCGTCGAATCATCTGCAAAGCGGTTTTCCGCTGTTCAACGATATCGCGACACCCGACGACGATGTGGCACTCGATGCGTTTCTCGCGGCCGGCGAAGCCCCGGTCGTGTTCACGGCCGGTTCGACGCTCGTCGATCATGCGGCCTATGCGCGCGCGGTGGCGCACGCGCTGCGCGCGACCGGCGCGCGCGGCATCCTGCTGACGCCGCACGATGCGGCGCAGGACGGCGACCGGCTGCTCGTGCGCCGCTTCGTGCCGATGCGCACGCTGCTGCCGCGTTGCCGCGCGCTCGTGCATCACGGCGGGATCGGCACGGCGGCGCTCGCGTGCGAAGCCGGCATCGTGCAGGTCGTCACGCCGTTCGCGCACGATCAGTTCGACAACGCGCAACGCGTCGTCGCGAACGGCTGCGGCGTGCGTGTCGACGGCCCGCTCGACGGCGCGCGGCTCGGCGCGGCGCTCGCGCGCGTGCTCGACGAACCCGCGTTCGCGGTGCATGCGGAGCGCACGCGTGCGCTGCTCGCGGCCGCGCCGGACGGCTGCGGCGCGGCCGCCGATTTCATCGAACGGTTCGTGCCGAAGCGCGGACGAGCGGCCGCGCGGGCCGATGTCGCGGTGGCCGGCGCATGAGCGCCGCGTCGCCGCTTCACGACGGGGCCGCCGCGCCGCCGGCGTTCGACGTGCCGCCCGCGCCGCCCGCGCAGCCGGTGCGCGGCATCCGGCTCGCGCTGCTGACGTTCGCGCTGTCGCTCGCGACGTTCATCGAAGTGCTCGACTCGACCGTGACGAACGTCGCGGTGCCGGCGATCTCCGGCAGTCTCGGCGTATCGAACAGCCAGGGCACGTGGGTGATCAGCTCGTATTCGGTCGCGGCCGCGATCGCCGTGCCGCTCACCGGCTGGCTCGCACGCCGCGTCGGCGAACTGCGGCTGTTCGTCGGCGCGGTGCTGCTGTTCACGCTGACGTCGCTGATGTGCGGGCTCGCGCGCGACCTGCACGTGCTCGTGATCTGCCGCGCGCTGCAGGGCCTGTGTTCGGGGCCGATGGTGCCGCTGTCGCAGACGATCCTGCTGCGCACCTTTCCTCCGGCCAAACGTACGATCGCGCTCGCACTATGGGCGATGACGGTGCTGCTCGCGCCGATCTTCGGGCCGGTGGTCGGCGGCTGGATCGTCGACAACTTTTCGTGGCCGTGGATCTTCCTGATCAACTTGCCGATCGGGTTGTTCTCGTTCGCGGTGTGCACCGCGATGCTGCGCCCCGACGCGCAGCGCGGCGCGGCCGGCCCGATCGACGTGCCGGGCATCGTGCTGCTCGTGATCGGCGTCGGCTCGCTGCAGGCGATGCTCGATCTCGGCCACGACCGCGGCTGGTTCGATTCGCCGCTGATCGTCACGCTCGCGGTGGTCGCGGCGCTCGCGATCGTGTCGCTGCTGATCTGGGAAGCGGGCGAAGCGCATCCGGTGGTCGACCTGAGCCTGTTTCGCGACCGCACGTTCTCGTTCTGCGTGCTGATCATCTCGCTCGGCATGATGAGCTTCTCCGTGGTCGGCGTGGTGTTTCCGCTGTGGATGCAGGCCGTGATGGGCTACAACGCGTTTCATGCGGGGCTCGCGACCGCGTCGCTCGGCGTGCTCGCGCTCGTGTTCTCGATCCTCGTCGGGCTGCATGCGCACCGTTTCGACGCTCGCGTGCTCGCGACGTTCGGCTTTCTCGTGTTCGCGGCCGTGCTCGCGTGGGACGCGCATTTCACGCTGAAGATGACGTTCGCGCAGATCGCAGCACCCGGGCTGATCCAGGGGATCGGGCTGCCGTGCTTCTTCATTCCGCTGACCGCCGCGACGCTGTCGCGCATTCCGGACGACCGGCTCGCCGCCGCGTCGAGCCTGTCGAATTTCCTGCGCACGCTGTCGGCCGCGTTCGGCACCGCGATGAGCGTGACGCTGTGGGACAACCGCGCGACCTATCACTACGACGTCGTGTCCCAATCGGTCACGCATGCGTCGGCGAACACGCAACGCTTCGTGCATGCGCTGAACGCGATGGGCGTGGACGGCGTGCGCGAGCTGACGACGCTGCATCACGTCGTGATGCAGCAGGCCTACATGATGGCGACCAACGACATGTTCTGGATGGCGAGCATGACGTGTCTCGCGCTCGCCGCGATGATGTGGCTGACGCGGCCGAAACGCGGCGCGGCCGCATCGTTCGGACATTGAGGCGAGACCATGACGACACTCGGCGCACTCGTGATCCTGTATCACCCCAGCGACGCACAGCTCGACGCGCTGCGCGCGTGGCGGCACGCGTGCGATGCGCTGCTCGTCGTCGACAACACGCCGCAGGCCGATGCACGGGTGCGCGACCTGTGTGCGCGTGAAGGCATCGCGCTGCTGCATCACGGCAATCGCGGCGGCATCGCGGGCGCGTACAACGCGGGGCTCGCGGCGCTGTTTCGCGACCGCGTCGATGCGGTCGCGCTGTTCGACCAGGATTCGTCGGTGCCGGCCGCGTATTTCCCGACGATGCGCGAGGTCTGCGCGGGGCTTGCCGGGCGCGCGTTCCTCGCCGGCCCGCGCATCTTCGACGAGAACGCGCGCAGCTTCCTGCCGGAACTCGCGACGAACGGCATCGGCCTGCGCCGCCTGCGCATCGAGCCGGGCGCGCCGATGCAGCGCTGCGCGTTCCTGATTTCATCGGGCTGCGTCGTGTCGCGCGATGCGTTCGACGTGCTTGGCCGCTTCGACGAGACGCTGTTCATCGATCACGTCGATACCGAATACAGCTTCCGCGCGCTGTCGCGCAACGTGCCGCTCTATGTCGTGCCGTCGCTTGTGCTGTCGCACCGGATCGGCGCGAAACGGCGGCATGCGATCGGCCCGTTTGAAATGACGTCGATGAACCATTCGTGGCAACGGCGCTACTACAGCGCGCGCAATGCGGTGCAGCTCGGGATGCAGTACGGGCTGCGTTTTCCGGTGGCGCTCGTGCCGAACCTGCTGACCGTGTGGCAGGTGGTGCAGATCGCGCTCGTCGAGCGCGACAAGCGCGCGAAGCTGGCCGGCATCCTGTTCGGCGTCGCGGACGGCCTGTTCGGCCGGCTCGGCCCGCTCGAGCGCACGCGGCCGCGTCTGGCCGCGCGGGCGCAGCGCGTTCGGCAGGGGTGACGATGCGTCGGATGAAGCAAGCGGCGCGTTCGCCGCGTGGCGTGAAGGGCGGCGCGATGATCGCGGCCGCCGCGGCATTGCTCGCGTTGAGCGGATGCGTGCCGTCGGGCTTCCTGCCGTCGCTGTCGCTGCGCGCGCCGGCCGACGATGCGCTCGTGCATACCGCCGGCCCCGGCCCAAACGGCGCGTGGCCGGCGCCCGACTGGGTGAAGCAGCTACAGGATCCGCAGCTCGACGACCTGGTGGCCGAGGCGTCGCGGAACAGTCCCGATGTGCAGGTTGCACAGGCGCGGTTGCGCATCGCGCAGGCGCAGCTTCAGCAGTTCGATTCGCTGACCGGGCTGACGGGCACGGCCGGCGCGACGATCAGCCGCGCGCGGATGCCGAAGCCCGGCGACATCGCCGACGTGACGGCCGGCGGCTATCGCGTGCCGGTGCAGATTTTCGGCGATCCGAACGTGTCGCCGTCGTCGATCTTCGTCGGACTGAACTACCAGCTCGACCTGTGGGGCAAGAACCGCGCGGCGACGAAGAGCTTGATGTCGTTGCGCGACGCCGCCGGCGTCGAGGCCGAACAGGTGCGGCTCACGCTGGCCGTCGCGATCGTCACCGTGTATTGCCAGCTCGATCAGGCGTATGCGGTGCGCGACCTGTTGCAGCAGAAGCTGAAGATCAGCCAGCGCGTGACGGCCGTGCTGCGCGAGCGCACCGCGCGTGGCCTCGACAATGCGTACGACGCGAGCGACGCGGCGATCAAGCGCAGCCGCCTGCTCGAACAGATCGCGCTGAACGACGAGCAGATCAAGCTCGCGCAACTGCAACTCGGCGTGCTGTCGGGCCGTGGCCCGGAGCGCGGGCTCGCGCTGCAGCGGCCGCGCGTGGGCGCGTTCGCGGGCGGCGGGCTGCCCGCCCGGCTGCCGGCCGATCTGCTCGGCCGCCGGCCCGACATCGTCGCCGCGCGGCTGCGGGTCGAGGCCGCGTTCGCGAACGCCGATTCGACGCGCGCGCAGTTCTATCCGGATGTGAACCTCGTCGCGCTCGGCGGCGTGTTCGCGCTGACGCCCGCGTCGCTGTTCTCGCGCGATTCGCTCGCCGGCTCCGTCGGCCCCGCGATCTCGCTGCCGATCTTCGATCGCGGCCGGCTGAAGGCCAAGCTCGGCGCGGACGTCGCGCAGGCCGACGTCGCGATCGGGCTGTACAACAAGACCGTCGACGACGCGCTCGGGCAGGTCGCGCAACTCGTCACGTCGCTGCAGACGTCGCAGACGCTCGTCGCGCAGCAGCAGGATGCGGTCGCGGCCGCGCAGAAGATCGTGCAGATCGCGGCGGACCGGCATCGGCGCGGCGTGCTGATGCAGAAGGACGTCGATGTCGCGGATCTCACGCTGATCGACGAGCGCGCGCAGATGATCGCGTTGCTCGGCAAGCAGCGGACGCTGCGCGTCGGGCTGATCGGTGCGCTGGGCGGCGGGTTCGATGCGGGCGCAACGGTCGCGCAGGCGCAAGCGCCGGCCGTGCGGCGGGCGCGCAGCGGGGCGGCGGCCGGACGCGGCGCGCCGGCCGCCGTGGCCGCGAACCGGGTAGCGGTAGCCGGCCCGTCGAACGACTCGCCCGCGCGGAGCGCCACGGTTTCACCGGCCGCCGCCACGACGAGGGCCGTGTCCACGCCTGAATCCGCACGACGCGACGACACCACGCGCCCGTCCACGGTCGGTGCGACCCACTCCGACGCGACGCCGCGTGGCACCCCCGTTCTCGCACGTACGGCCTCGGCGAGTCCGATGTCGGGCCCGGCGCCGATGCCCGCGATTCCCGTGTTCCAGCACGATCGTCTGATCGTCACGCAGAGCGACTGATGAACTGATGCACCACGACAACCTTCATTCCGCCGCGCCGCCGGCCGCGCTGAACGACCCGGCCCTCGACGCACGCCGCGCGACGCGCCGCAAGCGCTTCACCGTGTTCCTCGCGATCGTGCTGCTGGCCGCGATCGCGTGGGTCGCGTACTGGCTGTCGAGCGCCCGCTATGACGAAGACACCGACGACGCGTACGTCGCGGGCAGCATCGTGCAGGTCGCCGCGCAGATTCCGGGCACCGTGACCGACGTGCAGGTCGCCGATACGCAGGCCGTGCGCGCGGGGCAGACGCTCGTGAAGCTCGATGACACCGAGGCGTCCGTCGCGTTCGCGCAGGCGAAGGCGCAGCTCGCGCAGGCGGTGCGGCAGGTCGCGAACGCGAAGATCTCGAACACGATGTACGTCGAGGCCGTGAATGCGCGCCGCGCCGACCTGTCGCTGGCGCAGCGCGCGCTGGCCGCGCGCTCGGGCGCATCGGTCGAAATCGTCGCGCCCGAAGAACTGGCGCGGGCCCGCGCGGCGGTGGCCGGCGCGCAGGCGAACCTCGCGGCCGCGCAGGCGCAGCTCGACGCGGCGCGCGCGCTCGGCAGCAAGCTTCCCGTCGACGAAAGCCCGGCCGTCGTGCAGGCGGCCGCGCAATTCAAGCTCGCGTACCGGAACCTGAAGCGCACGACGATCGTCGCGCCGGTCGACGGCACGATCGGGCAGCGCTCGGTGCAGGTCGGCCAGCAAGTCGGGCCCGGTGTGCCGCTGATGTCGATCGTGCAGCTCGACCGGCTGTGGGTCGAGGCGAATTTCAAGGAAGGGCAGATTCGCCACATGCGCGTCGGGCAGCCGGTCGAGGTCGTGTCGGATCTCTACGGCTCGCGCGTCGCCTATCGCGGCCGCGTGCAGGGCTTCTCGGCGGGCACGGGCAGCGCGTTCTCGATGCTGCCGTCGCAGAACGCGGCCGGCAACTGGATCAAGGTCGTGCAGCGCGTGCCGGTCGTGATCGCGCTCGATCCGCGCGACCTCGCCGCGCATCCGCTGCGCGTCGGGCTGTCGATGCGCGCGACGGTCGACACGCACGACCGCAACGGCCACGCGCTCGACAGCGAGCCGCCGACGCCGGCCGTCAGCACGCGCGTGCACGACGGCGTCGCGAGCGACGCGGAGGCCGCCGCCGCCGCGATCATCCGCGAGAATCAGCGCGGGTAGCGCCCGCCGTCGCGGCGGCGGCAGGCCGCGACGGCTGGTCCGACCCCGGTGCGTTTCTCACCTGGGGCGTCCCCGTCGTTTCCCGCCCGACTTTCGTATTTCCGCCATCGATGTCGGCGCCGATCAAACGCATGTCGCGTTTGAGACATCGGCGCCCCTGCCTCCCGGACTACTCTCGAACAGCACGTTGCGTGTGCGCCGCATGAGCCGGCGCGCCGCCGCGCCATCCAACGAGACATGGAGACAATACGATGAGCAGCAATCGAGGTGTCGTCTATCTTGGGCCGGGCAAGGTCGAAGTCCAGAAAATCGATTATCCGAAGATGGTCGACCCGACCGGCCGCGCGATCGGCCACGGCGTGATCCTGAAGGTGGTCAGCACGAACATCTGCGGCTCCGACCAGCACATGGTGCGCGGCCGCACGACCGCGCCGATCGGCCTCGTGCTCGGTCACGAGATCACCGGCGAAGTGGTCGAAGTGGGCCGCGACGTCGAGACGCTGAAGATCGGCGATCTCGTGTCGGTGCCGTTCAACGTCGCGTGCGGCCGCTGCGCGATGTGCAAGGACACGCATACGGGCGTGTGCCTGAACGTGAACCCGTCGCGTGCGGGCGGCGCGTACGGCTACGTCGACATGGGCGGCTGGATCGGCGGCCAGGCCGAATACGTGCTCGTGCCGTATGCCGATTTCAACCTGCTGAAATTCCCGGATCGCGATCAGGCGATGGCGAAGATCCGCGATCTGACCTGCCTGTCCGACATTCTGCCGACCGGTTATCACGGTGCGGTGAGCGCGGGCGTGAAGCCCGGTTCGACGGTCTATATCGCGGGCGCGGGCCCGGTCGGCATGGCGGCGGCCGCATCGGCGCGCCTGCTCGGCGCGGCCGTGACGATCGTCGGCGACATGAATGCGGAACGCCTCGCGCACGCACGGGCGATGGGGTTCGAGACGGTCGACCTGTCGAAGGACGCGTCGCTCGGCGAGCAGATCGAGCAGATCCTCGGCGTGCCCGAGATCGACTGCGCGGTCGATTGCGTCGGCTTCGAGGCGCACGGCCACGGTTCGTCGGGCCATTCGGAGGAAGCGCCCGCGACGGTGCTGAACTCGCTGATGGAGATCACGCGCCCGGCCGGCGCGATCGGCATCCCGGGCCTGTACGTGACGGACGATCCGGGCGCGAAGGACAAGGCTGCCCAGCATGGCAGCCTGAGCATCCGCTTCGGCCTCGGCTGGGCGAAGTCGCATTCGTTCTTCACGGGCCAGACGCCGGTGCTCAAGTACAACCGCAACCTGATGCAGGCGATCCTGTTCGACCGGCTGCCGATCGCGAAGATCGTCAACGTCGAAGTGATTTCGCTCGACCAGGCGCCGGAAGGCTACAAGAAGTTCGACGGTGGCGCGCCGCGCAAATTCGTCATCGATCCGCACGGGTTGCTGGCGGCGTGATGCGCTGGCGTTCGACACGCGACGCGTGACGCGAGAACGGGCGGCTCCGGAAACGGGCCGCCCGTTTTTCGTTGCGGGAGCGAAGGGCAGCGCAACGCGGCGACCGGCGACCCCGATCGTGCGGCGTCGCGGCGATCGTCGTCGCGCGCTGACGAACCGATCATTACCGTGCGGCAGGATCCGCGGGCACACACTCAGGCCACGAACGCCGTTGTATGGAGAGCGGCCGGGAAAAGCGAATCGTCGCGCGCGGGCCCGGGGCACGCTCAGTGGCCGCGATAGAGCTTCGCGATTTCGGCGTGGCTGGCCGCGACGCGACGTGCACGCCCGGTGTGCGCGCTGACGCGGCGGATCGCGCGCGTGCGATGGGCGGTGTCGCGGTTGCCTTTCCAGTCGGCCTCGCGGACTGCGCCGGTGCGCGTCCGGTCAGGCACGCGCAACGACGGCGCGGCTTGCGCAACCGCCATCGGGCGAGTGGGTTTGACGGCGACCGGGGCGCCCTGCTGCGGATCGGCCGCCACTTGCGTTGCATCAGGCGAATGGAACGGGTAGACGGGTGCGGGCAAGACGGGCAGGAACGGATCGCTCGACGCGGGCAACCCGGTTTCGGTCGCGACGGCGGCCGGCGCACCGGACCCGCGACAAGCGGGATCGGCCTTGCAGGTCTGGTCGACCGTCACGTAGCCGCCGACGAGCAGCACGAGCGTGAGGATGCTCAGGATCGGCGCGCTCGACGCGCGCGGCCGCTGGAAAGCCGCGTTGCGAAGTGCGCGGGCGACGCGCGACGACCACGTGTGGAACGACCGCGGCGCGTGCGCGGCGTGTGCGTCGGCCGGTCGGCGATCGATCGGCTCGAACGGCCCGTTCCATTGACCGCAGACGGGGCAGTGCTCGAGTGCGCGGAACGCGACGAAGCCGCATTCGCGGCAGCGGCAGCACGTCGCGTGCCGCGATTCGGCGCGCGCATTCAGCACGGCACGCCACGCATCGCGCGCGCGGACGCTTCGATTGGGCAGGACGCGCATCGTCAGCAACCGATGAACGCTATCGTCGGGCTGCACATCGACGGTCGTTCGCATGCGGCGTTCATGAGATTCTCCATAACATCGGACGCTTGGAACCCGTTCGTCCGCGGCTGCCTTCCGCTTCATTGTTTGTCGCTCGCGCGCGAAACGCAAGGCGCTTCTCGCGCGTCGCGTGCCGCTCGTTTCGTGCTAACTGCCGTGCCGCTGTCGCGCCGCGAGCGTGCCGAGCGTCTCCAGTGCGCGCTCGACGGCCGGCGTCCACGGCCGCCCGTAGTTGAGTCGCACATAGCGGCGAAAGCCGCCGGTCGCGGAGAAGAGCGGCCCGGGCGCGATGCTGACGCCGCTTTCCATCGCATCGCCGAACAGGTGCATCGCATCCACGTGCGGCGGTAACTCGATCCACAGGAAATACCCGCCGCGCGGCGCGAACACTTCGGTGTCCGCCGGAAAATACGCGCGCACGGCCGACAGCATCTGCGCCTGGTGCGCGGCGAGATTGCGCCGCAGCTTGCGCAGGAACCGGTCGTATGCGCCGTCGCGCAGGTAGCTCGAAATCGCCATCTGCGCGGGGACGTCGGCGGCCGGCGCGCTCGCGCCTTTGGCCTGCCGGATCTGCCCAACGAAGCGACCGGCCGCGACCCAGCCGATCCGGAAGCCGGGCGCGAGGCACTTCGAGAACGACCCGCAATGCAGGACGAGCCCGTTATCGTCGTACAGTTTCGCGGGGCGTGTGGGCGCCGTGCCGAACTGCAGTTCGCCATACACGTCGTCCTCGATCAGCGGCACGCCGCGCGACGCGAGCAGGTCGATCAGCGCGCGCTTGCGCTCGTCGGTCAGCGTCGCGCCGGTGGGGTTGTGGAGCGACGTCATGAACCAGCACGCGCGCACCGGATGCGTATCGAGCGCCTCGGCGAGCGCGTCGAGGTCGAGGCCCGTGCGCGGGTCGACCGGAATCTCGACGGCCTTCAGGTGCAGGCACTGGACGGCCTGCAACACCGCGTGGAATGCCGGCCGCTCGATCGCGACGATGTCGCCCGGACGTGTCAGCGCCTGCAGACTGAGCGTCAGCGCTTCGATCGCCCCCGTCGTGATGACGATTTCCTCCAGCGGCAGCGACGCACCCGCGTTCAGGTAGCGCAACGCGATCTGGCGGCGCAGCGGGTCGTAGCCGGGCGGCAGGCCCTCCAGCAGTTTCGTGCGATCCATGTGCCGGGCGGCCGACGCCACGTGACGCCACAGGCTGCTCATCGGAAACAGCGAATAGCTCGCGAATGCCGAGCCGAGCGGCACGATGTCGTCGCACTTGAGCGAATCGAGCAGGCGGGGCAGCGCGTCATCGTCGTCGGCTTGCACGGCGGCCGGCTTGCGCGGCGGATCGCGGCCGAACCGTACGTGCTTGTCCGCGAGATTCGCGACGAAATAACCGGAGCGCGCCCGCGCGACGATCAGGCCCTCGCTTTCCAGCGCGTAGTACGCACGAAACACCGTGGACGGGCTCACCCGATATGCGCGGCATGCCGCGCGCACGGTAGGGATGCGCGCGCCGGCCGCCAGGTCGCCGCGCCGGATGGCGTCGGCGATCGTCTTTGCCAGCACCGCATAGCGCTTCATGCGTGCCCTCCGGCCGTTGGACCTCGATGACAAAGAGTAGTACGGCAGCCGTCACGTGCAAGCGCGCCCCATATCGCTGATCCGCATGTTTTGTGAGCGCTCTGATCCTGTTCTTTCGTCTGACAAGCGGGCATCCTCTCGCAAGCTTTGTTCCCGCTGTCCGACCGATACGGAATTCACGCTGCCCGACCGCGAATCCGTGACGCCCGCGCGTGTCGCGCGAGTCCTTTTCTGCGGCGTCCTTACCTTACCCGAAAGCATCCAGCGTGAAACTGAAGACCCTCGTCGCCGGCCTCGTGGCCGGCATCGCCCTCAACCTGTCCGGCGGCGTCGCAGCCG
This sequence comes from Burkholderia sp. AU44665, assembly GCF_030504405.1. Taxonomy (NCBI): domain Bacteria; kingdom Pseudomonadati; phylum Pseudomonadota; class Betaproteobacteria; order Burkholderiales; family Burkholderiaceae; genus Burkholderia; species Burkholderia sp. AU44665. The sequence continues at coordinate 316,576 of NZ_JAUJRI010000004.1, read as the reverse complement.
CAGCCTGCGTCAACAATCCCGCCGCCCAGCCGAACGCGACGTTCCCCGCCGCGCTGACCGGAAAGCTCGTCTATCACAGCTACGTCAAGTACGGCGACGGCACGAGCCAGCTTTTCCTCTACGACTTCTCGGCCCATACGCTGACGCAGCTCAGCAAGAGCGCGTGGGGCATCACCGATCCGATGAACGGCGTGTTCAGCCCTGACGGCAAGTGGCTCGCGTTCATGGGCATCAGCAACGGCGCATGGAACGTGTTCATGCTGCAGCTCGGCGCGGGCACGCCGCCCGTCAACATGACGCACAGCACGGGCGCCACGCGCAACGAGGATCCGAAGTTCAGCACGGACGGCAAGACGCTCGTGTTCAAGCAGAACGGCGACGTCAAGCAGGCGACGCTGTCGTACACGAGCGCGGGCCCGGTGTTCACGTCGGTGGTGAGCCTGACGAACGCACCGGCCGGCGCCGAGTACTCGATGCCGTTCCTCGCGCCGGACGCGAGCGCCGTGTACTACGCGACCGGCACCGGCGCGAACATGGGGCTGATGAAGCGCACGCTCGCGACCGGCGCGACCGCCGTGTTCGATCGTCCGGCCGGGCTGCAGACGTACTACCCGACCGTGCGTGCGGACGGCATGGTGTACTACGCACGCTGGAAGGACAGCGGCGGGGCCGACCAGATCTATGCGAAGACGGCCGACCCGGCCTCGACGCCGAGCGCGCTCGCGCTCAACGACTGCATGAGCAACAACTCGGATCCGGCGCCGGTCAGCGGTACGAACTACCTGTTCTTCTCGTCGACGACGGCGGGCGGCTATCAGCTGTACGTCGGCGACGTGACGACCGGGCAGCGCTGGAGCCTGTCGCAGTTCGGCGTGAATGCCGACGCGGCGAAGGCGAAGCTCGGCGCGAACTACTACGGCGGCCCGGCCGCCGCACGCACGCTGCTGTCGCAGGGGCGGCCGGCCGCGGCGTCGACGAGCTACAACGCGTCGCTGACGCCGGACAAGGCGTTCGACGGCAACACGACGAGCACCCGCTGGGATTCGCCGGAAGGCGCCGGCGTCGATCCGCAATGGATCTCGGTCGATCTCGGCGCGACGAAGGCGATCAGCAGCATCGATCTGTACTGGGATGCGGGTGCGCTTGTCTACCAGATCCAGACGTCGAACGACAACGCGAACTGGACGACGATCTACTCGACGAGCAACGGCGTGTCGTACGGGCATGTGACGCTGCCGAACCTGAAGGGGCAGGGCCGCTACGTGCGCATGCTCGGCACGAAGCGGGCGACGCAGTGGGGGTATTCGCTCGACGAAATGCAGGTGTGGGGATCGTAAGCGCAAACGGAAAGCGGCCTTCGAGGCCGCTTTTTTTTCAGGTAGTACCTGCTTCACGCATGCAGCACATGCGCCGGAAACGCAGGCCCCGCGCTCGCCGCACCCTGCGCGAGCGGCGCCACCTGCTTGCGGCGCTCACGCGTCGGCGCGACGCCGAACGCGTCGCGATAGCTCTTGCTGAAGTGGCATGCCGACTGGAAGCCGCACGCCATCGTGATGTGCATGATCGACATGTCGGTCTGCAGCAGCAACTCGCGCGCCCGGCGCAGCCGCAGCGTCAGGTAATAGTGCGTCGGCGTCATCCCGAGGTGCTCGCGGAAGAGGCGCTGCAACTGCCGCTGCGACATGTTCGCGAGCCGCGCGAGCTCCTCGCGCGACAGCGGTTCCTCGATGTTGTTCTCCATCAGCGAGATCACTTCGAACAGCGACTTGTTCGCCGAGCCCAGCCGCGCGACGAGCGGCATACGCTGTTGTGCGCTCGTATCGCGCACGTGTTCGACGATGAACTGCTCGGCGATCTGCGTGACGCGTGCGGTGCCCACGCGCGCGGCGATCAGGTTCAGCATCATGTCGAGCGGCGCGACGCCGCCCGTGCACGTGATGCGGTCGCGGTCGATCACGAACAGTTCCTTCAGGAAGCGCGTGTCCGGAAACTCTTCCTTCAGCGCCGACATGTTCTCCCAGTGGATCGCGCACGCGTAGCCCGCGAGCAGCCCCGATTTCGCGAGCGCATAGGTGCCCGTGCACAGGCTGCCGAGCGGGATGCCGGAGCGCGCGAAGCGACGCAGTGTCGACAGATGGGCGGGCGTGGTCGCGCGCTGCACGTCGACGCCGCCGCACACGAACACGATGTCGGGTTGTCCCACGCACTCGGCCGGGCCCGTGTCGACCGTCAGGCCGTTGCTCGCCGTGACCGGGCCGCCGTCCGGGCTGATCACAGACCAGCGATAGAGCGGCTGGCCGCTCAGGTAGTTCGCCATCCGAAGCACCTCGATCGCATTGGTGAACGCGATCATCGTGAAGTTCGGTAAAGGCATGAACGCGAAGTGGGACAGCGACGCTGTGCGGTCGGGCGACATGGGGAGCGTTCCTTGAATCTCTAATAGCTTTTGGCCCGGGGCACGAATCGGGCTGCGGTATTGTGTGAGCGAGTGCAACAAGCGTGCCATACGGCTAAACCCTAGCTCCATACGTTGTCTGGGCATCGGCGCGTTGCTGCACTGCACCGTATCCGGGAGACGGCGCACTCGAACGTGCGGCAAACGCACTGCCGGTGTGCGTGTCGATAGGTGAACGTCCAATGCCGTTTCGAGCGGCCGTACCGAAAAGCACGACCGGTCACTTGTATAAAACGGACGCGCATGGCGGAAAAGGCAAAGAACGCGTCTAAATTCATCAATCCGCCGAAAATCCGAACGACAAGAATAGAGCCGTCGGCAGCCTTGCACTGGACGAGCGGCAAACCCAGGCACGGCGGGCCCTGAGCTTCGGTTGCAGCCCTTTATTCTTCGTCACGGACGCACTATGTCGAACACCCAGCCTTTCTTCTCGCAGCCCCTTGCCGAGCGCGACGCGCCGGTGCGCAGCGCCATCCTGAAGGAACTCGAGCGTCAGCAGTCGCAGGTCGAGCTGATCGCGTCGGAAAACATCGTGTCGCGCGCCGTGCTCGAGGCGCAGGGCTCGGTACTGACCAACAAGTACGCGGAAGGCTATCCCGGCAAGCGCTACTACGGCGGCTGCGAATTCGCCGATGAGGTCGAGGCGCTCGCGATCGAACGCGTGAAGCAGATCTTCAACGCCGGCTACGCGAACGTGCAGCCGCACTCGGGCGCGCAGGCGAACGGCTCGGTGATGCTCGCGCTGGCCAAGCCGGGCGACACGGTGCTCGGCATGTCGCTGGATGCCGGCGGCCACCTGACGCACGGCGCGAAGCCGGCACTGTCGGGCAAGTGGTTCAACGCGGTCCAGTACGGCGTGAACCGCGACACGCTGCGCATCGACTACGATCAGGTCGAGGCGCTTGCCCACGAGCACAAGCCGAACCTCATCATCGCCGGCTTCTCGGCGTACCCGCGCGCGCTCGACTTCGCACGCTTTCGCGCGATCGCCGACAGCGTCGGCGCGAAGCTGATGGTCGACATGGCGCACATCGCGGGCGTGATCGCCGCGGGTCGCCACGCGAACCCGGTCGAGCACGCGCACGTCGTCACGTCGACCACGCACAAGACGCTGCGCGGCCCGCGCGGCGGCTTCGTGCTGACCAACGACGAGGAGATCGCGAAGAAGATCAACTCGGCCGTGTTCCCCGGTCTGCAGGGCGGCCCGCTGATGCACGTGATCGCCGGCAAGGCCGTCGCGTTCGGCGAAGTGCTGCATGCGGATTTCAAGACCTACATCGACAACGTGCTCGCGAACGCGCAGGCGCTCGGCGAAGTGCTGAAGGCCGGCGGCGTCGATCTCGTCACGGGCGGCACCGACAACCATCTGCTGCTGGTGGACCTGCGCCCGAAGGGCCTGAAGGGTGCGCCGGTCGAGCAGGCGCTGGAACGCGCGGGTATCACCTGCAACAAGAACGGCATCCCGTTCGACACCGAGAAGCCGACCGTCACGTCGGGCATTCGCCTCGGCACGCCGGCCGGCACGACGCGCGGTTTCGGCGTCGCGGAGTTCCGCGAGATCGGCCGCCTGATCCTCGAAGTGTTCGACGCGCTGCGGGCGAACCCCGAGGGCGACCCGGCAACCGAGCAGCGCGTGCGCCGCGAGATCTTCGCGCTCTGCGAGCGCTTCCCGATCTACTGATCGACCCCACAAGAACAGTCACACGAGCGAGAGCAGATATGAGCACGCTGCATCAGGACAGCATCATCATCGACGGACTGAACATCTCGAAGTTCGAGAAGCCGGTGTTCGAGGACATGCGCAAGGGTGGTATCACGGCCGCGAACTGCACGGTGTCGGTGTGGGAGAACTTCACCAAGACCGTCGACAACATCGGCGTCATGAAGAAGAAGATCCGCGACAACGGCGAGCTGCTGACGCTCGTGCGCACGACGGACGACATCTTCCGCGCGAAGAAGGAAGGCAAGACCGGGATCATCCTCGGCTTCCAGAACGCGCATGCGTTCGAGGACAACCTCGGCTACATCGAGGCGTTCGCCGACATGGGCGTGCGCGTCGTGCAGCTTTGCTACAACACGCAGAACCTCGTCGGCACCGGCTGCTACGAGCGCGACGGCGGGCTGTCGGATTTCGGCCGCGAAGTGATCACCGAGATGAATCGCGTCGGCATCATGGTCGACCTGTCGCATGTGGGCGGCAACACGTCGTCGGAAGCGATCGCATTCTCGAAGAAGCCGGTGTGCTACTCGCACTGCCTGCCGTCGGGCCTGAAGGAGCATCCGCGCAACAAGAGCGACGCGCAACTGAAGGAGATCGCCGATGCGGGCGGCTTCGTCGGCGTGACGATGTTCGCGCCGTTCCTGAAGCGCGGCATCGAAGCGAACATCGACGACTACATCGAGGCGATCGACTACGTCGTGAACCTGATCGGCGAGGACGCGGTCGGCATCGGCACGGACTTCACGCAGGATTTCGCGAAGGAATTCTTCGACATGCTCACGCATGACAAGGGCCGCTATCGCCAGCTGACGAACTTCGGCAAGGTGATCAACCCGGACGGCATCCGCACGATCGGCGAATTCCCGAACCTGACCGCCGCGATGGAACGTCACGGCTGGAAGGAGTCGCGCATCCGCAAGATCATGGGCGAGAACTGGGTACGCGTGTTCAAGGACGTGTGGGGCGCGTAAGCGCCCGCCGAGCCGAACCGCTCCCTTCGTTTCAACATAAAAAAATCGGGACGTGCCAGCGCTTGCCGCGCGGGCACGCGGACGATGTCGCGCCTGCGCGCCGAGCCGCGCGGCCACTTTCCTCACGGAGTCACCACGATGCAACCGCAACTGCCGATCAACGTCGATCCCGATACCGGCGTCTGGACCACCGACGCGCTGCCGATGCTGTACGTGCCGCGCCACTTCTTCACGAACAACCACGTCGCCGTCGAGGAAGCGCTCGGCGTCGAAGCGTATGCCGAGATCCTCTACAAGGCCGGCTACAAGTCGGCTTACCACTGGTGCGACAAGGAAGCCAAGCAGCACGGCATCACCGGCATGGCCGTGTTCGAGCATTACCTGAAGCGCCTGTCGCAACGCGGCTGGGGGCTGTTCTCGATCATCGAGGCAGATCCGGCGAGCGCACGCGCGAAGATCGAGCTGCGCCACTCGTCGTTCGTGCTCCAGCAGCCGGGCAAGGAAGGCAAGCTCTGCTACATGTTCGCGGGCTGGTTCGCGGGCGCGATGGACTGGGTCAACGACACGACGCCGGAAGGCAAGCATGCGCCGCGCGCGCAATCGAAGGAAGTGCAGTGCGCGGCCGAGCATCACGACCACTGCGTCTTCGAAGTGTCGCCGATCGCGCACTGATGCATTGATTCACTGAAGCAGAACAACACCCGCAACACGAGACATTCGAACGCCAGAGGTCGCCAGCGATGCGTTATCCCCACCTGTTCAAACCCATGCAGCTGAACCAGCTGACGCTGCGCAACCGGATCGTCAGCACCGCGCACGCGGAGGTGTATGCCGAGCCGGGCGGCCTGCCGGGCGACCGCTATATCCGCTACTACGAAGAAAAGGCGAAGGGTGGTGTCGGTCTGGCCATCTGCGGCGGCTCGAGCCCGGTGTCGATCGACAGCCCGCAAGGCTGGTGGAAATCGGTGAACCTGTCGACCGACAAGATCATCGATCCGCTCACGCGTCTGGCCGACACGATGCACAAGCACGGCGCGAAGATCATGATCCAGGCGACGCACATGGGCCGCCGCTCGTCGTTCCACGGCGAGCACTGGCCGCACCTGATGTCGCCGTCGGGCGTGCGCGAACCCGTGCACCGCGGCAACGCGAAGATCATCGAGATCGAGGAAATCCGCCGCATCATCGGTGATTTCGCGGCGGCCGCGAAGCGCGTGAAGGCGGCCGGCATGGACGGCATCGAAATCTCCGCCGCGCACCAGCACCTGATCGACCAGTTCTGGAGCAAGCGTTCGAACCATCGCACCGACGAATGGGGCGGCAGCCTCGAAAACCGCCTGCGCTTCGGTATCGAAGTGCTGACTGCCGTGCGCGAGGCGGTCGGCAAGGATTTCTGCGTCGGCCTGCGCATGTGCGGCGACGAATTCCACGAGGACGGCCTCGATCACGAAGCGCTGAAGGAAATCGCGCAGGCGATGTCGGAGACGGGCCTGATCGACTACCTGAGCGTGGTCGGCTCGGGCGGCGACACGCACAACACGATCGCCAACTGCATGCCGCCGATGGCGCTGCCGCCGGAGCCGTTCGTGCATCTCGCGGCCGGCATCAAGTCGGTCGTGAAGATTCCGGTGATGCACGCGCAGAGCATCCGCGACGCGGGGCAGGCCGAGCGCCTGCTCGCGAACGGGATGATCGACCTGGTCGGGATGACGCGCGCGCAGATCGCCGATCCGCACATGGTGATCAAGATCCGCGACGGCCGCGAGGACGAAATCAAGCAGTGTGTCGGCGCGAACTATTGCATCGACCGCCAGTACAACGGGCTCGACGTGCTGTGCATCCAGAACGCGGCGACGTCGCGCGAAGCGACGATGCCGCACATCATCGAGAAGTCGCGCGGCCCGAAGCGCAAGGTCGTGGTGGTCGGCGCGGGCCCGGCGGGCCTCGAGGCCGCGCGTGTCGCGAAGCTGCGCGGCCACGACGTCGTGCTGTTCGAGAAGAACACGGAAGTGGGCGGCCAGGTGATGATCGCCGCGAAGGCGCCGCAGCGCGAGCAGATGTCGGGGATCATCCGCTGGTTCGACATGGAAACGAAGCGCCTGGGCGTCGACCGGCGTCTCGGCGTGGCCGCCGACGAGAAGATGATCATGGCCGAGAAGCCGGACATCGTCGTGCTTGCCACCGGCGGTTCGAGCTTCACGTGGCAGGTGCCGGCGTGGGGCGTGGCCGAAGGCCTCGCCGTGAGCTCGTGGGACATCCTGACCGGCAAGGTCGAGCCGAAGCAGAACGTGCTGCTGTTCGACGGCGTGAGCACGCATGCGGGCGCCGGCGTGGCCGACTTCATGGCGAGCCGCGGCTCGAAGGTCGAGGTGGTGACGCCGGACGTGAAGGTGGCCGACGATTGCGGCGGCACGACGTTCCCGATCTTCTATCGCCGCCTGTACGCGTTCGGCGTGATCCCGACGCCGAACACGATGCTCGATCGCGTCTATGAAGAGAACGGCAAGATGATCGCCGTGCTGCGCAACGAGTACACGGAAGAACTGGAAGAGCGCGCGGTCGACCAGGTGGTGATCGAGAACGGCTCGTCGCCGAACGACGAGCTGTACTGGAAGCTCAAGCCGGAATCGGTGAACCGCGGCCAGATCGATCCGCACACGCTGTTCGCGGCCGAGCCGCAGCCGTGCCTGTCGGAAGAACTCGGCAACGGCCGTTTCCTGCTGTTCCGTGTCGGCGACTGCATCTCGATGCACAACGTCCACGGTGCGATCTACGACTCGCTGCGTCTCGTGAAGGATTTCTAAAAGATGAATCCGTCCTTCCTCATTACCGCCTTGTTGTGGCTGTCGGTGGCGGGGCTCGCGTTCGCGGTCGCGAAGCGCTCGTCCTACTGGCGTCTGGGCCGCGCCACCGCGCCCGGCGCGTTTGGCGTCGCGAACCTGTTCGCGATTCCGAAGCGTTATTTCGTCGACCTGCACCACGTGGTCGCCCGCGATCCGTACATCGCGAAGACCCACGTCGCGACCGCCGGCGGCGCGATCGGCGCGCTCGCGCTGGTGTTCGTCAACTACGGCCTCGCGATCTACTCGCCGTGGCTCGACAAGCTGATCTTCCTCGCGGCGCTCGCGATGCTGGTGGGCGCGGTGTTCGTGTGGCGTCGCCGCGCGGCGAAGAACGTGCCGGCGCGCCTGTCGCGCGGCCCGTGGAATACGCTGCCCTGGCTGCTCGGTTCGTTCGCGCTCGGCCTCGTGCTGTTCATGCTGGTGCCCACCGGCGCGATGTCGGGTGCGTTCGCGGTGCTCTGCGCGCTGCTGATCGGCATCGGGGCGTTCACGATGACGATCGGCGCGGCGAAAGGCGGCCCGATGAAGCATGCGATCGCCGGCCTGCTGCATCTCGCGTTCCACCCGCGCCAGGAGCGTTTCGCGGCCACCCGCGAATCGTTCACCGGCAACGGCACGGCCACGCCGCCGACCGCGCTGAAGCTGCCGGACATCGACCATCAGGAGTACGGCGTCGCGAAGCCGGTCGAATTCCGCTGGAACCAGTTGCTGAGCTTCGACGCATGCGTGCAGTGCGGCAAGTGCGAAGCCGCATGCCCCGCCTTCGCGTCGGGCCAGCCGCTGAACCCGAAGAAGCTGATCCAGGATCTCGTCGTCGGGATGGCCGGCGGTACCGATGCGGCGTACGCGGGCAGCCCGACGCCGGGCCTGCCTGTCGGCCAGCATCGCGGCGAGCCGAACGGCCCGATCGTGTCGGGCCTGATCGAGGAACAGACGCTGTGGTCGTGCACCACCTGCCGCGCGTGCGTGCAGGAATGCCCGATGCTGATCGAACACGTCGACGCGATCGTCGACATGCGCCGCAACCGCACGCTCGTGCACGGCACGGTGCCGGGCAAGGGCCAGGAAGTACTCGCGAACCTGCGCGAGACGGGCACGATGGGCGGCTACGACACGGCCGCGCGCTACGACTGGTCGGTCGACCTGAGCGCACCCGTCGCGCAGCCTGGCAAGCCGGTGGACGTGCTGTTCGTCGCGGGTGAAGGCGCGTTCGACATGCGCTACCAGCGCACGCTGCGTGCGTTCGTGAAGGTGCTGAACAAGGCGGGCGTCGACTACGCGGTGCTCGGCCCGACCGAGACCGACACGGGCGACGTCGCGCGCCGGCTCGGCGACGAAGCGACGTTCCAGCAGATGGCGAAGCGCCTGATCGGCACGCTCGGCACGCTGTCGTACAAGCAGATCGTGACGGCCGACCCGCACGTGATGCACAGCCTGCGCAACGAATACCGTGCGCTCGGGCTGCGCGTGACGGTCAAGCATCACACGACGTATCTGGCCGAACTGGCCGACAGCGGCAAGATCGCGCCGAAGGCGGTCGAGGCGCTGCAGGAGAAGCGCACCACGTATCACGACCCGTGCTACCTCGGCCGCTACAACGGCGAGACGGAAGCACCGCGCAAGCTGCTGAAGACGATCGGCATCCAGGTCGTCGAGATGGAGCGCAACGGCATGCGCGGCCGCTGCTGCGGCGGTGGCGGCGGCGCGCCGCTCACCGACATCCCCGGCAAGCAGCGCATCCCGGACATCCGCATCGCCGACGCACGCACGATCGGCGCGGACGTGGTCGCGGTTGCGTGCCCGAACTGCACGGCCATGCTCGAAGGCGTCGTGGGCCCGCGCCCCGACGTGCTCGACGTCGCCGAACTCGTCGCCGCCTCGCTGGAGTGAATCGATGAATACGATCAAACGAATCGATCCGCGCCGGCCGTTCATCATCACGGCCGCCGGCCTGAAGCGCATCACGCTCGGCGAGGAAGGCAGCGCCGATGCGAACGCCGCGCAGTGGTCCGCGCACGGTCATGGCGCCGCGGCGGCGAAGCCGCGCCGCGCGCTGCAGGATCCGAAGCACGTGATGCTGGTGGTCGCCCATGGCGAACGCGGCGCGCTCGACGACCATTCGCGGCAGGCGATCGCCGCCGCGGCCGTGCTCGCCGATGCGCAGACCGAAGTCGCGCTGCTCGCGTTCGGCGAACTCAAGGACGACGTGGCCGAACTGGGTGTCGACAAGCTGCTCGAGCTGACCGGCTTCGATCGCCGCGCGTTCGACCCCGAAAGCGAACTGCAAGCATTGCAGGCCTGTGTGGCCGCGCTCGCCCCGAAGCATGTGTTCGTGCCCGACAACGCGACCGGCGACGGCGATCTCGGCCGCCGTTACGCGGCGGCGGCCGGCGCGAGCGTCGCGACCCACGTCGTCGAGATCGACGCGAAGCACGTGGGCGCGTACGCGCAGGCCGGGCGCGCGTTCGCGACCCGTGCGCTGCCCGACGTGATCCTGCTCGCGCAGAATGCGGTGGAGGCGAAGCTGCCGTTCGTCGGTGCCGGCGAACGCGTGGCTGCCGATTTCATCCGCCCGGCGCATGACGCCGCGCAGCCGTACCGCGATCTCGGCCTCGACGAAATCGATGCGGCCCAGGTCGCGCTCGAGGAAGCCGACTTCATCGTGTCGGCCGGCAACGGCGTGTCCGACATCGCTGCGTTCGAGCGGCTGGCCGGCGTGTTCGGCGCGGCGATCGGCGCGAGCCGCGTCGCGGTCGACAACGGCCACTTCACGCGCGACAAGCAGGTCGGCGCGACCGGCAAGACGGTCGAGGCGAGCGTGTACATCGCGTTCGGCATCTCGGGCGCGGTGCAGCATTTGCAGGGGATCAAGGATTGCCGCCACGTGATCGCGGTGAACCTCGACGGCAGCGCGCCGATCGCCAAGCGCGCGAATCTGACGGTGGTCGGCGACGCGCAGGCGACGATCGCCGCGCTGATCGAACAGGTCCAGGCCGCGCGGGCCGCGCGCGGCGAATCGCCGGCCGCGGTCGGTACCCGTGAACCCGAAGGAGTCGCCGCATGAATGCCCCTCGCCCCTTGCAACGCATCGCGGTGCTCGTGTCCGTCGGCCGGCATCCGGTCAGCGGCGTCGCGCGCTACAGCCGCAACGATGCGGCCGCGCTCGAAACCGGCCGCCAGCTCGCGGAAAAACATCGCGCGACGCTCGACGTGATCCACGCGGGCGACCCCGCCAACGCCGCGCTCGCCGAGTATCTGGCGCTCGGCGCGCGGGAGGTTGAAGTGCTGGCCTGCCGAGACGGCGACGATGCCGTGCACGCGCTCGCCGCGCGTGTCGAAGGCTACGACCTCGTGCTGACCGGCACGCGCGCCGAGGGCGCGTACGACACCGGGATGCTGCCGTACCGCGTCGCCGCGGCGCTCGGCTATCCGCTCGTCGGCTCGGCCGTCGACGTGACGGTCGATGGCGGTCGCGTGGCAGTCCGGCAATTTTTGCCGAAAGGGCTGCGGCGGCGCGTCGACGCGGCGCTGCCGGCCGTCGTGGCCGTCCATCCGCTCGCCGGTGTCGAGCCGCGCTATGCCTATGCGCGGCTGCGCGCCGGCGCGATCCGGCCGGCGCTCGCGGCGAGCGGCGCGGACGCCGACGCCACCGCGTGGACGGTCGGCCCGGTCGAGCGTAAACCCGTAAAACTGGTCGCCGCCGAGAAGCGCTCCGGGCATGCCCGGATGCTGTCCGCGACGACGACCGAAAGCCGTGGCGGCAACGTCGTAAATGAAGGGAGTTCGGTCGAAAAAGCACAAGTGATCCTTGCGTATTTGCGCGAGCATCAGCTCATCGACTACTGATTTTGATGCCTGTCGGCAAGAACCCAGGGATGCAAGGAATCCGGAGCAAACGATGAAAGTATCGGCAGACATTCGTGCATTGATCGAACGCCGCAAGGCAGGCTACAGCCTCGAAGCGCCGTTCTACACGAGCGAGGACATTTTCGCGCTCGACATGGAGGCGATTTTCCGCCAGCACTGGATCCAGGTGGCGATCGAACCGGACATTCCCGAGCCGGGCGATTACGTGACCGTGCAGTTGGGCAACGATTCGATCCTGATCGTGCGCGACGACGACATGGCGATCCGCGCGTTCCACAACGTGTGCCGTCACCGCGGCGCGCGCCTGTGCAACGAAGATAAAGGCTCGGTCGGCAACATCGTGTGCCCGTACCACAGCTGGACCTACAACCTGACGGGCCAACTGATGTTCGCCGAGCACATGGGCGAGAAGTTCGACCGTTGCAAGCACAGCCTGAAGTCGGTGCACGTCGAGAACCTCGCGGGCCTGATCTTCATCTGCCTCGCCGACGAGCCGCCCGTCGATTTCGCGCAGATGCGCGCCGAGATGGAACCGTACCTGCTGCCGCACGATCTGCCGAACACGAAGATCGCCGCGCAGATCGACATCATCGAGGAAGGCAACTGGAAGCTCACGATGGAGAACAACCGCGAGTGCTATCACTGCGTCGCGAACCATCCGGAGCTGACGATCTCGCTGTACGAATACGGCTTCGGCTACCAGCGTTCCGACGCGAACGCCGAAGGCATGGACGCTTTCGCCGAGACCTGCGTGCGCCGCGGCAAGGAGTGGGCGGAGATGGGCCTGCCGTCCGCCGAAATCGAAAAGCTGCTCGACGTGACGGGTTTCCGCACGCAGCGCTTGCCGCTCGACCGCCACGGCGAATCGCAGACGCTCGACGCGAAGGTCGCGTCGAAGAAGCTACTCGGCGGCTTCGACAAGGCCGACCTCGGCGGGCTGTCGTTCTGGACGCAGCCGAACTCGTGGCACCACTTCATGAGCGATCACATCGTGACGTTCTCGGTGATCCCGCTGTCGGCCGGCAAGACGCTCGTGCGCACGAAGTGGCTCGTGCACAAGGACGCGAAGGAAGGCATCGACTACGACGTGAAGAACCTCACGGCCGTGTGGAACGCGACCAACGACCAGGATCGCGCGCTCGTCGAATTCTCGCAGCGCGGCGCGACCAGCAGTGCGTACGAGCCGGGCCCGTATTCGCCGTACACGGAAGGTCTCGTCGAAAAATTCTCGGCCTGGTACATCGGCCGGCTCGCCGAACAAACCGGCGCGTAGTCGTCAGCGGAACAGCAAGCGGAGCAACTGATGAAACGACCCTCACGTTCACTTCGTTCACTGCCCCCCGCGGGGGCGGTCAGCCTCCTTGGGGCGGCCCTGCGGAGGCTGACATGATGCGAGATGCGGCCAATTTCGAGCCGGCGGACAGCCGGGTGACGCGCCCGGCGTTCTGGAACGCGCTGCCCGAGCGCTGGACGAGCGACGTCGAGGAAACGCTGGTGTGCTGCCACGTGCGGCAGGAAACGCACGACGTGAAGAGTTTCTTCTTCCGTTCGCCGCAGGGCCGCACGTTTTCGTTCGAGCCCGGGCAGTTCCTCACGCTCGAGCTCGACATCGACGGCGAAACGATCAACCGCTGCTACACGATCTCGTCGTCGCCGGCGCGGCCGCACACGGTGTCGATCACGGTGAAGCGCGTGCCGGGCGGCAAGGTGTCGAACTGGCTGCACGACAACCTGCAGCCGGGCGCGTCGGTGCGAGTGCTCGGCCCGGCCGGCGAATTCACGTGCGCAAGGCATCCGGCGCGCAAGTACCTGTTCCTGTCGGCCGGCTCGGGCATCACGCCGCTGATGTCGATGAGCCGTGCACACCATGATCTCGCGGAAGATCGCGACATCCTGTTCGTGCACAGCGCACGCACGCCGGACGACATCATCTTCGCGCGCGAGCTCGACCTGATCGCGTCGAACCACACGAATTTCCGCACGTCGTTCGTCGTCGAGCGCGTCGGCGCACGCACCAACTGGCCGGGCGTCACCGGCTTCCTGACGCTGCCGCTGCTGAAGCTGATCGCGCCGGATTTCATGGAACGCGAAATCTTCACGTGCGGCCCCGCACCGTACATGAAGGCGGTGCGCGACCTGCTCGACGAAGCCGGCTTCGATCGCAAGCAGTATCACGAGGAAAGCTTCTCGTTCGAGACGCTCGCGCAGACCGCGAGCGACGAGCTGCTGGCCGATCTCGCGCCGCCGGCCGAAGGCGGCGACGCCGGCACGAAGCAGTACACGGTCAGCTTCGCGAAGAGCAATCGCGAGATTTCGTGCGGCTCGGAGCAGCACGTGCTCGACGCGGCGCGCCAGTCGGGCGTGCGGCTGCCGGCATCGTGCACGCAGGGCATGTGCGGCACGTGCAAGGTGAAGCTCGTGTCGGGGCAGGTCGAGATGAAACACAACGGCGGCATCCGCCAGCGCGAGATCGATCAGGGGATGGTGCTGCTGTGCTGCAGCAAGCCGCTGTCGGATCTCGTGATCGACAAGTAGTCGAAGGCGCCCATCGGCTGTCCGGGCGCGTCGCGTCCGGACAAGCATCTGTCGGAAAACAACGATACCGCGGATTTGTGGTTGAAGAACCTAGAGAGACAACGCGCACGGTGCGCAGACCAAGGAGATCGACCATGAAATTGTTCGGAAAACTGTTTTGGGCCGGCGCACTGTCGGCGATGGCGGCACTGAGCGCATCGGCGCTCGCCGATACGAAGCCGACGCTGAAAATCGGTTATGTCGAAGGCTGGGACGACAGCGTCGCGACGTCGAACGTCGCCGCCCGCGTGATCGAGAAGAAGCTCGGCTACGAGGTGAAGCTCGTGCCGGTCGCCGCCGGGATCATGTGGCAGGGCGTCGCGCGCGGCGATCTCGATGCGACGTTGTCCGCATGGCTGCCGGTCACGCACGGCTCCTACTGGAGCGAATACAAGAGCAAGGTCGTCGACCTCGGTGCGAACTTTCCCGACGCGAAGATCGGCCTGATCGTCCCGGATTACGTGAAGGCGAAGAGCATCGACGATCTGAACGCCGAGAAGAGCAGCTTTGGCGGCCGCATCGTCGGCATCGATGCCGGTGCTGGCGTGATGCGCAAGACCGACGAGGCGATCAAGAACTACGGGCTGAGCTACACGCTGATGCCGAGCTCGGGCAGCGCGATGACGGCCGAATTGTCGCGCTCGGTCGGCGCGAACAAGCCGGTGATCGTGACCGGCTGGGCGCCGCACTGGATGTTCGCGAAGTGGAAGCTGCGCTTCCTCGAGGATCCGAAGAAGGTGTTCGGCGGCGCCGAGCACGTCGACAGCGTCGTGAATCCGGGCCTCGAAACCAAGGCGAAGCCGGTCGTCGCGTTCCTGAAGAAATTCCAGTGGAAGCCGGGTGAAATCGACAGCGTGATGCTGGCGATCCAGAACGGCTCGAAGCCGGAAGCGGCCGCGGATGCGTGGATCGCGGCGCATGCCGACCGCGTGAATGCGTGGACGGAAGGCGCGCAGTAAGCCTCCCCGCATACGCCGTACGAATCATCATAACAACACGCCGGGAATGGCATGCAGGAATCCGAAACAATGAGGATGAAATGCAGCCATATCCCGGAATTCTTTTTCGGATTCTGCAAAAAAGCGCGTAAGTTGTTACACTAGCGCCCTTGTGCGGAGTCATCCCGCTTTGTATCGGAGCAGCGTAAACGTTGAAGCGCTTACGCTGATCGAGAGGAGGAATTGGATGAGTCAAGCAGGACTGCGTGCTAATCGCACCAGTGATGTCGAGGCAACCATCTCACATGATTCGACGGGCCACACGCTGCATCGTGGCCTGACCTGGAAAGACGCTTTTTGGGTAACGAGCGGCGTGCCGGCAGGCGTGCTGTTCACGATCGGCGGCGTATGCGCGACGATCGGCCAGCCCGCGTGGGCGATCTGGATCGCCGCGATCACGATGGGGCTGGTTCAAAGCGCGACTTATGCGGAAATATCCGGGCTATTTCCGCATAAATCGGGCGGCGCGTCGGTGTATGGCGCGATCGGCTGGGTCCGTTACAGCAAGCTGATTGCCCCGGTGTCCGTGTGGTGCAACTGGCTCGCGTGGTCGCCGATGCTCGCGCTCGGCTGCGGCCTCGCGGCAAGCTATGCGCTCACGAGTCTCTTTCCCGCCAATGCGGCGGTGCTGCACTGGCAGCTCAAGGTTGCGGATCTCGGATTCATCAAGCCCGGTCTGTCTTTGCGGATCAACGCGACGTTCATCATCGCGACGATTCTGCTTCTCATCACGTTCAAGCTTCAGCACAGCGGTGCGTCGAAGGCCGCGCGTACGCAGCGCATTCTCGGCATCGCGTCGCTCACGCCGCTCTTGATCGTCGGCATCGTGCCGTTCGTCACCGGCGACGTGCCGATGTCGAACCTACTCCCGCTGCTGCCGCTCGGTCACGACGCGCAGGGCAACCTCACGGCCGCGACCTTCGGCGCGTGGAACGGGCAGGGCGTGACGATGGCGCTCGGCGCGATGTTCATGGCCGGCTGGGCGTCGTACGGTTTCGAGACGGCCGTCTGCTACACGCGTGAATTCCGCGATCCGCGGCGCGATACCGCGAAGGCGATCTTCTGGTCGGGCGCGCTGTGTCTCGTCGTGATGACGCTCGTTCCGATGGCGTTCCAGGGCGCGCTCGGCACGCAGGCGATGCTCGATCCGGCGATCGGCGACGGCACCGGCGTCGCAGCCGCGATGGCGAAGATCGTCGGCGGTGGCGCGTGGGTCGCGAATGCGGTCGTCGTGATGCTGATGCTGTCGATCCTGCTGATCGTGATGACGTCGATGATGGGCTCGTCGCGCACGCTGTACCAGGCATCGGTCGACGGCTGGCTGCCGAAGTACCTGTCGCACGTGAACGAGCACGGCTCGCCCACGCGCGCGATGTGGACCGACCTCGGCTTCAACCTCGTGTTGCTGATGATGTCGGACTACATGACGGTGCTGTCGATTTCGAACGTCTGCTACATGCTGTTCGTATTCCTGAATCTTCAGTCGGGCTGGATCCACCGGATGGATCGCGGCAACTGGGATCGGCCGTTCCGCTGCCCGACGTGGCTGCTCGTCGCGGGCTCGATCTGCGGCTATGCGAACCTCGTCTATGTTGGCGCGGGCGCGAACCTGCAGGGCGAGGGCACGTTGCGTAACGGGCTGATCGCGATGCTGCTGATCGTGCCGGTGTTCCTGTATCGCCACTACTGGCAGGATCGCGGCCGATTCCCGGCGCAGATGCAGCGCGACATGGAGCTCGAAGTGCCGAAGCGCGCGCCGTGGCTGAGCCTGATGCCGTATGCGGCGCTGATCGGCGCGGCGCTCACGATCTGGTTGTCGTACTACTTTGCTTGGGTGAAGTGATGCGGTAATGCCTGCGTGTCGCAGTGCGATGGCTCCGGAAACCGCACACGGGGCCATCGCGCGAAGCGCCGGCGCAACACGACGACAAAGACGACAACAAGGCCCGACCGGTCCACGCCGGTCGGGCCTTGTTCGTTTCCGCCGCGTTCGAACGCGGCTAGGGCGTGTTCACGCTAATAACGGGCTTGCCCCACGAATGAATTTTTTCAAACAGGGGAACGTGCCTTTCCGCCCACATTGCGGCGTCGTGCGTCGCTTGTTTGGCACGGCCAAACGGCGC
Source organism: Burkholderia sp. AU44665 (assembly GCF_030504405.1). NCBI lineage: Bacteria > Pseudomonadati > Pseudomonadota > Betaproteobacteria > Burkholderiales > Burkholderiaceae > Burkholderia > Burkholderia sp. AU44665. The sequence goes on along the minus strand of NZ_JAUJRI010000004.1, from coordinate 299,025 downwards.
TCCTTACTCCTTGCACTCCAGGCGGAAAGGCACCTTCGCAAGCCCGTTATTAGCGTGAACACGCCCTGGCAGCTTACGAAAACACCACCGTCCGGTCGCCGTTCAGAAACACCCGCCGCTCGATGAACGCCTTCACCGCGCGCGCGAGCGTCAGCGATTCGACATCGCGCCCCACCGCAAGCAGTTGCTCCGGCCGCAGCGCATGATCGACACGCTCGACGACCTGCTCGATGATCGGGCCTTCGTCGAGATCGTCGGTCACGAAGTGCGCGGTCGCGCCGATCAGCTTCACGCCGCGCGCATGCGCCTGGTGATACGGCTTCGCGCCCTTGAAGCCGGGCAGGAACGAGTGATGGATGTTGATCGCGCGGTTCGCGAGTTTCGCGCTCGTCTCCTGCGACAGCACCTGCATGTAGCGCGCGAGGATCACGAGCTCGGCGCCGCTCGATTCGAAGAAGTCGAGCCATTGCGCTTCCTGCTGCGCCTTGGTCTCCGCCGTGATCGGGAAGTGCCGGAACGGCAATCCATGCTGCGCGGCGAGCGGCTCGAAGTCGGGGTGGTTCGACACGATGCCGACGATGTCCATCTTCAGCTCACCCATGCGCCAGCGGAACAGTAGATCCGCGAGGCAGTGCTCGAGCTTCGACACCATGATCAGCACCTTCGGCCGCGCGTTGACATCGTGGATCGCCCACTGGATGCCGCCATCGTGGCCGGCGAGTCCGGCCGCGATCGGCGCGAATTCCTGGCGCAGCGCGTCGATCTGCAACGTCTCATCCGTCGGATGAAAGACGCAGCGCACGAAGAAGCGGTTGCTGAGATCGTCGTCGAACACGTTCAGCGCATCGACATAGCAGCGATGGCGATCGAGAAAGCCGACGACGGCGGCGACCTGACCGGCCGCGCTCGGGCACGAGAGTGTCAGGACGAATTGATCGGGGCGGTGCTCGGCGGTCATGAGACTCCTCGGATGGCAGGGGGCGTACGGCCGCGCGGCGGCGCACGACAGCGCCGCGCCGCGTGGGTAGCGGGAGGCTCAAGTAAATCAGGACGATTTCGCGGCGGATAGAACCAACGCGCCGTGTGGCTGGTATCGGTGCGCCAGCGGGCGGGCGAGGGCCGCAGGGTGCGGGCCGTGTCAGGCCCCCGCGCACGCGTCGAGCAGCCAGCGCCGGAACACGTGGGTCGCGTCCGGCTCCGGCCGCTGCGGCGGCCGCACCAGGAAGTAGCCGCGCGACGTGACGACGGGCGCATCGACGAGCTTCACGAGCTGGCCGCTCGCGACGAGTTCGTCGACGAGCGGCGACCAGCCGAGCGCGACGCCTTCGCCGAGCAGCGCCGCGTGGATCACGAGCGCATAGCTGTTGAAGGTCACGCCGCGCGCGGCGGCCGGCGGTTCGAGCCCGTGCGCGTCGAACCAGCCCGCCCACGACAGCCAGCGCTCGGGGCGCGTCGGCTGCACGTGCAGCAGCGGCAGCGCGAGCAGGTGGTCGGCCCGCGCGACGCCCCGGTGCGCGTCGCGAAACGCGGGCGAGCACACGGGCGTGACGGATTCCGGAAACAGCCGCGCGGCCGTGCACGACGGCCAGTGGCCGTCGCCGAACAGGATCGCGATGTCGCCGTGGTCGCGTTGCGCGTCGTAATCCTGTGACGTGACGACGCGCACGTCGACGTCCGGCATCACGCGCTTGAGCCCGGCCAGGCGCGGCATCAGCCAGTAGGTCGCGAAGCCGAAGTCGGTGACGATCGTGAGCGCGCCGTGCTCGCGGCGTGCGCGCAGCGTCGCGGTCGCGCCGCGCAGCGTGTCGAGGCTCAGCCGCACGGCTTCGTACAGGCACTCGCCGTCGGCCGTCAGCGTGACGCCGCGCGGGCTGCGTTCGAACAGCGGCACGCCGAGTTCGGCTTCGAGCTGGAACACTTGCTGGCTCACGGCCGGCTGCGTCGAGCCGAGCTCGCGCGCGGCGGCCGTGAAGCTCGCGAGCCGGGCGGCCGATTCGAACGCGCGCAGCGCCTGCATCGACGGTAACGGTTCGGGTTTCGACATAAGTCCCTCTAATGGCCCCATAAGGGCCGGACGCCTACCCGCACGAATTCGGGCGGGCGATAGTGCCGGCAGACGGTACGGCACGTGCGCTTCACGCGCCGGCGGCAACGGATTCCGCGATTCTAGCCAGCGCGGCCCCGGCGCGCGGCAGTTTCCGCGGGCCGCCTCCGTCATGCCGGACGTCCCGCTGCCCGAGCGGCGAGCCGTTCCATTCGAACACCGCTTTTCCCACGATCGCCGATGACGAACCCGACACCCAACATCCTGATCCTGATGGCCGACCAGCTCACGCCGTTCGCACTGCCCGCGTACGGCAACCGCGTCGCCCGCACGCCGACGCTCGACCGGCTTGCGGCCGAAGGCGTGGTGTTCGACGCCGCGTACTGCGCGAGCCCGCTGTGCGCGCCGTCGCGCTTCTCGCTGCTGACCGGCAAGCTGCCGTCGGGCATCGGCGCCTACGATAACGCCGCCGAATTGCCCGCGCAAACGCTGACGTTCGCGCACTACCTGCGCGCGGGCGGCTACCGGACGATGCTGTCCGGCAAGATGCACTTCTGCGGGCCCGACCAGTTGCACGGCTTCGAGGAGCGCCTCACGACCGACATCTATCCTGCCGATTTCGGCTGGGTGCCCGACTGGGACAGCCCGACCGAGCGGCCGAGCTGGTATCACAACATGAGCTCGGTGCTCGACGCCGGCCCGTGCGTGCGCACGAACCAGCTCGACTTCGACGACGAAGTGACATTCGCCGCGAAGCAGAAGCTGTACGACGTCGCGCGCGAGCGTGCGGCCGGACACGATGCGCGGCCGTTCTGCATGGTCGTGTCGCTGACCCATCCGCACGACCCGTATGCGATCACGCGCGAATACTGGGATCGTTACGACGATGACGAGATCGACATGCCGGCCGTGCGGCTCGATGCGGCCGAAAGCGATCCGCATTCGCAGCGGCTGCGCTTCGTCTGCGAGAACGACCGCACGCCGCCGACGGACGCGCAGATCCGCGCCGCACGCCGCGCGTATTACGGCGCGACGTCCTATGTCGACACGCAGTTCGGCAGCGTGCTGGCCGCGCTCGAGCAATGCGGGTTCGCCGACGACACGATCGTGATCGTCACGTCCGACCACGGCGACATGCTCGGCGAGCGCGGGCTCTGGTACAAGATGACGTTCTTCGAGGGCGGCTGCCGCGTGCCGCTGATCGTGCATGCGCCGGGCCGCTTCGGCGCCGCGCGCGTGCGCGGGCCCGTGTCGCACGTCGATTTGCTGCCGACGCTCGTCGACCTGGCCGGCGCGGCGCCCGACGGCGGCTGGCCGGACCCGGTCGACGGCGCGAGCCTCGTGCCGCATCTGCACGGCACGCCCGCGCACGACGTCGCGTTCGGCGAATACCTCGCGGAAGGGGCGCTCGCGCCGATCGTGATGATCCGCCGCGGCGACTGGAAATACGTGCATTGCCCGGCCGATCCGGACCAGCTCTACAACCTGTCGGACGACCCGCGCGAGCTCACGAATCTGGCCGGTCGGCCGGAAGCCGCCGACGTGCTCGCCGCGTTCCGTGCGGAGGCCGGGCAGCGCTGGAACCTGCTCGAGCTGGACCGGCAGGTGCGCGCGAGCCAGCGGCGCCGGCGCTTCCATTACGCGGCGACGACGCAGGGCCGCATCCACGCGTGGGACTGGCAGCCGTTTACCGACGCGAGCCAGCGCTACATGCGCAATCACGTCGAACTCGACACGCTCGAGGCGATGGCGCGTTTTCCGCGCGTCGGGCGCTGAACGTCCGGCAGTGCGAACATTGACGAACGACGGAGGAAGCGGACGATGAAACGGCAATGCAATGCAGCAATCCGAAGGATCGGCGCGGCGCTCGCCGCCGCCGCGTGCGTGGCGGCGACGCAGCCTGCGACTGCCGCCGATCCGGGCACGTGCGGCGACGTGAAGATGGCGGCGCCCGGCTGGACCGACATCGATGCGACGAACGCGATGGCGGGCGTCGTGCTGAAGGCGCTCGGCTACCGGCAGGCGGTGGCGAACCTGTCGGTGCCGATTACGTACCAGGGCTTGAAGAAAGGCCAGGTCGACGTATTCCTCGGCAACTGGATGCCCGCTCAGGCGCCGCTCGTGAAGCCGTTCGTCGACGAGAAATCGATCGACGTGCTGCACGCGAACCTGAGCGGTGCGAAGTTCACGCTCGCGGTGCCCGACTATGTGGCCGCCGCCGGCGTGCATACGTTCGCCGATCTCGCGCGCTACGCGGACCGCTTCGACGGCAAGATCTACGGGATCGAGCCCGGTGCGCCCGCGAACCAGAACATCAAGCGGATGCTGTCCGACCACGCGCTCGGGTCCGCGAACTGGTCGCTCGTCGAATCGAGCGAAACGGGCATGCTCACGCAGGTCGAGCGCGCGGTGCGCGACAAGCGCTGGATCGTGTTTCTCGCGTGGGAGCCGCATCTGATGAACACGAAGTTTCATCTGACGTATCTGTCGGGCGGCGACGCGTATTTCGGCCCGAACTACGGCGGTGCGACGGTCAACACGGTCGCGCGTGCCGGGTTCGCCGGCCAGTGCGCGAACCTCGCGCGGCTGTTCCGGCAGATGACGTTCTCCGTCGACGTCGAGAACCGGATGATCGCCGACATGCTCGACAACAAGACGCCGCCCGCGCTCGCGGCGCAGCATGCGCTGAAAGCCGAGCCCGCGCTGGTCGCCGGCTGGCTCGACGGCGTGACGACCGCGGCCGGCGCGCCGGGCCTGCCGGCCGTGCGTGCGGCCCTCGACGGCCGCTGATCGCCCCCTCCGGGCGGCCGGTTTTCGCCGTGCCGCCTGTCTACGTGTTTTCCCGACCCGTCGCATCGTGACCATTTAGTGTCGCCTTCAGACGGGTGACCCGAAATATGGGTTTGTATTTTTCGCCAATGGCTGCGTTATTGCGGAAAACGAAATACCGAAGCCAGCGGGGCGGTCTGAATTCGAATCCACCGGCGCATCGCGGCACGCGCCGGGACGAGATTCTATCCATCGAATGGTTCAGGGAGGGTGGTCGACAATGAAGCACACGAAAGTTGCCGTAGCCGCCGCGCTTGCATGCGCGGCCTGTATTCCCGCCATCGGACACGCGCAAAGCAGCGTGACGCTGTACGGGATTCTCGACGCCGGTATCACGTACGTGAACAACACGGGCGGCTCGCACGTGGTCAAGTTCGACGACGGCGTCGCGTACGGAAACCGCTTCGGCCTCAAGGGCACCGAAGACCTGGGCGGCGGCCTGAAGGCGGTGTTCGTGCTCGAGAGCGGCTTCCGTCTCGGCAACGGGCAACTCGGCTTCGGCGGCGCGGAATTCGGCCGGCAGGCGTATGTGGGCCTGCAGAACGACTGGGGCACGTTGTCGTTCGGCAACCAGCTCGACATCACGAACGAACTCGTGTCGATCTACAACATCTCGGCCTGGGGCAGCGGTTATGCGATCCACCAGGGCGACTTCGACCGCTTCAACGGCGACCGCCTGCCGAATTCGGTGAAGTTCCTGTCGAACGACATGAGCGGCTTCAAGTTCGGCGCGATGTACTCGTTCGGCAACGTCGCGGGCAACTTCCATCGCAACAGCGCATGGAGCGCGGGCGCGAGCTTCACGAAGGGCGACTTCTCGATCGGCGCCGCGTACACGCGCCTGAACAACCCGAACGGCATCTACGCGTTCGACCCGTACGCGATGATCGGCACGCACACGTTCCTCGGCCAGCAGACCGTCACCGTCGATCCGGCGACCGGCGCACGTACCGACCTGTTCGCGAACACGCCGATGGGTGTCGACAGCCAGGGCACGTTCGGCATCGGCACGAGCTACACGATCGGCAAGCTGACGCTCGATGCCAACTACTCGTACACGACGATCAAGGGCTTCGGCCAGTCGTCGCACATGCAGGTGTACGAAGGCGGCGGCCTGTACCAGTTCACGCCGGCGCTGAGCTTCATCGCGGGCTACCAGCACACGCGCTTCGAAGGCCATCACTGGAACCAGGGCACGGCGGGCCTGCATTACCTGCTGTCGAAGCGCACGGACGTGTACATCTCCGGCGACTACCTGCGCGCGTCGCAGGGCGTCGATGCGGTGATCGGCTACAGCTTCACGCCGTCGACGACGCAGACGCAGGCCGACGTGCGGATCGGGATGCGGCATTCGTTCTGAGCGGGTAGGTGCAGTGTAGTGATGTGACGTCTTCAGCGAGGTCTCTCTTTGGCGCGAACCGTGGTTCGCGCTTTTTTTTGTGCGATGCCGCGGCTCGACGGGGCGCGTGGCCGGCGGCCGGCCGGTTTTCGGCGGTTGGCATATCATCGCGGTTTGGCCGCGCCTGCACCGTTGCCGCGCGCACGCATTCGCGTGTGTCGTCGTTTCCCGAACGGCTGCGGTGTGCACCGCCAACCGCCGAGATCCCGATGACCACCCCCGTGCCCGATTCCAGTCCTTTATCCTCGTTACCCGCCAACCTGTTCCGCCACGCGCCGTTCCAGCGTTTCTGGGGCACCCGCGTGATGTCGTCGCTGGCCTTCCAGATCCTGTCGGTCGCAATCGGCTGGTATGTCTACGCGCTCACGCACAGCGCGTTCGCGCTCGGTCTCGTCGGCCTCGCGCAGTTCGTGCCGATGTTCGCGCTGACGCTCGTCGTCGGACAGGTGGCCGACCGCTACGACCGTCGGCGCATCGCGACGATCTGCCAGAGCATCGAAGCACTGGCCGCCGGCGTGTTCCTGCTCGGCGCGCTGCAAGGGTGGCTGGCCGCGCCGGCCGTGTACGCGCTCGCGGCGGTCGTCGGCACGGCCCGCGCGTTCGAGTCGCCGTCGGTGTCGTCGCTGCTGCCGGCCGTCGTGCCGCGCACCGACCTGCCGCGCGCGACCGCGCTGTCGACGTCCGCGAACCAGGCCGCGCAGATCCTCGGGCCCGCGTGCGGCGGGTTGCTCTACGGTGTCGGCGCACCCGTCGCGTTCGGCACGAGCGTCGCGGCCTTCGCGATCGCGGCGGTGCTGAGCGGCACGATTCCGCTGCGCGGCGCGCCGCCCGCGCGCGAGCCGGTCACGCTGCGCTCGGTGTTTTCGGGCATCGCGTTCATCCGGCGCGAACCGGCGATTCTCGGCGCGCTGTCGCTCGACCTGTTCGCCGTGCTGTTCGGCGGTGCAACCGCGCTGCTGCCGATCTATGCGCGCGACATCCTGCAGGTCGGCCCGTGGGGGCTCGGCGCATTGCGCGCGGCGCCGGCGGTCGGCGCGCTCGCGGGCACGCTGTGGCTCACGCGCTTCCCGTTGAAGGGGCGACCGGGCCGTGCGATGTTCGGCGGCGTGATCGCGTTCGGCATCGCGACGATCGTGTTCGGGCTGTCGAGGCATTTCGTGCTGTCGCTCGTCGCGCTGGCGGCACTTGGCGCATCGGATGTCGTGAGCGTCGTCGTGCGGCTGTCGCTCGTGCAACTGCGCACGCCCGACGACATGCTCGGTCGCGTGAGCGCGGTCAATTCGCTGTTCATCGGCACGTCGAACCAGCTCGGCGAATTCGAATCGGGCGTGACGGCGGCATGGTGGGGCGCGCCGGCCGCGATCGTCGTCGGCGGCGTGGCGACGATCGCCGTCGCGTTGGCGTGGATGCGGTTGTTTCCGCAGCTCACGAACATGAAGTCGCTCGAACGCGATGCGTGACGCGTGATGCGCGATCCCGTCACGCGTCCTGCGTCACGCGCACGGCCGTGCCGTAGCAGATGACTTCCGTGACGCCCGACCCGATCTCGGTCGAGTCGTAGCGCATCGCGACGATCGCATTCGCACCGAGCTTGCGCGCATCGGCGAGCATCTTGTCGAACGCCTGCTCGCGCGCCTTCTCGCACAGCGACGTATAGAGCGTGATGTTGCCGCCGAAGATCGTCTGCAGCGACGCGCCGAACGAGCCGACGATCGAGCGCGAGCGCACGACGATACCCTGCGCGACGCCGAGCGAGCGGACGGTCGTATGGCCGGGCAGGTCGAACGCGGTCGTGACGCGATCGGACGACAGGTCGTCGATGGAGCGGGTGGATTCGGTCATGGTGGGCGAGCGTGTAGCGAGTGGTCGAACGACGATTCTAGCCGGACGGAGCAAAGGCATGCGAACGGGCGCACCCGCGCGGGTGAACGCCCGTTTCGTTGCCGAACGCGAAAGCCGCTCGACGACGAACGCTCAGCGCTTGGCCGTCGCGCCCGCCATGCCGCCGAGATCGACCGCATAGGCCAGCGCCAGCTTGCCGAATTTCAGCGCATGGTTCGCCTGTCGATCCGAGTTTTCCAGCGTGTCGTTCACCGTGTGAATGTACGGGCTGTCGTTCTGGTCGGCCTCGAACGGGAACGATGCCGGATACCCCTGCGCGTTCCACGACGCGTGATCCGAGCACGCATAGCCGCATTGCGACGTGCCGATCGCGAGCTCGGGCAGGTAGGTCGCCGCCAGGTTCTTCACGTAGGTGTTCTGCGCCGCGTTCGTGTAGTCGGTGATCAGGTAGATATCCTTCGGATCGCCCTTGTAGTTCGTCATGTCGAGCTGCAGCACGCCGACCACGTTCGCATTCTGCGTGCGGAACTGCTTCGCGATCGCCTTCGAGCCGAGCAGGCCGGCTTCCTCGGCCGCGTACCCGACGAACTTGATCGTCCGTTTCGGCCGGTAGTTGTTCGCGAGCAGCACGCGCAGCGCCTCGGTCAGGCTGGCGATGCCCGACGCATCGTCGTCGGCGCCGGGCGAGCGCGTGTTCTCCGTCGTGCGGCCGACGGTCGAATCGAGGTGGCCGCCGAGCACGACGGTGCCCGCGGCCGGATCGCTGCCGCGGATCGTCAGGATCACGGATTTCTGCGGAAAACCGGTATGCGCGAACTGTTCGACGGTGATGTCGGCGCGCGAGCCGGCCAGCTGCTTCCACTGCAGCGCGAGCCAGTCGGACGCCGCGACGCCGTGCGACGTCGTGTAGTAGCGGTTCGTGAAGCCGGACAGCGACGTGATCGTGCCGACGATGTTGCTCGCCTGCAGTTGCTGGATCCACGCGCCGATCTGCGGCACGTTCGACACCGTGTACGCGGGGGCGGCGGCCTGTTTCGCGAGCGTCGCCGGCAACGGCTGCAGCGCCTGCCGCGCGTCGTCGAACGAATCGTGGACGACGTAGCCGGGCCCGTGGCCGCGCGTGTGGTGGACGGCGTGGGCCAGTTCGCCGAGCCGGGCATCGTCGATCTCGACGACGTGAACGGTTTCGCGGCGCGCGGCGCCGTCGGCCGCCTTGCCGGCGTCGACGCTCGCGCTGTATTGCGCGGTTGCGGACGCATCGATGCGTTGAAGCTGGCGGAACGCGGTGTCGCCGAGCGTGATCCAGACGGGTGTCGCGTGCGCGGCGGCGGTCAGCAACATGCCGCCCAGCGCGGCGCTGAGGCGGGTCGGTGTCAGAGTAGGCATGTTCGATCTCGTGAGGATGGCGATGTCGATGAAGGGAGCGCGCCGCAGGTCGTGCGATGCGCTCCCGCCTGCTGCGGGATTACGACTTCTGCGGGACGGTCACGCCGTACGTGCAGCTCTTGTTGTACGCGTTCCCGATCGCGGTGAGCTGCGCGCTGCTGTAGCCGAGCGCGGATGCGGCGGTCAGCACGGCCTGCGCGGCGGCCTTCTGGTTGGTCGAGCTGTTGGTCATCGACAGCCCCTTCAGGAACGCCTTGTCCATCGCCTGCGCGCCGATCGCGTCGCGCGCGACGAGGTTGCACGACGCCCAGTACTGGCCTGCGGTGTGGATCTCCGCGCCGCGCGCCTGCGCATAGGTGCGCCCGACGTTCCAGTTGGTCACGCGGCCGGCCCAGAACTCGTTGTGGCCGTCCCAGTTGTAGACCCAGTGATACTGCGCGTCCGACGGGCTCCACTGGTTGAAGTCGCGGCTGTACGCGGCGGCGAGATAGTCGCCGGTGCCTTCGGACAAGCCTTCCTGTTGCGACAGGCCGCCGTTGGTGACCCAGTCGTGGATGCCGTGGCCGAGCTCGTGGATCACGACGTCCGCGTCTTCCGCGTCGTCGACGCCGCCTTGCCCGAAGGTCAGCCGGCCGCTGCTCGACGAGTACGACGAATTGTCGTCGCCCGATTCGCCGTGCGGGTCGTACTGCACGCCGCCCGTGTACTGATACGGCAGCGCCTTGATGCCGAGTGTCTGGTTCACGTAGCGCAGGAACGTGTCGATGTGGTAGTACACGTTCACCGCCTCGAAATACAGGTTGCCGCGCGTGAATTCGAACGCGGGCGTGGCCTGCGACGGGCACGCCTTGTCGAGCGGCGCGTCGAAATCGACGCATGCCGCGTACGGGCCCGTCAGCGTGTAGCGCGTGCCCGACTGCGCGACATCCTTCAGCGTCACGCGCACGCGCGCGGCCGTGAGCTGCGTCGAATCGGCGTCGTTGCCGTCCTTGTAGCCCGTGCTGCCGTAGCTGCTCTTCGTCGGCGACAGCGGATCGGGGCGGAACACGAAGCCGGTGCCGTCGGTCGCGTAGAACGCCTTGTCCTCGGCGCGCAGCACTTCGCCGCTGCCCGCGTCGATCAACAGCTCCCAGTCGCCCTTCGGGCCGTCCTGTGGGCGGCCGCGCACCTTCCATGCCGTATGCGTGCCGGCCTTGTCGACGAACGCGACGAGCTGCGCATCCAGATGCGTGAAGCCGCTCACGCCGAGATACGCGCGGGCGCGCTCGAGCGCCTGCTGCTGGTCGACGGCCTGCGACTTGCGCGCCGTCGCGGCCACGCCGTTGATCGTGTTGCTCGCGACGTACAGGATGCGGCCGTCCTTCGCGACGGTCACCGCGATGTCGCTGCCGTACACGGGCAATCCGGCGGCCTGCTGCTGCAGGCGCACGACGGTGAAGTCGGCGTCGTCGCGTTCCGACGTGACGACGAGGCTCGCGAGCGCGGTGGCGTCGAGCCCGAGCTGCGCCGCCTGCGACGCGATGAAGTCGCGCGCGGTGGCGGCGGGCGTCGCGGCGGCCTTCCTGGCGCGATAGGCCGGGTTGTACAGCGTGACGGCGACGCCGTCCGCGCGGAATTGCCCGGCGGCCGTATCGGCTTTCGCGGGCGGCGGCGCGACGCCGCGCGTCAGGCTTTCGCGCAGGCTCGCGGCCTGCGGATTCGACACTTTCGTATCGGCCAGGGTGCCGCCGACGATGCCGAAACCGAGCGCGAGACCCAGGGCGAGCGGCAATGCTTTGCGTGATGTCTGCATACGTGATCCTCATCTCAACGGTTGGACACGCCCGCGCGCTCGTGGCGAGCAGGCACGACACGGCCCGCGCGCCGGTTCGATGGAACCGGTGCGGCGAAGCGGTGCTGGGAGTCTCGACTGACTAAGGAAACCTAACTGTCAGGTCGAAAAGAAGCGGGCAGGCGAAGCGGAGGAGAAGCGAACGGCAGGCAGGTGCGGCGACGGCGAATCGAGCATCGTCATGTCATACCCCTCGGATCGATATCGGATATCGGTTGGCAGCCTGCACGACCCGACGCGCGTGGAGATGACGCAAGCGTGTCGTTAGGCTCCCTATCTAACTTTGTTTGGTATGTTACAGAATATTTTCAACGACATTCCAGATTATTTTCGACGATCGCTTCGGTTGGCCGTTCAATCGCCGGCATTGTTGAGCGAACGGCGGGAAACGCTATCGGAACCCGCAATACCGCGCCGGATTGTAGTCAAAAGCCGCGACGATCAGCGCGTTGCCCGCCGGTCGTTGCGCGGGCTCATCCCGAATCGCGCGCGATAGGTGCGCGAGAAGTGCGACGGCGATTCGAAGCCGCACGCGACGCAGACCGACGTGATGCTCATGTCGGTCTGTTGCAGCAGCTCGCGCGCGCGATCGAGGCGCAGGTTCAGGTAGAAGCGCGTCGGCGTGTCGTTCAGCGTCGCGCTGAACAGCCGTTCGAGTTGACGCCGCGTGATCGACACCTCCCGCGCGAGCGCGTCGGAGCCGAGCGGATTCTCCATGTGCCGCTGCATCGTGCCGATCACCTGGATCAGCTTGCGGTTGTGCACGCCGTAGCGCGCGGCGATCTCGAGCCGCTGGCTGTCCGAGCGCTGCCGGATGCGGCTGACGACGAACTGCTCGGAGATCGCCGCCGCGAGGTCGGCGCCGTGCCGGCGGCCGATCAGATCGAGCATCATGTCGATCGATGCGGTGCCGCCCGCGCAGGTGATGCGCCGGTCGTCGATCTCGAATAGCTCCTGCGTCGCGTTCAGGCCCGGGTAGCGCTCGCGGAACGCGGCGAGCGCTTCCCAGTGCAGCGTGAGCGATTGCGACGCGTCGAACAGCCCGGCTTCCGCGAGCACGAAGCTGCCCGTATCGATGCCGCCGAGCGTGGCGCCATGCCGATGCTGGCGGCGCAGCCAGTCGCCGAGCGTACGCGTGTAGCACACGAGCGGATCGAAGCCGGCGACGACGAACACCGTATCGACCTGCGGGACGTCCGCGCACGCGGCCTCGGCGGCGACCGGAATGCCGTTGCTCGCGGCGACCGGCGCGCCGTCCGCGCTGATCACGTGCCAGCGATAGAGCTCCGTGCGAAAGCGGTTCGCGACGCGCAGCGGCTCGACCGCGGACATGAAGCCGAGCGCGGAGAAGCCGGGCAGCAGCAGGAAGTGGAAATCCTCGGGCATCGGAGCGTGGGTGGAAGCGGGTGGACGTCGCGCACCGCGCGACGCGGCGAGCGGGCCGCGCCCGGCGGCGCTCGCCGGACGTTCAAGCCCGATTATCGCGGGTTTTGCCGGCGCTCAGCGCGTTTTCGCACGATGCGCCGTCCGGCGCACGGTCGTCGACGGCAATTCGCCGAACTGGGCCTTGTACGCGTTCGCGAAATGCCCGAGATGCATGAAGCCCCAGCGCGCGGCCGCCTCGCTGATCGGCAGGTCGGATTGCCGCGTGTCGAGCAGCAGACGCCGGACCTGCGCGAGGCGCAGCGAGCGCGTGTAGTTGAGCGGGCTCGTCTGGACGACCGACTGAAAGCTGTTCTGCATCGTGCGCCGGCTCACGCGCAATTGCGTGCAGAGGCTCAGGATGTCGACCGGCGCTTCCGGGTGCTCGATCACGTAGTCGTGCACGCGGCGCACGATGTCGGCGTGGCAGGCGTGCGTGAGCCGGTTCGACGGCTCGGGCATCCGGTACGTGAGGAGATCGACGAGCACGTTGCCGACGTCGGCGCGCATCGCGCACTGCGCGCGGGCCGAATCGAACGTGTCGGGCGCCGACAGCACGCGTTCGAGCAGCGTCGCGAGCTGCACGCTCGCGCGTTCGCGTGCGGCGACCGGCACCTCGACGACGCCGCGCCGCAGCGCGCGTGCGTCCAGCCGGACGTCGGCGGCATCTTCGATCTGCTGCATCAATTCGGGTTCGATGACCACGCCGATCAGCGACATGTCGTCGGGTGAATGGAGTTCGAACGGTATGCCGCCGCGCGCCATCACGATCGTGCCGCGTTCGAGGCGCGCGTCGCCGAACGCGAAGGTGCCCGAGCCGGTCAGAGGCATGCCGAACACCGTATGGCCGTGCGGCAAACATCCGCGCTGGATGATGCGCACGTTCGCCGCTTCCTGGAAGAGCTGGACGCCATCGAGCACCGCGTATTTGACCGCGCTGCGATACGCGCCGGAGCCGATCTGGTCGTAACGCTGATTCCAGCCGCGCAGCGCCTCCGCATGCCGATCTGCGTCGTCGAACCTCTGATGAAACGCGAGCACGGCACCTCCGGCGATCGTTCGGACCGCGCAAGATTAAACCGACCGGGCGGTCGACGCAATACGGGCCAGCGCTATTCCGTGCGCGTGCTTCAGAGGGGCGCAACGCATGCCGCCGCGAGGCTTTCACGCACATTTCCGATATCCCGAATCGGCACGTACGCGTTGCCGGTCCGGGTGCTGGACGCATTTATTGTCGAACTACAGTCGCCTCACACAACGTGAATTCCCCACTGGAGGCGGCATGAGGACAAGGCGACGAACCGCGGCGCTCGCGGCGACGCTGGCGTTGGCGGCGGCATGGGCCGGCAGCGCGAACGCGACGGAAAAACCCGAAGAGCTGGTCGTGCGGAAGATGCCGCCGTGGCATCCGCACGAGGTCTATGTCGTCGACATCTCGATGCCGTCGATGACCGACGGGCGCATCCACGTGTACGACGCCGATGCGAAGAAGCTGCTCGGCCAGATCGACGGCGGCTTCGCCCCCGGTTTCGCGATCTCGCCGGACCGCAAGACGAGCTTCGTCGCGACGACTTACTTCTCGCGCGGCTCGCACGGCACGCGCACCGACGTCGTCGAGATGATCGACAACACGACGCTCGATCACGCGGGCGAGATCGTGATTCCGGCGAAGCACGCGCAACACGTGCCGTCGCCGTACAACACCGCGTTCAGCGGGGACGGCAAGCGGCTGTACGTCGCGAACATCACGCCGGCCGCGTCCGTGACGGTGATCGACGCCGTCTCGAAGCAGGTGCTGTCGGAGATCGACATGGCCGCGTGCGTGCTCGCCTATCCGTCGGGTAACGACCGCTTCACCGCGCTGTGCGAAAGCGGCAAGGCGCTGACCGTCACGCTCGACGCGAACGGCAAGGAGGCGAAGCGCACGATGTCGGACGCGTTCATCGACGTCGACAGGGATCCGGCGTTCGTGAACGCGTCGCGGTACGACGGCGGCTATCTGTTCACCACCTACGGCGGCAACGTGCGCAGCGCCGATTTCAGCGGCGACAAGCCGGCGTTCGGCAAGCCGTGGCCGCTGCTGACGGACGCCGAGCGCGCCGAGGGCTGGCGCCCGGGCGGCCTGCAGCAGACGGCCGTGCACGCGAAGCAGCACCGTTACTACGTGCTGATGCACAAGGGCGCCGACGGTTCGCACAAGGATCCCGGCACGCAGGTGTGGGTATACGACCTGAAGACGAAGCAGCGCGTCGCGCGCTGGGATCTCGCGCAGATGAAGGTCGAGCCGCTCGTGTCGATTCAGGTCAGCGAAGACGACAAGCCGCTCTTCTACGGGCTGACGGCGACCTCCGACCTCGTCGTGATGGACGCGCGCACCGGCGCGCTGCGGCACGTCGAGAAGCAGGTCGGCAATACGTCGTCGCTGCTCGTCAACCCGTGAGGCCGCGATGACACTCGATCCCGTACTCGCCACCGGCGCGCAGGCCGGCGCGGCCGCCGTCGTGCTGCTCGGCGCCTTCGCGAAGATGCGCCGGCCCGCCGCGTTCCGCCAGGCGCTTGCCGGCTACCGGCTGCTGCCCGATGCGCTGACCGGGCCCGTCGCATTCGCGATTCCGCTCGCGGAAGTGGTCGCCGCCGTGGCGCTGCTGTTTCCCGACACACGCGCGGCCGGCGCGAGCGGCCTGATCGCGCTGCTCGCGGCGTTTGCCGCCGGGCTCGCGATCAATCTGCTGCGCGGCCGCACCGACATCGACTGCGGCTGTTCCGGCTTCACGGCCGCGCGTGCGGACGCACCGCGCGGCATCGGCTGGTTGCATGTCGGCCGCGTGCTGCTGCTCGTCGCGCTGGCCGCGACCGCCTTCGTCGAGCCGGGTGCGCGCGCCATCGTGTGGCTCGACTACCTGACGCTGTTCTTCTCCGTGCTGCTGATCGTCTGCGCGCTGCTCACCGTCGACGTGCTGCTCGCCAACGTCCCGCGCCTTTCTCATCTGAGGAATTCATGATGCAAACCGCTCTCACCGTTTCCACCGCCCTGTTGTGGGTGGCCGTCCTCGCGCTCGGCGCGATCTGCCTCGCGCTGGTGCGCCAGATCGGCATCCTGTACGAACGCATCATGCCGGCCGGCGCGCTGATGATCGACAAGGGGCCGGCGGTCGGCGCGATCGCGCCGACGTTCGAACTGACCGACATTCGCGGGTCGCACGTGAAGGTCGGCGGCATCGATGCAGCGGGCAAGGCCACGCTGCTGTTCTTCCTGTCGCCGACGTGCCCGGTCTGCAAGAAGCTGCTGCCGCTGCTGCCGTCGCTGCAGGCCGGCGAGGCGACGCCGGTGAATATCGTGCTCGCAAGCGACGGCGATGCCGACGAACACACGCGCTTCGCGCGAAAGCACGACCTCGGGCGCTTCCCGTACGTGCTGTCGCGGGAGCTCGGCCTCGCTTATCAGATCGGCAAGCTGCCGTATGCGGTCCTGCTCGACGAAACGGGCACCGTGCGCGCGAAGGGGCTCGTCAACACGCGCGAGCATCTCGAGAGCCTGTTCGAGGCGAAGGAGCGCGGCGTCGCGTCGTTGCAGCAGTTCGTGCACGGCGATCACGGCCACGATGCCCACGACGCGCACGCGCGGCACGCATGACCGGCCGAACCTTTTTCAACGTCATTGGAGAACGACGACATGGGCGTGTTTGATTCATGGTTCGAGCGGTCGGCGCGCGGCGTCGCGCAGCACAGCTCGCGGCGCGGCGCGATGGCGAAGCTCGGCAAGGTGCTGGTGGGGTCGGCGCTGTTGCCGCTGCTGCCCGTCGACCGTACCGCGTATGCGGCCGAGGCGGCGTCGGGGGCGTCAGGCGCATCCGGTGCCGCCGCGGCGGGCGCGAGCGACGACCCGACGAGCTGCGACTACTGGAAATACTGCGCGATCGACGGCTGGCTCTGCAGCTGCTGCGGCGGCACGTCGAGCAGTTGTCCGCCGGGCACGACGCCTTCTCCAATCACGTGGATCTGCACCTGCCGCAATCCGCACGATGGTTCGGACTACATCGTGTCGTACAACGACTGCTGCGGCAAGACCTCGTGCGGCAAATGCTTCTGCAACCGCAACGAGCGCGAGAAGCCGCTGTACAAGCTGTCGCTGAACAACGACATCAACTGGTGCATGGCGAACGGTAATTCGAATTACCACTGTTCGGTTTCGGTTCTGCTGGGAGCGGCAAAGCAATGAAAGTGAAGCAGGCAGGAAAGATCGTCGTGGCGTGGATGACGGCCGTGGCGGCCTTCGCGTGGCCCGCCGCGGCGGGCGCACAGGCAACCGTCCATTACCCGGCCGGGAAAAGCCTGTTCGACGCGCAGTGCGTGGTGTGTCACCAGGCGGGCGGGAAAGGGCAGGACGGCCTCGCGCCGCCGCTGACCGAGTATCCGGGCAAATACGCGGCGGTGGAAGCGGGGCGGGCGCAACTGATCGCGACGCTGCTGCACGGGATGTTCGGCGAGATCGACGTGCATGGCAAGCGCTACAACTTCAAGATGCCGTCGTTCGCGAGCGCGAGCGACGACGACATCGCGCACGTGCTCAACTACGTCGTGTTCGACCTCAACGCGCAGCACGGCGACGCGAAGCCGTTCACGGCCGCCGATATCCGCGCGGCGCGCGCGAAGCCGATGGACGGCGCGGCCGTGCATGCGCAGCGCGCGGCGGTGATCAAGGGGCTCGGCCTGTGAACGGCGTTCGCGCGCCGGCACGCGGCAGGCGGTGCGCGTTGGCGTCGCGGCTCGGCGGCATGTCGCATCGCCTGTCGTCCTGGCTGCTGCTGGCGGGCGCGGCGGCTTGCGCGTTCGCGACGCCCGCACGGGCCGACGGCGCGGCCGATGCCGCGCTCGCGCGGCAGCACTGGGTGCTCAACTGCATGGGTTGCCACACGGCCACGGGTGGCGGCATTCCCGGCAAGGTGCCGCCGCTCGCGAATTCGCTCGGCTATTTCACGCACCTGCCGGCCGGGCGCGAGTACGTGATGCGCGTGCCCGGCGCGTCGAACTCGGCGCTGTCGGATCGGGAACTGGCCGACGTGCTCAACTGGGTGCTGACGACGATGAACCGCGATGCGCTGCCGCGCGACTTCAAGCCGTATACGGCTGCCGAAGTCGCCGCGCACCGCCGTCCCGCATTGTCCGACGTCGCGACCGTGCGCGCCGGCCTCGTTCGCGCGTTGCAGGCGCGCGGGATCGACGGCGTCACGGATCGCTATTGACCGACTCATTCAACGATTCAAGGAAACGTGAACATGGAGACGAACCAAACCTTTGCGCTGCTCGACGCAACGCGCGCGTTTCTCGCGAAGCCGAAGAAGATGCTGATCGGCGCCGAATGGTGCGATGCCATGTCGGGCCGCGAACTCGATGTGGTGAATCCGGCCGACGGCACCGTGATCGCACGGGTGCCCGAAGCCGACGAGCGCGACGTGCAGCAGGCGGTCGCTGCCGCGCGCCGCGCCTTCGATGCGGGCCCGTGGCGCAGCGCGAAGACCACCGACCGCGAGCGCCTGATGCTCGCGCTCGCCGACCTGATCGAAACCCACGCGCGCGAGCTTGCCGAGATCGAATCGCTCGACAACGGCAAGCCGGTGATGGTCGCGCAGGGGCTCGACGTCGCGATGGCCGCGCAATGCTTCCGCTACATGGCCGGCTGGGCGACGAAGATCGAAGGCAGCGTGATCGATGCCGGCATGCCGTACCTGCCGGACAGCGAGATCTTCGCCTATACGCGCAAGGAGCCCGTCGGCGTGGTCGGCGCGATCATTCCGTGGAATTTCCCGCTGCTGATGGCCGCATGGAAAATCGCGCCGGCGCTGGCGACCGGCTGCACCGTCGTGCTGAAGCCCGCCGAGGACACGCCGCTGAGCGCATTGCGGCTGGGCGAGCTGATCCAGGCGGCCGGGTTCCCGGACGGCGTCGTCAATATCGTCACCGGCTACGGTCACACGGCCGGCGCGGCGCTGTCGCGCGATCCGCGCATCGACAAGATCGCGTTCACCGGATCGACGCAGACGGGCAAGACGATCGGCCACGCGGCGCTCGACAACATGACGCGGATGTCGCTGGAACTCGGCGGCAAGTCGCCGGTGATCGTGCTGCCCGACGTCGATCTCGACAAGGCCGCGCGGGGCGTCGCGAACGCGATCTTCTTCAATCAGGGGCAGGTGTGCACGGCCGGGTCGCGCGCGTACATCCACTCGAAGGTGTTCGACGGCGTGATCGCGCGCGTCGCGAAGATCGCCGCGAGCCTGAAGATCGGCCCGGGGATGGACCCGGCCACGCAGGTCGGCCCGCTCGTGTCGGCGAAGCAGCGCGAGCGCGTATGCGGTTACATCGACTCGGGGTTTGGCGACGGTGCGCGCGCGGCGGCGGGCGGCCGCGCGATCGAGGGCCCCGGCTTCTTCGTCGAACCGACGGTGCTGGTCGATACGACGCATGCGATGCGCGTGGTGCGCGAGGAGATTTTCGGGCCGGTGCTCGTCGCGATGCCGTTCGACGACGTCGACACGGCCGTACGGCTCGCGAACGACACCCCGTATGGCCTCGGCGCGAGCATCTGGTCGAACGATCTTGCGGCGATCCATAAGCTGATTCCGCGTATTGCGGCCGGCACCGTGTGGGTCAACTGCCACTCGCTGCTCGACAACGCGTTGCCGTTCGGCGGGATGAAGCAGTCGGGCTTCGGCCGCGAACTCGGCCGCGCGGTGATCGACCAGTACACGGAAAGCAAGTCGGTGATGATGAACTACGCGTGAGCGTCGCGGCGAATGCGTGCGTTTCCGGCGTATCGGGAACGCAAGCGCGGCCGTCACGCGCGGATCAGCCCCCCCCCGACGATGACGCACGCCGCGCCGGCGACGCGGATCGTGCTCGCCGAATGCCGCACGATGCCAGGTATGCCGATCAGACGTTGTATCCCGCGTCGCGCATCAACTGGCGTGCCGCATCGCCGCGCGGGGCCTCCTCATCGAATCGCGCGCGAAGCTTCGCATCCGCGCCGTGCATCACGCCGCGATACATGGGCGCGATGAGGGCGACAAGGGCGACGACGAAGAAAGCGGCAAGCATCATGGTGTTCCTTGGCGGAAAGATCGAAAACTGACGTCGCGACGGGCGGCCGTGTCCGTCTGCATTCGTTCCGGCGACGCGCGACGTCCGGGCCCGGTGCGGCACGGCAACGGGGCGCGCCGCGCGCGAACGCCCGGCGACTGCCAGCATAGGGCCGGCCCACGGCATCCGGCAACGCGTCGGAAATCCGTCAGCAACATCGTGACGGAATCGAAAGGTGCGCGCCGCATCCGGGCAATCCGGCGGATCTCCATAAAAACCCCAAACCCCCGTCCGTCAAGCCTCGGACGAAACCTAGTGGTTTCCACTCATAGTCGCAAACAGGCAAGAACAGGTCGCCGCCGGTCTTCTCGCGGCGAATATGGCTCGTTACTTTTACTTCCACGATGCAGGCCGGCGCACACTCCGCGCGCCGGCTGCCGCGAGACCAATCGGGAGGAATCGAACCATGAAGTCGACGAAGATCGCCGCGCTTGCCGCGGCCGTGCTGGCGACGGGCGCGTTCACGCAGGCCGCGCTGGCCGAGACGGAGGCCGCGACCTGCCGCACCGTGCGTTTCGCGGATATCGGCTGGACCGACATCACGTCGACCACCGCGCTCGCGTCGACCGTGTTCGAGGCGCTCGGCTACAAGCCGACCACGACGATCGCATCGGTGCCGATCTCGTTCGCCGGCCTCAAGAGCAAGCAGCTCGACGTGTCGCTCGGCTATTGGTGGCCCGTGCAGCAGAAGCAGTTGCAACCGTTCCTCGACAGCAAATCGATCAACGTCGTCGAGCCGCCGAACCTGTCCGGCGCGAAAGCGACGCTCGCGGTGCCGAGCTACGCGTACCAGGCCGGCCTGAAGACCTTCGACGACATCGCGAAACACCGCGCGGAACTCGACGGCAAGATCTACGGGATCGAGCCGGGCAGCAGCGCGAACGCGACGATCCAGAAGATGATCGACACGAACCAGTACGGGCTCGGCGGCTTCAAGCTCGTCGAATCGAGCGAGGCCGGGATGCTCGTGACGGTCGAGCGCGCGATTCGCGAGAAGAAGTGGGTCGTGTTCCTCGGCTGGGAGCCGCACCCGATGAACATTCAGCTCAGCATGAATTACCTGTCGGGCGGCGACGCGGCGTTCGGGCCGAACTACGGCGAGGCGCGCGTGTACACGCTCACCGCGCCCGACTTCATCGCGCGCTGCCCGAACGCGGGCAAGCTCGTGACGAACCTGCGCTTCTCGACGCAGCTCGAGAACCAGCTGATGCAGTCGGTGATGAACAAGACCAAGCCGGCCGAGGCCGCGAAGGCGTACCTGAAGAAGAACCCGCAGGTGCTCGATCCGTGGCTCGCGGGCGTCAAGACGTTCGACGGCAAGGACGGCCTGCCAGCCGTGAAGGCGTATCTCGGCCTGTGATGGCCGGCGCCCGCGCGCTACCCGCAATGCGACACAACCCGAATCAAGCGAGGCATCCAGCATGAATCACGAAGTCATCATCACCTGCGCCGTCACCGGCGCGGGCGATACGGTCGGCAAGCATCCGGCGATTCCCGTCACGCCGAAGGAGATCGCGGCCGCCGCGATCGAAGCCGCGAAGGCCGGCGCGACGGTCGCCCACTGCCACGTGCGCGATCCGCTAACGGGGCGCGGCAGCCGCGACCCGAACCTGTATCGCGAGGTGGTCGACCGCATCCGCTCGGCCGACGTCGACGTGATCATCAACCTGACGGCCGGCATGGGCGGCGATCTCGAGATCGGCCCCGGCGAGGACCCGATGCGCTTCGGCAAGGGCACCGATCTCGTCGGCGGCCTCACGCGTCTCGCGCACGTCGAGGAACTGTTGCCGGAGATCTGCACGCTCGACTGCGGCACGCTGAATTTCGGCGACGGCGATTACATCTACGTGTCGACGCCCGCGCAGTTGCGCGCCGGCGCGAAGCGCATCCAGGAGCTCGGCGTGAAGCCTGAGCTGGAAATCTTCGATACGGGCCATCTGTGGTTCGCGAAGCAGTTGCTGAAGGAAGGGCTGCTCGACGATCCGCCGCTGTTCCAGCTGTGCCTCGGCATTCCGTGGGGCGCGCCGGCCGACACCGGCACGATGAAGGCGATGGTCGACAACCTGCCGCCGGGCGCGCACTGGGCCGGCTTCGGAATCGGCCGCATGCAGATGCCGATGGTCGCGCAGGCGATGCTGCTCGGCGGTCACGTACGCGTGGGACTCGAAGACAACATCTGGCTCGACCGCGGCGTGCATGCGACCAACGGCACGCTCGTCGAGCGCGCGCGCGAAATCATCGAACGGCTCGGCGGCCGCGTGCTGACGCCGGCCGAAGGCCGCCGCAAGCTCGGCTTGCCGGCGCGCGGCGAGCGTCCGCTCGAACGCCGCGCGATCGCCGAATTCGCGTGAGTTTTTTCACCCACTGACCGGCATGACACGGCGGCGTGCGTCCACGCGCGGCCGCCATCGATTTCCCCTGATTCGAAGGATGCGTTGACATGGCTGTGAAGACCGACATCAAGACGTTCGCCGCGATCGGCACCGGCGTCATCGGCAGCGGATGGATTTGCCGTGCGCTCGCGCACGGTCTCGACGTGGTCGTGTGGGACCCGGCGCCCGGCGCCGAAGCACGGCTGCGCGCGAACGTCGCGAACGCGTGGCCCGCGCTCGAGCGCGTCGGCCTCGCGCCGGGCGCCGATCCGGCGCGGCTGCGGTTCGTGTCGACGATCGAAGCGTGCGTCGCCGATGCCGATTTCATCCAGGAAAGCGCGCCCGAGCGCGAGGCGCTGAAGCTCGAACTGCACGAGCAGATCAGCCGCGCGGCGAAGCCGGACGCGATCATCGCGTCGTCGACGTCGGGGCTGCTGCCGACCGACTTCTATGCGCGTGCGACGCATCCGGAGCGCTGCGTGGTCGGCCACCCGTTCAATCCGGTCTACCTGCTGCCGCTCGTCGAGGTACTCGGCGGCGCGCGCACGTCGCCGGAAGCGGTCGAAGCCGCGATGGAGATCTACCGCAAGCTCGGCATGCGGCCGCTGCACGTGCGCAAGGAAGTGCCGGGCTTCATCGCGGATCGTTTGCTCGAAGCGTTGTGGCGCGAGGCGCTGCATCTCGTCAACGAAGGCGTCGCGACGACCGGCGAGATCGACGACGCAATCCGTTTCGGCGCGGGTATCCGCTGGTCGTTCATGGGCACGTTCCTGACCTATACGCTCGCCGGCGGCGACGCGGGCATGCGACACTTCATGCAGCAGTTCGGCCCCGCGCTCGAACTGCCATGGACGAAGCTGGTCGCGCCGAAGCTCACCGACGCGCTGATCGACAGCGTCGTCGAAGGCACGACCGAACAGCAGGGCGCGCGCAGCATCAAGGAACTCGAACGCTATCGCGACGAGTGCATCACCGAGGTGCTGAAGGCGATCGCCGCGGTGAAGGCGCGGCACGGGATGCGATTCGAGGAATAAAGGACTGGCGATGACGGGCGATACCCCGCTGACGATTTACCGCGACGTGGTGCGGCCCGAATGGGTCGACTACAACGGCCACCTGCGCGATGCGTTCTACCTGCTGATCTTCAGCTTCGCGACCGATGCGTTGCTGGATCGCATCGGCCTCGACGACGCCGCGCGTCGCACGCGGGGCCGCTCGGTCTACACGCTCGAAGCGCACGTGAACTACCTGCACGAGATCAAGGAAGGCACGCCGGTGCGCGTCGATGCGCGCGTGCTCGCGCACGACGCGAAGCGGCTGCACCTGTATCTCGAACTGTTCGCGCAAGGGCATGACGACGCAGTATCGGCGAGCGAGCAGATGCTGCTGCACGTCGATACGCGCGACGGCGCGAAATCGGCGCCGTTCGACGACGACGTGGCCGCGCGCGTGGCGGAACTGCATGCGTTGCAGCGCGATTGCGCGGCGCCCGCGTATGCGGGCCGCGTGATCGCGCTGCCGCCGCGTCGCTAGCGGCGCGCTTTACCGTCGATCTTCGACCTTCAACTTCCGCCGCGGAGCGCACACGATGCTCGAACCGGAAATCGCGGCGTTCGTCGCGGCCGTCGACGCGTGGTATCCGGCCGATGCGGCGGCGCGCTCGCCCGACGAGCAGCGCCGCCTCTACGACCGCTTCGCGGCCGAATGGACGCCGGCCGCGCTGCCGGCCGGCATCGTGCAGCAGAACGCCGAGTGGCACGCGCCGGACGGCCGCACGATCGCGCTGCGGCGCTATACGTCCGGGCACGGCGCGCCGCGCGGCACGGTGCTGTTTTTTCATGGCGGCGGTTTCGTCGTCGGCTCGCTCGACAGCCATGCGTTGATCACCGCGCAACTGGCGGCCGATACCGGCCTCGACGTGATCGCGGTCGACTATCGGCTGGCGCCCGAACACCGTGCGCCGGCCGCGCTTGAAGATTGCCTGGCCGTCACGCGTGCCGCACGCGATGCGCGCTGGCCGTTCGGGCGCTGCGTGCATCCGCTGACGCTCGCGGGCGACAGCGCGGGCGGGATGCTCGCGGCGGCGGTGGCGACCGCGCTGCGCGATGCGGGCGAAAGCGGCGTGGACGGCATCGCGCTCGTCTATCCGATGCTCGGCTTCGAACCGCAATCGCCCGCGCGCGAAGCCGAAGCGCACGCGCCGATGCTGACGCTCGACGACGTGCACCGCTATCGTGAGCTGTACTGGAGCGGCAGCCTTCGCGACGTGCTGCGCGACGGCGATCCGCTGCTGCGTGCGTCGGTGCCGCTCGAAGCCACTCGCTTCGACGGGCTGCCGCCGGTGCTGGCGATCGGCGCGGAGCATGATCCGCTGCGCGACGATGCGCGCGTGTACGTCGAGCGGATTCGCGCGGCCGGTGGCGTCGCGCACTACTGGATGGGAGAGGGGCTGGTGCACGGCTGCTGGCGCGCGCTCGGGACGAGCCCGCAGGCCGCACGGATGCACCGGACGGTCGGCGGGTTCTTGCTCGCACCATACGCGTAGCGGGCGTTTTCCGGGAGGCAACGATGCAGGCAGCAGCGCAACACCGTATCGAGGACTGGCGGACGTTTTCGGCCGACGCGGCCATCGCGGCCATCGCGGCGGCGACGATCGGCGATGGCGCGGTGCACGTCGAGTGGAGCGACGCGCGACGATCGCCATTTCATTTCGACTGGCTGCGCGACAACTGCGCGTGTTCGGCGTGCGTGCATGCGATCACGCGCGAACAGGTGTTCGAGATCGCCGATGCGCGCGACGATCTGTCCGCGCTCACCGTGCACGTCGAAACCGACGGCGCGCTGCATGTGGAATGGAACGACGGGCACCGCAGCGCGTGGTCGCCGGGATGGTTGCGTGCGCATGCGTACGACGATGCGTCGCGCGCGGAGCGCGTGGCCGCGCACGGGCGGCACGTATGGACCGGCGACGATGCAACGGCGATCGGTGTGTTCGCGTGGCGCGACGTGATGGATGACGACCGCGCGTTGTTCGCATGGCTCGGCGCATTGCAGCGCACGGGGCTCACGCTCGTCGAGGGCGTGCCGGCCGAGCGCGGCCGCGTGGACGAGATTGCGCGCCGCGTCGGCCTGATCCGCGAAAGCAATTTCGGCGTGCTGTTCGACGTCGAATCGAAGCCGCGCCCGGACAGCAATGCGTATACGTCGCTGAATCTGCCGCCGCACACCGACCTGCCGACGCGCGAATTGCAGCCGGGCGTGCAGTTCCTGCATTGCCTTGCGAACGATGCGACGGGCGGCGACAGCATCTTCCTCGACGGCTTCGCGCTCGCGGATGCGCTGCGGCGCGAACATCCGGACGATTTCGAGCGGCTCGCGTCGACGCCGTTCGAGTTCTGGAACAAGAGCGAGAACAGCGACTACCGCTGTTCGGCGCCGGTGATCGGGCGCGATGCGCGCGGCAACGTGACGGAAGTGCGTGTCGCGAACTTCCTGCGCGGGCCGCTCGATGCGCCGGCCGGCTCGGTGGCGGCCGTCTATCGTGCGTACCGGCGGTTCCTCGCGCTGGCGCGCGAACCGCGCTTTCGCGTGCAGCGCCGGCTGCGGGCGGGCGACATGTGGGCGTTCGACAACCGGCGCGTGCTGCATGCGCGCACGGCGTTCGAGCCGTCGACGGGCCGCCGGCACTTGCAGGGCTGCTACGTCGATCGCGACGAGTTGCTGTCGCGGTGGCGGGTGCTGTCGCGGTCGGTGCCGGCCGCGGTGCGCTGACCCGCGCACCCGGCGCATTCACGCACGCCTTTTCGGGGAAAAAGCACCCGGACGCGAGGCGTCCGGGCGAAGCCACCCGCTGCCGGGCGGCGGAGGTATGCGTTTCACAAAGAACACGAGCCCCGCGAACGGGGCTCGTCAGGACTGCGTGACTTCATCGCGCGACGCGCGGCGCCCGCCGGGGCGCCTCGGCTTATTGGCCGAAGAAGATCGAGTCGCGTGCGTTCGACGAAGCGGCAGCCGGTGCGCCCGAGTGGACGAGCGGCGCCGGTTGCGCGCCGTAGCCGCTGGTGTCGGCGCCATGCACGCGCGCTTCGGCGCTCTGGATGTCGTTCGGGTAGTACGGGCTCGACACGCCCGGCTTGTAGCCGGCTTGTTCGAGCTGGACGAGTTCGTTGCGCACTTGAGCGCGCGTCACGGTGCTTTGGGCAAACGCGCCGAACGAAGCGGACAGGGCGGCAGCGGCAACGACTGCGGAAACGAGCGATTTCATGGTGACCTCCGGTGTTTTATTGAGTTCGCTCTCGACACCATGTCTTGAGCGATTGATCAAATCTTAGTCACCGGCGTGTTCAGGGTAAACGCTGATTTTGACGATAAATTGTTTCCTGGCTGGTAACAGTGCGGCGTCGAATCAGTCTTTCAACGGGCTTTCTTTTCGATGGGCGTAATAAGTATGAAGAATGTTGCGGCGGGCGGTGCGCGGTTCAGCGTGCCTCGGCCGCCGTGTCGAACGGCCGGCGCTGCGAGCGTCCGGCGGGCGCGTCGGCGCTGAGAAAGCGCACACCCGTCGCGGCTTCCGATGCTTCCCACAGCAACGCCGCCGACGCCGCATTGCGCGCCGCGCGCGGCACGCTCGCCGGCGCCGGCAGCCCGCGCGATTCGAACCAGCCGGACGGACCGATATACGCGCCGCCGGCCAGATCGGGCGACGTCGCCGCATGAATCGCCGGCAGCGCGCCCTGGTCGGCCGGCTGGGCGAGATAACGGTTCGCGGCACGCATCAGCGCGGCGCGGGCGGGCGAGCGGTCCATCGCCGGGCCCGCGAACTGCAGGTTGGTCGCCGCGTAGCCGGGGTGCGCGGCCACGCTGATGCCGGCGAACGCCGCGCGTTCGAAGCGGCGCTGCAACTCGAGCGCGAACACGAGGTTCGCGAGCTTGCTGTCGCAGTAAGCGAGATAACGGTTGTAGCGCTGCGCGGCGCGCAGGTCGTCCACGCGAATCCGGCCGCCGCGGTTGAAGCCGCTCGACATCGTGACGACGCGCGGCCGGCGCGCGGCGCCCAGCGCCGGCAGCAAATGACCGGTCAGCGCGAAATGGCCGAGGTGGTTGGTGCCGAACTGCATCTCGAAGCCGTCGCGCGTGTGCCGCAGCGGCAGGAACATCACGCCGGCGTTGTTGCACAGGATGTCGACGCGGCCGTGGCGTTCGCCGACGTCGGCCGCGAAGCGCGCGATCGACGCGAGATCGGCGAGGTCGAGCGGATCGACTTCGACGCGTGCATGAGGATGAAGCCGGCGGATCGCGTCGGCCGCCTGCGCACCGCGCGTGGCGTCGCGGCAGCCCATCACGACCGTCGCGCCTTTCGCGGCCAGCGTCTCCGCGAGCTGCCAGCCGAGGCCGCTGTTGGCGCCCGTCACGACCGCGACCTTGCCGCCTTGCGCCGGCACGTGGCGCGCGCTCCATGCATGCATGTCTGCCTCCATCGGCGCGGCCGGCCGGCCGCGACACGTAATCGTTACATCGATTGATGTAACGATAGTGCGGACGGACGTCGCAGACAAGCAGGAGAATTAGACCGGCGCTTCTAGGGCTGGCATATGGCGTGGCATCGCCAGCCCGGCGCACGGTCGGCAGGCGTTACCTGCTGCCGGCCAGCGCGAGCACCTCGGCGGCGGAGATCATGGCGGCGGCGTTCGCGGGGGCCGGGCGCTCGGCCGGGCGGAACACTTCGTCGCCGCGGTGGATGACCTGGCGCGACAGCGCGCAGGTACCGGTGCGCTGCGCGAAGCGGCGGCGCCAGCGTTGTTCGCCGTAGTGACAGCGGCCGGGTTCGACCCAGCGCACGACGAGCAGCGTATCGGAACGTTCCAGAATTTCGACGTGGACGTCGGCGGGATCGAGCGCAGGCAGGGATTTGGAGGCCTTCATTTTGCCGTTTCCTAAAGCTCGTGCGGTTTCGGCCGTGGCAGTGGATGTCACTACCCGATGGCGAATCCGTAGCGGTTTCCATGAGTGGTGCGCTAAATGTAAGCGTCTGTGACCGGAAAAAACATCCTGTCCGGCTCGAATTACCTTTTGCCGATTTAGAAACAATCCACGCTTATTTTCTTGAAAAACCATGAACAAAAAGCCCCGGACGGAAAGTCCGGGGCGGAAAATCGGGCCGCGCGCCGTGTCTGCTCGCCCAGTCACGGGATACATCGCCGGGGGACGGAGGTGCCCGCAGGGATCCGGCGCGGGCAGGGGGGCGATGTACCGAAAGCGCGGTCCGGCAGCACCATGATGACGTGCGCCACCCGTTGACACCCTGACGCGAACATGACTTTTTTGTCAGTTTACGTTGTCCGCCGCTCCGGGCGTTGCCCGGTGATCGGCTGGAAGGCCCGCTGGTATCGGGTTTGAGCGGACCGCGGGGTGGTGCTTCAACGCCGCTCGCCCGCCGAATTCTTGCGCCCGACGGATTGGGCAGCCCTGGGTAAATACTGAATCCCAAGTTCGTGACAAACACGCCGTCCCTTCCTATGATTGGTTGGACCTTTAGTCCTTTGTGCCAATCGGCCGACTGGCGGCCGGCTTTTTCGGAGACATGCTCATGAGATTGCAGGGCAAACGCGCGCTGGTGACGGCGGCCGGGCAGGGCATCGGCCGCGCGACCGCGCTGCGGTTCGCGAGCGAGGGCGCCGACGTGCTGGCGACGGACGTCAACGAAGCCGCGCTGGTGCGGCTCGAGGCTGACGCCGAGCGTGCGGGCGGCCGGCTGGTCACGCGGCGGCTCGACGTCACCGACGCGAGCGACATCACCGCGCTCGCCGCGAGCGAACGCGCGTTCGACGTGCTGTTCAACTGCGCGGGCTACGTGCACCACGGCTCGATCCTCGAGTGCGACGAAGACGCGTGGGCGTTCTCGCTGAACCTGAACGTCACGTCGATGTACCGGCTGATCCGCGCGCTGTTGCCCGCGATGCTCGAAGCCGGCGGCGCGTCGATCGTCAACATGGCGTCGGCCGCCTCGAGCGTGAAGGGCGTGCCGAACCGCTTCGTGTACGGCACCACCAAGGCGGCCGTGATCGGGCTGACCAAGGCGGTGGCCGCCGATTTCGTCGAGCGCGGCATCCGCTGCAACGCGATCTGCCCGGGCACGATCGAATCGCCGTCGCTCGAGCAGCGCATCGCCGACCAGGCGCGCACGCGCCACGTGTCCGCCGACGAGGTACGCCAGGCATTCGTTGCGCGCCAGCCGATCGGCCGCATCGGCACCGCGGACGAAGTGGCCGCGCTCGCGCTGTATCTGGCGTCCGACGAAGCGTCGTTCACCACCGGCACGATTCACCTGATCGACGGCGGCTGGTCGAACTGACCGCGTCTAGCCGACCGCGTCTGCCCGACCACGCCTTCCCATTCACTTTCCGTTCAGACAACGACATGAAACTGCTGAGATTTGGCGACAAACACCACGAAAAGCCGGGCCTGCTGGATGCGCAGGGCCACATTCGCGACCTGTCCGGCGTGATCGACGATATCGCCGGCGACGCGCTGACCCCCGCGTCGCTCGCGCGGCTGCGCGATCTCGACCCGTCGTCGCTGCCGCGCGTCGACGGCACGCCGCGGCTCGGCGCGTGCGTCGGCCGCGTCGGCAAGTTCATCTGCATCGGGCTCAACTACTCGGATCACGCGGCCGAATCGGGGATGGAGGTGCCGAAGGAGCCCGTCGTGTTCGGCAAGTGGACGAGCGCGATCTCGGGCCCGAACGACGACGTCGAGATCCCGCGCGGCTCGGAGAAAACCGACTGGGAAGTCGAGCTCGGCGTGGTGATCGGCCAGGGCGGCCGCTATATCGACGAAGCCGATGCGCTGTCGCACGTCGCCGGCTACTGCGTCGTCAACGACGTGTCGGAGCGCGAATACCAGCTCGAGCGCGGCGGCACGTGGGACAAGGGCAAGGGCAACGACACGTTCGGCCCCATCGGCCCGTGGCTCGTGACGGCCGACGAAGTGCCCGATCCGCACGCGTTGCGGCTGTGGCTCGAGGTGGACGGCCACCGCTACCAGAACGGCACGACCGCGACGATGGTGTTCCGCGTGCCGCACCTGATCAGCTACCTGAGCCGCTTCATGAGCCTGCAGCCGGGCGACGTGATCTCGACCGGCACGCCGCCGGGCGTCGGCCTCGGGCAGAAGCCGCCCGTCTACCTGCGTGCCGGACAAGTGATCACGCTCGGCATCGACGGGCTCGGCGAGCAACGCCAGCGCACCGTGCAGGCCTGATTCCCTTTAACGGACGGTTCGTCATGCCTATCATTCGATCGATGCGCGTCCTCGACGTGCGCTTTCCGACCTCGCGCCAGCTCGACGGGTCCGACGCGATGAATCCGGACCCCGATTATTCGGCGGCCTACGTCGTGCTCGAAACCGACCGCGACGGGCTGGAGGGTCACGGGCTCACGTTCACCATCGGCCGCGGCAACGAAATCTGCTGCGCGGCGATCGACGCGATGCGTCACCTCGTCGTCGGCCTCGACCTCGACTGGATTCGCGAGGACATGGGCCGCTTCTGGCGGCACGTCACGTCGGATAGCCAGTTGCGCTGGATCGGCCCCGACAAGGGCGCGATCCATCTGGCGACGGGCGCCGTCGTCAATGCGGTATGGGATTTGTGGGCGAAGGCCGCCGGCAAGCCGCTGTGGCGGCTCGTCGCCGACATGAGCCCGGAGGAGCTGGTGCGGGCGATCGACTTCCGCTACCTGACCGACTGCCTGCGCCCGGACGAAGCGCTCGACCTGCTGCGCCGGCAGGCGCCCGGCAAGGCCGCGCGGATCGCCGCGCTGGAGCGCGACGGCTACCCGTGCTACACGACGTCGGCCGGCTGGCTCGGCTACAGCGACGACAAGCTGCGCCGGCTGTGCCGCGAGGCGGTGGACGAGGGTTTCGACTACGTGAAGCTGAAAGTCGGCGCGAACCTCGAGGACGACATTCGCCGCGTGACGATCGCGCGCGAGGTGATCGGCCCCGAGCGCAAGCTGATGATCGACGCGAACCAGGTGTGGGAAGTGGACGCGGCGATCGACTGGGTGCGCGAGCTCGCGTTCGCGCGGCCGTGGTTCATCGAGGAGCCGACGAGCCCCGACGACGTCGAAGGGCATCGCAAGATCCGCGACGCGATCGCGCCGGTGCAGGTCGCGACCGGCGAGATGTGCCAGAACCGCGTGCTGTTCAAGCAGTTCATCGCGCGCGGCGCGATCGACGTCGTGCAGATCGATGCGTGCCGGCTCGGCGGCGTGAACGAGATTCTCGCGGTGATGCTGATGGCCGCGAAATACGGGCTGCCGGTGTGCCCGCATGCGGGCGGCGTCGGGCTGTGCGAATACGTGCAGCATCTGTCGATGATCGATTACGTGTGCATCTCCGGCACGAAGGAAGGGCGCGTGACCGAGTACGTCGATCACCTGCACGAGCATTTCGTCGAGCCGTGCGTGGTGCGCAACGCGGCATACATGCCGCCGACCGCGCCCGGTTTCTCGATCGAGATGAAGCCCGAATCGCTGGAGCAGTACCGGTTCCGCGGCTGACGCGGGCGACGCACGACGGCGCGCGCTGTGCGCGTCGGGCGCACCCCGCGCGCCGTGCACGGCGACAACATGAACGACGGAGACGCGAAGTGGATTTGAATCTGCAAGACAAGGTCGTGATCGTGACCGGCGGCGCGTCGGGCATCGGCGCCGCGATCTCGATGCGGCTGGCAGGCGAAGGCGCGATACCGGTGGTGTTCGCGCGCCACGCACCGGACGACGGCTTCTGGCGCGAACTCACGCGGAAACAGCCGCGCGCCGCGTGCGTCACGGTCGAACTGCAGGACGACGCGCAGTGCCGCGACGGCGTCGCGCAAACCATCGCGCGCTTCGGCCGCATCGACGGGCTCGTCAACAACGCGGGCATCAACGACAGCATCGGGCTCGACGCCGGGCGCGACGCGTTCGTCGCATCGCTCGAACGCAACCTGATCCACTACTACGTGATGGCGCATTACTGCGTGCCGCATCTGAAGGCGGCGCGCGGCGCGATCGTCAACATCTCGTCGAAGACGGCCGTGACCGGGCAGGGCAACACGAGCGGCTATTGCGCGTCGAAGGGCGCGCAGCTCGCGCTGACGCGCGAATGGGCGGTCGCGTTGCGCGACGACGGCGTGCGCGTGAACGCGGTGATCCCGGCCGAAGTGATGACGCCGCTCTACCAGAACTGGATCGCCGGCTTCGACGACCCGCAAGCGAAGGTCGCGGAGATTGCCGGCAAGGTGCCGCTCGGCCGGCGCTTCACGACGGCCGACGAAATTGCCGACACGGCGGTGTTCCTGCTGTCGGAGCGCGCATCGCACACGACGGGCCAGTGGCTGTTCGTCGATGGCGGCTATACGCATCTCGATCGGGCGATCAGCTGAGGGCCGCGCGCGATGCAACCCGACCTGAACCCGAACACCGCCCCGCCGCTGATCGCGCTGACCGGCATCGGCAAGCGCTTTCCGGGCGTGCAGGCGCTCGACGATTGCCGTTTCGATTTGCGTGCCGGCGAAGTGCATGCGCTGATGGGCGAGAACGGCGCCGGCAAGTCGACGCTGATGAAGATTCTCGCGGGCGTGTACCAGAAGGACGAAGGCGAGATCCGGATGGACGGCCGCCCGGTGGAGATCGCCGATCCGCGCACCGCCCAGGCGCTCGGCATCGGCATCATCCATCAGGAGCTGAACCTGATGAATCACCTGAGCGTCGCGCAGAACATCTTCATCGGTCGCGAGCCGCGCGGCCGCTTCGGCGTGTTCGTCGACGAAGAGAAACTCAACCGCGACGCGGCCGCGATCTTCCGGCGGATGCGGCTCGATCTCGACCCGCGCACGCAGGTCGGCCGGCTGACGGTCGCGAAGCAGCAGATGGTCGAGATCGCGAAGGCGCTGTCGTTCGACTCGCGCGCGCTGATCATGGACGAGCCGACCGCCGCGCTGAACAACGCGGAGATCGCCGAACTGTTCCGCATCATCCGCGACCTGCGCGCGAACGGGGTCGGCATCGTGTACATCTCGCACAAGATGGACGAGCTGCGCCAGATCGCCGATCGCGTGACCGTGATGCGCGACGGCAAGTATGTCGCGACCGTGCCGATGGCGGGCACGTCGATGGAATCGATCATCTCGATGATGGTCGGCCGCCAGCTCGATACGGAAAGCCGCACGCCGCCCGATACGTCCGCGAACGAGATTGCGCTCGAGGTGCGCGGGCTGTCGCGCGGCCGCGCGATCCGCGACGTCGGCTTCACGCTGCGGCGCGGCGAGATCCTCGGCTTCGCCGGGCTGATGGGCGCGGGCCGCACCGAGGTCGCGCGTGCGGTATTCGGCGCGGATCCGGTGGACGCGGGCGAGATCCGCGTGCACGGCCGGGCCGTGACGATCCGCACGCCCGCCGATGCGGTGAAATATGGCATCGGCTACCTGTCCGAGGATCGCAAGCACTTCGGGCTCGCGGTCGGGATGGACGTGCAGAACAACATCGCGCTGTCGAGCATGCGCCGCTTCGTGCGCCGCGGCCTGTTCCTCGATGCGCGCGCGATGCGCGACGCCGCGCAGTCGTACGTACGGCGGCTCGCGATCCGCACGCCGTCGGTCGCGCAGCCCGCGCGACTGCTGTCGGGCGGCAACCAGCAGAAGATCGTGATCGCGAAGTGGCTGCTGCGCGACTGCGACATCCTGTTCTTCGACGAGCCGACGCGCGGCATCGACGTCGGCGCGAAAAGCGAGATCTACAAGCTGCTCGACGCGCTGGCCGCCGACGGCAAGGCGATCGTGATGATCTCGTCGGAGTTGCCCGAGGTGCTGCGCATGAGCCACCGGATTCTCGTGATGTGCGAAGGCCGCGTGACCGGCGAATTGCGCGCGGCCGACGCCACGCAGGAAAAGATCATGCAGCTCGCGACGCAGCGCGAGTCGACCGTGTTGTCCTGAATCAGACGCTCAGACGCCCAACGATCATGTCCAACGATACGCATCCCGTTCCGCCCCTGGCCACCGGCGACACGCCGGCCGCCGCATCGAGCCTGAAGTCGCGCTTCTTCAACCCGGCCGCGCGGCAGAAGCTGCTCGCGTTCGCGAGCCTCGTGCTGCTGATCGTGTTCTTCAGCTTCGCGTCGTCGAACTTCCTCGAAGTCGACAACCTCGTGTCGATCCTGCAGGCCACCGCCGTGAACGGCGTGCTGGCCGTCGCGTGTACGTACGTGATCATCACGTCCGGCATCGACCTGTCGGTCGGCACGCTGATGACGTTCTGCGCGGTGATGGCCGGCGTCGTGTTGACGAAGTGGGGGATGCCGCTGCCGCTCGGGATCCTGGCCGCGCTGTGCTTCGGCGCGCTGTCGGGGTGCGTGTCGGGCTTCGTGATCGCGAAGATGAAGGTGCCGCCGTTCATCGCGACGCTCGGCATGATGATGCTGCTCAAGGGGCTGTCGCTCGTGATCTCGGGCACGCGGCCGATCTACTTCAACGATACGCCGGGCTTCACGTCGATCGCGCAGGATTCGCTGATCGGCAACCTGATCCCCGCGCTGCCGATCCCGAACGCGGTGCTGATCCTCTTCCTCGTCGCGATCGGCGCATCGATCGTGCTGAATCGGACGATCTTCGGCCGCTACACGTTCGCGCTCGGCAGCAACGAGGAAGCGCTGCGGTTGTCCGGCGTGAACGTCGACGCGTGGAAGATCGCCGTGTACACGTTCAGCGGCGCGGTGTGCGGGATCGCCGGCCTGCTGATCGCGTCGCGGCTCAATTCCGCGCAGCCGGCGCTCGGGCAGGGCTACGAGCTCGATGCGATCGCGGCCGTCGTGATCGGCGGCACGTCGCTGTCGGGCGGCGCGGGCAGCATCGTCGGCACCATCATCGGCGCGTTCATCATGAGCGTGCTGACCAACGGGTTGCGCATCATGTCGGTCGCGCAGGAATGGCAGACGGTCGTGACGGGCGTGATCATCATCCTCGCCGTCTATGTGGACATCCTGCGCCGGCGCCGCCGCTGATGCACGCGCGCAGGAAGAAACGAACACGGGCACCCAGGCGCTGCACCGCCGGCCGGGCCGGCATTTCAGTCGATACCAACCAAGGAGACGCGAAGTGATCAGGAGCAAGGTGTTGAACGCGATCGTCGGGCTGACGTTCGCCGTCGGCGTCACGGCCGGCGCGCAGGCGCAGGAGACGTACATCCCGCTGATCTCGAAAGGCTTCCAGCATCAGTTCTGGCAGGCCGTGAAATCGGGCGCGACGCAGGCCGCGAAGGACTACAAGGTGAAGGTGACGTTCGAAGGGCCGGAAACTGAGGCGATGGTCGACAAGCAGATCGACATGCTGTCGGCCGCGATCGCGAAGAAGCCGGCCGCGCTCGGCTTCGCGGCGCTCGACAGCAAGGCCGCGCTGCCGTTGCTGAAGAAGGCGCAGGCCGAGAAAATCCCGGTGATCGCGTTCGATTCGGGCGTGGACAGCGACATTCCGGTGACGACGGCCGCGACCAACAACAAGGCGGCCGCCGCGCTCGCCGCCGACAAGCTCGCCGCGCTGATCGGCGACGAAGGGCAGGTGGCCGTGGTCGCGCACGACCAGACGAGCCGCACCGGCATCGACCGCCGCGACGGCTTCCTCGAACGGATGAAATCCGCGCACCCGAAGGTGCAGGTCGTGACCGTGCAGTACGGCGAAGGCGATCAGCTGAAATCGACCGAGGTGACGAAGTCGATCCTGCAGGCGTATCCGAAGCTCAAGGGGCTGTTCGGCACCAACGAGGGCTCGGCGATCGGCGTGGTCAACGGCGTGCGCGAGATGAAGCGCAAGGTCGTGATCGTCGGCTACGACTCCGGCAAGCAGCAGAAGGATGCGATCCGCAGCGGGCTGATGGCCGGCGCGATCACGCAGAACCCGATCGGGATCGGCTACAAGACGGTCGAGGCGGCCGTGAAGGCGATCAAGGGCGAGAAGCTGCCGAAGGTCATCGATACCGGCTTCTACTGGTACGACAAGACCAATATCGACGATCCGAAGATCGCGGCGGTGTTGTACGACTGACCGTGGCGTGCCGGCGGCGATCGTGACGATGCGCGCCGCCGCCGCCGAGTCGATTGAACACGAGGGGATCATGGGCGCAGTGCGTATCGATTCGCATCAGCACTTCTGGCGTTATCGCGCGGCCGACTATCCGTGGATCGGCCCCTGCATGGGCGTGCTCGCGCGCGACTACCTGCCCGATATGCTCTGGCCGCAACTGCATGCGCAGGCGCTTGGCGCGTCGATCGCGGTGCAGGCGCGCGCCGGGCGCGACGAGACGGCGTTCCTGCTCGACCTCGCGCGCGACGACGCGCGCATCGCAGCGGTGGTCGGCTGGGAGGATCTCGGTGCGCCGGCGCTGGCCGACCGCGTCGCCGAGTGGCGCAGCCCGAAGCTGCGCGGCTTTCGTCATCAGGTGCAGGACGAAGCCGACGTCGGCGCATTCGTCGCCGATCCCGCTTTCAATCGCGGTGTGGCGTGGCTGCAGGCGAACGGCTACGTGTACGACGTGCTCGTGTTCGAACGCCAGTTGCCGGCGGTCCGTGCGTTCTGCGCGCGGCACGATGTGCACTGGCTCGTGCTCGATCATTGCGGCAAGCCGGCGCTCGCCGAGTTCGGGCGCGACGACACCGCGTTCGCACGCTGGCGCGCGTCGCTGCGCGAGCTCGGCGCGCTGCCGCACGTCGCATGCAAGCTGTCGGGGCTCGTGACCGAGGCCGACTGGCGGCGCGGCCTGCGCGCGCAGGACATCCGGCATATCGAGCAGTGCCTCGACGCGGCGCTCGACGCGTTCGGCCCGCAGCGGCTGATGTTCGGATCGGACTGGCCCGTGTGCCTGCTCGCGGCGTCGTATGACGAGGTCGCGTCGCTCGTCGAGCGCTGGGCCGAATCGCGGCTGTCGGCGGCCGAGCGCGGCGCGTTGTGGGGCGGCACGGCCGCGCGTTGCTACGCGGTGCCGGGCGATGTGAAGCGCGGCATATAGAATAGGCGCGAGCGGTCTGTGCGATGCGTCGGGCCGTCCGCAACGAAACCGATTACCAGCGTCAACGTATGTCCATCCAGCCGATTCAGAACCGCCGCCTCTACCAGCAGATCGCCGACAAGCTCAGCGCGATGATCGAGTCGGGCGATTTCCCGCCGGGCAGCTATCTGCCGCCCGAGCGCGAGCTCGCCGAACAGTTCGGCGTGTCGCGCACGTCGGTGCGCGAGGCGCTGATCGCGCTCGAGGTGAGCGGGCTCGTCAGCGTGCGCGTCGGCGACGGCGTGAAGGTGCGCCTTCCTGAAACGGCGGCCGCGCCCGAACCCGCGCCGGCACCGGTCGGGACGGTCGCGCCGTTCTCGATCGTCGAGATCGATCCGGAGCTCGGCATCGCACTCGATCTCGATACCGAAATCCCGCCGTTCGCGCTGCTGCAGGCGCGCCGGCTGATCGAGCCGGAAGCCGCTTCGCTGGCCGCGCGGCACGGCTCGGACGCGCAGATCGAAGGTATCCACGAAGCGTTCCTGCGCAACCAGGACGACAACCGCAGCGGCTCGCTCACGCACCCGGGCGACCGGCTGTTCCATATCCGCATCGCGGAAGCGAGCGACAACGCCGCGTATGCGCTGATGATCAAGCAACTGCTGGCGCACAAGTACGACCCGATGTTCCAGCGGCTGCAGTCGCTGTACATGCCGAACGACATGCCGCACCGCTCGGAGCTGGAACACCGCGCGATCCTCGACGCGATCCGCGCGCGCGACCCCGACGCCGCGCGTCGCGCGATGGCCGAGCATCTCGATGAAGTGATCCGCATCTTTGGCCGTGCGCTCGACTGAGCGCGAGCCGATTCGCCGCATGGTCGGCCGCGGCCGACGCGATGCGGATTTTCGCGTGCCGATGCGGCGTGCGCATCGCACGAGGGTATCGGCCGCCGGGACAGAACGAACGCTGCGATGCGAGCGATGCGCGCCGGTCGATCGGCATGCCGCTCGCGCGCCGAATGGAGTGTGACGAATGCGCGTGAACGATTGCCACAATTTCCACGACTTCCGCGAGCTGGCCAGGCGACGGTTGCCGGGGCCGATCTTCAATTACATCGACGGCGCGGCCGACGATGAAACCACGTATCGACGCAACACGAGCGCGTTCGAAAGCTGCGATCTCGTGCCGAACGTGTTGCGCGGCGTGCGCGACGTCGATCTGTCGGTGACGGTGATGGGGCAAAAGCTCGGCATGCCGGTGTACTGTTCGCCGACCGCGCTGCAACGCCTGTTTCACCATGACGGCGAGCGCGCGGTCGCCGCCGCCGCCGCGAAATTCGACACGATGTTCGGCGTGTCGTCGCTCGGCACCGTGAGCCTGGAAGAAGCCCGTGCGATCAGCCCGGGCCCGCAGGTCTACCAGTTCTATTTTCACAAGGACCGCGGCCTCAACCGCGAGATGATGAACCGTTCCAGGCAAGCCGGCGTGAACGTGATGATGCTGACGGTGGACAGCATCACCGGCGGCAATCGCGAGCGCGACAAGCGCACCGGCTTCTCGATTCCATTCCGGCTGACGCTCGCGGGGCTTACCGAGTTCGCGTTGAAGCCGGCCTGGGCGATCAACTACCTGACCCACGAGCGGTTCCGTTTGCCGCAACTCGACCGGCATGTCGACATGGGCGGCGGCGCGATGTCGATCAGCCGCTACTTCACGGACATGCTCGATCCGTCGATGTCGTGGGACGACGTCGCCGCGATGGTGCGGGAATGGAACGGGCAGTTTTGCCTGAAAGGCGTGATGTCGGTCGACGACGCGCGCAGGGCGGTGGACATCGGCTGTACCGGCATCGTGTTGTCGAACCACGGCGGACGGCAACTGGACGGCTCGCGCGCCGCGTTCGACCAGCTTGCCGAGGTGGTCGACGCGGTGGGCGACCGGATCGACGTGATGATGGACGGCGGCGTGCAACGGGGTTCGCACGTGCTCAAGGCGCTGGCGCTCGGTGCGAAGGCCGTCGGGCTGGGGCGCTATTACCTGTTCCCGCTCGCCGCCGCCGGGCAGCCCGGCGTCGAGCGCGCGTTGCAACTGATGCGCACGGAGATCGAGCGGGACATGCGGCTGATGGGCTGCGCGTCCGTTTCTCAGCTCGGGCGGGGCCAGCTTCGTTTTCGCTGACGGCGGCGGGCACGACGCCGTCAGGCCTGCGTGCCGGCCGGCATCGCCCGCTCAGAAGCGATCCGCGCGATACGGCGCCGGATCGGTGAACGGCGCTTCCCCGGTCATCATCTCGGCGAGCAGGCGGCCGGTGACGGGGCCGAGCGTCAGCCCGTGATGGTTGTGCCCGAACGCGAACCAGAGCCCGCGATGCGCGGGCGCGGGGCCGATCACCGGGCGCATGTCGGGCGTGCACGGCCGGAAGCCGAGCCACGGATGCGGGTCGAGCCGCTCGCCGAAACCGAACACCGGCCGCGCGACGCGTTCCGCGCGTTCGAGCTGCACGCCGGTGGGCGGCACGCGGCGCCGCGCGATCTCGACGCCGGTCGTCAGCCGCAGCCCGCGCCGCATCGGCGCGATCACGTAGCCGTATTCGCGATCGACGATCGGCGCCGACGGCACGCCGCGCGCGGACGGCGCATAGTGCATGTGATAGCCGCGTTTCTCGCGCAGCGGGATCTTGTAGCCGAACTTGCCGAACACCGTGTCGGACCACGGGCCGAGCGCGACGACGACGGCCGGCGCGGCCGCGGGGCCGTCGTCGGTCCGGACCTGCCAGCCGGGCGACAGCGCGTCGAGGCTCGCGGCGTCGCCGGTCAGCAGCGTGCCGCCGCCCTGCACGAACAGTTGCGCATACGCTTTGACGAGCGCGGCCGGATCGACGACGCTTTTCGGGTCGAGCCAGTGCAGCGCGCCGCAGAAGCCCGGTGCGAGGCTCGGTTCGTGCGCGCGCAGCGCGGCCGCGTCGAGCGGCGTGATGCCGAGCCCGTGGCGGCGCGCGGTGAGGCCGGCGTCGGCCACGCCGCGCTCGAATGCGGCCGGCGTGCGGAACGCTTCCAGCCAGCCGCTGGCGCGGACCAGTTCACCGGCGCCGGCCCGCGCGATCAGCGCGTCGTGTTCGACGATGCAGCGCTCGATCAGCGGCAGCATGTCGCGCGAGGCCGCCGCGTGACGCAGCGGCGCCGATTCCCACCAGAACCGCGCGAGCCACGGTGCGAACGCGGGCAGCGACGCGCTGTGCCAGTAGAGGTCGGTCGAGCGGTTCAGCGCATAGCGCATCAGCGTGAACGGGCTGCGCGGGAACGGGTACGGTTCGACCGACGAGCGCTCGATCAGCCCGGCATTGCCGAAGCTCGTGCCTTCGCCGGGCGCGCCGCGATCGACGAGGGCGACCTTGCGGCCGCGATCCTGCAGGTGCAGCGCGGCGCAGACGCCCACGATGCCGGCGCCGAGAACGATGACGTCGAAATCCATCGGTATGAGTGAACAACGGTCGAGACAGGTTGGAAACCGACGTTGCAGTCGGGGCGAATTCCGGAGGAGGGCTGCCGACGGACAGCTTGCCGTCAGGATACCCGCGATGTCATGCGATTCGCAAAAACCGATTCGGCTTGCCGGATGCGTACTTACGATTCGCGATATTCCGGATTCTAACCGGGCGCCAGGCGCGGGCGGGACTGACGTTCGTCGATGGCGACGGCATGCGCGCGCCGGCGCCCGCGATTCTCGATGCGTTGCACACCACGTGTCGACACCCTGTCATAAGCCGCCGATCGTGTTGATCATTTGATCCGGGGCATCGGTAAATCGTACGATGCTGCATCGCGGAATTGCCAAATTTACCCGTTGCGTCATTCCGGAAGATCCAGGTCCCGCTGCACCGCCGGCTTACCGGCGTAATTCGAGGGACTGCTTAATTGAAAGGTATGGACTCGTCCGAGGCGGGCCGTTATGATGGCGCCGCTTGCCCTGAGAGACAGCCGACCGCGCCAAGAAAAAGACATAAACGTGGGAGAAGATGGCGATTTTCTCGAATGTCCGTCTGCTGGCGA
This sequence comes from Burkholderia sp. AU44665, assembly GCF_030504405.1. Taxonomy (NCBI): domain Bacteria; kingdom Pseudomonadati; phylum Pseudomonadota; class Betaproteobacteria; order Burkholderiales; family Burkholderiaceae; genus Burkholderia; species Burkholderia sp. AU44665. Next base: position 257,694 of record NZ_JAUJRI010000004.1, on the reverse strand, counting down.
ATGCGATTGCGTTGATGGCCTGAAAGCCGCGAATCGCGTTTCGTCGGAGACGCATTCCGAAATTAATATTTCGGACACCGACATGTAGTAATGCCGCGTCGCATGCGCCGCGGCAATCGAAAAAGAAAGCGAGAGGGCCCATGAAAGAGTTGCCAGGAATCGCCGGATTGGCCGAGTCCGCGGGATCGTCCCCGCTTGCCGGCGCGCTGCAGTCGGGCGCGATGCAATTGGCCGCGGCGGCGAATCCCGCCGTCGGCAAGATCGCACCGACGGTCCAGAACAATCATGTGACGGTCGTGAACGGCCCGAACCAGACGAACATCGTCACGCAGGGCCAGCACGCGAGCATCGTGCGCAAGGCGATTTCGGTGCAGTCGCAGGACGAACACATCCAGCACACGGCGAAGACGGCGGTGTGAGTGGCAATGATCGAGCTTTCCGCAACGACTTACACGACCGAACTGAAGCGCTTCAAGCTGCGCGGCCAGGTCTGGCTTGCAGCGAACGAGATTCCCGCCGACGTGCAGGTGCCGACCGCGTGGCGCGTGCTGCTGGATACGCCCGACGCCGCGCTCGGCAACTGGCTCGCGAAGATGTGGGCGGGCGTCGCCGGCCGCCTGCCGGCGGTCGAGCAGTTCTTTGCGGAGAAGCTGCGGCGCCCCGCCGTGTTCCAGAAGGAGAGCGGCGATCTGTGCCTGCTGTATCCGTACACGGTCGAACAGGACGACCTGAACTTCTTCATCGGCCATCCGCCGCTCGGCGAGCTCGTATCGGACGACATGCCGCTGTGGCGCGCGTTACCCGACGATCTGCGCAGCTTCTACCAGTTCACGCACAACGGCTGGACGTTCTTCCCGGCCAACTCGATGGGCCCGTTGCCGATTGGCGACCAGACCGCGTTGACCGACAAGCTCGACCTGACGCCAGACGAGACGCGCCAGCTCGGCGTGAATCCCGATCTCGTGTGGACGGTGTTCCAGAATGGCGGCGGCGACTATCTGTGCCTCGACCTGCGCAACAGCGCCGGCGACGGGAGCGACGCAGGGCGGATCTGGTGGCACGAGAACCCGACCGAACTCGAACCGGTGGATTTCTGGGCCGTGATGAACGCGTGGTTCGAGATTTTCGTCGAGGAAGCCGACAAGCGATGACGACCTGGTGCGTCGTTTCGGGCCGGTGCGCATACAACCGTAGGTCCATGCCGCGTGCCGCACGCGCGACTTCTCCGGTTGCGAATGCAGTGTTCCGGCCGACCCGAAAGCCGTTGCGAGATGTCATTCGATTTGCCGGCGCTCACCTGACGCGTGGGAACGTATGAGGTTTTCCGCGCACGGGCGTCCAATCCACTGATCAATCTGCACGCGTCGACACCCGATCGGCTTCGGTCGACGCGATTGCCAGCCTCGTCGTGCCGCGGCACCGGATCCATACCATTCAGGGTGTTTTTCGCGGGTGTTTCCCACTGCTTGGTGATCCGAATTTTTACCTAAGATGAAGAAATCGTGCGCGTCGTTCGGTGCTTGCGCGCATGGAGGGAGGCAGGAGGCAGCGCCAGAGCGATGCCGGCGGATGTTGCGATCATGGAAGCGAAAGTGTGTGCGGCTGCTGCCTGTCTTGCGACGGCAGCGACGCCGACGGGCGCGGCGCAGGGCGCCGCACGGACGACGCGCCGGCCCGGCCGGATCACTTCGCTGCGCCACGCGTTGTTCGCAATCGTTTGCGTGTTGGGCGCCGCGCCTGCCGTGCTCGCCGGAGCGTTCGCCGATACGGACGGCCCGGCCGACAATGGGTTCATCGCAGCCGCCGCCGCGAGCCCGGCCGATCCCGCCATTTCGTCACATGACGCGGCCGTGCGCCACGTCGTACTCGGCATCATCAGCTTCACGCGCTGGCCGACGACGCCCGTGCGCCTGCATCTGTGCATCACCGGGCGCCCCGACTACGCGCGCGGCCTGACCGACACGCTGCAGGCCGGCTCGACGCTGCTCGACGTGCAACGCGTCCGCTTCGACGATCCGTCGCTCGGCATCGTATGCGACGTCGTCTATCTCGGCGCCTTGAACAACGACGAGCGCGCGCGGGTGAGAGCCGCATTGGCCGGCCATCCGGTGCTGACGATCGCGGAACACGATCCGTTCTGCACCGCGGGCGGCATGTTCTGCCTCGACGTCGACGGCGATCGCGTGTCGTTCGACATCAACCTCGATGCCGTCGCGCGCAGCGGCGTGCGCGTGCATCCGAACGTCCTCAATCTCGCACGACGGCCGGTGACGCCATGACACGGCCCTCGCTTCCCGTTCCCGCTTCGCCCGTGCCGCGCCCGACGTTGCAAAGCGTGCTGCGTCGCGCACACCTGCGGCTCGCGTTCGTCGCCGTGACGATGGCCGCCGTGTCGTTGATCGTCGTCGCCGTGATCGCGTTGCGCGCGTATGCCGGCAACAACCTGAACCTGCTCGCGCGCTCGCTCGGTTACACGGTCGAGGCGGCGCTCGTGTTCGGCGATCGCGTCGCGGCGAACGAGGCGATCGGCATGATCGCCGGCGACGAGGACGTCGCGCAGGTGGTCGTCACCGACAGCAACGGGCAACTGTTCGCCACGTGGCAGCTGCCGGCCGGAAGCGGGATCGCGCGGCTCGAGCGCGCGGTCGCCGACGTGGCGCTGCCCGGGCCGGTGACCGTCCCGGTGATGCACGACGGCATCATCGTCGGCCACGTCGTCGTGCGCGGCCGCGGGCACCAGTTCTTCGGCTTCCTGCTCGGCGGCGTCGGCGGCATTCTCGGCTGCCTGGCCGTCAGCGTGTTCGGTGCGTACGTCAGTTCGAAGCGCCTGCTGCGCAACATCGTTTCGCCGCTGCGCGCGCTGGCGGGCGTCGCGCACGCGGTGCGGCGCGAGCGTGCGTTCGCGCGGCGCGTCGAGCCGGCGGCGATCGCCGAACTGAACCAGCTCGGCGACGACTTCAACGCATTGCTCGACGAATTCGAAGACTGGCAGAACACGCTGCGCGACGAGAACGCGTCGCTCGAACACAAGGCGACGCACGATGCGCTCACCGGGTTGCCCAACCGCGTGCAGTTCGAATCGCGTCTCGCGCTGGCGCTGTGCGACGCCACGTTGACGGGGCAGCGGGTCGCGGTTCTCTATCTCGACTGCGACCGCTTCAAGGAGATCAACGATGGTCTCGGCCACGATGCGGGCGACGCGGTGCTGATCGGCATCGCGTCGCGGCTGCGCACGCGGGTGCGCGAGGCCGATCTCGTCGCGCGCCTGGGCGGCGACGAATTTGCGGTGATGCTGGCGGCGGTGCCTGAAGCGGGCAGCGTGTGCCGGATCGCCGACGAGATTCTGTCCGGCATGGCGCCGTCGATCGAGCTGTCCGACGGCCGCGTGGTGGCCACCATGATGAGTGCCGGCGTTGCGCTGTTTCCCGATCACGCATCCGACGCGAGCGGCCTGCTGCGCGCGGCGGATATCGCGATGTACCGCGCCAAGCGCGCGCGGCCGGGATCGTGGCAACTGGCGGAGAGCGTGGCAGGGCCGGTGTGATGTCGATCGACTCGCGCCGCGGGCGAGGCCGCGGCGGCGGTTAAAAGAAGCGCTTGCAGAGCGGGCGCGATGGAAGGGGATGCGAAATGAACCACTCGTTTCCTGTGAGCACGGGGCGGATGTGCGTCGGGAGTGCGCTGCTGCTGTGCATGCTGCTGGGGGGCTGCAACACGCCGCCGCCGCTTCATCGGGGGCTGACGCAGACGCAGGTGACGGCGCTGAAGTCGGCCGGGTTCCAGGAGACCGGGCAGGGGTTCGAGTTCGGTTCGACCGGGCCGATTCTGTTCGATTTCGATCGATACAACCTCAAGCCGGATGTCAGACGGATCGTCGAACGGATCGGGCGGACGTTGCGGTCGGCGGGCATCAACGGCGTGCGGGTTTATGGGTATTCGGATGACGAGGGCACGGAGAAGTACGACATCGAATTGTCGAGGCGGCGGGCGGAGGCGGTGGCGATCGAACTGGTCGACGTCGGGCTCGACGCGAAGCAGATCGCGATTGCCGGGAAAGGGAAGCGCGATCCGGTGGGGGATAACAGGACGCCGGCAGGGCGCGCGCAGAATCGGCGGGCGGCGATTGTGGTCTCGCCGCGGTGAGGTGGTACGCCGCGCATGGGTGGTGTGTAGACGCGCCGACACGCACGCCGTGCCGTCCGCTGTAACGGTTCGCCACCATTGACGCGAAAGTGCCCGAGCGGCCGTTTGCAAGCGGCGAGCCTTGATGTTCGCAGCATTCAGGCGCGGCATCGGCAGTATTCGTCATCGCAGAAATGACGCCCGTTCGATGCGTCGCGAATGAAACAATAGGTGGTCCCAATAAAATCGTTCCGCTTTTTTAACGCTGCATCGTCATACGCACATGCGGCGACGGACGGAACGAGTATGGCCATCGAACCCAAGGATCTGCTGCCGCACTTCGAGCGTGAACTGACGCTGCTGCGCCGTTCAGTGCAGACGTTTGCCCAGCGCTTCCCCAAAATTGCCGCCCGGCTGGCGATCAACGGCGAGCATTCGGACGATCCGCACGTCGAACGCCTGTTGCAGTCGTTCGCATTGATGGCGGCGAGCCACGACATGCGCATCGAAGATGACGTGCCGGCGTTTACGCACGGTTTTCTCGACACGCTGCACGGTGTTTTCCTGCGCCCGTTTCCTTCATGCGCGATTGCGCAATTTCTGGGCGACCGCAGCAGCGACCTGACTGCGCCGCGCGTCGTGCCGCGCGGCGACAAGCTGATCGCGCCCATCGGCAAGGAAGTATTCCGCGTCGCGGACGACGTCGCGATCGTGCCGCTCACGGTGTCGTCGGTGCGTTACACGACATCGTCGATGGCGCCGCGCGACGTCGCGTGGCCTGCGGAAGCTACCGGCTTGCTGACTTTCACGTTCGAGCTCACCACGCCGAACGCCACCTTCGCCATCGTGCCGGACACCGTGCGCGTGCATTTCACCGGCGCGCGCGAAATCGTCGCGGCGCTCACCGACGCCGCGTTGCTCCTTGCTGGCCGAAGCTTTGCCGAAGCAGGCGATTCGACGCGCTGGAAGCGTCTGCCGGAGGCAACGTTCACGGCCGCCGGCTTCGATCCTGCCGATGCGCTGCTCGACGTGCGGCCGGACGAGGCGCTTTGGCCGCTCCATTTGCTGATGGCGTATTGCGCGATGCCGGAGCGTTTCGACTTTGTCGACGTGGACATGCGGAAGATCAAGCGAATCGCCGGCGGCAGCCGTCGCGTCGCGCTTCACCTCGCGATCGCGGGCGTGCATCCGGATTCGCACCGCGCCCGGCGCCTGGCCGCCGCCAAGGCCGACCACGTCCGGTTGTTTTGTACGCCGGTCGTCAACCTGTTTCAGGACGAGGCCCAGCCGATCGAGACGCGCGCGGGTTGCGCGCACTATGCGGTGAGGGCGCTCGCGCAGGCGGGCGCGCCGCGCACCGCTATCTGGTCGATCGATGCCGTGCGTCATGTCTGCGACTCGGGAACGTCGACGCTGGCGCCGTTTCGGTCGCTAAGCCATGGCACGGACAGGCGTGCCGGGTTGTTCTGGACGGTGTTGCACGACGAGGCAAGGCGGGCACCGAAGGAACCCGCCGATCCGCGCGCCAAGGAGACGGACGCGCGCCCGGCGCCGTCCCCGGCCGACGCTGCCGAATCGCTCCGCGGTGTCGAACTGGAACTCGTTGACCAGGGCGGGCGACCTGCCGACCCCGGCCATCGCAAGCTGGAGATCCGGCTGTCCTGCACGCAGGGCGATCTGTCCGCGATGCGCGAGCGCGAACTGGCGTTGCCCGCGGGCGATCCGGCGGGAACGGTCATGTTGCTGAACCGGCCGACCGCGAGCCGGCCGACCGCTTTCCGCCATGGGGAGCTGTGGGATCTGCTGTCGCTTCTCGTGCCGCAGGCGGTCCGGCTGGACAAGGGCGGCCTGACCCAGATCAGGCGGCTTTGCGCGCGCTGGGCGGAGAACTCGGTGGACGCCGGCCGGCGCTTCGATGCGATCGTGTCGTTGTCGACCGCGCGCGTGCGGGGCTGGCTGCCCGGCAAGCCGGCATCGGCGTTCGTGCACGGGCTGGAGGTGCGGCTGGTCGTGGACGAGCAGCGTTTCGCCGCGTTCAGCCTGAGCGGATTCGCGCACGTGATGGACCGGTTCTTCGCGCCCTACGTGCCGGTCACGAGCTTCGTGCAGGTCGTGCTGTTTTCGGCCGCTACGGGTGCGGTGCTTCGGCGTGGGGCGCCGCGTCCGGGCACCCAGCCACTGGTCTAGTTTCCCGATTTTCAGGGCTCGAACGAAAACGTTTGCGGACGTCTTTCAAGCCGTCGGGTTTTACCCTACATTATCGAGGCTTCGGGCCGGCGAGCCGGCTTACGGAACCTGAGATCACACGCAAGGAACAAGAATGAGTTTCGCTCCGAACGGGGGTATTCCCAATGGATTGGGCGGTGGTGCGCTCGGCTCGTTGAGCGCGCTCGGGGGCCTCGCCGGCCCGGTCGCGTCGAGTGTGGCCGGCAGTCTCGGGCCGCTCGCAGGGCTGGCCGGGCACGTCGACACCGTCCAGCGGGCACTGCAACTCGCACAGACCGGCTTCTCGCTGATGGAGAAGACGCCCGGCGCGATTGCCGAAGCGATCAACGGCGCCGCCAACCCCGCGCGCCTGACCCAGCTCAACCGCTACGTCACGCTCGATACGCCGCTCGGACCGGATGTGCTGCTCGTCAGCGCGGCTGTCATCGACGAGCATGTGAACCGGTTGCCGGAGATCCACCTCGACCTGCTGTCGCATCGCCACGACCTGCGCCCGGACGATCTGATCGGCCAGCAGGTCAAGATCCGCTTCGACCAGCAGGCGCGCCTATCGACCCTCGAACGCGTCGTGGCCTCGGGCACCGGCGACAACGACCGCTACTTCGACGGCTACGTCGCGTCGTTCGACCGCGCCGGCAACCCCGGGAACGTCACGCAATACCACCTGACGGCCGTGCCGTGGTTCTGGTTCCTCACGCGTTCCACCGACTGCCGGATCTTCCAGAACAAGACCGCGCAGGACATCCTCACCGAGATCTTCCAGGAACACGGTTTTTCCGATTTCGTGTTCGATATCCGGACGAGCCAGAAGCCGCTCGAATACGTCGTGATGTACCAGGAGAGCTACTACAATTTCTGCGCGCGGCTGATGGAGCAGGAGGGGCTCGTGTGGACGCACCGCTACGAGAAGGACAAGCACTTTCTCGTGATCGGCGACACGAACCTGCTGTTCCGCCCGATCGACGGACTCGCCACCGTGCCGTTCGCGGCGACCGAGGCGAGCGAGGACAGCGGCATCGATCAATTGCACGAAGGTCGGCGTTTCGGCGTCGGCAAGATCACGTTCCGCGACTTCAATCACCAGAATCCGTCGTCGCCGCTGATGCTGGTGGAGGCCGGGCCGCAGAACCTCAAGCACGCACGGCTCGACGCGACCGAGCGGTTCGAGCACCAGTCGCTGTACGACCACGGCGACGACGGTAACCGCTACGCGCGTTTCGCGATGGAGGCCGAGGAGGCGCAGGCGCATCGCTACACGGGCAGCGGCTATGCGTGGCGCATGACCACGGCGGGCACCGTGGCCGTCGCGAACCACCCGGTGCTCGAAAACAACCAGGAGTACGTGATCCTGCACGTGCGTCACGAGGCCGTGAACGACTACACGCAGCACAGCGCGAAGCTGCCGTACCGCAACAGCTTCTCGCTGCTGCCGAAGAAGATCCCGTACCGTGCGCCGCGCGCGACGCCGAAGCCGGTGATCCACGGCACGCATTCGGCGATCGTCGTCGGGCCGAAGGGCGAGGAAATCTATACGAACGGCAGTGCGGTGAAGGTGCATTTCCCGTGGGACCGGCGCGGCAAGAAGGACGGCTCCGATTCGATGTGGGTGCGCGTGTCGCAGCCGTGGGCGGGCGACGGCTGGGGCGCGGCCGCGATTCCGCGGATCAAGCAGGAAGTGCTGGTGGCGTTCAATCAGGGCGATCCGGATAACCCGGTGATCGTCGGCCGCGTGTTCAACGGCGAGCAGGGCAACCCGTATCACGGCGCGGCCGGCCAGACGATGGGGATCAAGAGCCAGACGCATAAGGGTGCGGGGTCGAACGAGATCCGCATGACCGACACGAACGGCATGCAGGAATTCTTCATGCACGCGCAGAAGGACATGAACACCGTCGTCGAGAACAACGAGACGCACAAGGTGATGGGGCCGATGCGTACTGTGCTGGTGGCGACGGGCAGCGAAGAAAAGCAGATTCCGCAGGGCAACCTCACCGAGACGATCGCCGAGAAGCGCAGCACCACGGCCACGACCGTCGAGGTGGCGACACCGGCCAAGGACGGCGGCGGCACGCAGGTCTATGTGGCCGAGCGCGGCATCCTGCTGAAGGTGCAGGACAGCTCGATCTCGCTCGCGCCGGAAGGCATTCGCCTCGAGCACAACGGCTCCGTGATCCTGATGACCGACGACGGTGTGACGGTCAACGGCAAGCGTATCGATCTCAACAAATAAACTCGAACGAAACCAGCCATGCACTACGCAATCCATGAAGGCACATTCGAATTGCCGGACGCGGCGCTTGATCGCACCGTCAACATGCTGATTCTTCCCGTCGGCCCGGGCGGGCTGAGTCTCGTCGTGTCCCGCGGCCGGCTGCGCGAGCAGGAGTCGATCGACGCGTTCGTCGAGCGCGAATGGGCGCAGGCGTCGCGCACCGCGCAGAATCTGAACGTGCAGTCGCGACGCCTGGTGACGGTCGGGCGGGCGGAATGCCCTGGCGTGCAAACGGAATCGACGCATGAACAGGACGGTCGCACCTTTCATCAGATGCAGACGGCGTTTCGGCTCGATGCCGGCGGGCAGGTGATCGTGATGACGTTGACCAATGCCGCGCCGCTCAACGACGAACAGCGTGCGCTCGCCGCGCGCATGCTGGAGAGCTTCCAGCCGCGCCCGGTTGCGCCCACGCTCGTTTCGGATGCCGGCCGCCCATGAGTCAACCGGCCGCTCGCAAGGACGATCCCTTTACCCACACGACGCTTGCGGGCGATTTGCTCGGCATGGGCGGGTCGCTGCTGGGCGGCCTGGGTATCGGATGGGCGCTGACCACGATAGCGGAAGGCCTCGTGTTCGGCGCGTTGGGCGCGCTCGAAATTGGCACCGGCGGGCTGGCGACGCCGATCGTGCTGGCGATCGGCGTCGGCGTGGCCGCCTACATGCAGGGCTCGGGCCTGAACGACAAGATCGACGAGGCCGCGAAGGGGCTCGGCAACGCCATTTCTCCGCCCGTGGAGAAAGGCACGATCCAGAACGGCTCGCCCGATGTGTTCGTCAACGGGAAGCCGGCCGCGCGCGCGGCCGATGGCGCGGACATGGATCCGGTGCTGTGCAGCGACCATCCCGGTCCGCAATTCGTCGCGCAAGGGTCCGACGTGGTGTTCATCAACGATCTGCCTGCGGCGCGGGTCGACGACAAGACCACCTGTGACGGCACGATCTCGAAGGGCTCGCCGGACGTTTTCTTCGGCGGCGGCACGAAGACCGTGCGCGACATCAGCGCGGCGCGGCCGTGGGTCGCCGGGCTCGGCGCGGCGATTGGTATCGCGCTTGCGCTCTGTGGCCGAGGCAAGGGAAGCTGGGGCGATTTCGTCAAGGGCAAGCTGCCTTGTCTCGCGATGAATTTCGCGGCCGGCATATTCGGCACATGGCTCGGCAGCAAGATGCAGCCGTCGGCCGGCCATCCCGTCAACGTGATCACCGGCGGCAAGATTCTCGACGGCAGCGACGATACCGACTTCGTGTTGCCGGGCCCGCTGCCGATCGTCTGGCGGCGTTTTTACAGCAGCCACGACGATCGCGCCGATGGCCTGTTCGGTGTCGGCTGGAGCGTGCCGATCAGTGTCGAGTTGAGGGTGGCGCGGGAGAACGGCGTCATCACATCGATCACGTACTGGGACGAACAGGGGCGCGAGATCGAGTTTCCGGCGGTGTCGCCGGGTGAGAGTCATTTCAGCGTGCCGGAAGGCATTTACCTGATTTGTACCGCCGGCGGGCACTATGTGGTCGAAACGGTCGATGGTTTGTATCGCGATTTCGGCCGCGCGGGCAGCGATGCGGACAGCGAGATGCTCAAGCTGCGGCGGCTCGAGGATCGCAACGGCAACTGGATTGAGGTCGAGCAGGAAGCGGTAGATGAGGTCGTGCGGCCGGTGCGGTTGCATGACAGCGCGGGTCGCGTGCTGACGCTGGGTTACGAGAAGCCTCATCCTCGACGCATTGCCACGATCGAACTGACGCGCGGTGTCGACGGAGAGCAACCCGACACGCTGGTGCGTTATGCGTACGACGATGCCGGCCAACTCGTGGCCGTGACCGATCGCAGCGGCCACACCGGGCGACGGTTTGCCTACGAGTATGGGTTGATGGTCCAGCACACGTTGCCCGGCGGCTTGAACTGCTTTTATGCGTGGCAGGGTGTGGGCCGCGACGCACGTGTCGTACGCCATTGGACCGACGACGGCGAAGCGTACACGTTCGATGCAGACCTTGCGCAGCGTTCGGTGACGATCACCGATCAGATCGGGCGCGTGACGCGCTGGACGTGGAACGAGGATCAGCAACCGACGCGCTACACCGATGCCGAAGGGCACGTCTGGCAGATCGAATGGAATGCGATGCGGCAGTTGTTGAGCACGACCGATCCGGCCGGCCATGTCACTCGCTTCGAATATGACGAGCGCGGGCGGCAGACGCAGCGCATCGACGCGCTCGGCCACGTCGAGCGGACCGAATGGAATGGGCACTACGATCTGCCTGTTGCGGAAATCGATCCGACCAACGCGCGATGGATCTATCGTTACGACGCGCGCGGCAACCTGACGATGACGCGCGATCCGGCGGGTTTTGCGACCGAGTATTACCGCGACGATCGCGGGCTCGTGCATACGATTCGTGATGCGCGCGGCGGGTACAAGTTCCTTGAATGGAATGGCCGGGCGCAGTTGACCGCGTATACCGATTGTTCCGGCAAGGTCACGCGGTTTGCGTATGACGCACGTGGTGCGCTCGCGCGGGTGACCGATGCGGCCGGCAATGCCACCGTGTACGAAACGGATGCGATGGGGCGGGTCACGGGGATCGGGACGGCTGATGGTGCACGTCAAATGTTCCGTTACGACGCGGCCGGAAGGCTGGTTGAGGTCACCGATGCGAACCAACGCAGCACGTGCTATGAACTCAATCCGCGTGGATTGCTCTTGTCTCGCACGGATGCGGCGGGTCGGGTCGTGCAGTTCGGCTATGACCAGGCGTTCCGGTTGGCGAGCCTGACCAACGAGAATCGTGAGACGTATCGCTTTCAGTATGACCGTCGCGATCTGGTTTCCGCACAGATCGGTCTCGATGGCCACAAGCGTATGTACGAGTACGACGTGTGCGGTCTAGGCACGATCGTCCGCGACGGGCAGCTCGAGACACGGTACGAGCGCGACGCGATTGGGCGGCTGACGGCGAAGCAAGCCGCGCACGAGCGTTGCGAATACCTGTACGACGAGGCAGGCCGGATCACATCGGCCGAGTTGTACACGCTTGCTGCCCGAGGACCATCGTTGAAGAATCGCGTCAGCCTGAAGTACGACAAGCGTGGAGAAGTCGTCGAGGAATACACGCCGACCGGCTGGCTCGCACACACCTACGACGAGCTCGGCAATCGTGTCAGCACGACGATTTCCGGCGAGCGCACGATCGACTGGCTGCATTACGGGTCGGGGCATGTACACCAGATTCGTTTCGACGGTGCCACGGTTGCGGACATCGAACGGGACGACCTGCATCGCGAGGTGCTGCGGACGCAGGGCAAGCTGACGAGTCACTTCGGGTATGACGCGGTGGGGCGCCGTGCGCGGCAAACTGCGCAGCGCGGCGCGGCGGGCGGCGAGTTGCTTGCGAAGCAGTGGCAATACGATGCCGCTGGCGACGTGATCCAGAAGCGTGACCAGCGTTACGGCACGACGAGCTATCGGTATGACCCGACGGGGCGCATCGAACAGGCGGTGGGGCCGGGATTGCCGTCGGAAGTGTTTCGGTGGGATGCCGCGGCGAACCTGGTGTCGAGCGATCACCCGGGTGGCTACGTCGAGCACAACCGGCTCAAGATGTTCGAGGACAAGCGCTTCGAGTACGACGCGTATGGGCGGCTCGTTCGTAAGGTGAGCGGGCATGGGCCGGCTAAAGAGCTCACGCTTGAATACGACGACTGGAACCAGTTGAAGACCGTCGTGACGAAGGACCGGCTCGGGGTTGCAACGACGCATTTCGAATACGACGCGTTCGGTCGACGGATCAGGAAGCTCAATGGCAGTTATGCGAGTACGGATTTCCTGTGGGACGGCATGCGGTTGGTGCAGGAGACGTATCACGATCGTCAGGGCGAGGAAGCGCTGACGTACTTGTACGAGTCCAATAGTTATGTGCCGCTTGCCCGGATCGATCAAGGGAGGGCAGCGGCTAATGATGCGGATGGACGGGATGCGGTTTACTACTTCCACAATGATGTATCGGGGTTGCCGGAGGAACTGACTGACGCTGGTGGCGAGTTGGTCTGGCAGGCGCGCTATAAGGTTTGGGGCAATGCGGTACAGGAGGAGTGGATCGCGCGGGCGCCGCAGACGTCGGCCGCCGCCTGGGGTGAAGTGTCGGTAGCCGCGCCGACGTCGACATATGCACCACGACCACAGAACTTGCGCTTCCAAGGACAGTATTTGGACCGCGAGACCGGGTTGCACTACAACACTTTCCGGTTCTACGATCCAGACATCGGGAGATTCATCAATCCGGATCCGATTGGATTGCTGGGAGGAGCGAACCTCTATCGGTACGCGCCTAACCCGGTATCGTGGATTGACCCATGGGGACTGACTGGCGACGACATAACAACGCTTTACCACTACACGACTCAAGATGGTATGGAGGGCATTACGAGTAGTGGACTTTTGAATGCGTCGCATGGGCCCGTACATGCAAGGTTTGGAGATGGTCAGTATTTCACTGATATATCTCCCGATATGATTGGCGGTAGAACTATGGCCGATGCTGCTGGAGCTGGAAAGATGTCACTAGGACAGCTTGCGGCAAATATTTACGGCGATGCGCGAAAACTTAATAGCATCACGCATTTTGTTGAAATTGACGTTACGGGTTTGGATGTCAAGGAGCCCCGTCCAGGAACTTTCTTGGTTGAAGGGAGTGAACCACTTGATATTTCGAATCGCGTGAAAAGAAGTGGATCGAGTTGCTCATGAAAAGAGAATATTTCCATTCAAAAACAGAGTTTCCGTGTGGTGTAGGGGAGGTTTATACGGAATTTCTCGACGGCGTCGCGACGCGCCAGATTAGCCATCCTGATGGTGGAGTTATCTATGCATCTTCATCGGTACGTGATTGGAATCCTGAGATAGGATTTTTGCTCTTTGATGGAATTAAGGACGAGCTTGAAATTTCTCAAAAAGACGAAATCAAACGAGAAGATTTCGAGCATGTCTGGAAGGCGGTCATAGGCAATCCTCCCAAAGGACTGTCGATTGTCTATGAAGTTGGGGATGCGGCTGTGCCACGGGAAAATTCAACCTTGATTGCTCATGTGGTGAACAATCGGGGGAAATGGGGGCGCGGGTTTGTTGTTTCTCTCGGCAAGAAATACCCTGTCGCACGAGATGGTTATCTCGAATTGTTCCGAGATGAACAGCGGCCTCCGCTCGGAATGGTTCAATTTTTGTCTGTGGATGACGAGAAGCGGATATTTGTCGCGAACATGGTTTCTCAGGACGGGATTCGCAAGAGTAGTCGCGACGTTGCTCAATACGTTTCGTATTCTGACCTCAAGATATGCCTTAGTAAAATTTGCGAATTTGCGTTAGCTAATCGACTTTCGGTGCAAATGCCAATGATTGGCGCGGGACTTGGTGGCGGGGATTGGGAAGTCATTTCGGCGGAAATCGACGAAGTGTTTTCGTACTATAAACAGACTTGTAAAATAATTACACTTTCTTGATAACGCTGGCGGCGAGCTGGTTTGGCAGGCGCGCTACAAGGTGTGGGACGATGCGGTGCAGGAGGAGTGGGTTACGCGGGTGCCGCAGCGGTCGACGGCCGCCTGGGGTGAAGTGTCGGTGGCCGCGCCGGCCTCGACGCGCGTGGCTGATCAACGATGCGTGTTTTGTTCCGGGTCGCAAGGCGAGGATCGACATTGAGCCGGGCAGGCTGATCATCACGCAGATGTAAAAGGCAACGCCGCGAGATGCGGCCGCGCTGCGCGACGTCGCGCAGCGCGCCGGACGGGGTAGAGCAGCCGTAACCGGCGGCAGCCACCCCAAACCACGCATCACCAAGCGATATCGCAAGACGACCGCGACGTCCCCGCACCGCCGGTAGCCGTGCATTTCGTGCCTGAGCCGTTGTCATAGAACGTCCGTGTCTCTGGCTGCGGCACCGACGGATCGAACGGATTCGGCGCGCCGTGCGGACCGCGCGGCGCATCGTACGGCCGCTGAGGCGCATACGAGCCGCCGCTGCCAGCCGGCCCAGAGCCATTAGCGCGCAGGTATTCATTCCAGTTCCGCTCGCGCTGCTCATACCGCGGCACAGCGCGCCCCAAACTATCGCTCCCGCCCGCGCCGAGCGCGACACGATTCGGCGGCAAGATGACATCGGGTTCACGCTCAGAAGAAGCAGGCGGCAATGCCACAAGCGCATCGCTCGTCACCCGCAACGGCCGCGTATCCGGCGTATCGAAAGGGCTGCGTTCGGCAGGCGTGGCGAACTGCACCCGTCTGCGGCTCAACCGCGCCACATGCCCGTCATCCCGGGCGGCCGCACGTCGCTCCGAGCGAAACACATTGGCGCCGGCCGACCGGTCGGTCAGCGTATCGCGTCCGGAAGCATGGGCAGCACAAACAGAAAGCGCGCACGCGATCGCGGCGGCGGAAGAGAGGCGGATTGGGCAATTCATCGGTGATTCGAAGCAGGTGATGTGCATTGAACAAAAACGGCAAATCACTGGCTGGCGGCTGAGCGACAAGGGGGACGTCGAAGCGTCCCTGAAGCGACTGCGAGGCGCGGCGGGCGCGACTTGCAGGGAGGCTGGCTGGATTGCTGAAGCGAGGCCACATTATTTCATGGAAATCTCAAAAAGCTTTCAAAATGTTTAGCGTCAAAGGTAAACAGTAAGATTTGCCGCGATGTCGAGCGCCCGTTCTGGTGCGCACTCACACAATCATCAGTCGATTGATTTCCCGCGATCGACTCCTGGGGCCGCCCACAAAACGCACCATCGCAGATCACGCCGTCGCCGGACGCCACGCCCAGCAAGGAACCCACCCCGGTCTCCCCGCCCAATAGCAACCCGATTGCACCCAAAGCAAACGTTCCCGCCTTCCGGAGGTTGCGCCCCCGTCGCCACCCGCCCACCTCCAAAACGTACGTGTTTTCCCTCAATCGACAGGCATTTTTGACAGACGATTGAAAAACGCCCATATAATTTCGGCTGCCTTGCCAATGGCTGTCGGACCATCCCTCCGAACGAGCGATTTGGCAAGCGGGGCAGGCGAAACGCTTGCGCAATGCAAGACGCATCACGATGTCTTTCCGAACCAGACGTCCCCTTCGGGGACTGCAAGAGCCGGGCCCCGCTACGCAACATTCCGCTGGAGTTCCGTCTTCTATGTGTCTCGGGCGTGTCCCCTGTCCTCGCCCCGGGTGCTGTTCGATTGCGCAAGTCATGCCGCCTTTGCCCGTATGACTAAACAACATCGAGGAGCTCCCAGATGACGCTGTCCCGTCTTACGTCCATTTCCGTCGCCGCCGTGCTGTTCGCCGCCGGCGCCGCCGCCGCGCAAGCGGAAACCGTGAAGATCGCCATCGCCGGTCCGATGAGCGGCTCGGTCGCCCAATACGGCGACATGGTGAAGGCCGGCGCGCTGACCGCGATCGAACAGATCAACGCGGCAGGCGGTGCGGGCGGCAACAAGTTCGAAGTCGTGATGATGGACGACGCGTGCGAACCGAAGCAGGCCGTCGCCGTCGCCAACAAGATCGTCAGCCAGAAGATCAAGTACGTGATCGGCCACGTGTGCTCGGGTTCGACGATTCCCGCGTCGGACATCTACGAGAACGAAGGCATCGTGATGGTCACGCCGTCGGCCACCGCGCCGCAGCTGACGGAAGGCAAGAAGCGCCACTTCATCTTCCGCACGATCGGCCGCGACGACCAGCAAGGTCCGGCTGCCGCGCATTACATCATCAACAACGTGAAGCCGAAGAAGGTCGCGGTCCTGCACGACAAGCAGTCGTACGGCCAGGGCATCGCGTCGTCGGTGAAGAAGGACCTCGAAGCCGCGAAGATCCCGGTCGTGCTGTTCGAAGGCATCAACGCCGGCGATTCGGACTACTCGGCGATCATCACGAAGCTGAAGTCGCAAGGCGTCGATTTCGTCTACTTCGGCGGCTACCACCCGGAAATGGGCCTGCTGATGCGCCAGGCGCGCGAGCAGGGCGTGAAGGCGACGTTCATGGGGCCTGAAGGCGTGGGCAACAAGGACGTGACGGCGATCGCCGGCCCGGCCTCGGAAGGCATGCTGGTCACGCTGCCGGCCGACTTCTCGGCTGATCCGGCCAACGCGGCGCTCGTGAAGGCGTTCGCGGACAAGAAGCGCGACCCGAACGGCCCGTTCCAGATGCCGTCGTACGCAGCGGTGAAGATCATCGCCGACTCGATCGCGGGCGCGAAGACGACGGACCCGACGAAGGTCGCCGCGTACATGCACAAGACGACGTTCGACACGCCGATCGGCAAGGTCGCGTATGACGCGCAGGGCGACCTGAGGGCGTTCAAGTTCGTCGTGTACACGTGGCACAAGGACGCGACGAAGACCGCCGCCAAGTAACAACGGAGTATCCGCTCGCGCACCCGCCCCGCCCGAAACCCGGACGGGGCGGGTGCGTATTGGCCGCGCATCTGCCCCATGCGCGCCAAAGGGCGGCCCGAGACGACACCGTGCGCTGCGCGCGGCCGGCCGCCGTGATCCGGCGACGGCACGCGACCCAGCGCCAACGGGAGCTTCCCGCACATGACTGACTTCTTTCCCCAATTCGCCCAGCAGCTGGTCAACGGCCTGACGCTGGGTGCGATCTATGCGTTGATCGCCATCGGCTATTCGATGGTCTACGGCATCATCGGCATGATCAACTTCGCCCACGGCGAGATCTACATGATCGGCGCATACGTGGGCCTCGTGACCCTGACGGCCATCGGCATCTCCGCCGGCTATCCGCTGCCGCTCGTGCTCGGCGCCGCGCTGATCGTGTCGGTGATCGTCACCGGCCTGTACGGCTTCGCGGTCGAGCGCGTCGCGTATCGCCCGCTGCGCGGCGGCCCGCGCCTCGTGCCGCTGATCTCCGCGATCGGCATGTCGATCTTCCTGCAGAACTACGTGCAGATCGGCCAGGGCGCGCGCGACGTGTCGGTGCCGGTGCTGATCTCCGGCGCGTTCGAGATCCATCTCGGCGGCGACTACGACGTGACGGTTCCGTATGCGCGCCTGCTGATCGTCTGCGTGACGATCGTGCTGATGATCGCGCTCACGCTGTTCATCTCGCATTCGCGGATGGGCCGTGCGTGCCGCGCGTGCGCCGAGGACATGAAGATGGCGAACCTGCTCGGCATCGACACGAACCGGGTGATCTCGTTCACGTTCGTGCTCGGCGCGATGCTGGCGGCCGTCGGCGGCGTGCTGATCGGGCTGACGATCGGCAAGCTGAATCCGTATATCGGCTTCGTCGCGGGCATCAAGGCGTTCACCGCCGCGGTGCTCGGCGGGATCGGCAGCATTCCGGGCGCGATGCTCGGCGGCGTGCTGCTGGGCCTCGCCGAAACCTTCGCCGCAGGCTACATGCCGGCCGAGTACAAGGACGTGGTCGCGTTCGGCCTGCTCGTGCTGATCCTGCTCTTCCGCCCGACCGGCCTGCTCGGCAAGTCGGACATCGAAAAGGTTTGACGGAGACGCAGATGAGTCAAGTCATTTCCGTTCGCCGCCCGGCTGCCGACGCGTCGATCGGCCAGGCGCTGAAAAATGCCGCGGCCGCCGCGCTCCTGACGGCGATCCTCACGATTCCGGTGCTCGGGCTGCAACTGAAGCTCGAAGGCTATCAGGTGGTGCTCACGCCGCACTGGCGCCCGGTATGGATCGCGGTCGCGGCCGTGTTCCTGTTCCAGTTGTTCAAGCCGTGGCTCGTGCGCGCGAAATCGGCGGTGAAGCTGCCGGCGATGCCCGCGATGGGCGCGCAGCAGCAGCGCGTGATCATCTGGGTGCTGCTCGCCGTCGGCCTCGTGTGGCCGTTCTTCGGCTCGCGCGGCGCGGTGGACGTCGCGACGCTCGCGCTGATCTACGTGATCCTCGGCCTCGGGCTGAACATCGTGGTCGGTTTCGCGGGGCTGCTGGATCTCGGCTATGTCGGCTTCTACGCGGTCGGCGGCTATACGTACGCGATGCTGAACCAGTATTTCGGGCTGTCGTTCTGGGAATGCCTGCCGATCGCGGCGATTGCCGCGGCGACGTTCGGCTTCCTGCTCGGCTTCCCGGTGCTGCGCCTGCGCGGCGACTATCTGGCGATCGTCACGCTCGGCTTCGGCGAAATCATCCGCCTGCTCGCGAACAACCTGACGAGCCTCACCGGCGGCCCGGACGGCATCTCGAGCATACCGAAGCCGACGGTGTTCGGCTTCGAAATGGCGCGCTCGGCGAGCGTCGAAGGCGCGAAGACCTTCCACGAACTGATCGGGCTGGAATACAGCGGCGAGCACATGGTGATCTTCCTGTACCTGATCGCGCTGGTGCTGGTCGGCTTCACGCTGTTCGTGACGAGCCGCCTGATCCGCATGCCGATGGGCCGCGCATGGGAAGCGCTGCGCGACGACGAGATCGCGTGCCGTTCGCTCGGCCTGAACCCGACGCGCATCAAGCTGTCGGCGTTCACGCTCGGCGCGGCGTTCGCGGGTATCGGCGGCGCGTTCTTCGCCGCGCGTCAGGGCCTGGTGAATCCTGAATCGTTCACCTTCATCGAATCGGCGCTGATCCTCGCGATCGTCGTGCTCGGCGGGATGGGCTCGCAGCTCGGCGTGATTCTCGCGGCGATCCTGCTGACCGTGCTGCCGGAAGTCGCGCGCGGCTTTGCCGAGTACCGGATGCTGATCTTCGGTCTGGTGATGGTGTTGATGATGATGTGGCGTCCGCAGGGCCTGCTGCCCGCGAGCCGTCCTCACGTGGAGCTGCCGCAATGAGCGCGAATGCAGAACTGTTGAAGGTGGCCGGGCTGCAGATGCGCTTCGGCGGGTTGCTCGCGGTGGACGGCATCGATTTCGACGTGCGCCGCAACGAGGTGTTTGCGATCATCGGGCCGAACGGCGCAGGCAAGACCACCGTGTTCAACTGCGTCGGCGGCTTCTACAAGCCGACCGGCGGCGACGTCGTGCTTGACGGCCACGCGATTGGCGGGCTGCCGAGCCACCAGATTGCGTTGAAGGGCCTGGTGCGCACGTTCCAGAACATCCGCCTGTTCAAGTCGCTGACCGTCGTCGAGAACCTGCTCGTCGCGCAGCATCGGAAGGTGAAGGCCGGGCTGCTGCACGGCCTGTTCGCGACGTCCGCGTATCGTCGCGCCGAGAAGGAAGCGCTCGAACGCGCGGCCGTGTGGCTCGACCGGATGGGGCTGACCGCGGTCGCCAACCGGCCGGCCGGCACGCTGTCGTACGGGCACCAGCGGCGTCTGGAGATCGCGCGCTGCATGATCACCGAGCCGCGCCTGCTGATGCTGGACGAGCCGGCTGCCGGCCTCAACCCGCAGGAAAAGATCGAGCTGCAGCACCTGATCGACAAGCTGCGCCGTGAATTCGGCGTATCGGTGCTGCTGATCGAACACGACATGAGCCTCGTGATGGGCGTGTCCGACCGCATCCTCGTGATGGAGCACGGCCGGCCGATCGTGATCGGCACGCCGGAAGCGGTCCGCAACGACCCGCGCGTGATCAAGGCGTATCTGGGGGAAGAGTGATGCTGAAGCTGGAACAGGTCCATACGCACTACGGCGCGGTCGAGGCGCTCGCGGGCGTGTCGATCGAAGTGAACAAGGGCGAGATCGTCACGCTGATCGGCAGCAACGGCGCCGGCAAGACGACGCTGATGATGACGGTATGCGGCACGCCGCGCGCGTCGTCGGGCCGCGTGCTGTTCGAGGGCAACGACATCACCGCGATGTCGACGCACCAGATCATGCGGCAGGGGATGGCGATCTCGCCGGAAGGGCGGCGCGTGTTCCCGAGCCTGACGGTGCTCGAGAACCTGAAGATGGGCGGCTTTTTCGCGAGCCGTCACGAGATCGACGACGGCATCGAGCACGTGTTCAAGCTGTTTCCGCGCCTGAAGGAACGCGCGGCGCAGCGGGCCGGCACGATGTCGGGCGGCGAGCAGCAGATGCTGGCGATCGGCCGTGCGCTGATGAGCAAGCCGCGTTTGCTGCTGCTGGACGAACCGACGCTCGGCCTCGCGCCGCTCGTGATCGCGCAGATCTTCGACATCATCCGGACGATCCGCGACGAGGGCGTCACGGTGTTCCTGGTCGAGCAGAACGCGAACAAGGCGCTCGGCGTGGCCGATCGCGGCTACGTGCTCGAAACGGGGCGCGTGGTGCTGGCCGACACGGGCGCGAACCTGCTCGCGAACGACCGGATCAAGCAAGCGTATCTCGGCGGTTGATCGGCGGGAAGCCGCTGGCCTGCAACGGGCCGGCGGCTTTTTAGCGTTGTTTCCGGATGTGTCGGTACGATGGGGGCCATTCCCGTTTGTGTAGCGAATCCGCAGCCGATTCGGCTTCGATCGTAGTCGAATCGGCGACTTCCTCGCTTCCCGGAGCAAACCGATGAAGGTCAAACGAATCGTCGCCAATATCGACACACGCTCGATCGACGACGCAAAGCGCTTCTATCGGCACATCTTCGGCCTCGACCTGCTGATGGACCACGGCTGGATCGCGACCTACGGCAACGCCGAGCAGATGGACGTGCAGATCAGCTTCGCGTCGCAGGGCGGATCGGGCACGCCGACGCCCGATCTGTCGATCGAGGTCGACGATCTCGACGAAGCGCTTGCGCGTGTTCATGCGGCCGGCGTGCCCGTCGAATACGGCCCGGCCGACGAGCCGTGGGGTGTACGGCGGTTTTACGTGCGCGATCCGTTCGGCAAGCTCGTCAACGTGCTCTCGCATCGCTGACCGGCGACGGCGAGCCGGGCACGCCGCCGGCGTTCACGCATGCAACGCGAGCCCCTTCACCGCCTTGTCCACGGCCTTCTTCGGCCCGCGCAACGCCAACCCGACCAGATCGGGATTCTCCGCATCCTCGGCGCGAAACGCTTCGCGGTTGGCCGCATCGTGCCCGGTCGAGAACATCGCGCGCACGTAGGGCACGATCGTCAACTCGCGCGACAGCGCTTGCCGGTGCGCGGCCTGCAATCCGTTCAGATCGGCCGCGAACACCAGCATCGGCTGGCCGAGCATCCGGCCGTAGCGGCGCCCGGCCGCATCCTCGTAAGGCTCGCCGAGCGCATCGGGCGCACCGGCTGCGACGCCCGTCGCGAGAAACGCGACGACATTGAGTTTCTGCCACGCGGCGAGATCGTCGCGCACGATCAGCGCTACTTTGGTATCGAACATGCTTGCTCCTGGTTGGAGCGCCCATGATCCGACGCCGCGCGCGATCAGTCTGGAACGTTTGTGCAGAGTTGCCGGTACGCGGCCGGCGTGATCCGGTACGCGCGGCGGAACCAGCGGCCGAGGTGGCTCTGGTCCGCGAAGCCGACGTCGGCGGCCGCCTGCGCGGGCGTGCGGCCGGCGGCCAGCAGCCGGCGCGCGGCACGCAGCCGCAAACGCACGAGGTACGCGTGCGGCGACGTGCCGAACGCGCGCTGGAACATGCGCGTCAGCCGGAACCGGTCGATGCCGGCGACGCTCGCGAGTTCGTCGAGGCCGATGTTGTCGCCCATGTGTTCGTGCAGCAGGTCGCGCACGCGTGCGATCGCGGGCGGCACGACGCCGCTTTCCAGCACAAGCGGGCCGCCCAGATGGCTGCCGAGCCGCATCAGCAGGCGGTCGAGCGTCTGGTCGCGCGCGAGCCGGCCTTCGTTGTCGTGGAGCGCGAAGAACGCGTTCCGGATCGCATCGACGAGGCCGCGATCGTCGACGAGCGTGTGGCCGAACGTGGCTTCGACGCTGCCGAGGCCCGGCAGGTCGAGCCGGCGCGCGGCGCGCTCGACCCACGCCTGCGGCAGGTACAGCATCCCGTACGTGAAGCCGCCGGCTTCGGGCGCGTGGCCGTCGTGCATCGCACCCGGCTCGATCAGGATCGCGCGGCCCGGCACGCTCGTATGCAGCGAGCGGTGGCACTGGAAGCGCTGCACGCCCTGTTCGGTGAAGCCGACCAGCATGTCGTCGTGGTCATGCGCGTCGTACGCATGGCCGTTGAAATGCGCGTGCAGGCTTTCGATGCCGGTTTCCGCGTCGCGGCGCGCGACGAGCCAGTGGTCGGGTTCGCCGGTGGCTTTCGCATCTGTCGTCATCGGCTACCTCTCACGTCGTCGTTGTGTGACGGACCCTCTAAGCAGGCGGCGGAACAGCGGAGGCGCGTGCGGTTCATGCTCCGTTCACCGCCGCCTGTTCGTCGCGCGCATATTGCGCGGGTGGCCGGCCGACATGCCGCGCGAACGCGACGCTGAACGTGCTCGCCGAGCTGTAGCCGACGCGCGCCGCGATTTCCGCGATGCGGCCTTCGTTGCGGCGAAGCAGATCCTTCGCGAGCGCCATGCGCCACGTCAGCAGGTATGCCATCGGCGCGACGCCGACCGCGCGGCTGAAGCGTTCGAAGAACGTCGAGCGCGACAGCGCGGCTTCCTTCGCGAGTTCGACGATCGTCCACGGGTGCGCGGGGCGTTCGTGCATCCGGCGCAGCGCGGCCGCGAGGCGGCTGTCGGCGAGCCCGCGCACGAGCCCGGGCGACGCGTGCGTGCCGGTCGTGAACCGCAGCGCCTCGATCAGCAGCACTTCGAGCAGACGCGCCAGCACGATCTCGCGGGCAGGCCGCTGTGCGCGAGATTCGTCGCGCACCAGTTGCACGAGCGTGGTCAGCCGCGGTTCGCCGCGCACGTGCACGAAGCGGGGCAGCAGCGACACCAGCAGCGATGCATCGGGCGAACCGAAACTGCAGTTGCCGGCCATCATCCGCGTGTCGACCGGGTTGGCCGGATCGCCGATCCGGTATTCGCCGTGGTCGAGCATGACGGGCGGCGCGGTGTCGACGCCCGGCGGCGGCGGTTCGAGGCTCGACATCGCGACGCCGTAGGCCGCCGGAATCAGCATGAAGTCGCCGGCCAGCAGTTCGATCGGCGCATGCCCGTCGATCGCGATCCGGCAGCCGCCGTCGAGGACCGCGCAATAGAACGGCTCGCCGGCGACCGTGCGGTTGATCGCCCACGGGCTCGCGCCGCGCACGTACTTCGAGTACCGCGCGCCCGGTTGCAGCAGCGTCACGACTTCGGTCAGCGGGTCGATCATCGCCGGACTCTCGCAAAAGAAAAGCGGATTGTCGATTGTAGCGAATACGGCTCCCGCCATCTATCGTACGGACACGTGCTCAACACCCCCCAGGAGTTCACATGAAGACCGTACTCATTACCGGCTGTTCTTCCGGCTTCGGCCTCGAAATCGCGCGGCATTTTCTGGCGCGCGACTGGCAGGTCGTCGCGACGATGCGCAAGCCGGCCGACGACGTGCTGCCGCCGTCGGAGCGCTTGCGCGTGCTGCCGCTCGACGTGACGAACGCGGACAGCATTCGCGCCGCGATCGACGCCGCCGGCCCGATCGACGTGCTCGTCAACAACGCGGGCTTCGGCGCGGCCGCACCGGCCGAGCTCACGCCGCTCGATACGGTGCGCGCGCTGTTCGACACCAACACGATCGGCACGATCGCAGTGACGCAGGCCGTGTTGCCGCAGTTTCGCGCGCGCGGCGCCGGCGTGGTCGTGAACGTCACGTCGAGCGTCACGCTGAAGGCGCTGCCGCTGGTCGGCGCGTATCGGGCAAGCAAGGCGGCGGTGAATGCGTTCACCGAATCGATGGCGGTCGAACTCGCGCCGTTCGGCGTGCGCGCGCATCTGGTGCTGCCGGGCCGCGCGCCCGACACGCGTTTCGCCGACAACGCACGGTCCCACATGCACGGCTTCGAGCACGAAGCGTATGCGGACTTCGTCGGCAAGGCCGTGGCGCGGATGCTCGATGCGTCGGGGCCGATCACGCATGCGCAGGACGTCGCCGAAGCCGTGTGGCGCGCGGCGACCGATCCGTCGAGCCCGATGCGTATTCCGGCCGGCGCGGATGCGCAGGCGTGGGCGGCGGAAGCGGGTTGAACGATCGGGCGTCCGTCGCGCCGGCGGGTTGAACCGGTGCGACGGACCGGGCGAGGCGGCGACGGGCGCTAAAGCGCGCGGGTAATCGCCTGCTCCAGCAGCGACAGGCCGAGATCGATCTCGTCTTCGCTGACGGTCAGCGGCGGCGCGATCCGGAACACGCCGCCCATGCCGGGCAACTGCACGATGTTCATGCTGAGCCCGAGCTTCATGCACTCGCGCGTGATCTTCGCGCCGAGCCCGTCCGCCGGCTCCTTGGTGCGGCGATCCTTGACGATCTCGACGCCCAGCAGCAGCCCGCGCCCGCGCACGTCGCCGATGCAGTCGAAGCGCTCCATCAGGTCGAGCAGGCCGCGCCGCAGCCGCTCGCCCATCGTGTTCGCGCGCGCGACGAGGCCGTCGCGCTGCACGACGTCGAGCACGCGCAGGCCGACGGCGGCGGGCAGCGGATCGGACACGTGCGTCGTGTAGAACAGGTAGCCGAGCGCGTGCGCGCGTTCCTCGATCGCCGCGGACGTGACCATCGCCGCGAGCGGCAGCCCGGCGCCGAGCGTCTTCGACAGCGTCAGGATGTCGGGCGTCACGCCGTCGCGCTGGCACGCGAACATCGTGCCGGTGCGGCCGACGCCCGTCTGCGCCTCGTCGAGGATCAGCAGCATCCCGCGTGCCTCGCACTTGCGCTTGAGCGCGGCCATGTAGCCTTCCGGCAGCTCGATGATCCCGCCCGAGCTGAGAATCGGCTCCGCGATGAACGCGGCGAGGTTGCCGCTCGACTGCCGGTCGATCAGGTCGAACGCGTAGTCGAGTTCGGCGAGCGGGTCGTACGCGCCGTTGCGCTCGAAGCGCGGCCGGTACGCGAACGGGGCCGGAATCGCGAACGAGCCGACCGACGCGGGGCCCACGCCCTTGCGGCCCGCGCTGTAGGTGGCCGATGCGGCGGCGCCCGTCATCCCGTGCCACGACTGCGCGAAGCCGACGATCTCGTACTTGCCGGTGACGAGCTTCGCCATCCGGATCGCCGCCTCGTTCGATTCCGCGCCGGTGCTGAGCAGCAGCGCGCGGTCGAGCCCGGCGGGTGTGATGTCGGCGAGGCGCGTCGCGAGATCGACGACCGGCCGCGACAGCATCCCGCTGAACAGGTGATCGAGCTTGCCCGCGTATTCGCCGATGACGGACACGATTTCCGGATGGCTGTGGCCGAGCACCGCGCTCATCTGGCCCGACGTGAAATCGAGGATCGCGCGGCCGTCGGCGTCGTAGACGAAGCTGCCTTTCGCGCGCTCGACGATCATCGGCTCGAACGTGCCGCCGTAGCGGACCAGGTGCTGCGTGGCGTTGCGCCAGAAGGTTGCGTCGTCGTTCAGGGACATCGGGCGGCTCCGGGCAAAAGGGCAGGGATCGCTTGCAGTCTAGGCGCGCGTCTGGTTTGATGGAAACGAATAGTTCTAATGCAAGCTAGAAGAGGGGCTAATACCTTGGCGCTTTCGCTCGAAATCGACCTGCTGCGCTCGTTCGTCGTGATCGCCGAGGTGCGCGCGTTGAGCCGCGCGGCCGCGCGGGTCGGCCGCACGCAATCCGCGCTCAGCCAGCAGATGAAGCGGCTCGAAGAGGCCGTCGACCAGCCGCTGTTCCAGCGCACCGGCCGGGGCGTGGTGCTCACGCATCCGGGCGAGCGGCTGCTCGTGCATGCGCAGCGCATCCTGCGGCTGCACGACGAGGCGATGGCCGACCTGTGCGGCACGGGGCTGTCGGGGACGATCCGGTTCGGGTGCCCTGACGATTACGCGCAAGTGTGGCTGCCGTCGCTGCTGCGGCAGTTTTCGAGCCAGCATCCGCAGGCGATCGTCGAAGTCGTGTGCGGGCCGACGCCGCGGCTCGTCGAACACCTGGAGAAGCGCGCGGTCGATCTGGCGATGATCTCCGTGCCCGACGACGGCGCGACCGACGACATCATTCGCCGCGAGCAACTGGTGTGGATCGGCTATCCGGGGCTCGAGCCCGCGCATTTCGATCCGCTGCCGCTCGCGCTGTCCGATCGCGATACGCTCGATCACCTCGCGGCGTGCGACGCGTTGAACCGCGCCGGCCGCGACTATCGCGTCGCGTATGCGAGCAGCAGCCTCGCCGGGCTGATCGCGCTGGTGCGCTCGGGGCAGGCGTTCGCGGTGATGACGCAGACGGCCGTGCCGGCCGACCTCGCGATCGTCAACGGCGACCCGCACTTGCCGCCGTTGCCGGCCGTGGGCATTACGCTGCGGTTCGACCGGAAGCGCCCGTCGCACCTGACGGCCGCTTTCGCCGACCATATCCGGCAAACGCTGCCGTTGCTTTGACGGCCGGCGCGAATCAGTCGACCGTCGACGAGGCCGACGCGGGCGTGCGGTCACGCACGGCCGCCGCCGTATCGCACACGCGGATCGCCGCCCGCATGCCCGACAGCTTCAGTTCGGTTTCCTGATATTCGTTGGCCGGCTCGGAATCGGCGACGATGCCGCAGCCCGCGAACAGCCGGCACGCGCCGCCCGCGACCAGTGCCGAGCGCAGCGCGACGATGAAATCGCCGTTGCCGTGCGCATCGATCCAGCCGATCGGCGCCGCATACCAGCCGCGATCGAAGCCTTCGTGCGCACGGATGTGGTCGAGCGCCGGTGCGCGCGGATGGCCGGCGACCGCGGGCGTCGGGTGCAGCGCGGCGACGACCTGCAACAGCGACGCATCCGGATTCAGCGTCGCGCGGATCGGCGTGCTCAGGTGCTGCAGCTTCGGCAGCCGGTGCAGCGACGGTCGATCGGGCACGTCGAGCGCGCGCGACAGCGGCCCGAGCGCGGCGCGGATGGCGTCGACGACGAGCGCGTGTTCGAGCCGCTCCTTCGCCGAAGCCATCAGTGCGGCGCCGAGCGCACGATCGTCGTCGGGCGTGGCGCCGCGCCGGATCGTGCCGGCCAGCGCATGCGTGCGCACGTCGCCGGCCGCGACACGCGCGAGCCGTTCCGGCGTGGCGCCGACGAAGCACGCCCCTTCGCGACGGACCGCGAACAGGTGCGCATGCGCGTCGCGCCGCCGCAGCCGGCGCAGCAGCGGCGCGATCGCGACCGGCCGCGCGTACTGCTCGAGCACGTCGCGCGCGAGCACGACCTTGCCGAATGCGCCGTCGTGGATCGCGTCCACCGCGCGACGGACTTCGTGCTGCCATTCGCTCGCCTGCAGCGCCTGCGTGTGCAGCAGTTGCGGCGCCTCGTCCTCCGCGGCCGGCGCAAGGGCGCCGAGCGAGTCGATCCGTGCAAGACACGCATGCGCGAGCGCGGCCGGATCGTCGTGGGCGGAGACGACCTGCTGGCAGACGGCCCAGTGCGCATCGCCTTCGCGCACGATCAGCAGCTTCGCCAGCGTCATGCTCGCATCGGCAAACGGCGACCAGTGCGCGCTGCGCGGGCCCCGCGAATCGAACCGGAAGCCGCCGACGAGCCGCGGCGGCTGCGGGCCGGCCGTGACCGCGTCGCGCACGAGCGTGCGCCAGCGCGCGTCGATCTGCGCGAAGCGCGTGTCGCCGGCGGCGCTCAGTTCGACTGCGCAGTCCCAGCCGAACAGCGTGACGGACGCATCGCCGGCTTCGTGGAAGCACCACGGCGTGACGCCGTCGTCCCACGCGGCGATCAGGTCGAAGAAGTCGAGCGCGCGCAGCGGCACCGAGACCGACGCCAGCGTCGGCGTGCTGGTGGCGGCGGCGCGGCGGGCCGCCCGCGCGAACGTGTCGTGCAGCAGCGGAAGGCCGGCGGTCATGCGAGCCCCCGCTGTTGTCGCCAGTATTGGGTTTGCTGCGCGATGTACCACGCGATGAGCTGGGCGAACAGCGTCTCGACGTAGTCGGCGTCGAGGCCGGCCTGTTCGGCCCAGCGGCGCCGGTCGGGCAGCATCGCGGCCACCCGCTCCGGCGCGGCGATGCTCGCCTCGTCCGGCTTGAAGCGCGACGCGGCTTTTACGTACTGCATGCGCCGGCCGAGCGCGTCGATGATGTCGGCGTCCAGGCGATCGATCGCTTCGCGAATGTCGGGCAGCCCCGTGCAGGCGTCCGGTGTTTTCATGTGTACTCCTTTCCGTAACGAAGGGACTGGTCGATCCGTTCGACCAGATGGGCGATCACCGCCGGGTATTGGTGCCGCAGGTAGAAGTGGTCGCCGTCGAACGTCGCGACGCGGATCGGGCGCGTCGCGACGTCCTGCCACGCATGCGCCTCGTCGCTGTCGAGCTCGGTATCGGCGAGCGGCAGCATCACGCCGAGCGGCGCATCGATGCGCGGCGGACGCTCGCGCCGATACGTTTCGATCGCGCGGTAGTCGTCGCGGATCATCGGCAGGTAGATCGCGCGCATTTCCGGGTCGGCGAGCAGCGCGGCGTGCTCGCCGGACAGCCGGGCGACGTCGCCGATGAGCGCGTCGTCGGATTGCAGGTGCAGATCCGACGGGCGCTGGCGATGCGGCGGCGGCAGCGCGGAAACAGCCACGTAAAGCGGCGCGGCGCCGCGCGCCTCGAGCCGCACCGCGACCTCGTACGCGAGCGCGGCGCCGAGGCTGTGCCCGAACAGCACGAGCGGCGCGTGTGCATGGCGTTGCAGCGCGTCGGCGGCGGGGCCGGCGAGCGCGTCGATCGAGTGCAGGCACGGCTCGCCGAAGCGTTCCTCGCGGCCCGGATACTGCAGCGCGAGCAGATCGACGTCCCACGGCAGCGCCCGGCTCCAGCCGCGAAAGAAATTCGCGGTGCCGCCCGCGTGCGGAAAGCAGACGAGCTGCGCGCGCGGGCACGGCGACAGCCGCAACTCGCGAATCCAGTTCGACTCGGTCGGGCGCGCGCTCATGCGGCCGCCGCCTGCAACTGGCGGCGCAACAGGTCGCGCAGCGATTTCTTGCTGGTCTTGCCGATGCCGGTTTCCGGAAAGCGCGGCATGAATTCGATGCGATCGGGGATCTTGAAGGCCGCGAGCCCACAGTCGCGCAGGTAGCGTTTCAGCATCAGTCTGGACGGAGCAGGCGCGCGTGCGACGACGAACGCGCAGGTCCGCTCGCCGAGCATCGGGTCGGGCATCGCGACGACCGCCGCGTCGTGCACCTGCGGATGCGCGAGCAGCAGGTTCTCCACTTCCTCGGCCGAGACCTTCTCGCCGCCGCGGTTGATCTGATCCTTGTCGCGGCCTTCGACGACGAGGTCGCCGTCCGCGGTGCGCCGCACGCGGTCGCCGCTGCGGTAGAAGCCGTCGGCCGTGAACGCCGTCGCGTCGTGCTCCGCGAGCCGATAGTAGCCGCGGATCGTGTACGGGCCGCGTACCTGCAGTTCGCCGATTTCGCCGGGCGCGACCGGTGCGCCGGCTTCGTCGACGATGCGCACTTCGTCGCCTTCGGAGACGGGGCGGCCCTGCGTGCGCGCGATGCGCTCGGGCGTATCGTCGAGCCGCGTGCAGCAGATGAGCCCTTCGGCCATGCCGAACACCTGCTGCAATCGACAGCCGAGCACGGGCGTCACGCGTGCGGCCGCGTGGTCCATCAGCCGGGCGCCGCCGACCTGCAGCACGCGCAGGCTCGACAGGTCGGCCTGCCGTTGCGGCTGCTCGTCGAGCCACAGCAGCGCGAGCGGCGGCACGAGCGCGGTATGCGTGACGCGTTCCTGCGCGATCAGCGCGAAGCTCTGGTCGGGCTCGGGCCGGGAGGTCGTCACGACCCGGCCGCCCGCGAGCAGCGCGCCGATCGTGCCGGGGCAGCACAGCGTGAAGTTGTGCGCCATCGGCAGCGCGGCGAGGTAGACGGTGTCGGCATCGACACCGCTCGCGGCGCTGCACGCGCGCACGTTGTACAGGTACTCGCGATGGCGGCGCGGAATCAGCTTCGGCGTGCCGGTCGTGCCGCCCGACAACTGGAAGCACGCGATGTCGTCGGCGCGCGCCGCGCAGGCGTGCACGGGTGGCGCGTCGTACAGCGCGTCGAACGACGTGAATGCGTGATCGTCGCCGGCCATCACGACGTGCTCGAGCGTCGGGCAGTCGGCCTGCAAGGCGGCCGCCAGCGGCTGGCAGTCGAAATCGCCGAGTCGCGACGCGCCGAGGTAAGCACGCGCACTGGCGAAGCGGCAGAACGCGCCGATCTCGTAGTGACGGTGGGCCGGCAGCGCGAGCACCGGCCGCACGCCGAGCTGGAACAGCGCGAAGCAGGTCTCGATGAAGCGCGCGCCGTTCGGCAACTGGACGACGACCGCGTCGCCGCGCGTGAGGCCGAGCCGTGCGAGGCCGCCCGCGAGGCGGCGGATGCGCGCCAGCAGATCGCGATAGCGCAGGCGGCGCGCGCCGTCGACGATGGCGAGCGCGTCGGGATGGCGCCGCGCGCACGCGTCGAGCGCGTCGAAGAACGTCGTGTCCTGCCAGTAGCCGGCGTCGCGATAGCGGCGCGCGAAGTCGTCGGGCCAGTCGGGCGCGTCGGCCGGCACGGCCGCCGCCAGGGAGGAAGGGGAGGGTTGCATGCGCTGACCTTGGGTTCCGGCAAGTTGTCAGAAAATGTAAATGAGAGGTATTATCATTTGGAACGGGTGCTGCGATAGCGCCGTTTCTTTCGATATCGCGGCAATTTCGTTCGATCAGGCGCCGGTCGCGCGGCGCCCGGCCAATCCGGCCGGACAATCGGCCGGCTGCCGGTGCGTGCCGGTCCGCGCGTGCCGCCTAACCAACGGACCTCCGATGAGATCGACCTCCTTCGCTTCGTCACGACGTCACCCGCCGGTGCTCGTGCCCGGCAATCACCCGGGCGTGGTGCACATCGACGCGGGCATGAAACTCATGAGCGGCACGCTGTGCTCGGATAGCCGCGACTGGTACGAGGAGCCGCTCGAAAAAGGGCTGAAGCTCGTCCTCGTGCAGAGCGGGCAGTTGCGCTGCCGCGTGCCGGGCCAGCCCGAGCAATGCATCAAGGGGCCGGGCCTGTGCGTGATCGCCAACGACGGCGAATTCACGACGCACCAGATCTACGACCGCGACGTGCCGCTGCGCTACACGATCGTGCAGCTCGGCCTCGATGCGCTCGACCGCAACCTGAGCCTGCTGCCGGAGAAGCTGCTCGCGCCGACGGGCGGCGATCCGCGCATCGTCAGTTGCCCGGCGTCGAAGGCGCTGCAGGCGCTTGCCGTGCAGATCGCCACCTGTCCGTTCGAGGGGGCCGTGCGCGAGTACTACCTGAAGGCGAAGGCGTTCGAGCTGACCGCGCTGAGCGCGCAGTTGCTGGCCACGCAGCGGCAGTCCGCGCCGGCCGACGTGCGCGTCACGTCGTCGGATGTCGAGCGCGTGTACGCGGCGAGCGACATCCTGACGCGCGAGCTCCAGCATCCGCCGACGCTCGACGCGCTCGCGGCGCGCGTCGGGATGAATTCGCGCAAGCTGACGGCCGGTTTCCGCAAGGTGTTCGGCACGAGCGTGTACGCGTATCTGCAGGAATACCGGCTGCGGACCGCGCACGCGATGCTGTGCGCGGAGGATGCGAACGTATCGACCGTCGCGTACCGCGTCGGCTACAGCCCCGCGCATTTCTCGATCGCGTTCCGCAAGCGCTACGGCATTTCGCCGAGCGATATTCGCGTGTCGTCGAACGCGATCGACCACGAGGAACTGGCGGGCGCGGCGATCTAAAACAACTGACCGGCAGCCTAAAGGAATCGACCGGGCGCATGGGTGTTAATGAGATAGATTCTCATTCACAGGTGGCCGCCGCCGCGCGGAGCCGCCGCCGAACGACCCATACAAGGCGTGCCCATGAGCCAGACCGTTGTCGATTCCACGACCGACCATTCCGATCCTTCCTGTTGTTCTCCTACTGATTTTCGCGCGCGGCTCGTCGAGCTGATCGCCGAGCTGCTCGACGAATCCGTCGATGAAATCGCGTCGCTTGACGACGACGAGGACCTGCTGAGCTGCGGCCTCGATTCGATCCGGCTGATGTATCTGCAGACGCGCTTGAACCGGCTCGGCCATGCGCTGACGTTCGATGCGCTCGCGCGCACGCCGACGCTCGGCGCGTGGGCCGCGTTGTTCGCGAATGCGCCGCCTGTCGCTCGGGCCGCTCGCGCCGCTCGGGCGGAGGCCGTCGTCGCTGCCGAAGCGGTCGACGTGCACGCGCCGTTCGAGTTGTCCGCGGTGCAGCAGGCGTACTGGCTCGGCCGCGGCGACGGCGAAGTGCTCGGCAACGTGAGCTGTCACGCGTTTCTCGAATTCCGCAGCCGCGCGATCGATCCCGTTCGTCTCGACATCGCATGCCGGCGCGTGCGCGAGCGTCATCCGATGCTGCGCGCGCGTTTCGACGGCGGCCGCCAGCAGATCCTCGCCGAGTCGAATGCGCCGGTGTTCGCGCATGCGGACTGGCGCGACCGGACGGCGGCCGATGCGCAGGCCGAATGGGTGTCGCTGCGTGCGTTCCGGTCGCACGAATGCCTCGACGTCGAGCACGCGCAAGTGTTCATGATGGGACTCGTGCAGATGCCCGGCGGCGAGGATCGCGTGTGGCTCAGTGTCGATCTGCTCGCGGCCGACGTCGACAGCGTGCGGTTGCTGATGCAGGAGATCGGCGTCGCGTATGCCGAGCCGTCGGCGCTGCCCGCCGCGCCGTCGACGTGGTTCCCGGCCTGGCTCGCGCGTCGCGCGGCCGAAACGCGCGATGCACGCGCCGCGGCGCGCGACGCGTGGCAGGCGCGGCTCGCGACGTTGCCGGAAGGGCCCGCGCTGCCGCTCGCCCGTGCGCCGGAAACAATCCGCGCGCCGCGTTTCAGCCGCGTCGCGCATACGCTGAGCACGGACGAGCTCGCGCGCCTGCAGGCGCGCGCCGCGCAGCACGGCGTCACGCTGTCGTCGGTGTTCGGCGCGGCGTTCGCGGCCGTGCTCGCGCGCTGGAGCGGCCGGCAGGCATTCCTGCTGAACGTGCCGCTGTTCGACCGGCACGGCGATGCGCCCGACCTGGGCCGCGTGATCGCCGATTTCACGACGCTGTTGCTCGTCGAATGCGACGTGCGCGCCGATGCGAGCGCGGCCGATACGGTGCGTGCGTTTCAGCAGCGGCTGCACGGTGCGATCGCGCACGCCGCGTATCCGGCGCTCGACGTGCTGCGCGATGCGCGTCGGCAGGGCATGCCGCGCGGGGCGCCCGTCGTGTTCTCGTGCAACCTCGGCGACGAATCGTTCGTGCCCGACGCGTTCGCGCAGGTATTCGGCGATCTGCACGACATGATTTCGCAGACGCCGCAGGTATGGCTCGACCATCAGCTCTATCGCGTGCCGGGCGGCGCGCTGCTCGCGTGGGACAGCGTCGACGGCCTGTTCCCGGACGGGATGATCGACGCGATGTTCGGCGCGTATGTCGCGTTCGTGCAGGCGCTGTGCGATCGCGACTGGCGGTGGCCGATCGCGGTCGAGCTGCCGTCCGCGCAGCGGCGCGTGCGCGATACGCTCAACGCGTTGCCGGCCTGCGGCCGCGCGCGCACGCTGCATCACGATTTCTTCGCGCTGGCCGCGCGCGAGCCGGCCGCCGTGGCCCTGCGATGCGGCGACCGCGCGGTGACGCGCGGCGAACTGGCCGCGCAGGCGCTCGCGGTCGCGGGCGGGTTGCGGGCGGCCGGAATCGGGCACGGAGATGCCGTCGAGATCAGCCTGCCGCGCGGTCCCGCGCAGGTCGCGGCCGTGTTCGGCGTGCTGGCGGCCGGCGCGTGCTACGTGCCGCTCGACGTCGCGCAGCCGGTCGCGCGCAAGGCGCTGATCGAGCGCGCGGCAGGCGTGAAAGCGGCGATCGGCGACATCGCATGCGCGGACGGGCCGCTGCCGCATGTCGGCATCGCCGCGTTGCTGCGGCATGCGCCGCTGGCCGCGCCGCTCGCGGTCGCGCCGCAGGCGACGGCCTACGTGATCTACACGTCCGGTTCGACCGGCGTGCCGAAGGGCGTCGAGATGACGCACGCGGCGGCGATCAACACGATCGATGCGATCGACGCGCTGCTCGGCGTGAGCGCGGACGACCGGCTGCTCGCGGTGTCGGCGCTCGATTTCGATCTGTCGGTGTACGACCTGTTCGGCGCGCTCGGGGTGGGCGCCGAACTCGTGCTGCCGACGCAGGACGAAGCGCGCGATGCGGCGCGCTGGATCGAGCTGATCGCGCAGCACCGCGTGACGCTGTGGAACTCGGCGCCCGCGCTGCTGGAAATGGCGCTGGCCGTGCCGGCGGCGAGCGACGCGTGCCGGAGCGTGCGCGCGGCGCTGCTGTCCGGCGACTGGATCGCGCTCGACCTGCCGGCGCGGCTGCGCGAGCGCTGCGGCGATGCCTGTGCGTTCCACGCGCTCGGCGGCGCGACCGAGGCCGGCATCTGGTCCAACGTGCAGACGGTGCACGACGTGCCGCCGCACTGGCGTTCGATTCCGTACGGCCGGCCATTGCCGGGGCAGGCGTATCGCGTCGTGGATGCCGACGGGCGCGATGCGCCCGATTACGTGCCGGGCGAATTGCTGATCGGCGGCGACAGTCTCGCGCGCGGCTACCGGAACGATCCCGAGCTGACCGCGCAGCGCTTCGTGCAACACGCGTCGGGGCGCTGGTATCGCACCGGCGATCGCGGCCGCTACTGGCCGGACGGGACGCTCGAATTTCTCGGGCGCGAGGATCGGCAGGTGAAGGTGCGCGGGCACCGGATCGAACTCGGCGAGATCGAGGCGGCGTTGGCCGTGCATCCGCTGATCGACGGCGCGTGCGCGAGCGTCGTCCACGGCGAGGCCGCGCGCATCGTCGCGGCGTTCGTGCCCGCCGATCGCGCGGCAGCGGACACGGCGCCGTCATCGCTCGTCGAGGCCGGCATGGCCGATACGATGCCGGCGGAAGCGGCCGTCGCGCGTGCCGTCGCCGGCCGGCTGCTCGATGAGGGCGCGGGCCTGCCGCCGTCGCTGCGTGCGCACTGGCACGCAAACGGCGACGCATCGATGGCCATCGACGCGGCGCTCGATCGGCTCGACTGGCAGGCAACCGATCTCGACGAGCTGACGGCCGCGCTGCGCGCGCTCGCCGCCGAGCCGGATACCGCCGCGCAGCGCGTGCCGCTGGACCCGTGCGTGGCGCCGCTCGCGTTCGCGACGCGTTTGCCGGACGGCGCCCGCGCGTTGCGCGCGTTCGCCGCCGCGCTGGACGCGCAGGCCGCGGCACACGCAGGGGCATTGCGCGTCGCGGTGCTCGATGCGCGCGCGGGCCAGGCGCTCGATGCGGGGCTCGGCGTGCTCGACGATCCGCGTTTCGACGTGACGCTGTTCGACGTGTCGCCCGGCCTGCTGCACGACGCCCGGGCGCGCTTCACGCGAACGCTGCCCGCGTTGCAGACGATGCAGGACGGCTTGCTGCCCGCCCGTCATCTCGGCGCATTCGATTGCGTGATCAGTTTCGCGGCGGCGCACCTGCGCGACGATCCGCGCGACACGTTCCGGATCGCGGCCGCGCTGCTCGCGCGGGACGGCCGCCTGCTGCTCGCCGACGTGCT
The DNA here is from genome assembly GCF_030504405.1 of Burkholderia sp. AU44665. NCBI lineage: Bacteria > Pseudomonadati > Pseudomonadota > Betaproteobacteria > Burkholderiales > Burkholderiaceae > Burkholderia > Burkholderia sp. AU44665. The sequence continues at coordinate 221,601 of NZ_JAUJRI010000004.1, read as the reverse complement.
GCGCGATTCGCCGCTGCGCGAACTCGTCGCGGGCGTCGTGGGCGATGCGTCGCCGCCGCGGCCGTTCGCCCACGACGCGCTCGCGGCGGCCGCGCACGCATGCGGCTTTGCGGTCGATGCGCGGAGCTGGCGCTCGGCGGCGTTCGCGTGCATCGATGCGCGCCGGACCGGCGAGCCGATCGCGCAGGCGGCGCTGGCCGACTGGCTGCGCGACCGGTTGCCCGACGCGATGCGCCCCGATGCGCTGTGGTGGGCGCCGCGCTGGCCGCTGAACGCGAACGGCAAGATCGATCGCCGGGCGGTGGGGGACGCGCTCGCGCGCGCGCTCGGCGACGCACCGGCCGCGCACGACGCGTTCGTGCCGGCCGACGATCGGCACGCGACATTGCTCGCCTGCTGGGAGCAGGCGCTCGGCCGCGCGGCGAACGCGCGTGACGCGACGTTCTTCTCGCTCGGCGGCGACAGCCTGCTCGCGACACGGCTGCTCGCGCAACTGCGCGAGCGGCTCGGCGTGCGGATCGGGATGGCCGCGTTCTACCGGCAGCCGACGCTCGCCGGTCTCGCGGCGCAGCTCGACGCACTGACGCCTGCGGCGCCTGCCGATGGCGACGCATCGTTCGCGACGATCGAGGAGGGCGTGCTGTGAGCTTCGACGACGTGCTCGATCTCTGCCGCGAACGGCAGATCGAACTGTGGTGCGACGACGGCGGCCAGTTGCGCTATCGCGCGCCGGCCGGCGCGCTCGACGCGGATCTCGCCGCGCGCATCAAGGCCGAACGCGATGCGTTCGTCCGTTTCCTTCAGGGCGGCGCGTGGCGCAGCGATCCGGCGCGCCAGTACGAACGGTTCGCGCTGACGCCGGTACAGGCCGCGTACGTGCTCGGCCGGCACGAATCGTTCGACTTCGGCGGCAGCGCCTGCCATCTGTACGTCGAATACGACGAACCGAAGGATCTCGACTGCGTGCGTTTCGAAGCCGCGTGGAATGCGTGCGTCGCCCGCCATCCGATGCTGCGCGCGATCGTCGAGGACAACGCATGGCAGCGCGTGCTGCCCGACGTGCCGTGGCAGCCACTCACCGTGCACGACCTGCGCGACGCCGACGCGAACGCATTCGACGCCCACCTGAACCGCGTGCGCGAGCGCCTCGACCATGCGGTGCACGCGCTCGACCGCTGGCCGGTGCTGCAGCCGGAAGTGAGCGTCGGGCCGGACGGCGCGGTGCTGCACCTGTCCGTGGATTTCACGCTGATCGACTACGCGAGCCTGCAGTTGCTGCTCGCCGAATGGCGGCGTCGTTACGACGATCCGCAATGGCAACCGGCGCCGCTCGACGCGACGTTCCGCGACTATGTGATGCATGAAGTGCAGGCCGCGACGCGTGCCGACCATGCACGCGACAAGGCGTGGTGGCTTGCCCGGCTCGACGATCTGCCCGCACGTCCCGATCTGCCGATCGTGCCCGCGCTGCGCGCCGACGGGCGGCCGCGCTTCACGCATCGGCATGCGCGGCTCGATCGCGCGCAATGGGCCGCGCTGAGCAGCCATGCGAGCCGTTTCGGGCTGAGCGCGGCGAGCGTCGCGCTGGCCGCGTTCGCCGACGTCGTCGGCCGCTGGAGCCAGGCGCCGGCGTTCTGCCTGAACCTGACGGTGCTGAACCGTCCGCCCGTGCATCCGCGCATCGATGGGGTGCTCGGCGATTTCACCGCATTGAGCCTGCTCGCCGTCGACGCGACGCACGGGCGCGATTTCGTCGAGCGTGCCCGGGCGATCGGCGCGCGGATGTTCGACGATCTCGACCATCGCGCGTTCACCGGCGTCGACGTGATGCGCGAACTCGCGCGGCGGCGCGGCAAGGATGCGGCGCTGATGCCGGTGGTGTTCACGAGCGGGATCGGCAGCGTCGGGCGCCTGCTCGGCGAGCACGCGGCGCGCGCCGAACCGCCGCGCTACATGATCAGCCAGACGCCGCAGGTGTGGCTCGACTGCCAGGTGACCGACCAGTTCGGCGGGCTGGAAATCGGCTGGGACGTACGCGACGACCTGTTTCCGCACGGCATGCCGTCCGCGATGTTCGATGCGTATGTCGCGCTGTTGGGCCGGCTGGCCGACGATGCCGAATGGTGGTCGCGCGCGGGCGACATCGTATTGCTGTCCGCCGCGCCCGTCGCCGACGTGCATCCGGACGCCGATACGCATCTCGCGGCCGGGTTCGCCGCGCAGGCGCTGCGCACGCCGGATGCGCCGGTCGTGATCGATGCGCGGGGCGCACGCACGTACCGCGAGGTCGCGCAACATGCGGCGGCGCTGCGCGGCGCGCTCGAACGGGCCGGCGTCGGCGTGGGCGATACCGTCGCGGTGCTGATGCCGAAGTGCGCGCACCAGCTCGCGGCCGTGCTCGCGATCGTCCAGGCGGGCGCCGCGTACGTGCCGGTCGACAGCCGCCAGCCGGCGCTGCGGCAGCAGGCGATCCTGCGCAATGCGCGGGTGCGCGCGGTCGTCAGCGTGCAGGCACTCGCGTTCGAACACGATGGTTGCGTGCGCATCGATATCGATGCATTGCCGATCGATCCGCAATGGCCGCCGCGCGCCGCACGCGACGTCGCCCCCGATGCCTTGGCCTACGTGATCTACACGTCGGGCTCCACCGGCGAGCCGAAGGGCGTGATGCTGAGCCACGCGGCGGTGTGCAACACGCTCGCCGACATCAACGCGCGGCATGCGGTCGGCGTGGGCGACGTGGTGCTGGGCCTGGCCGAACTGAGCTTCGACTTGTCCGTGTACGACTTTTTCGGCGCGACCGCGCGCGGGGCGTGCGTCGTGCTGCCCGACCCGGCGCGCGGCAACGATCCGTCGCACTGGGCCGAGTTGATGGCGCGCCACCGCGTGACGCTGTGGAACTCGGTGCCCGCGCAAGGGCAGATGCTGATCGACTACCTCGAAGGCGAGCCGGCGCTCGACGTGCCGGGCCCGCGCCGCGTGCTGTGGTCGGGCGACTGGATTCCGGTGACGCTGCCGGCCCGCTGGTGGCGCCGCTGGCCCGACAGCGCGCTGTTCAGCCTCGGCGGCGCGACCGAGGCGTCGATCTGGTCGATCGAGCATCCGATCCGTCCGGACGACACACGGCTCGCGAGCATTCCGTACGGCCGCGCGCTGACCGGGCAGACGATGGAAGTGCTCGACGCACTTGGCCGGCCGTGTCCGCCCGGTGTGCGCGGGGAGATCCACATTGGCGGCGTCGGGCTCGCGACGGGCTATGCGAACGATCCCGTGCGCACGGCCGAACGGTTCATCCGTCATCCGGACGGGCGCCGGCTTTACCGCACCGGCGACCTCGGGCGCGTGCGGGCCGACGGCGCGCTCGAATTCCTCGGCCGGCAGGACGATCAGGTGAAGATCCGGGGCTACCGGATCGAGCTGGCCGAGATCGACGCGGCGCTGACCGCGCATCCGCTCGTCGGCGCGGCCGCGACGATCGTGCTCGGCGACGGCGCGGAGCGCCGGCTCGCGAGCTTCGTGTCGCTGCACGGCGCGGACGCGCCTCCGTCGGCGCAGGACGATGCGCTGCACGAGATCGCGACGCATGCGCGTGCGGCATTCGACACGGCACGCTGGCCCGCGCAGGCGGACGTGTCGCGTTCGGTCGGGCAACTCGAAACGGCGTGCGTGGCGTCGCTCGCCGCGTGGATCGTGCCGGCCGGCGGCCTGACGGCCGACGGCTCGACCGGCTTCGCGACGCTGTGCGAGCGGCTGCGTGTGCCGGCGGCACGACGGCATCTGCTGCGGCACTGGCTCGCGATGCTGGTCGCGCACGGCGTGCTGGATGCGGACGGCGAAGACGGCTGGCGCATGCGGCCCGATGCCGGCGTCGTCGACGCGCTCGCATGCTGGGATGCATTCGCGCAGCACGCATCGCCCGATCTGTGGCCGGCCGTCCTCGTCGATTATTTCCGCACCAGCGCGGGATGCCTCGATGCGCAGATCGACGGCAGCGTATCGCCGGCCGGCCTGATGTTCCCGGAAGGCACCGCGCATATCGCCGAAGCGATGTACAGCGACGGCGAGCACGCCCGCGCGCTGCATCGCGGGATGGCGCAGGCCGTGCGGGCGGTCGTCGCGCGCGAGCCTCGGCGCGCGTGGCGCATCCTCGAAATCGGCGCGGGCACGGCCGCCGCGACGCGGGCGGTCGTCGATGCGCTCGCGCCGCTCGTCGAAGCCGGCACGCGCATCGATTACTTGTTCAGCGACGTGTCGAGCTACTTCCTCGCGGCCGCGCGCGAGCGTTTCGCCGCGTATCCGTGGATGCGCTTCGTGCGCTTCGACATGAACGCGCGATGCGATGCGCAGGGCATCGCGCCGCATTCGGTCGACCTGACGATCAGCTCCGGCGCGCTGAACAATGCGCGCGACACGGTCGCGCTGATCGCCGGCTTGCGCGCGCTGTCGGCGCCTGACGCGTGGTGGGTGATCCAGGAGCTGACGGCCGAGCATCCGGAAATCAGCATCAGCCAGGCGCTGATGATGGAGACGCCGGACGACGCGCGGGCCGCATCCGCGCGGTTGTTCGTGCCGCACGCGCAGTGGCTCGAATGGCTGCAGGCCGAAACGGGCGATCGCGCGCTCGGTTGCGTCGCGCCCGGCACGCCGCTCGCCGCGCTCGGCTACGACATCCTGCTGGCGCATGTGAAGCGCGGCGCGGCGCGCCTCGCGCCGGATGCGCTGCTGGCGTTCGTGGCCGAGCGCGTGCCGGGCTACATGGTGCCGTCGCAACTGCGCGTGCTCGAACGTTTGCCGGTGACCGCGAACGGCAAGATCGACCGCCGCACGCTGGCCGGCATCGCCGACATCCGCGAACCGGCGCCGGCCGTGGCCGGACCGGCGCCCACACCGGCGGCCGATCCGCTGTTGGCGCGGCTGATCGGCCTGTGGGAAACCGTGCTCGATACGTGCAACGTCTCGCCGGATCAGGACTTCTTCGCCGCGGGCGGCGATTCGCTGCTGATCGCGCAGCTCGTGTCGCGGCTGCGCGGCGAGGAACCGCTCGCGCATGCGCATCCGTTCGACCGGCTGCTGCGCTGGGTGCTCGCGCAGCCGACGCCTGCCGCGTTCGCGCAATGCCTGCGCGACGCGAGCGCGCAGCCGGCGGGCGCGATGCCGACGGCCGCGCGCGCCGCCTCGCGCACGCCGCCTGCATCGGTGGTCGTCCATGCGCCGGCGCCGCGCGTGCGCGCGGCGGTGCGCCCGATTCCGCTCGCGCCGGGCGACGGCGTGTCGCGCGTGATCGTGCACGAAGGGCTCGGCACCGTGCATGCGTATCGTCCGGTGCTTCCCGCGCTCGCGCGGCTCGGCCCGGTGCTCGGCTTCGCGGTGCGCGACGCGCAGGACTACCTCGACCTGCCGGTGCGCCACCTGAACGCGACGCTGGGCCGGCGCTACGCGGAGGCGCTGTGGCGCAGCGGCGTGCGCGAGGTCGACGTGCTCGGCTATTGCTCGGGCGGGCTGGTCGCGCTCGAAATGGCGAAGTCGCTGGTGCAGCTCGGCGTCGCGGTGCGCACGCTCGACATCGTGTCGAGCTACCGGATTCCGTATCTGGTCGAGGACGAACGGCTCGTGCTGTTCAACTTCGCGGCGACGCTCGGGCTGCCGCTCGATGCGCTCGGCTTCCCGGAAACGTACGTGCTGGCCGACGCGCTCGCCGACGCGTTGAAGGCCGACCCCGCGCGGCTCGCGCCCGGCAGCCTGCAGGCGCAGCTCGAGATCTTCGGCGATTGCTGCGAGCCGGTCGATGCGCTGCGTCGCCGCGTGCTGCGCGGGGCGGCCGGCCTGTCGATGCAGGACGAACTCGCGCATCCGCTGCTCGACGAGCGCGAACGGCTTTACCGGCTCTTCATGCATTCGGTGCAGGCGTGCCACTGGGCCGGCGATGCGCCGTATGCGGGCGCGCTGCGGCTGTTCGTGCCGGAGCGCTGCAATCCGCTGATTCCGCAGCAGCGCGCGGCGCTCACCGATTACTGGACGGCGCAGGCGCTCGGCGGCATCACCGCCGTCGATATTCCCGGCGGTCATTTCGACTGCCTGAACGCCGCGTTCGTCGACACGCACCTGAAGGAGGCACGATGAAGGTCCATCCGCTGCCGGTCGTCGTGGCCGGCTCCCGTTTCGGCCAGTTCTATGCGGCGGGCCTCGCGGCGTCCGGTTCGTATCGCGTCGCCGGCATTCTCGGGCGGGGCAGCGCGCGCACCGCGGCGTTGGCCGCGCGCGTCGGCGCGCCGGTGTTCGACCGCGTCGAAGCGCTGCCCGACGACGTGCGCGTCGCCTGCGTCGCCGTCGGCGGCGCGGCGCGTGGCGAGCAAGGCGCCGCGCTCGCGTGCCGGCTGCTCGAACGCGGGATCGACGTCGTGATCGAGCATCCGCTGCTGCCCGACGAATGGGACGGCGTGCTGCGCACCGCGTCGCGCCTGGGCCGCCGCTGCCTGCTCAACAGCTTCTATCCGAACCTGCCGGCCGTCGCGCGCTTCATCGCGGTCGCGCGACGGCTGCGCGAGACGAGCGCGCCCGTGCATGCGGATGTGGCGTGCTCGGTGCAGGCGAGCTACGCGGCGCTCGACGTGCTCGCGGCCGCGTTGCAGGGTGTCGGGCCGTGGTCGGTCGAACCGATCGGGCCGGCGCTGTCGTCGATGCGCGAATGCGCGATGGTGCTCGCCGAAACGCCGGTGTCGCTGCGCGTGCACAACGAAATGGCGGCGGCCGACGACGGCCGGATGAGCCTGTTGTTCAGCATCACGCTGACGACCGACGCCGGCACCTGGACGCTCGCGTCGCCGCACGGCCCGCTGTGGTGGGCGCCCGCGCTGCGCGAGCCGGCGACCGACGAGGACGGCCTCTTTCCGATCTTCGGCGAGCCGGCCGGCGACACCATGCCCAGCATCCACATCTGCGACGACGCGCGGGACACGTGGGGCGAGATTCACGCGCGAAGCTGGCCGCAGGCCGCCGTGCGTGCGGTCGACCGGCTCGTGTCCGGCGAAGGGCTGGATGCGTGCAACCAGCGCGGCATCGACGTGGCGCGCGTCTGGCAGCAGTTGACCGCGCAACTCGGTTTTCCGGAGCAGCCGCCGGGCGATGCGCGCGCCGCGACGCTCGGCATGCTGCTGGAGCGTGCCGCATGAACGGGCCGCTGCTTTCGATGTTGCGGCCGTTCGCGGCGCCGCTCGTCGCCGCGGTGGCGTTGCAGGCGCTGGCCGGCATCGCGTCGCTGGTGCCGTGGCTCGCGCTCGCGCAGCTCGCCGACGCATGGCGCGTCGCGACACGGCTCGACGCGGCCGGGCGCGTGTGGCTCGTCGCCGCCGTGGCGGCCGGCGCGTGCTGGCTGGGCGGCCAGACGGTCGCGCTGCACCTGACGCACCGCGTCGACGCCGATCTCGGCGACCGTCTGCGCAAGCGCCTCGCCGATCATCTGCAACGTTTGCCGCTGGGCTGGTTCGCGCGCGCGGGCAGCGACCGCGTCGCGCGCCACGTCGATCAGGACGTGCGCGCGCTGCATCAGCTCGTCGCGCATGCGCCGGCCGATCTCACGCAGCTCGTCGTCGTGCCGTGCGCGGCGTTCGCGTGCCTGCTTTACCTGAATCCCGTGCTGCTCGCGTTCGCGCTCGCGCCGCTCGCCGCCGGTGCGGCGCTGTTCCGCTGGATGCGTTCGGCGCGATTCGCGCCGGCCTTCGCGGCGCGCAACGCGGCGCTCGAACGATTGATGGGCGACTACGCGCAGCTCGCGCAGAATCCGGCGCTCGTGCGGCAGTATCCGGGCACCGGCATCGAGGCGGCCGCGCTGGCGTCGGCCGGGCATTTCTCGCACGCGTTCTCGGCGTGGGTCGGCCGCATCGGCGGGCTCGGCGCCTGCACGCAGGTGCTGCTCGGCACGCCGTTCCTGCTTGCGTGGGTCGTGTTCGGCGCGACGTGGCTGACGGCCGGGCAGTTGCCGGTCGGCACGCTGTGCGCGTTCGCGCTGCTGGTCTGGGCCATCGCGGCGCCGGTGCGCGCGCTCGGTCATGGCGCCGATGCGTTGCGCGAGGCGCGCGCGGCCGCCGCGCGGCTCGACGCGTTGCTCGCGCAGCCGGGCCTGCAGGAACCCGCCGACAGCGCGGCGCAGGTGCCGCGCGATGCGTCGATCGAACTGCGCGGCGTGCAGGTCGACATCGACGGCGAGCCGATCCTGCACGACATCGATGCGACGATCGCGGCCGGCACGACCACGGCGATCGTCGGGCCGTCGGGCGCGGGCAAGAGCACGCTGCTGATGCTGCTCGCGCGCTTCATGGATCCGGATCGCGGCACGGTGCGGCTCGGCGGCGCCGATCTGCGGCGGCTCACATCGCAGACGCGCCGCGAACAGGTTGCGATGGTGTTCCAGCAAGCGACGGCGCTCGACGATGTGTCGATTGCCGCGAACATCGCGCTGTACCGGCCCGATGCCGATCGCGACGCGATTCGCGCCGCCGCGCGCGCGGCCTGTCTCGACGCGCGCATCGACGCATTGCCGGGCGGCTACGACTGCGTGTGCGGGCGCGACGTGCGCCTGTCCGGCGGCGAACTGCAGCGGCTGTCGATCGCGCGTGCGCTGCTGTCGCGCGCGCCGTTGCTGCTGCTCGACGAACCGGCGTCGGCGCTCGATCCGCAAACCGGGCGCGCGTTGCGCAACGCGCTGCGCGCCGACACGCGCACGCGCGTGATCGTCAGCCACGATCTCGATGCGATCCGGCACGCGGACCAGATTCTCGTGATGGAACGCGGCCGCATCGTCGAACGCGGTACGCATGCGGCGCTGCTCGCCGCGCACGGGCTGTATGCGCGGCTCTGGCGCGAACGCGGCGCCGCAGGCGGGGAGGCCGCACGATGATGCAGTCGCTCGAACGTTTGCAATGCCTGCCGCGCGACACGCGCCGCGCGCTGTGGCGCGGCGTGGCCTGGGCGCTGGCCGCCGCGTTGCTCGACGGCGCGTGCGGGCTGCTGCTCGTGCCGCTGATCCGCGCGTGGTTTGCCGGCGCGCAGGCGGCCGCGCTGCACTGGACGGCCGTGCTCGGCGCGCTGACGCTGTGCCATGCGCTCGTGCTGTACGTCGCGCAGCTTCGCGGCTATCGCGCGGGCGGCGCGCTGGCCGTCGGCCTCGTCGAACGCCTCGTGCGGCACCTGCCGCGCGTCGCGTCGTGGCAGACCGTGCGCCACAGTCATCCGGCCGGGTTGTTGCGCGGGCCGGTGATGCAGGCGATGGGGATTCCCGCGCATCTGCTCGGGCCGTTGATCGGCGCGGTCGTCACGCCGCTTGCGGTGGTCGCGGGGCTCGCGTGGATCGACTGGCGCATCGCGTTGTGCCTCGGGGCGGCGGCCGGGCTGCTGTTCGCGCTGCTGGAGCGTGGCGGCGCCCGCACGCTCGCGTTCGAACAAGCGCGCGCCGCCGGCGATCGCGACATGGCCGTGCAGCTTCAGACCTTCGCCGCGCATCAGGGATTGCTGCGCTTCGCGGGCCGGGACGGCGACGCGCGCGCGGCGCTGCAGCGCGCGTTCGACGAACGGCATCGCCGCACGCGCGCGCTGATGCGGCGCTCGCTGCCGATCGAACTCGGCTTCGCGGGCGCGGTGCAGGGCGTATTCGTCGCGATGCTGATCGGCGGCGCGTGGGCCGTCGCGGCCGGCCGGCTCGACGCGGCGACGGCCGTGGCGGTGCTCGTGCTGCTCGTGCGCTTCATCGAGCCGCTCGCGCAGCTCACGCAGCTCGACCAGGCATTGCGCGGCGGCTGGCGCGCGCTCGACACCGTGCTCGCGGTGCTGCATGCACCGCGTTTCGACAGCCCTGAGCGCGGCACGCCGGTACACGATGCGAGCGTCGATGCGGTGCGTGTCGGCTATCGGTCGGCCGGCGGCGCGACGCTGCTCGACGGGATCGACCTGCATTGTCCGGCGGGCGGCTTCGTCGCGATCGTCGGCCCCACGGGCGCGGGCAAGAGCACGCTGCTCGGCCTGCTCGCGCGGCTCGACGATCCGTGCGCCGGGCGCGTGCTGCTCGGCCGTTCGGACGTGCGGCACCTGAGCGAGGCGACGCTCGCCGCGACGCGCAACCTCGTGTTCCAGGACAACGGGCTGTTTCGCGGCAGCCTCGCATGGAACGTGCGGATGGGGCGGCCGGACGCGACCGATGCGCAGCTGCGCGCCGCGCTGGACGCGGTCGGCCTGCTGCGCGACGCCGAGCGCCTGCCGGACGGCCTCGACACCGACGTGGGGCCGGGCGGCCAGTTGCTGTCGGGCGGGCAGCGCCAGCGGGCGTGCCTCGCGCGGGCGCTGCTCGCGCGGGCGCCGGTGCTGATGTTCGACGAGCCGACCGCGAGCCTCGACGAACTGAGCGCGCGGCGCGTGCGCGACAGTCTCGTCGCGCTGCGCGGGCAGCGCACGCGCATCGTCGTCACGCACCAGCCGGCGCTCGCGGCGGCCGCCGACACGATCGTCGTGCTCGACGCGGGCCGCATCCGGGCGACCGGCACGCATGCGCAACTGATCGAGACCGATGCGTGGTACGCGTCGTTCGCCCGCGCTGGCCAGCCGCCCGACGGGGCGCCGCCCGCCGGCCGGGGCGAGGAAACCCGTCCGGCCGAATCCGAACAGTGACGTGAACAATGCGGGCCGCCGTGCCCGGAATCGATAGGAAAAGCCCCTCGATCGAAAAATCGCCTGCCGGTTCTATTTGATAATGAGAATGATTATCAAATACGGGGGCGTGAATGCGGTACGAGGTACGGGAACCTGGGAGATCGATGATGAAGGGCGCGCGCGTCGCCCGTTTCGGGCGCTGGCGCCCGTCGCTGTATCTCGGCCTGCTGATCGCCGCGCACCCGGCGGCCGCGTTCGCCGATGCGGCGCCGGCGGGCGGCGCGGAAGTCCGCAAGGAAGAGGCGGGCGCCGCGCAGCCTGCCGCAGGCGAGCTGAAGGCGATTGCGGTAAACGCATCGCGGGGCGTGGCCGACGATCCGTCGGTGGCGACGGTCGGCAAGATGCCGCTTGCGCTGCGCGAGATTCCGCAGTCGGTCAGCGTGACGACGCGCGAGCGGATCGACCAGCAGAACCTGTTCTCGCTCGACGAGGTGATGCAGCAGTCGGCCGGCGTGACCGTTCAGCCTTACGTGCTGCTCACCACTGCATACTTCGTGCGCGGCTTCAAGGTCGATTCGTTCGAATTCGACGGCGTGCCGGTCGTGATCGGCGACATGGCGAGCGCGCCGCAGGACATCTCGGTGTACGAGCGCGTGGAAATCCTGCGCGGCGCGAACGGGCTGCTGCACGGCTCGGGCAATCCGGCCGCGACCGTCAACCTCGTGCGCAAGCGTCCGCAATACCAGTTCTCCGCGCATGCGACCGCGAGCGTCGGCAGTTGGGACCGCTATCGCGCGGAAGCGGACATCGGCGGCCCGCTCAATGCGGCCGGCACCGTGCGCAGCCGGCTCGTCGCCGCGTACGAGGATCGCCACTTCTTCTACGACCATGCGAAGCAGGACACGCGTTCGATCTACGGCGTCACCGAAGTCGACGTGACGCGCGACACGCTGCTCACGTTCGGCGCGCAGTACCAGACGACGTCGTCGGTGCCCGACATGTCCGGCGTGCCGATGGCGCGCGACGGGTCGAGCCTCGGCCTGTCGCGCTCGACGTTCCTCGACACCGCGTGGGGCCGCTTCAACTGGGACACGACGCGCGCGTTCGCGTCGGTCGAACAGAAGCTCGGCGCCGGCTGGAAGGCGAAGGTCAGCGGCGAATACCAGAGCGTGCGCTCCGACCTGAAGTACGCGGGTTCGTTCGGCGCGATCGATCCGGCGACGGGCGCCGGCGGCCGGCTGACGGGCAGCGCGTACCAGTTCAGCAGCTACAGCCGCAGCGTCGATGCGAACGTGCAGGGCCCCGTGCATGCGTTCGGGCTCACGCACGACCTGCTGTTCGGCATCACGTATGCGAACAGCAGCAGCGGGCAGATGACGGCGCCGCTGCTCGGCAACGTGGCCGGCACGCCGGTGAACGTGTACCGCTGGAACCCGAGCAGCGTGCCCGAGCCCGGCATCGGGCCGTACCAGCAGTCGCAGCAGAACGACATTTCGCAGAAGGGCGTCTACGGGCTCGGCCGCATCAAGCTCGCGGAACCGGTGACGCTCGTGCTCGGCGGCCGGATGAGCTGGTGGAACCAGGACAGTCTCGGCGCGCACTACAACACCGGCCACCAGTTCACGCCGTACGGCGGGCTGATCTGGGATTTCGCGCGCGACTGGTCGTGGTACGCGAGCTATGCGGAGGTGTTTCAGCCGCAGACCAAGTCGATGTGGGGCGGCGGCATCCTGACGCCGGTGAAGGGGCGCACCTATGAAACCGGCGTGAAGGGCGAACTGGCGGGCGGCAAGCTCGACGTGTCGCTCGCGGCGTTCCGCATCGATCTGGACAACAACCCGCAGGTCGATCTCGCGCATCCGTGCGCGGGGCCGAGCTGCTATTACGTGAACGGCGGCAGCGTGCGCAGCCAGGGCTTCGAATTCGAGGCGAACGGCCGCATCACGCCGTGGTGGAGCGTATGGGCGAGCTACACGTACGACACGATGCGCTATGCGGACAACTTCGCGAACGCGGGCACGTTCGCGCCGCTGCTGAACCCGCGCCACCTGTTCCGGCTGTGGACCAACTACGACCTGCCTTGGCAGGAGCGGCGCTGGAGCATCGGCGGCGGCGTGCAGGTGCAGAGCAGTTATTCGGCGCAGGCGAACGGCGTCACGATGCGCCAGGGCGGCTACGCGCTCGCGAGCGTGCGGCTCGGCTACCGCTACGACAAGCACTGGAGCGCCGCGCTCAACGTCAACAACCTGTTCGACCGGAACTACTACCTGAGCCTGAGCCAGCCGGGCTGGAACAACCGTTACGGGGAGCCGCGCAACGTGATGCTGACCGTGCGCGGCCAATTCTGATGGCGTCCGGCTGGGGCGCGCGGGCGGCGATCGCGATCGGCGGCGTGCTGCCGGGTGCGGCCGCGCTCGCGGTGACGCTGGCCCGTCATTACCCCGGCGACGGCCTGAACCGGCTCTATGCGGCCGTGTTGATGACGTTCGTGGCGAGCGTCGCCGCGCTGCTGTGGGTGCTCGTCGCTCCCGGCTGGCGGCAGGCCGCGTGGCGTGCGGGTGCGTGGCTCGCGGTGCTCGTGCCGTGCGCGGTGATCTGGGGAGGGCGCTGACATGGACGCGTCGTCGCGTTCGCGCTGGCGCGCGCTGCATCGCGGCGCCGGCGCGCTGTTCGGCGTGGTGCTGTTCGTCGTGCTGTTCAGCGGCACCTGGAGTCTCGCGTTCGATTCGATGCAGGGCTGGTGGCGGCCGCCATCGGTCGCCGTCGCACGGCCGACGCTGCCGCTCGATGCGCTCGTCGCGCGCGCGGCGGCGCTCGGCGTGGCGTTGCGCGACGCGCGCATCGTGCTGCCGCGGCCGGATGATCCGGCCATCCGTTTCTGCGACGCGCGCCAGACATGCACGCTCGCGCTCGATCCGGCGACCGGCGCGCCGCTGCCCGATACGGGGCGGGCGACCGTGATCGTCACGCTGCACAAGACGTTGTTCGCCGGTTTCCCCGGGCGCATCTTCGTCAGCCTGTGGGGCATCGTGCTGCTCGTGCTCATCGTCGCGGGCGTCGTCGTGCATCGCAAGCGCTGGCCCGACGCGGCGCGCATCCGGCGCGGCAACGGCTTGCGCGTCGCGCTGTTCGACCTGCACGCGTGGATCGGCCTGTGGGGAATGCCGTGGCTCGTGCTGTTCGCGTTCACCGGCGCGTTGTCGGGGCTCGGCGCGCTCGGCACGGTGTCGCTCGCGGGCATCGCGTATCCGGGGCAGCCGCAGCGTGCGTTCGCGGAACTGCTCGGCGGCCCGCCGCCCGTCGAGGCCGGCGGCCCGTGGCGGCATGCGCCCGATCTCGATGCGCTGTTGCGGCGCGACGCGGCGCGCCGGCCGGATTTCCGGCCCGAAGCCGTTGCGTTGCATCGCTGGGGCGATGTGAATGCGCGCGTCGAGATCGCCGGCACGCGCGCGGGCCTGCCGAGCACGGCCGTGTTCGAGCGCCACCTGTACCGCGCGACGGACGGGCAATGGCTCGCCGATGCGACGTCGCGCGGCCGCGGCTTCTGGCTGCGCGCGTTCATCGCGGTGCAGCCGCTGCATTTCGCGCAATACGGCTGGGTCGGTGCGGCCGGTGGAGTGCTGCGCGTGCTGCATTTCCTGATGGGGCTCGCCGCGTGTGCGCTGTGCGCGACGGGGCTGCATCTGTGGATCGAGCGGCGGCGCGCGCAGCGCGATCGCTCGGCGCACGTGCTGGCTGCCGCCGCGGTCGGTGTGTGCGGCGGGCTCGTGCTCGCGGGCGGCGCGCTGCTGTTCGCTGGCCGTGCGTTGCCCGACGGCGTGCACGTCGATCATGCGCTCGCGCTGCTGTTCTGGGCCGTGTGGGGCGGCGCGATTGCGCTCGCCGCGTGTGTCGCCGATCGCGCGGCATGGCTGCGTGTGCTGATGCGTGCGGCCGGCGCCGCCTACGCGCTCGCCGGCGCGACCCATTGCGCGCTCGCGCTGCTGGGCGCGGGCCAACCCGTGTACTGGCCGATCGACCTGGCGCTCGTCGCATTCGGCGCGTTGCTGCTGCGGGCGGCGCGCCGTCCGCGGCGCGACGCGATGCAGCCGGCGCGCATGCCGGCCGGCGCCGAACCTTTTTAACCTCATGCAACTGGAGACTCCGATGCGCGATCTGCTCGAACATCGCCGCCTGGTCATCACGATCACGCTGCTGTACCTGTCACAGGGCATCCCGATCGGCATCGCGATGGACGCGATGCCGACGCTGCTGCGCCACGACGGCGCGCCGCTTCACGCACTCGCGTTTCTGCCGCTCGTCGGCCTGCCGTGGGTCGTGAAATTCCTGTGGGCGCCGGTCGTCGACAACCGCTGGTCGCCCCGCATCGGCCGCCGGCGCAGCTGGATGCTGCCGATGCAGACGATCGTCGTGCTGTGTCTCGTCAGCCTCGCGCAGATCGGGATGACGGTCGCGACGGCGGGCTGGGCGGTCGGGCTGCTGGCCGTCGCGTCGCTCGCGAGCGCGACGCAGGACATCGCGAACGACGGCATGGCCGCCGAGCATTTCAGCGGCGACGCGCTCGCGAGGATCAACGCGATCCAGATCGCGGGCGTGATGATCGGCTTCTTCGGCGGCGGCGCGGGCACGTTGACGCTGATCGGCCTGTTCGGCCAGTCAACCGCGTTTCTCGCGCTGGCGGCCGTCCCGCTCGCGAGCCTCGTCTGCGTGCTGTGGCTCTTGCCGCGCGACGCGGATCGTGCCCGCGCCCGGTCCGAACGCGCGGCGAGCCTCGTGCGCTTCGCGAAGCGGCCGCGCTCGTGGTCGCTGCTGTCGCTCGCGCTGCTGTCGGCGATGACGGCCGTATCGGGCTTCGGCCTGTCGAAGCTGTTCCTCAACGACGCGGGCTGGTCGCTCGACGCGATCGGCAAACTCGGGATGGCCGGCGGTGTCGTGACGGTCGTGCTCGGGTGCGGCGGCGGCGCGTGGCTCGTCAGGGCGCTCGGCCTGTGGCGCGCGTTTACGGTCGGCGTGAGCTGCGCGGGCGCGGCGGCGCTGCTGTGGTTCGCGCAGGCGAGCGGGTGGCTGCCGGTGTCGCCATCGTGGGCATGGCTCTGCACGGTGCTCGGCTCGCTGGCGACGGGCATCACGTCCGTGTCGATCATGACGGCCGGCATGCGCTTCGCGGGCGGCAGCGATCAGGCAGGCACCGACGTGACGGCCGTGCAGAGCACGCGCGATCTCGGCGAGCTGATCGCGTCGTCGACGATCCTGTCGCTGACCGCGAAGGTCGGTTATACGGGCGGGTTTCTCACCGGCGTCGCGCTGGCGGTGCTGGCGGCGCTGATCGCGATGAAGCTGCGGCGGCGCGAGGCCGCGTATGCGATGAAGGGGGACGATGCGCTGGTGTCGTGACGGCTGCGCGGCCGGTGCACGGTGCACGGTGCGGGGGCGCACCGTGCCGTAGCGCGCCACATCGCGTGTGGCTCAAGCGCGGCTCAAGCGCCGCGCCGCCAGCAATGCGATGACGAGCAGCACCGCGACATACGCGGCGACACCCGCCCACGCGCCGTGTTGCCAGAACGCGCCGCCGACCGAGCCGAGCACGCTCGACCCGACATAGTAGGCGAGCAGATACAGCGAAGCCGCATGCCCCTTCGCGGCGCCCGCGAGCGCGCCGACCCAGCCGCTCGCCACCGAATGGGCGACGAAGAAGCCGATCGTCACGAGCACGATGCCGACGACGATCGCGACGAGCGAATGCGACAGCGTCAGCGCGAGGCCCGCCGCGAACACGACGATGCCGCTCGCCAGCACCGGCGCGCGCCCGAGGCGATCGGCGAGCGCGCCGGCGCTCGATGACGACACCATGCCGAACAGGTACGCGCCGAAGATCAGCCCGCACGCGGTCGGGCTCAGGTTGAACGGCGCGGCCATGAGCCGGAATCCGGCGTAGTTGTAGATCGTCACGAACGCGCCCATCACGAGGAAGCCGATCGAGAACACGAACGGCAGGCGTGCGTGGCGTAATTGCGCGTGCCACAGCCGCAGGTGGTGACGCAGCGTCAGGTCGGTGCGCTTCACGAAGCGTCGCGACGCCGGCAGCAGCATCACGAATGCGAGCGCCGCGAGCAGATCGACGACGCCGATCGACAGCATCGCCGTGCGCCACGAGAAGTGCTCCTCGAGCGCGCTCATCCCGATCCGTCCGATCATGCCGCCGAACGCGGTGCCGCCGACATAGAGCCCCATCGACAGGCCGAGCCCGTCGGCGGCGATTTCTTCCGCGAGATAGGCCATCGCCACCGCCGGCACGCCGCCGAGCGCGAAGCCTTCGAGCGCACGACAGAGCAGCAGCAGGTGCCAGCTCGGCGACCACGCGGCGAGCAGGTTGAACAGCGCGGCCAGCGTCATCGACGCGAACATCAGCCCGCGCCGCCCGACCCGTTCGGACAGCGCGCCCGCGCACAGGATCGACACCGCGAGCATTCCGGTCGACAGCGATAGCGACAGCGAACTCGACGCCGCGCCGACGTTGAACTCGCGTGCAAAGGCGGGAAGCAGCGGCTGCACGCAGTACAGCAGCGAGAAGGTGGCAAAGCCGGCGAGGAACAGCGCGAACGCGATGCGCTTGTACGCGGCCGAGCGCGGGGACACGCCGGCCGGCAGCGCATCGGGCGTGGTGTTCTGCGTGCCGGGCATGGAGCGGGAAATCGAAGCGGAGGACATGAGGGCACTCGATGTGCGACGGAATACACGAATTCTTGCGCACGGTCATGTATATGTCCAATATATGAAATGAACCGCAGCAATATGTTTTAACACTGGCTGACCGGCCAGCCCGACTCATCGCGAGGTCACGTCACGCATGGAACTCCGGCATCTGCGCTACTTTCTGGCCGTCGCGGCCGCGTCGAATTTCACGAAGGCCGCCGAAGCGCTCGGCATCGGCCAGCCGCCGTTGAGCCAGCAGATCAAGGCGCTCGAGAACGAGCTCGGCGTGGAACTGTTCAAACGCACCGCGCGCGGCGCCGAGCTGACGCTGGCGGGCGAAGTTTTCGCGGAAGAGGCGCGGCGCGTGCTCGACGATGCCGAGCGCGCGGCACGGGCGGCCCGGCGCGCCGCGCGTGGGGAAACCGGCCATCTGCGCGTCGGCTTCACCGGGACGGCCGCGTTCAATCCGAAAGTGTCGGATCTGCTTCGCCGCTTTCGCGAGGCGTTTCCGGATGCGGAGCTGACGTTGCAGGAAGCGACGTCCGGTGTGCTGCTGGAGGCGCTGGAGGCCGGGCGCCTCGACGTCGCGATCGTGCGGCCGGAGCGCCGCGTCGCCGCGACGCTGCGGGTATCCGATTGGGACGAGGAGCCGATGTTCGTCGCGCTGCCCGTCGCGCACCGGCTGGCGCAGCGCCGGCGCATCGAACTGGCGGAACTCGCCGACGAGTCGTTCGTGCAGGTGCCGCGCGCGGCCGGCGCCGCGCTGTTCGACGACATCGTCGCCGCGTGCAAGGCGGCCGGCTTCGAGCCGCGCATGGGGCAACCGGCGCCGCAGATCGCGTCCGCGGTGACGCTGGTGGCGGCTGGCCTCGGCGTGTCGGTCGTGCCGAAGGCGATTACGCAGGTGCAGGTGCCCGGGGTCGTATACCGGCCGTTCGCGGGCAACCGGTTTCGCGCGCGGCTCGCCATTGCGTCGCGCTGCGACGAGCCCTCCGCGGTGGTGCGGAATTTTCTGCTGCTCGCGTAGCGGGCAACAAAAAACCCGCGAAGCCGTGTGCTGTCGCGGGTTTCGGAAATGCGGGAATGCGAGGAAAACGCATCTGGTGCCGACGGCGAGACTCGAACTCGCACAGCTTTCGCCACTACCCCCTCAAGATAGCGTGTCTACCAATTTCACCACGTCGGCACTGCAAGGGGCGCAATTCTAACGTCACATCGCGCGTTTGTGAAGGGGGTATGACAAGGTCGTGTACGGGCGCCCGATCGATCCCGGTAGAATTCGTCCGATCGACCCGACGATCGTCGCAACCGCCACCCGTTTTCTCCCCGTGACCCACACCCTCGAACAACTGCAGGCCGGACAACTGTCGGGCGCGCGGCAACTGAAGCTCGCGTGCGGACTGACCGAATTTCCGCGCGAGATCTTCGATCTGGCCGATACGCTCGAAGTGCTCGACCTGACCGGCAATGCGCTGTCCGCGCTGCCGGACGACCTGCCGCGGCTGCATCGGCTGCGCATCCTGTTCGCGTCGGGCAACCGCTTTACCGCGTTCCCCGACGTGCTCGGCGCGTGCGATCGGCTCGACATGATCGGCTTCAAGGCGAACCGGATCCGCACCGTGCCGCGCGGCGCGCTGCCGCGTGCGCTGCGCTGGCTGATCCTGACCGACAACGCGATCGACGAACTGCCGGCCGATATCGGCGACTGTGCGCGCTTGCAGAAGCTCATGCTGGCCGGCAACCAGTTGCGTGCGCTACCCGTGGAAATGGCCGCCTGCCGCGCGCTGGAACTGGTGCGCCTGTCGGCGAACCGGCTCGATGCGTTGCCCGACTGGCTGCCGCGCCTGCCGCGTCTCGCATGGCTTGCGGTGGCCGGCAATCCGTTCGGCGCGGCGCCGGAGGCCGCGGCGTCCGCCGGGCCGGACGTCGCGGAGATCGACTGGGCCGCGCTGTCGTGCGAACAGAAACTGGGCGAGGGCGCGTCGGGTGTCATTTATCGCGCGCAATGGCGTGCGGACGGCCATCCGCCACGGACGGTCGCGGTGAAGCTGTTCAAGGGTGCGGTGACGAGCGACGGCCTGCCCGATTGCGAAATGGCCGCGTGCCTGCATGCCGGCCGCCACCCGAGCCTGATCCCGGTGATCGGCAAGGTGCGCGGGCATCCGGACGGCACGCACGGCCTCGTGATGGAGCGGGTCGATCCTGCGCTGACGAACCTCGCCGGGCCGCCGAGCTTCGCGTCGTGCACGCGCGACGTCTATGCCGCCGATGCGACATTCGATCCGGCGCAAGCGTTGCGGATCGCGCACGGCATCGCGTCGGCGGCCGGCCATCTGCACGCGCGCGGCATCATGCATGGCGACTTGTATGCGCACAATATCCTGCACGACGGCTCGGGCGGCGCGCTGCTCGGGGATTTCGGGGCGGCTTCGCTGTACGACGTGAACGAGCGCACGCGCGGCGCAAGGTTCGAGCGGCTCGAAGTGCGCGCGTTCGGCTATCTGCTCGGCGAATTGCTCGAACGCTGCGAATCGCGCACCGGCGCGCTCGACGCGCTGGCGGCGGCGTGCGTGAACGAGGACGTCGATGCGCGGCCGTTGTTCGACGAGATCACGGCCGCGCTGGCCGCTCGGATGCGCTGACGGGTGGCGCCGGCTTACGCCTGCCGCGCCGCGCGTCAGCGCGCGTCGCGCATGCAGTACGCGGGAATCGACGGCGGCGTGTCGATCGCGGCCGGCCGCGTCATCCACGCGATCCACGCGGCCCATAACCCACAGGCGATCAGTACCGCGACATTCAGCGGCGTCCGGTAGCGGACGATCAGGTCGGCCAGCGGCAAGCGGTTTTTCATCAGCATCTCCTTCTGTCGTGAGCCGGCGGCGTTACTGGCCGGCGTAGGTCGGCGCCTTCGCGTCGCAGGTCACGGACACGGTCGAGCCGTCCGCGAAATGCAGCCGGACCGGCACCTTCGCGCCAGGCGCGACGGCCTGGCGCGGCTCCTCCAGCATCACGTGATAGCTCTTCGGCTTGAACGTCAGCGTGCCGTGCGCGGGTACGACCACCGAGTCGACGTGAACCATCTTCGCGGTGCTGCCGCTCGTCCGCGTTTCATGCACCATCGCCATCCCGTATGCGGGCGTGTCGATACCGGTCAGCGTCGCGGGCGCGTCGCCGTCGTTCTTCAGCGTGAAGTAGCCGGAGGACGGCACCGTCGCCGGCATCGTGCGGATCCAGCAAGCGTCGGCCTGGATGGCCGGCGCGGCGAACGTGGCGGACGCGTGCAGCGCCAGCGCCGCGAGCAGGCCGGTCGGAATCGAGTGTTTCATCGTGGGTTCTCCTTGTCGGGTGCGATGCGGAGGGCATCGATGCGAATGCGCCCGGCATCGAGCGCCGACGCGCATCGCGTGGGTGACATGCGTTACTTCAGCGTGAATGCGTAGCGGCCGTGCGTGCGATGGCCGTCGCTGGCCACCGCGATCCACGCGACGGTGTAGGTGCCGGGCTTCAGGCTCGTCAGCGCGACGCGCATCCGCTTCCGGTTGCCGGCATCGACGGCCGACTTCCCGTCGACGACCGATTGCCCGTGGCTGTCGGTCACGGCAATCGAGCTGAACGCCGGCTCGAGCGCCTCGCCGAAATCGATCGTGACCGCGTGCGGCGCGCTCGACAGCGTGGCGTCGGGGGCCGGGTCCTGCGTTTTCGGGAGCGCATGCGCATGGGCGGCGTGGATGATGACGAAGCCGAGCGCGGCGAGTGCGCCGCGAGCGAAAGTGGCGGTTTTCATGGGTGGATGAGCGAGTGACGAATCGGATGGAACAGACGGATTCGACGGACGGCTGCGCGCGCGGCATCGCGGCCGGTGGCGGTCGGTACGGACGTGCGCGGCCGGACATTCGCATGCGGGCGAATGCAGGCGCGGCCAGCCGGGCCACAGACGGCCAACCACGCGCCCGGCACGACGCCGCGCGCAGCAGGGTGAGACATGATGATCGTCCTTCGAAACGTGACATGTCGCGCACGCGGGCGGCGTGCGCAGGCTGCGCGATGCGCTGCGGCATCACGCGCAATGACGACGGATCAGGACGTGAACGGCGGAGCGCGCGGTTGCGCGGCCGTGAGCGGCAGCGCGCGGCGCAGGCTTTCGAAGCGGGTCGCCGCGCGATACTCGATCGCGTGCACGTGGGCCGCGAACGTCAACTCGGGCGCGGGCAGCGCGGGCGTATGGGCAAGCAGGCTGCAGTAGCCGCATGCCTGGAGATGGGCCTGCAGGTTTTTCGTCGACGCGTCGGCGGAGCGGTCACCAGCGGCCGGCGCGGCCGAACAGTAGCCGGCCAGCAGTGCGTCGACGCGCCCTTGCGTGGTCAGCGCCTGCGAGATCGTCGGCGCGAGCGCCGTCATCAGGATGGCGAGCATCCCGATCAGACTGCCGATCTTCCGGAGACGACGACTCAGCATGCGATGCGCGGCGGCGGGTGGACGACGATGGAGCGGATTATGCCACGCACGTCGATTCGCGAGTCGGTCGGCGCGTGCGGCATCGCGGCGCGCTACGCGTGCTTCGCCAGATACTTCGCGATCAGCGTCATCTGCGCGGCCCAGCCCTGGTCGTTCATGTCGCGCGCCGTCGCGCGACGCGCTTCGATCAACTGGTCGAAGCCTGTTTCGGTGACCGTGAGCAGCGTACCGCCGGCTTGCGCCGCGAGCGTGAACGTGACGAGCGTCATCGGCTCGGACGCGTAATCGACATTCGGATCGATCGCGAACGGATGCCAGCGAAACGAGAACAGTCGTTTTGGCTCGATACGATCGACGACGATTTCGAACACGGTGCCAGCGTAGGGCTCCTGCGCCTTGGCGACGTCGTCGTCGACGCGGGTCGGCGTGATGCGGCCGAACAGCGGCTGGCCGGCCTCGAACGGGCCGTCGAACGCGACACCGAACCACTGGCCGAATTCGTCGGAATCGCTGACGGCCGCCCAGACGCGGTCGGGCGGTGCGGCGAGCAGCGTCTGTTTTTCGATGCGATCGGTTGGCTGGGCCATCACGTTCTCCATGCAGGATCGAGCGTTGCAGGACGACGTGCGCGGGCGCACGCCGCGTCTAGTCGAGCATGACCGCGTCGGGCACGTCGAGCACGAGATCCGACGTCGCGACGGCCACGCACGGCAGCGTATAGCCGTCGGCCTTTTCCTCGCGGGAGAGCCCCGGCCATTCGATCGTATAGCGTACGCTGCCGCTGACGATCCGGCAAAGGCAGCTTCGGCACGTGCCGTTGCGGCACGAGCGCGGCAGCGACACGCGCGCGAACGCGGCGGCTTCGAGCACGGTCAGCGAATCGGGCGCGTCGAAGGTTGCGCCGAGCGGGTCGACGCGCACGAGGGGCGGGTGATCTGGATCGGTCATGAATGAAGCGGGCGGTTCGGCGGCATCGCGCCAAGCATACCCGAACCCGCCGGCGGCCGAGGGCCGCCCGCCGCGAGTGTCAGTGCCGCCGCAGATACCGGTACACGGTATTGCGCGCGAGGCCGAGCTCGCGCGCGGCCGCCGATACGTTGCCGCCATGGCGTGCGAGCACCGCATCGATCATCGCGGCCTGATGGCTCTGCAGCGTCGTGCCTTCGCGCCTGCCCGCCGACGGGACCGATGCGGCTGCCGCCGGCGCAGCCGGCGCATCGTCGCAGTCGAGCCAGAAATCGTCGGGCAAATGCGCGAGCGTGATTTCCGCTTCGTCTTCGGCGAGCATGCCGGCCGTGCGCAGCACGTTGGTCATCTGCCGCAGGTTGCCGGGCCAGCGGTGGCGCGCGAACGCGTCGAGCACGTCGGCCGCGAGGCGGCGCGGCATCGGCTCGCTGCGCGCGAGCCGCGCGAGGATCCGTTCGACGAGCGCGGGCAGGTCGGTGCGCGTCGCGAGCGCCGGCAGCGTGACCGCGAGCCCGTTGATCCGGTAGAACAGATCCTCGCGGAACGTGCCCTCCGCGATCATCGCGCGCAGGTCGCGATGGGTCGCGCACACCACGCGCACGTCGACCGGCACCGCGCGTGCGCCGCCGAGCGGCATCACCGCGCGCTCCTGCAGCACGCGCATCAGCCGCACCTGCTGCGCGAGCGGCATGTCGCCGATCTCGTCGAGAAACAGCGTGCCGCCGTCGGCCTGCGCGATCTTGCCGGGGCTGCCGCGCTTGCGCGCGCCGGTGAACGCGCCGTCTTCATAGCCGAACAGCTCGGCCTCGATCAGCGAATCGGGCAGCGCCGCGCAGTTGACCGCGACGAAGGGGCCGTCCGCGCGCGGCGACGCCTGATGCAGCGCGCGGGCGAGCCATTCCTTGCCGGTGCCGGTCTGGCCGAGGATCAGCAGCGGCAGGTCGCGCCCGCGGATCTTCGCGACACGTTCGAGCACGGCGGCCATGCGCGCGTCGCCGGTGTCGAGCGTCGCGAACGTGATCGCATCGGGGTCCGGTGCGCGCATGCGTGCGGCCGGCGCGGGCGGCGTGACGGCGACGGTCGTTTTCTGCGCTTCCGGGAATTCGCAGCGTGCGAGCACGCGCACGCCGGTCGACAGCGTGAGGCGGAACGTGGCGCCCGGCGCGCGGGCGGCCTGCCGCGCGAGCTCGCCGAAGCGCATGCTGAACAGTGCGTCGCTCGCCTGGTGCTGCAGGGTGTCGAACGATGCGCCGAGCTGAAACTGGGCGCTGCGGTTCGCGGCGATCAGCCTGCCGTCGGCGCCGAATGCGACGAGCCCGGCGAACAGCGAATCGACGCAATCCTCGTGTGCGTGAAAGCGCAGCCGCAGCGCTTCGCCGCACTGGTTCGCGAACAGGTGGTTCTCGATCAGTTGCGCCGACATCCGCACGAGCGCGAGCGTATGCGGGCTGGAGCCGCGCGGGTCGCCGCTCACGTCGAGCGTGCCGAGCGTGCGGCCGAACGGATCGACGATCGGCGCACAGGCGCAGGTGAGGATATGGTTCGCGCGCAGGAAATGTTCGGAACCGTGCACGACGACGGCCTGGCCGGACGCGAGCGCGGTGCCGATCGCGTTCGTGCCGCGCGCGCCTTCGGCCCACGACACGCCATTGCACAGCGCGACGCGGTTTGCCTTCTCGATGAAGTCCGCATCGCCGATGCTGTGCAGGATCACGCCGTCGGCGTCGGTCAGCAGCACGAGGCTTTGCGTATCGGCGATCTGCGCGTGGAGGTTCTCCATCACCGGTCGCGCGTGCGAGAACAGCGTGTGATTCGTGTCGAGCAGTTCGCGTAGCGCGACGCGCGACAGCGGCGAGAAATCGGGGCGTTCGTGCGCGCGCAGGCCGACCGCGGTCGAACGCGCATGCGCCTGCGCGAGCAGGTCGGTACGCCCGGCGGTGGCGGGCAGCACGAAGGGTTGCGGCATGGTTTGTCTCCTGTTCCCGGGGCCGCCGGGGCCACCGGATCGGCATCGGCGGCGCAGTGCGGCTCCGCTCGCGGCGCACCATTCGGCGCGCCAGCCGTCCGTCCGGGTACGCATCATCATACAAGCGCCACGTGCGATGCGCGACTGCCAACAAAATCCCCTTGCTTTTAAGCGCCCGCCTGCAATGATGGAAATGGAGCACGCGCGCGCCGTGTTCCGCGGTGCAACATGCATGCGACGCGACATGCATCCGTTCGGGAGACGCATCATGGTTCGGGCGGAACTGAGAGTCGTGCTGGCGGCCATCGCCACTTTCATCATGCTGGGCGGCATTGCCGTGGCGATCCACGGGTTGCTGTTCGATCTGACCGATGCGGTGAGATACGGGGCGGCCGCGATTGCGGTGGGCGTCACGACCGCCGCGATCGCGCTCAACGTCTGGCCGACCGATCCGCACTGACGTCCGTTGGCGAAACAGTGCCGGATGCCGCGCAGATCAGACGAAATGCGCGTCGGAACGACGCACACCGAAATTTTTGTCTCCCGCGCGAAACCGTCTAAAGTGGAATTCAACCGGCATGCATCGACCGCGCCACACTCCGCGGCCGGGGCCTCCGCCGGCGAGCCCGCGTGCATTTCGTCCGGCCGGTAGCGGACGACGGACGCGGTCATTCGTTTTCTACCGGTCGAGGCAGCGCCCATGCAGATCCATTTCACGAACGAGAAGCCCGAGTATTCGGGGCGTGACCTGATGCTGGGGTTCACGGCACTGGTCAATGGCGAGCGCGTCCAGTGCCAGATCACCGCCGAGGCGCTGGAAGACCACTTCGGCGCCGCATCGCCGCGCTTCGAGGACATGGTCGGCGCATTCGATCAGCACCGCGAGCGCATCGAGGCGGCCGCACGGCGCCTGCTGTCGGAAACACGTGCGCAATGCGTGACGCTGCGCAGCGGCTACGTGCGCTTCTACGAGGCCAACTGGCGCTGACGACACGACGCCCGTCCGGCGGCGCATGCGCTCGAGCGCGGCGCACGCGAGGACATTGCCTTCACGCAATGCCGTTCGGCGGGGCCGCGCGGCATTTTCGTATGCGGGCCGTGCGGGATCGCCCGAGCGTCGGCGCGCTCGTGCACGTCGATTCATGAGGATTGCAGAGCAATCGTGCGAAAACGAAAACGCCACCCGAAGGTGGCGTTTTCATCGTGCATTGTGCCGATGCGCGTTCCGCGCTTACTCGCTGCCGAGATAGAAGAAGCGGAACAGGAACACGGCCGCGATGATCCACACGATCGGCTTGACCGTGCGCGCCTGGCCCG
Source organism: Burkholderia sp. AU44665 (assembly GCF_030504405.1). Classification (NCBI taxonomy): domain Bacteria; kingdom Pseudomonadati; phylum Pseudomonadota; class Betaproteobacteria; order Burkholderiales; family Burkholderiaceae; genus Burkholderia; species Burkholderia sp. AU44665. The sequence goes on along the minus strand of NZ_JAUJRI010000004.1, from coordinate 195,569 downwards.
TCAGCAGCTTGAGGCCGCCGTACGCGATGAAGCCGAACGCGACGCCGTTCGCGATCGAGTACGTGAACGGCATCAGCAGCGCGGTCAGCGCGGCCGGCACGGCTTCCGTCGCATCGTCCCACGGCACCTCGACCATCTCGCGCAGCATCAGGCACGACACGTAGAGCAGTGCCGGTGCGGTTGCGTAGCCCGGCACGACGCCGGCGAGCGGCGCGATGAACAGGCACGCGAGGAACAGCACCGCGACGGTGATGGCCGTCACGCCGGTGCGGCCGCCGGCCTGCACGCCCGATGCGCTTTCGATGTACGCGGTGGTCGACGACGTGCCGAGCACCGAGCCCGCGACGATCGCCGTGCTGTCGGCGAGCAGAGCCTTGTTCAGGCGGTTCATCTTGCCTTCGACGAGCAGGCCCGCGCGATTCGCGACGCCCATCAGCGTGCCCGTCGCGTCGAACAGCTCGACGAGGAAGAACACGAGGATCACGTTGATGATGCCGGTCGACAGCGCGGCGCCGATGTCGAGCTTGAACAGCGTCGCGTCGATCGACGGCGGCGCCGAGAACACGCCGTGGAACTGGTTGCCGGCGAAGAAGAACGACAGGATCGTCACGCCGATGATGCCGATCAGGATCGCGCCGCGCACGCGCAGGTGGTCGAGCGTGACGATCGCGAAGAAGCCGACGATCGCGAGGATCGTCTCGTGCTTGTGCAGATCGCCGAGCGTGACGAGCGTGGCCGGGTTGCCGACGATCACGCCCGACGTCTTCAGCGAGATGATGCCGAGGAACAGGCCGATGCCGGCGGTAATGGAAATCCGCAGCGATTTCGGAATGCCGTTGACGATCGCCTCGCGCACGCGGAACAGCGTGACGAGCAGGAACAGGCAGCCGGAGATGAACACCGCGCCGAGCGCGGCCTGCCACGTGAAGCCCATTCCCTTGACGACCGTGTACGCGAAATATGCGTTCAGGCCCATGCCGGGCGCGCAGGCGATCGGGTAGTTCGCGTACAGCCCCATGATGATCGACGCCAGCGCCGCGACGAGGCAGGTCGCGACGAACACGGATTCCTTCGGCATGCCGGCGTCGCCGAGGATCGCGGGGTTGACGAAGATGATGTAGGCCATCGTCAGGAACGTGGTGACGCCCGCGAGTATTTCGGTGCGGAAATCGGTGCCGGCTTCAGCGAAGCCGAAATACCGCTTGATGGATTCCATGAAGGCGTTTCTCCGGTCGGGTTGTCGTGTTGATTGTTGTGCCGAATTGTTGTACAGGCAGCGCGGCCGGCTAACTGTAACCAGCCACTATTGTCCGGCTATCGGCGGATTGTAATAGCGTGGATAGCTCGGACGATATAGTTGGAGGGCACGATCGGTTGCCTGCGCGCAAACGGTCCGGCAGCCCGCCCGCGCGACGAAGGCGCGCATTTTACCGGTTCGTGCGGCACCGGCCGGCGGAAATGGCCGAAACGGCGGGAACGGAGGAAACGAACGGAAGGGGCGCCCCGCAGGCGGGCGAAACCGGCCGATGCGTGCGCAACGGCATGCCGGCGGCGTCGCGCGCGGCCGGTACACGACGACATGCGACTGAAACGCAGCGCCCGCATGCTGCACGAATGCGGTGCAGGCGGCGCGTTCGTGCGAACGCACGTGTGCCGCCGGTGCGGACAGACGACCCGGCAACCGCGTGCGGCGGCCATTCGTCTGTCCAGGCGGCGGCAGGGATCGGGTTATCGTGCGCCGAAGCCGTCCCGTCCGCAACTGTCATTTCGCGATGCGGGGGCGACTGTGGTTTCTGTGTAAAAGAATGCAAGACCCCATCGCGTAAACCGGCAAGTCTTTCTAGGATAGATACACCGCTCATACACACGCCGGCCGATCATTGCCGACGCGGGGGAGTCGCAGTCCGTGCAGGCCAGGCGGTGAATGGCGGTCAAGGCCGTTGCGCGTTCGGGCAGCCATGGCCGGTTAGGCACGGCCGGTCAGGCACGGCCGATTGCGATTGCCCGATGCGGGTTCGTCCGTAATCACGGAGGTCAGCATGTTGAACTGGATCAGCCGTTGGGCGATGCGACACGCCCCCACGCCGGAAAAAACCGCCGCGTCGATGCTCGTGACGGCGCGCATGGAACTGTTCGCAGCCGAACAGCGCGTCATCGATGCGAAATTACAGGCGGATTACTGGCGCACACGTGTGTCATTCCTCGAAGAGGTGCAGAAGCAGGGCATCGATCCGTGGGTGACCTCTCAGGCTGCGCAACGCCCCGACCTCGATTCCACTCCACGAAGCACGGGCCCGCGTCTCGCCGCCAGCACCTGATGCACCTGCAGCATCCTCTCGTTGCGCATGGCGCGCGATCGCTCGCGGCACGCATCGGCGTGCCGCGTTCTTCGATGCGCACCCGCGGCGCTTTGCGCCGCGGGTGCGCCCGTTTCCGGTCGCGGCCGTTCCGCGTATCGCGCGTGTAACGGCGCGCCGCTCATCCGCTCCTTCTCCACACCTTCACGAGCAAACGTTGCACTTGCGCGAGCGCGCGCCTGACGCGTTCGCCGCGCCGCACGTACGCGGTCGTGATCGACGCCTGCGCCGACCGGTCGCCGTCGGCGCCGAGCCAGATGCGCTCACCGCGCGCGATGCGCAGCACGTCGCCGGGCCGCACCCAGTAATCGTCGACGCTCGGCGGGCGCGTGATCCACAGCGCCGCGTCGTGTGCACGGATCTCCGCATCCCGCGGCGCGCGCCACGTCATCGTCGTGCGTGGTGCGATCGCGAAACGGATCACGACGGTCGGTAACGCGATCGTGCCGGCGGGGCGCCGGTCGCGGCGGTCGAACAGCGGGCTTGCCTGGTCCATCGTCTTCTCCATTCAGTGAGCCGGACGGATGACGTGCACCAGAACAAAAAGGCCTCATCCGTTTCCGGCGAGGCCTCGTGTGACATGCGGTACTGCTCGATTGCTAACGCACAAGCGCCTCCCGTGATCCATTCTTTCGAATGTTCACCGGGCAATGAATCGCGATGGCGATGAGCTTGAACGTAGGCATGCGAACGATTTTGTTGTCGGCGTGTGGCGTTGTCAACGACTATTTTCGGGATATGCGCAAGGGCGCGGTGCGTTGCCGTGCGGCCGGCGTTTCACGATGCCGTCGCGCACCGCGGTTGCGCGGGCAACGATGCATGCGTCTTGCGCGGCGCGACCGTGAAATGCAACTCGACTCTCGGCAACGAGATCGTATCGGTGCGGCACCGATCGGGGCAAACAACCAGCCGGCTTGCTTGGTCCATCGTCATCTCCATCGTTGAGCCGGGCGGGATGACGCGCAACAAAACAAAAAGGCCTCATCCGGTTCCGGCGAGGCCTCGTGACATGCATGACTGCATCTCGATGCTAATGCACAAGCGCCCCCGGCGATCGCCACGTATGGGCGTTCACTCGTTTTTGATGCGCGATGGCGATGGGCTTGAGCATAGGCATGCGAACGAGTGTGTCGTGGCCGCGCAGCCCTGTCAACGGAAATTTCGAGATACGTCGCAATTACGCGTCGCGTTGCGCGAGACCGTTCACGAGCAGCTCGGACAGCAGGCCCGTCATCCCTTCCGGGTGCGTGGCCGCGCGTGCCTTCAGTTGTTCGACCAGCTCCGCGTTGAGCTTGCACGCGAACGGCACGAGGCCCTGTTCCTGGTCGAGCTTGCGCTGCGCGCGGCGGTCCAGCTTGGCCGCTTCTTCGGCGCCCTTGCCGAAACGCGCGGAGCTCGACTGTTTCATCGCGTGCGTCAGCTTGAGCGCCTTGTTCTTTTCGAGATCGGTTTTCTTCATGGCCATCGCGGCACCTCCGGGAAATTGAAGCCGCGATTGTACGCATTTCGGCGGGCGCCGCCCGCCGAACCGGCCGTCAACCCGGTCACGCGCCTTTCGTCGTGCCCCAGTTGCCGCCGTGCGCGGCCGCCTGCGCGGCCGGCGAGCGGGCGAGGTAGGCGAGCGCCTGCTCGGTCGAGCCTTCGTGGTGCGGCGTATAGCCGGGCTTGAAATAGCGCAGCGCCGCGCCGATCACCTTCCAGAACGACGGCAGGTGCCCGCGCCGCGAACCCCGCCACCACGCGAGCACGAAGCCCGGGTAGCGGCCGGCGTCCGGATCGCGCCGGTACATGAACTTCGCGCCGGTCGTGATGTAGTGGAGCAGCAGCAGGATCACCAACGCCATGTGCACGCAGCGCTCCGGATAGGTGCCGCCCAGGTGCCGGTAGATGTCGAACGCGACGGTGCGGTGCTCGACTTCCTCGGCGCCATGCCAGCGCAGCAGGTCGACCATCGTCGGGTCCGCACGGCCTTCGTCGAGGCCGTGCGCGTTGAGCACCCAGTTGCCGAGATAGCCGAAGAAATGCTCGAGCGACGCGATCACGGCCAGTTGCTGCCGCAGCCAGAAGCGCGTATGGCCGATCTTCAGCCCGAGCGGCCGTTCGCCGAGCACGCGTGTGAACAACCGGTTGAGCTTTTGCGTGAACGGCTTCGTGTCGATGCCGTGACGGTCGTAGTAGTGCTTCAGCACGCCGCCGTGCGAGCGCGAGTGCACGGCTTCCTGGCGCAGGAAGCCTTCGGCTTCGTCGCGCAGTCGCGCATCGGCGATCAACGGCAGCGCCTTGTTGTAGACGCGACAGAACCACAGCTCGCCCTCCGGGAACAGCAGGTTCAGCGTGTTGATGATGTGCGTGCTGCCCGGATCGTTCGGCACCCAGGTGACCGGCGTGTCGCTGAAGTCGAACTTCACGTGTCGGGCCCTGATCTTGTGGTAGTCGGCGGTATCGTTCATGTCGTCTCCCTGTGCGGCGTCGTGCGCCGTCAATGCGATGCCATGCTGACGCGGGCGATCATCCGGCCCAGCCACGGCATGAAGCGGCCGACGAAGCGCATCGCGTGCGCTTCGCCGCCGACCGCGACGACGGGGCGGTTGCGCAGCACGCCGTCGATCATCGCCTGCGCGACGGTTTCGGGTTTCAGGCCGCGCATCTGGTATAGCCTGGTCGCGCGCTTGCGCAGCCGCGCTTCGTCCTGGGCGCTCGCACCCGCGTAGTGCGTCGACGCCATGATTCCCGTTTCCGCGAACCCGGGGCACACGGCCGTCACGCCGATGCCTTTCCCGGCGAGTTCCGCGCGCATGCATTCGCTGAGCATCAGCACCGCGGCCTTCGTCGTCGCATACGCGGGCAGGTCGCGCGACGGCCCGAACGCGGCGGCCGACGCGGTGTTGACGATGTGCCCGCCGGCGCCGCGCGCGGCCATCTGCTGCGCGAACAGCCGCGAGCCGTGGATCACGCCCCACAGGTTCACGTGCAGGACGCGCTCCCAGTGCCGCGTGCTCGTGTCGAGGATGCCGCCGGCCATCCCGATGCCCGCGTTGTTGATCACGACGTCCGCGCCGCCGAGTTCGCTGCCGACCCAGGTCGCGAGCGCTTCCATTTCGTCGGCGGAGCCGACGTCGACGCGTTTCGCATGCGCGTGCGCGCCGGTCAGCCCGACGAGCAGCGCGGTGCGCTCGGCGCTCGCGAGATCGATGTCGCATGCGACGACCGTCGCGCCTTCGCGTGCGAAGGCCAGCGCCGCGCAGCGGCCGATGCCGCTGCCCGCGCCGGTGACGACCGCGACCTTGCCGCTGAAGCGCCCGCTGGTCGCGCGGCGGCGCGCGTTCGCGAGCGCGGGCGGTTCGTCGCCGGATTCGACCGAATCGATCAATTGACCGGCGAGATCCGCGAAGCGCGCGGGATCGGCGAGCGGCAGCCAGTGGCCGGCCGCGACTTCGCGGCGGTAGTACCGCGGCACCCAGCGCGACAGGTTCTCGGACAGCGCGGGGCTCACGTACTTGTCGCCGAGCGGCACGATCGTCTGCACCGGCGCATGCGCATAGCGTTCGCGCGGCGCGAACAGGCAGCGGATGAAGTTCGCACGGTAGAGGCGCACGCCGCGCGCGCCGTCGTCGGCCTGCGTCGGGCGCGGCGTGGCGGGCGTTTTCTCGATCCGGCGCAGCAGGCCCGGCCACGCGCGGCCGAGCCACAGCCGCCAGCCGAGTTCGGGGAGGAGCGGCAGGTGGAACAGGTAGACGTACCACGAGCGCACGAGCTGGCCGCCGAGCCTGGCCAGCGACGCGGGCGTCGGGTGCAGCACGCGTTCGCGCAGCCAGAAGCCGACGTGGTCGAGGCACGGGCCCGAGCACGACGTATATGACGCGATGCGGCCGGCCAGGCGCGGATCGGTGACGAATTCCCAGCCCTGGATCGCCCCCCAGTCGTGCGCGATCAGGTGCACCGCGCGGCCGGGGCAGAGCGCGTCGATCACCGCGACGAAATCGTCGGTCAGCTTCGCGAGATGGTAGTCGGCCGTGCGCGTCGGCACGCCGGACAGGCCCGCGCCGCGCACGTCGTACGCGATCACGTAGTGTTTGCGCGCAAGCAGCGGCGCGACGTGCCGCCAGACGCTGCTGTCGTCGGGATAGCCGTGCACCAGCACGACCGGCGAGCGGGCCGGGTCGCCCCAGGTGCGCACCGCGAGCGTCAGGTCGCCGGAGGCGACCGCCGTTTCGCTGTGAACCGATTCGAACAGGGCCAGCGGCGCTTCGTCGGAAAGAGGCTGCATCGTGAGTCCGTCGTTCAGGGAGTCGGGAGGAGGGCGCGTGACGTGCGTGTCAAGCGGCGGCCGGCACGTTCGCCGCCGCCTGCGCGCGCTCGGCCTGGCGGCGCTGCCAGCGGCGCACGTGCGGCAGGTCGTCGTCGAGCCAGTACGCGTCGTCGTCGGTGATCACGAGTAGTTCCTCGAATTTCGCGCCGACGCCCGCGAAGCCGAGATGCGGCTCGACGGCCCACAGGCCCGGCACCGGCGCATGCTCGGAGCGGCGGTCGATCGACCACAGCGGCGACCAGCCCTGCTGCTTCGCCGCGCGGCCCTGGTCGAGCAGCAGGTTGCGCGTCGCGTTCAGCCCGAAGCGCGCGACGAAGCGCGGCTTCGACAGCTTGTGGATCTTCGCGACACGATGCGCGAGCACCTTGAACGGATAGGCCTTGTGGCGCGGGTCGACGCCCTGGCGGCGGCACAGCGCGTCGACTTCCTGCGCGACCTCCGCCATCGACCGGCGCGCCTTCACGAGCCGCACGATCATGTCGCGATGGTCCATCAGGTCGTCCTGCAACTGCTCGAGGATCGGGTTGCGGCCGACGCAGTGCGCATAGCCGACATCGGCGACGATGCCGTCGAGCACGGGCGCGACGTCGAGGATCACCGGCATGTCGGTTTCGAGCTGACGGTTGCTCGGGAAGAACGCGAGATTGAAGCCGCCCATGTGCTTGAGGCCCGAGAAGCCGTCGAACGCGGTGCGCTCGCCGAACCACGCGAACGGCTTGTGCAGCCAGTCGTGCACGCCGTGATCCTGCAGCCATTCGGTCAGCAGGCGCGCGGCTTCCTTCTCGGTGATGCCGGGGTAGAGCATCGCGCCGACGGTCTCGACGCAGCGGTAGGCCAGTTGCTGGACCGCGCGGAATTGCGGCAGCTCGTCGAGGTGGACTTCCGGCAGCGGGTGGTGGGCGGTCATGATGCGTCTCCATGTGTCGGCCCGCGTTTGCGTGTCGGCGCGATGCGGGTCCTTGTGCAAGGCTGGGCGCTGATCCGGATCGCTTCCGCCGGTGATTCGGAGGCGGATTATTCAGTCAGCATTTAATGTGCCATTGTGTGATGTAACGATAATAGCCGATTCGACGTCGCGCGCCAGCGCCCGGAGATGAGGGCTTCTCCTAATGAAGGGTCGAAATGGAGGGGTTGCTCTAGGTTTCCGGCGGTGGGGGCCGGATGTCCATCGCTGCGCACGCGTCTCGAGCGGCGGGGGCCGGCCGGGGAGCGCCGCACGGGCCCGGGATGTCGCGCCGGATCAACTCTCCGTCGTGTCGCGGCGCGACGCTGTCAAATTGCCGAAATAATTTCGTCACATCATCCGCCCCGATTCGAAGCCTTTGCGGCTTCGCGGGGCCGGTGTGTCGCGCGTCGCGCGGGGCGACCGAAGCCGATTCGACATTTCCACGGAGAGAGACCATGCAGCGCCGCCGGTTCATGAACACCCTTGCCGCGGCGACCGCCGCGACGCCGCTGATGCTCAAGGCCGGCACGTCCGGCGCGAAGAGCGTAGCCGCGCCGGACGCGCTGGACCCGGGCCGCTGGTCGCCGTTCAACGCCGCGCGCCTGCAGGCGGTGCTCGACCGGCATGGTGTCGCGAGCGCGCACTACGACGGAAAGCGCCGCCCGTATGCGGTGTTCGACTGGGACAACACGTGCATCATGAACGACTGTGAAGAGGCGTTGCTGATGTACCAGATCAACCATCTGCAGTACAAGCTGACGCCGGATGAATTCGTCGGCGTGATGTGGAAGGACGTGCCGAAGGGCGCGTTCATGAAGGACTACACGACCCTCGACGGCAAGCCGGTGACGATGGAGGACCTCGCCGCCGACGTCGAGTCCGATTACCGCTGGCTCCATGCGAACTACAAGGGCCTCGGCGGCGACAAGAGCCTCGACGAGATCCGCGAGACCGACCAGTTCAAGGATTTTCGCGCGAAGCTGTACTTCATGTACGACGCGATCTGCGACACGCATCCGCTCGAAGTCGGCTACAAGTGGATCATCTACTTCTACAAGTACATGACGACCGCCGAGCTGCAGGCGATGGCGGAAGCGTCGAACAACTACGGTATCGGCGACGCGCTGCGCAAGGTCCGCTACGAAAGCCCGAAGACGCTGCCGGGCAAGGCCGGCGTGGTCGCGGACACGCATTTCCACGGCATCCGCATTCACGAGGAAATCCGCGCGGTGATGCATACGCTGCGCGCGAACGGCATCGACGTGTACGTGAGCACCGCGTCGCTCGACGACGTCGTGCGCGTATTTGCCGGCAATCCGAACTACGGCTACGGCGTGCCGCCCGAGAACGTGATCGGCCTGCGTCTCGACATGCAGGACGGCAAGTACACGAGCACCTATCCGGCCGGCTGGCATTTCAACTGGGGGCCCGGCAAGACGGTGGGCATTCGCAACGTCCTCGCGTCGAAGAAGGGCTACGGCCCGCTGCTGGTGTTCGGCGACAGCGACGGCGACGCGTGGATGCTGCGCGATTTCAAGGACACCGCGGCCGGCGTGATCGTCAACCGGATGAAGAAGGGCGAGATCGGCGCGGACAGCAAGCTCGCGGCCGAACAGATCGGCAACCCGGACGCACGCTTCCTGCTGCAGGGCCGCGACGAGCACACGGGCCTGATGATCCCGGACGAGAAGTCGATCAAGTACGGCAAGGCCGAGCGCAAGCTGCTGGCCTGACGCGGGCGGGGCGCCGGGCGGCGGGGCGTCGGCCCCCGCGCCCATCGGCGGCCGCGGCGTCATGTGGCCCGGCACGCGCGCGTCTCAACGCTCGCGCGCGGGGCCCAACCGATCCAGCAACGCCCCCAGCAGATCGACCGGCAACGGAAACACGATCGTGGAGTTCTTGTCCGCCGCGATCGTCGTCAGCGTCTGCAGGTAGCGCAACTGCATCGCCTGCGGCTGCAGCGCAAGCCGCTGCGCGGCCTGCAGCAGCTTTTCCGACGCCTGCAATTCGCCTTCCGCGTGAATCACCTTCGCGCGCCGCTCGCGCTCGGCTTCGGCCTGCCGCGCGATCGCGCGGATCATCGTCTCGTTCAGGTCGACGTGCTTGATCTCGACCGTCGACACCTTGATCCCCCACGCATCCGTCTGCGCATCGAGCGTCTTCTGGATGTCCGCGTTCAGTTGCTCGCGCTCGGCGAGCAGCGCGTCGAGTTCGTGCTTGCCGAGCACCGCGCGCAGCGTCGTCTGCGCGAGCTGGCTCGTCGCCTCGAAGAAGCGCGCGACCTGGATCACGGCCTTCTCAGGATCGACGACGCGGAAATACACGACCGCATTGACCTTCACCGACACGTTGTCGCGCGTGATCACGTCCTGCGCGGGCACGTCGAACACGACGGTGCGCAGGTCGATCCGCACGACCTGCTGGACGATCGGGATGATCAGCACGAGCCCCGGCCCTTTCACTTTCCAGAACCGGCCGAGCATGAACACGACCCCGCGTTCGTACTCGCGAAAGATGCGGATCGACGATGCGACGAGCACCACGACGAAGACGATGAGGACGCTGCTGAAGCCGAACGTGTAACCGATCATGAAGGTTCTCCCTGGGGATGGACCGGCGCGGGCACGTCGTAGAGCGGCGCGACCGTCAGCGTCAGCCCGTGGCGGCCGGTCACGCGCACGCGGCAGCCGGCGGCCAGCGGCATGCTGCTCGCCACGCGCCAGCGCTCGCCATGCACGCGCGCCCAGCCGGCGGCCGACGGCGCGGCGCCGGCCGCGCCCGGCGGCTGGTCCGGCTGCAGGCCGTCGTCGAGCACTTCGCCGATGCTGCCGAGCAGCGCCTCGGCACCCGTCACGACCGGGCGGCGCCGCGCGCGCAGCGCGACGCCCGACACGCCCGCGACGAGCAGCCCGCCGCCGAGCGCGAGGCTCGCGATCACGGGCCATGGAATCCCGTAGCCGGGCACGTCGGTGTCGATCAGCATCAGCGCGCCGATCGTGAACGCGACGATTCCGCCGAACCCGAGCACGCCGAAGGTCGGCAGGAACGCCTCCGCGACGAGGCAGCCGAGCCCGAGCAGCACGAGGCCGAGGCCCGCATAGCTGACCGGCAGCAACTGCATCGCGAACAGCCCGACCAGCAGGCAGATCGTGCCGGCCACGCCCGGCAGCACGAAACCGGGGTTCGCGAATTCGAAGAAGAGGCCGTAGATGCCGATCGTCAGCAGGATCAGCGCGACGTTCGGATCGGCGATGATCGCGAGGAAGCGGCTGCGCCAGTCGGGCGCGAGCGCGACGAGCGGCGCGTGCGCGGTCGCCAGACGCAGCGTGCCGGCGGTGGTCGTCACCGCGCGGCCGTCGAGCTGCCGCGCGAGATCGGCCGCGTCCTGCGCGATCAGGTCGACGACGTGCTGCGCGCGCGCCTCGTTCGCCGACAGGCTCACGGCCTCGCGCACCGCGCGCTCGGCCCATTCGGCATTGCGTCCGCGCAACTGCGCGAGGCCGCGGATGTACGCGGAAGCGTCCTGCATCGCCTTGCGGATCTCGGTCGATTGCGTATCGGTCGGCAGCGCGGCCGGCGTGGCGGACGCACCCGATGCACCTGACGCACCGGCGGGATGGGGCGCGGCGGGGTTCGCGCCCGGCGGCGCGGCGCCGCCGATGCCCAACTGCACGGGCGACGCCGCGCCGAGATTGGTGCCGGGCGCCATCGCCGCGAAGTGGCTCGCATAGACGATGTAGGTGCCCGCGCTCGCCGCCCGCGCGCCGCCCGGCGCGACGAACGCGGCGACCGGCACCGGCGAGCCGAGGATGGCCTTGATGATCTGCCGCATCGACGTATCGAGGCCGCCGGGCGTGTCGAGCTGGAGGATCGCGAGCGGCGCGTGCTCGCGGGCGGCGCGCGCGAGCGAACGGACGATGAAATCGGCGCTGGCGGGGCCGATCGCGCCGTTGACGGGAATCACGACGACCGGATGCGCGGCGGGCGCGTCGGCCGATGGCGGCGCGGCGACCGCGGCGCACACGACGAGCAGCGCCGCGAACAGCGCGGCGCGCGCGACCCGCGCGGACAGCGGGTGACGGGGGCGGCCGTCGGGCGCGGCAGGCGCCGGCGGCGGCCCATGACGGTGAAAGCGCATCGGGACGTCCGGGCGGCGCACGGCCGCGTGCCGTCCGGCTCGCGAAAAGGGCGTGGGCCCGATGCTTGAAGATTAGGCGGTTTCGGCCGAAAGCGCGAAGTTGCGGCCGCACCGGCCGGCGTCAGCTTGCGCCGCCGCCGCGCGCGAGCACTTCGTCGCGATAGTCGGCCGGGCTGCGCCCGCTCCATTTGCGGAACGCGCGGTAGAACGCGCTCGGCTCCGCGAACCCGGTCGCGGCCGCGACGTCCGCGATCGTGCGGGCGGGGTCGGCCAGCGCCTCGAACGCGAGATCGCGCCGCAGCGTGTCCTTGATCGACTGGTACGCGTGGCCTTCCTGGTGCAGTTTGCGGCGCAGCGTGGCCTCGGCCACGTGCAGCCGCGCGGCCATCCCGCCCGCGCCCGGCCACGCGGCGGGCGGCATTCCGCGCAGCACCGCGCGCACGCGCTGCGCGAGCGCGTTCGGGTTGCGGTACTTGACGATGAAGCTGGCCGGCGCGTTGCGCAGAAACGTTTTCAGTGTCTTCGCGTTCTGCACGACCGGCAGCGTCGCGAATTCGGGATCGAAATCGACATACGAATCGGGCTCGTTGAAGCGCATGTCGTCGCAGAACATCGACGGGTATTCGTGGTCGGCGGGCGGCGTGTCGCAGCGGAAGCTCGCATGCAGCAGCGGGATGCGCCGCCCGATCAGCCAGCAGGTGAGCCCGTACACGATGATGAAATAGGTCGCGTACGTGAACATCGCGGGTGTCGCGCCGTTGTTGCGGTGCACGAAGCGCAGCCGCACGCGCTGCGGGTTCGCGTCGAGCTCCGCGTGCAGGTCGTCGAGCACGCAGTGCATGAAGTTCACCGCGCGCGCCATCGCGTGCAGCCCGTCGCGCGCGGATAGCGCCGCCTGGCTCATCGCGATGAAGCTGCCGCTGCGCATCGGGTGGCTGTCCTGCCCGAAGAACTCGTCGTCGAGCGTGCGGGCGATCGCGTTCCACAGCGCGCCGTATTGCTGCGCGGACACGCGTGCGCGCGGCTGACCGAGCAGCGCCGGGGCGATGCCCGCTTGCGCGAGCAGCGGCTCGGCCGCCACGCCGCGCCGCGTGGCCAGCGCGACGCTGTACGCGACGAGGCTGATCGCGACGGTTCCCTTGTCTTCCTGCTTCATCGGTGTCGCCGGTATGGCAAAAACGCTCAGTGTAAATGAGCGGCGCGAGCATCGAACAGTCGCGCGTGCTTGCCTACACTTGTTGCATCGAAACGCAAGGACGGTCGCGCCCGGCGGCCGCGGGAGACAGCAGCACCATGGACGAGCTTTACACCGAAGACCAGCGGATGATCCGCGACGCCGCGCGCGCGTTCGCCACCGAGATGCTGGCGCCGAACGCGGCGCAGTGGGACCACGACGCGCACCTGCCCGACGCGATCGTCGCGCAGCTCGGCGAGCTCGGGCTGCTCGGGATGATCGTGCCGCAGGAACTGGGCGGCTCGTATACGGATTACGTCGCCTATGCGCTGGCGATGGAGGAAGTCGCGGCCGGCGACGCCGCGTGCGCGACGATGATGAGCGTGCACAACTCGGTCGGCTGCGGGCCGATCCTCGGCTTCGGCACGCCCGCGCAGAAGGATCGCTGGCTGGCCGACATGGCGGCCGGCCGCGTGATCGGCGCATTCTGCCTGACCGAGCCGCAGGCCGGTTCCGAGGCGAACAACCTGCGCACGCGGGCCGAATTGCGCGACGGCAAATGGGTGCTGAACGGCGCGAAGCAGTTCGTGACCAACGGCCAGCGCGCGGGCGTGGCGATCGTTTTTGCCATGACCGATCCGGAAGCGGGCAAGCGCGGCATTTCCGCGTTCCTGGTGCCGACCGACACACCGGGCTTCATCGTCGGCAAGCCCGAGAAGAAGATGGGCATCCGCGCGTCGGATACGTGCCCGATCACGTTCGAGAACTGCGCGATTCCCGAAGAAAACCTGCTCGGCCATCGCGGCGAAGGGCTGAAGATCGCGTTGTCGAACCTCGAAGGCGGCCGGATCGGCATCGCCGCGCAGGCGCTCGGCATCGCGCGCGCCGCGTTCGACAAGGCGCGCCGCTATGCGGGCGAGCGCGTGCAGTTCGGCAAGCCGATCGCCGAGCACCAGGCGATCCAGCAGAAGCTCGCCGACATGGCCGTGCAGATCAACGCCGCGCGCCTGCTCGTGCATCACGCGGCGAAGCTGCGCACGGCCGGGCTGCCGTGCCTGTCCGAAGCGTCGCAGGCGAAGCTGTTCGCGTCCGAGATGGCCGAGCGCGTGTGCTCGGATGCGATCCAGATCCACGGCGGCTACGGTTATCTCGCCGATTACGAAGTCGAGCGCCACTATCGCGACGCGCGCATCACGCAGATTTACGAAGGCACCAGCGAAGTGCAGCGGATGGTGATCGCGCGGCAGCTGTGAGTCGCGGCGCGCGCCCATCCGGCATCACGCAGTCGAACAAACGGTCGAACGAGCAGGCATACAACGCAGGCACGAGGGCAGCGCGGCAAACGCGGCACGCAGCGACGTGACCGTGCGCCGGGCGACACGGAACCGGGCAGGTGCTGGAGCACCTGCGCCGGTTGACCGCTGGGCATGGAGACTGGACGGAGACGACACATGACGGTACAGGCATTCCTCGACGCACGCGACTTTCTGCTGCGCCATCGCACCGACTACGACACCGCGTATCGCGATTTCGCATGGCCGGTGCTCGACGCGTTCAACTGGGCGCTCGACTATTTCGATCCGATGGCGCGCGGCAACGACCAGCCCGCGCTGTGGATCGTCGATGCGGCGACCGGCACGGGCGATCCGTATTCGTTCGCGCAGATGTCCGAGCGCTCGTCGCGGATCGCGAACTGGCTGCGCTCGATCGGCGTCGCGCGCGGCGACCGCATTCTGCTGATGCTGCCGAACCGTGTCGAGCTGTGGGACGCGATGCTCGCGGCGATGAAGCTCGGCGCGATCGTGCTGCCCGCCACCACGCAACTGTCGCCCGACGACGTGCGCGACCGCGTGCAGATCGGCGGCGCGACCTACGCGATCGTCGACGAGAACGAAACCGCGAAGTTCGAACAGGCCGGCCTCGGCCTCGAGCAGAAGATCGTCGCCGGCGCGCCGCGCGAAGGCTGGCTCGCGATGAACGACGGCTATGCGGCGAGCGCCGCGTTCGAGCCGGACGCCGTCACGCACGCGAACGATCCGATGCTGCTGTACTTCACGTCGGGTACGACGTCGAAGCCGAAGCTCGTCGAGCATACGCACCGCACCTATCCGGTCGGGCACCTGTCGACGATGTACTGGGTCGGCCTGCAGCCCGGCGACATCCACTGGAACATCAGCTCGCCGGGCTGGGCGAAGCACGCGTGGAGCTGCTTTTTCGCGCCGTGGAATGCGCAGGCGTGCGTGTTCGTATTCAACTACGCGCGCTTCGAGCCGAAGGCCGTGCTCGATGCGCTCGTCAAATACCGCGTGACCACGCTGTGTGCGCCGCCGACCGTGTGGCGCATGCTCGTGCAGCAGCCGCTCGCGTCGTTCGACGTGAAGCTGCGCGAGATCGTCGGCGCGGGCGAGCCGCTGAATCCCGAGATCATCGAGCGCGTGAAGAACGCGTGGGGCATCACGATTCGCGACGGCTACGGCCAGACCGAGACGACCTGCCTGATCGGCAATTCGCCGGGCCAGCCGGTCGTCGCGGGCTCGATGGGCCGGCCGCTGCCCGGCTACCGGATCGCGTTGCTCGACCCGGACGGCGCGCCGGTGACCGAAGGCGAGGTCGCGCTGCCGATCGGCGATGGCGTCGCGCGCCCGGTCGGGCTGATGAAGGGCTACGCGAACAATCCCGACGCGACGGCCCATGCGATGCGCGACGGCCACTACCGCACGTCGGACATCGCGATGCGTCGCGACGACGGCTACTACGTGTACATCGGCCGCGCGGACGACGTGTTCAAGTCGTCCGACTACCGGCTGAGCCCGTTCGAGCTGGAGAGCGTGCTGATCGAGCACCCGGCGATCGCGGAAGCGGCCGTCGTGCCGAGCCCGGACCCGGTGCGGCTGTCGGTGCCGAAGACGTTCGTCACGCTGCGCGAGGGCTATGAAGAAAGCCCCGCGCTCGCGCTGGAGATCTTTCGCTTCTCGCGCGAGAAGCTCGCGCCGTACAAGCGCATTCGCCGCCTGCAGTTCGCGGAGCTGCCGAAGACGATCTCGGGGAAGATCCGCCGCGTCGAGCTGCGCCGCCGCGAAATCGAACGCGGCGACGACGCGAGCGCGCGCATGCCCGGCGAGTACTGGGAAGAAGATTTCGCCGCCGAACTGAAATGACCGGCCGCGGGCCGTGCGCGCCGCATGCCGCGGCGGCCGCCCGCAGCCGAATTGAAACGGTCGCGCGGCGGCATGCCGTTACGTCGCGGCCCACTGCAAGGAGATTGCACTGATGAACGCGAATCCGACGCCCCGTACGGGGCAAGACGTGCCGACGGTCAAGCTGCTGATCGACGGCGCCTTCGTCGAGTCCGCCACGAGCGAGTGGCGCGACATCGTCAACCCGGCGACGCAACAGGTGCTCGCGCGCGTGCCGTTCGCGACCGTCGCGGAAGTCGATGCGGCCGTGCAGTCCGCGCACGCCGCGTTTGCGACGTGGAAGAGCACGCCGATTTCCGCGCGCATGCGCATCATGCTGAAGTTCCAGGATCTGGTGCGCGCGAACCAGCAGCGCATCGCCAGGACGCTGACGGCCGAGCAGGGCAAGACGATTCCCGACGCCGAAGGCGACATCTTCCGCGGCCTCGAAGTGGTCGAGCACGCGTGCTCGATCGGCACGCTGCAGCTCGGCGAATTCGCCGAGAACGTCGCGGGCGGCGTCGACACCTACACGCTGCGCCAGCCGCTCGGCGTGTGCGCGGG
The DNA here is from genome assembly GCF_030504405.1 of Burkholderia sp. AU44665. NCBI lineage: Bacteria > Pseudomonadati > Pseudomonadota > Betaproteobacteria > Burkholderiales > Burkholderiaceae > Burkholderia > Burkholderia sp. AU44665. Next base: position 178,905 of record NZ_JAUJRI010000004.1, on the reverse strand, counting down.
CATCACGCCGTTCAATTTCCCCGCGATGATTCCGCTGTGGATGTTCCCGATGGCGATCGTGTGCGGCAACACGTTCGTGCTGAAGCCGTCGGAGCAGGACCCGATGTCGACGATGGAGCTCGTCGAGCTCGCGCTCCAAGCCGGCATACCGAAAGGCGTGCTGAACGTCGTGCACGGCGGCAAGGACGTCGTCGACGCGATCTGCACGCATCCACTCGTGAAGGCGATCTCGTTCGTCGGTTCGACCACGGTCGGCACGCACGTGTACAACCTCGGCAGCGCGCAGGGCAAGCGCGTGCAGTCGATGATGGGCGCGAAGAACCACGCGGTCGTGCTGCCCGACGCGAACCGCGAACAGGCGATCAACGCGCTCGTCGGCGCGGGCTTCGGCGCGGCCGGCCAGCGCTGCATGGCGACGTCCGTCGCGGTGCTGGTGGGCAAGGCGCGCGAATGGCTGCCGGACATCGTCGCGAAGGCGAAGACGCTGAAGGTCAACGCGGGCTCGGAAGCGGGCACCGACGTCGGGCCGGTCGTGTCGCGCGGCGCGAAGGCGCGCATCCTGTCGCTGATCGACATGGGCATCAAGGAAGGCGCGAAGCTCGAGCTCGACGGCCGCGACGTGAAGGTGCCCGGTTTCGAGGAAGGCAACTTCATCGGGCCGACGATCTTCTCCGGCGTGACGACCGACATGACGATCTACACGCATGAAATCTTCGGGCCGGTGCTGGTCGTGATGGAAGTCGACACGCTCGACGAGGCGATCGCGCTCGTCAACGCGAACCCGATGGGCAACGGCGTGGGTATCTTCACGCAGAGCGGCGCGGCCGCGCGCCGGTTCCAGAGCGAGATCGACGTCGGCCAGGTCGGCATCAACATCCCGATCCCGGTACCGGTGCCGTTCTTCAGCTTCACCGGTTCGCGCGGCTCGAAGCTCGGCGATCTCGGCCCGTACGGCAAGCAGGTCGTGCAGTTCTATACGCAGACCAAGACGGTCACCGCGCGCTGGTTCGACGACGATACGACGGCCGGCCCGGTGAACACGACGATCCGGCTGCATTGAGCGGCGGAGGACACCACCATGAAAATCGGATTTATCGGCCTCGGCCACATGGGCGCGCCGATGGCGCTGAACCTGCTGAAAGCCGGCCACGAAGTGCACGCGTTCGACCTGAGCGCCGACGCATTGCGCGCACTGCAGGACGCCGGCGCGCAGGTGGCCGCGTCGCCGCGCGATGCGGCGTCGGGCGCGACGTTCGTGATCACGATGCTGCCGGCCGCGCCGCACGTGCGCTCGGTGCTCGCCGGCGAGAACGGCGTGCTGGCCGGCCTCGGCGCCGGCGCGACCGTGATCGATTCGAGCACGATCGACCCGGCGAGCGCGCAGGCGTTCGGCGCGCTGGTGCGCGAGCACGGCGGCGCGTTCGTCGACGCGCCGGTGTCGGGCGGCACCGGCGGCGCGGCGGCAGGCACGTTGACCTTCATGGTCGGCGGCAGCGACGCGGATTTCGAGCGCGTGAAACCGGTGCTCACCGGGATGGGCAAGAACATCGTCCACTGCGGCGCGACGGGCATGGGGCAGGTCGCGAAGGTGTGCAACAACCTCGTGCTCGGCATCTCGATGGCGGCGGTGTCGGAGGCGATGTCGCTCGGCGTCGCGCTCGGCATCGACCCGAAGGTGCTGGCCGGCATCGTCAACACGTCGACGGGCCGCTGCTGGAGCTCGGACACGTACAACCCGTATCCGGGCGTGATCGAGACCGCGCCTTCGTCGCGCGGCTACTCGGGCGGCTTCGGCACCGACCTGATGCTGAAGGATCTCGGCCTCGCGAACGACGCGGCGAAGCAGGCGCGCCAGCCGGTCTATCTCGGCGCGCTCGCGCAGCAGCTGTATCAGACGATGAGCAGCCGCGGCGACGGCCAGCTCGATTTCTCGGCGGTGATCCGCCTGTACCAACCGGCCACGAAGAAGGACGCGTGATGATCGAACTCGACTACGTCGACGACGGCGCGATCGCGTGCGCGACGCTCAAGCGTCCGCCCGCGAACGCCTTTACCGCCGACGGGCTGCGGCAACTGCAGCAAACCGTCGCCGAACTGAATGCGGACCCGCGCGTGCGCGCGCTGGTGATCACCGGCGACGGCCCGAAGTTCTTCAGCGCGGGCGCCGACCTCAACACGTTCGCCGACGGCGATCGCGCGGTCGCGCGTGCGATGGCGTCGCGCTTCGGCGCGGCGTTCGAGGCGCTGCACGACGCACGCGTCGTGACGATCGCGGCGATCAACGGCTATGCGATGGGCGGCGGCCTCGAATGCGCACTCGCGTGCGACCTGCGGATCGCGGAGACGCATGCGCAGATGGCGCTGCCCGAGCCTTCGGTCGGGCTGCTGCCGTGCGGGCTCGGCACGCAGACGCTGCCCTGGCTCGTCGGCGAGGGCTGGGCGAAGAAGATCATCCTGACCGGTGCGCGCGTCGATGCGGCCACCGCACTGCGGATCGGCCTCGTCGAGGACGTGGTCGAAAGCGGCGCCGCGCGCGAGGCGGCACTCGTACTGGCTCGCAACGTCGCGCGGCAAAGCCCGCATGCCGTGGCCTACAGCAAGGAACTGATCGGCCTCGCGCGCCGCGGCGTGCCGCGCGGCGCGGCGCTCGCGGTCGAGCGCGAACGCTTCGTCGATCTGTTCGACACGGCCGATCCGCGCGAAGGCGTGGCGGCGTTCCTGGGCAAGCGCGCGCCGCAGTGGCGCACCGATGGAGAGCCGCAACGATGAGCACGCCGGTGACGAATCACGATGCATTCGCGGAGCATGCGCCCGAGGTGCTGTTTCGCGTGGTGAACCGCGTGGCGCTGATCACGCTGAACCGGCCGGCCGCGCTCAACGCGCTGTCGTACGCGATGATCGGCGAGCTGGCCGCGCTGTTCGAGCGCTGCCGCCGCGACGACCGGATCGTCGCGGTCGTGCTGCGCGGCGCGGGGGAGAAGGGCTTCTGCGCGGGCGGCGACGTGCGCGCGTTGTACAAGATGGTCGCGCAGCGCGAAACCTGGCTGCCGTTCTTCGTCGACGAATACCGGCTCGACTACGCGATCCACACGTTCCCGAAGCCGGTCGTCGCGCTGATGGACGGCATCACGATGGGCGGCGGCATGGGGCTCGCGCAGGGCGCGGCGCTGCGCGTCGCGACCGAGCGCAGCAAGATCGCGATGCCGGAGACGCGCATCGGCCTCGTGCCCGACGTGGGCGCGACGCATTTCCTGTCGCGCATGCCGGCCGAACTCGAACTGTACGTGGGGCTGACCGGCGCGATGCTGTCGGGCGCCGACGCGCTCGCCGCGAAGCTCGCGGACCTCTGCGTGCCGTCCGCGTGGCTCGACACGTTCGAGACGCGCATCGAAAGCGTCAAGTGGGACGGCGATGTGCTGCCGCTGCTGCGCAAGGTGTTCGAGCCGCCGTGCAACGTCGTGCCGCATGCGGCGCTCGACAGCCAGATGCCGTGGATCGTCCGCCACTTCGACAAGCGTTCTACCGTCGAGCGGATCGTCGCGACGCTCACGCAGGATCTGGCGCGCGACGAACTCGCGCGCGAGCACCGCCAATGGCTGCAGGCGACGCTCGACGCGCTCGCGAGCCATTCGCCGACGATGCTCGCGGTGACGCGCGAGGCGCTGCTGCGCGGCCGGCAGATGACGCTCGCGGAATCGTTCCGGATGGAGCTCGGCATCGTCGCGCGTGCGATCGAGGAAGGCGATTTCTGCGAAGGCGTGCGCGCGCATCTCGTCGACAAGGATCGCAAGCCGCGCTGGGCGCCCGCGTCGCTCGTCGAGCTGCGCGCCGAACGCGTGCGGCATTTCCTGACGTCGCCGTGGAAGCTGTTCGCACATCCGCTCGCCGATCTCGGCGCGGCGTGATCCTTGCGTGATGGTCCGGCGCGCCCGTGCGGCGCGTCGGTTTCCATTCATCTCATCGCGGTTCTTCCGCGCGCTCGATCATCGGCGGAATCGCCTGCGCGAGCGCGTCGATCACGCAGCGCGTCTTGCGCGGCAGGTAGCGCGTCTTCGGCCAGATCGCGTGAATGTCGCCTTCGCAGACGAAGCAGCGATCGAGCACGACCACCATCTCCCCGCGCTTCACGTATTGATCGAGCAGCCAGCTCGGCACCCACGCAATCCCGAACCCGGCCGCGCCGGCCGCGGCGATCGCCTGCACGTCGTCGAAACTCAGTTGATGCGGCATGTCGACCCGCACTGTCGAGCCGTCCGGCGCGCGCAAATCCCACGGCTGCACCACGCCCGAACGCGAATACGCGATCGTGCGGTGGTGCTTCAGATCGTCGAGCGTCTTCGGCACACCATGGCGCGCGAGATACGACGGCGCCGCGCCGAGGCTGCCGTACTGCGTGCCGAGCCGCCGTACCGCGAGGCTCGTGCTGTCCGCGAGCGTGCCGATCCGCACCGCGAGGTCGATCCCTTCCTCGACGAGATCGACGAATCGGTCGGTGATCGACACGTCGATGCGCAGGTGCGGATAGCTGCGTGCGAGATCGAGCACGATCGGCGTCACGCAGTGGTGCCCGAATGCGAGCGGCACGCTCAGCCGCAGCTTGCCGCGCGCCTCGTGGCGGCCGCAGTCGAGATCGGCTTCCGCCGCTTCCAGTTCCGCGAGCGCGCGTACGCAGCGGTCGTAGTACGCCTGGCCGTCGTCGGTCAGGCTCTGGCTGCGCGTCGTGCGCTGCAGCAGCCGTGCGCCGAGCCGCTTCTCGAGCCGCGCGATCGCCTTGCCGACCGCCGAGCGCGTCATGTCGAGCCGCTCCGCGGCCAGCGCGAAGCTGCCTGATTCCACCACCTGGACGAAGGTCGTTACGCCGTCGAGTCTGTCGGTCATCGCGTTGCGTCGATTGGGTCCGTAAATTCCCCAGTGCGTGGAAATGCGTGCGTCAATGGGGAGGCAAATTCTCACTATAGTACCGATTCCCGCCCAGCGTGCGTCGCCGGCCGCGCGCGGCGAATCCTACTGACCTGGAGGCGCGCGGCCTGTCGCCGGGCCGCCGCGCAAATACGCATGACGCTATCCGACTCCCGCAGGAATGCGGTCGCGCTCGCGGCCGTCTGTCTCACGTCGCTGATGTTCGGCCTCGAGATCTCGAGCGTGCCGGTGATCCTGCCGACGCTCGAACACGTGCTGCATGGCGATTTCAACGGCATGCAGTGGATCATGAACGCGTACACGATCGCATGTACGACGGTGCTGATGGCGGCCGGCACGCTCGCGGACCGGTTCGGCCGCAAACGCGTGTACGTGATCGGCACCGTGCTGTTCGGCGCGACGTCGCTGCTGTGCGGGCTCGCGCCGAACGTGCCGGTGCTCGTCGCGGGCCGGCTGCTGCAGGGCGCGAGCGGCGGCGCGATGCTGATCTGCCAGATCGCCGTGCTGTCGCACCAGTTCCGCGAAGGGCGCGAGCGCGGCCGCGCATTCGGGATCTGGGGGATCGTGTTCGGCATCGGGCTCGGTTTCGGGCCGATCGTCGGCGGCGCGATCGTCGCGCTCGCGAGCTGGCCGTGGGTGTTTCTCGTTCATGCGCCGCTCGCGGCCGTCGCGCTCGTGCTGATCGGCGGCGCGGTGCGGGAATCGCGCGATCCGCATGCGGGCACGCTCGACGTCGCGGGCATCGTCACGCTGTCGCTCGCGGTGCTCGGCCTTGCCTTCTACATCACCCAGAGCGGCGAACTCGGGCTCGCGAGCGCGGCCGGCCTCGGGGTGCTCGGCGCGACCGTGCTCGCGCTGGTCGGTTTCTTCATCGCGGAGCGCGCCAGCGCGCGGCCGATGTTCGACTTCTCGGTGTTCCGGATCCGCGCGTTCACCGGCGCGATCTTCGGCTCGATGGGGATGAATTTCAGCTTCTGGCCGTTCATGATCTACCTGCCGATCTGGTTCCAGGTCGCGCTCGGCTACGACAGCGTGACGGCCGGCCTCGCGTTGCTCGCGTACACGTTGCCGACGCTGATCGCGCCGCCGTTCGGCGAACGGCTTGCGCTGCGGTACGGGCCCGGCGTCGTGATTCCGGGCGGCCTGTTCACGATCGCGGCCGGTTTCGTGCTGATGCGGCTCGGCAGCGCGGCCGTTCACGCAAGCTGGCTGACGATGCTGCCGGGCTGCATGATCGCCGGCATCGGGCTCGGGCTGACCAACACGCCCGTCACCAACACGACGACGGGCGCGGTGCCGAGTGCGCGCGCCGGCATGGCGTCGGGCATCGACATGAGCGCGCGGATGATCTCGCTCGCGCTGAACATCGCGACGATGGGCTTCGTGCTGGTGGCGGGGATCGTCGCGAGCCTGCAGGGCGGGCCGGCCGGCGCGATCGGCGACGCGGCGCTGCGCCGGCTCGCGCAGGAAATCGCAGCGGGCCGCACCGACGGGCTGCAGGCGATCGCGCCGGCGCTCGCGCAGGCCGATCCGAGCGGCGCGGCGCTGCATGCGGCGCTCGTGCACGGCTTCGGCTGGGTGATGCTGTACGGCGCGGCGGGCGTGGCCGTGCTCGCGACCGCGAGCGCGGTGGCGTTCGCGCCGGTGCGGCGCGGGGCGGCCGTGCGCGAATGACGCGGGCGGCGCGCGGCGTATGACGGGTGACGGCCGGTCAGGAGGTCCCGCCGCCGAGCGCGCGGTAGAGCTTCATCTGGTTGTTGAGCCGGTTCAGGCGCGTCAGTTCGTCGGCGCTCTGCGCACTCCTCAGCACCTGCTGCTGGTCGAGCCACGGCTGCACGGCGGTCGCGCCGGCCGCGAAGCGCGCGGCGGCCAGCCGTTCGGCACGCTGCGCCTGGGCCAGCGACAGCGCGCGCTGTTCGGCTTCGCGTTCGAGCTGCACGCGTGCCGACAGCGCGTTCTCGACTTCCGCGAGCGCCGTGTAGAGCCGCTGGCGGAACCCGACCACGGCTTCCTCGTACTGCGACTTCGACACCCGGATCTGCAACTGCATCGTGTTCCACTGGATGAACGGCAGCGCGAGGCCGAGCCCGAGCGTGCCGACCGGATTCGTCAGCACGCGCTCGAGGCTCGTGCTCGTCGTGCCGGCGCTGCCGGTCAGCGTGAAGGTTGGGTAGAAGCTCGTGCGCGTCGCGTCGACCTGCGCGAGCGACTCGCGCAGCCGGAATTCCGCCGCACGCAGGTCGGGGCGCCGGCCGAGCAGGCTCGCGGGCAGGCCGGCCGCGACCTCGGGCGGCGCCGCGTCGGGCAGCGCCGACGGTTCGGCCACGCGCTGCTGCGGCGGCCGGTCGAACAGGATCGCGAGCGCGTGGCGGTTCTCGGTGCGCTGCTGGATCAGTTGCGTCTGCGCCGCGCGTTGCGCGGCGAGGCTTTGTTCGGCCTGCGCGAGATCGAGCCCCGACACGGCGCCGGCCGCGTGCCGCGACCGGACGAGCGCGAGCGTGCGTTGCGCATACGCGATGTTCGCATCGCCGAGCGCGATCTGCCGGTTCAGATAGCCGATCTGCCAGTACAGCGCCGCGGTCGTGCCGATCAGCGACAGCCGCGCGGCTTCCAGATCGGCGGCCGTCGCGTCGGCTTCCCAGCGCGCGGCATCGCGCAGCGCGGCGAGCCGGCCCCAGAGGTCGATTTCGTAGCTGAGCGAACCGTTGAGGCCGCTCGAGCGGCTCATCCGGTGCGTATCGAGCGTGCGCGACACGGCGCCGTTCGCGCCGAGCGTCACGCTGGGCGTCAGGTTCGTATCGACGAGCCCGGCCTGCAACTGCGCGCGATACACGCGGATCGCCGCGATCGCGAGGTCGTTGTTGGCGCGCAGCGCGTCGTCGATCAACGCGTCGAGTTGCGGATCGCCGAAGCTGCGCCACCAGTCGCGCGTGGCGGCCGGCGCGTCGGCCGCGACTGGCGCGATCCAGTTCGCGGGCATCGCGACGGCCGGCGGCGGTGCGTGGCGCGCATCCGCGCAGCCGGCGAGCAGCGCGGCCGCGCACGCGAATGCGCCGAGACGGTGAAGCGGGGAGGCGTGCGTGATGATGGCCATGTTTCGTCAGTCGCGCGCGAGCGCATCGATCGGGTCGAGCCGCGACGCGTTGCGCGCGGGCATGAACCCGAAAATCACACCGGTGAGCGTCGAGCACACGAACGCGGTCACGATCGCGCCGGCCGAGAACACCATCTTCCACTGCGTGACGAACATCGAGAACAGCGCGCCGAGCCCGAACGACAGCGCGATGCCGATCGTGCCGCCGAGCAGGCATACGAGCACGGCCTCGACGAGGAACTGCTGCAGGATGTCCGACTGGCGCGCGCCGACCGCCATCCGGATGCCGATCTCGCGCGTGCGCTCGGTGACCGACACCAGCATGATGTTCATCACGCCGATCCCGCCGACCACGAGCGAGATCACCGCGATCAGCGACAGCAGCAGCGTCAGCGACTGGCCGGTCTTCTCGACGGTCTTGACCACGCTGTCCATGTTGTACGTGAAGAAGTCCTTGCGGCCGTGGCGCTGGATCATCAGCTTCTCGAGGCTTTTCTCGGCCGCGGCGCTCGGCTGCCCGTCGCGCACGCGTACGGTGATGCTGTCGAGATAGCGCTGGCCGAACAGGCGCCCGCTCGCGGTGGTGTACGGCACCCACACGTTCAGGCTCTTCACGCTGCCGAACGCGCTTTTCTTGTCGGCGGTCACGCCGATCACGACGCACGGCACGTTGTCAACCAGGATCACTTCGCCGACCGGATTGCGCGTCGCGCCGAACAGCTTGCGGCGCGTGTTCTGATCGATCACGGCCACCTGCGCCTGGCGGCGCACGGCATCGTCGTCGAACGCGACGCCGAGCGCGAAGCGCATCCCGCGCGCCTGGAAGTAGCGATCGCCGACGCCGCTCACGAGCGCGTTGACGTCGATGTTGCGGTAGCGCAGCAGCAGCGTGCGCGACGTTTCGGGCGTCGCGCTGTCGACGTACGGCTGCTCCGCGAGCGCGGCGACGTCGGCGGGCACGAGCGTCTGGATCGTGTCCGCGCGGCTGTCGCCCCAGTCGGTGCCCGGATAGACGTTGATCGTGTTGGTGCCGATGCTGCCGATCTCTTCGAGCATGTAGCGCTTCGCGCCTTCGCCGACCGCGACGATCGATACCACCGACGTGATGCCGATGATGATGCCGAGCATCGTCAGCAGCGTGCGCAGCCGATGCGACACGAGCGCGATCCACGCCATCCGGCACGCCTCGGCGAAGCGGCCGGTGCCGGCTGCGAAGCGGCGGCCGGGTGGCGCGGGATCGGCATTGGCGACGGAATCGGCGCCGACGGGCGGCCGTGCATCGTCAGCGGCGGGCGCGGACGGCGTACTCGCGGCCGCGTCGGCGCCCACTTCCGCGAGCGCTTCGGCAGGCGCCTCCGCGAGCGCTTCGGCAAGCGCCTCCGCGTAGTGGCGGTTCGGCCGGTCGGCGATGATCTCGCCGTCGCTGATCTCGATGATGCGCCGCGCATGGCGCGCCACGGCCTTGTCGTGCGTGACGATCACGATCGTATGGCCGAGCGCGTTCAGTTCGTGCAGGATCCGGATCACGTCCTGGCCGCTTTTCGTGTCGAGCGCGCCGGTCGGTTCGTCCGCGAGGATCACCTGGCCGCCGTTCATCAGCGCGCGCGCGATGCTCACGCGCTGCTGCTGGCCGCCGGACAGTTGCCCGGGCCGGTGATGCGCGCGATCCGCGAGCCCGAGGCGCGCGAGCAACGCGCGGGCGCGGGCGTGCCGCTCGGCGCGCGGGGTGCCCGCGTAGATCGCCGGCATTTCGAGGTTCGCCACCGCGTCGACGTGCGGCAGCAGGTGATAGCGCTGGAACACGAAGCCGAAGTGCTCGCGGCGCAGTTGCGCGAGCTCGTCGCTGTCGAGCATGTGCGTGTCGCGCCCGCCGACCGTGTACGTGCCTTCGCTCGGATGATCGAGGCAGCCGAGGATGTTCATCAGCGTCGACTTGCCGGAGCCCGACGCGCCGACGATCGCGACGATCTCGCCCGCGTCGATCGACAGGTTCACGTTGTTCAGGACGACGACGTCCTTGTCGCCGGCCGGAAAGCGTCGCGTGACGGCGGCAAGTTTCAGCAGCGGCTGGCTTCTCATCGTCATACCGCGTCCGCCAGCGGCGCGCGCTCGTCCGGCGACGCCTCGCCGATCACGACGCGTTCGCCGTCCTTCAGGCCGGCCAGCACTTCGACGCGCACGTTGTTGTTGATGCCGATGCGCACGTGGCGCGTTTCCGTGCCGCCGTCGGCCCGCAGCACGCGCACCGCGTAGGTGCCGTCCTTGCGCTTGTCGCCGAGCGCGGCGGCCGGAATGCTGAGCGCGTTGCGCGCGTTGCCGAGCACGATGTTGACCTGCGCGGTCATCGCGATGCGCAGCCGATGCCCGGGATTCGGCACGTCGAACAGCGCGTTGTAGAACACCGCGCTGTTCGGCTTTGTGCTGCCGCCGCTACCCCCGCCGCCGAGCGCGCTCTGCGCTTCCGCATAGTTCTGCGGCGCCGGTTCGATCGCGCGCAGCTTGCCGTAGTGGCGCTTGTCCGGTTCGCCGAGGATCGTGAAATACGCGGTCTGGCCGGCGCTCACGCGGATCACGTCGGCTTCCGACACCTGCGCCTTGACCGTCATTGTGTCGAGATTCGCGAGCTTCAGGATCACCGGCGCCTGCTGCTGCGCGATCACGGTCTGGCCTTCCTGCGTGACGATCGCGACGACTTCCCCGTCGATCGGCGCGACGATGCGCGTGTAGCCGAGGTTGGCTTGCGCGGTCTCGATCTGGATGCGGGCCGAACGGATCTGCGCGGCGAGCGACGCCAGCGTCGCGCGCTGCACGTCCAGCGTTGCGCGCGCGGCCTCGAACGATTCGCGCGACGTCGCGTCGTCGGGCAGCATCGCCTGCTGGCGGCGAAACGCGAGTTCGGCCTGCGTGAGCTGCGCGGCGGTCGACTGCTGCTGCGCGCGCAGGCTTTCTTCGCTGGCGCGCGCCTGGCGCAGCGCGTTTTCCGAAATCACCGGGTCGATCTCGGCGAGCCACTGGCCCTTCGTGACCTTGTCGCCGAGCTTGACCTTCAGCGTCTTCAACTGCCCCGACACCTGCGCGCCGACGTCGACCTGCCTGAACGCCTGCAGCGCGCCGGTCGCGAGCACCGCGTTCTCGAGGTTGCCGCGCGTGACCGGCGCGGACAGGTACTGCGGATGCTTGTCGGGCGCGCAGGCCTTCAGCGTGACGCCGGCGGCGATCGCGACGACGGCGAGGGTGGCCAGCACGATGCGCCGGCGGCGATGGGTCTTCTGGGTCATGAGCATGCAGCGAGGATGAAGCGTGCGCCGGCGATGCGTGCGGCCGGGCGGAACGATCCGGTCGGCGTCGCGTGCCGGGCGTGTTGCCCGCGACGGGTTCCGCGTACGCATCGCGCGGGCGGGCCGAATCGAATCAGGCGCTCATGGTAAGCGAGGAATTCGCGCCAAATCGTGTGGAAATTGTGCTGAATTGTGTGGACGCCGCACCATCGGGCGGGCGAGACGGCGAGTTTGTCGCGATTCGTGGAACGGGCCCGCCGCGCGTGCGGCGCCCGGTGCTAGCGCTGCGCGGCGACGATCGCCATCATCGGCCGGTCGCGTTCCTCGTCGAGCGCGGGCCGCTCGCGTCGATCCGGCGTTGCGTATCGGCGTCGACGATCGCGCGGATCGCGCTGAACAGCGGTTGCGCGTCGGTGTAGCGTCGCCCGTAGCCGAGGTTGAACGCGTAGTCGAAATCGGGCGGATTGCGGCCCTGGTTGTGTTGCAGGATCGTTTCGAGCTTGTCGAGCGCCTTCGCCGCGCGGGCTTCCGGCGACGCGGCTGCCTCGTATTCGTCCCACAGTGCGACGATCTCGTCGCGCATCGTGCGGTCGAGCGACGCGGTCAGCGTCAGCAGGTCGTCGCGTTCGTGCGTGCTCTTGTCGGGGTGCGCGGCCTGCTCGATCGCCGGGATGTCGCCATGCAGCGCCTCGCCGAGGTCGTGGACGACGCACAGTTTCAGCAGCCTCAGCGCGTCGACGCCGGGCAGCGCGTCGGCGAACACGAGCGCCATCAGGCACAGCCGCCAGCTGTGCTCCGCCGTGCTTTCCGCACGGCCGGCCGACGTATGGCCGCTGCGCAGCACGTCCTTCAGGCGCTCGGCTTCGCGCAGGAAAGCGAGCCGCGCGTGGATCGTATCGGGATTCATGATCGGCGTCCTTGCGATGAACCGCCAAGCGTACGCCGGCCGGACGCGCTTCGTCCACGCATGAAATATGCGGGTGCGTCAGCGCGCGTCGAGCGTTTCCACGAGCCGCACGGCCGAGCCGTCCGACAGCGTCATCCGCGTCCACCGGCACCGGCTGCCGCGAATCGGCACGACGCGCGACGCATTCGCGCCGGTGTCGAACTCGACGCTCGGCGGCCCCGCGCGGTCGTGCCAGCCGAGCGGATCGAGCGCGGCTTCCATGCGGACGATTTCCGGCGTCGCGTAGCGCCACAGCGACGTGCCGAGCAGTGCCGAAAGCGGCTGCGAGAATTCGGCCGCACGCGCCGGCGAGCTGGCCAGCAGCCGGTGCGTGAGGTCGCACACGAGATGCATGCGGCCCGCGCTGCCGGCGATGAGCCGCGCGAGCGCGTGGTCGCCCGCGGAGTCGAGGCGCGCGGCGAGCAGCCGTTCGGCCGTTGCGCGCTCGTCGGGCGACATCTGCTGAAGGCCGGCCTCCCAGCGCGAGATCGTCGATTGCGCGACGCCGAACAGTTCGGCTGCGTGGCTTTGCTTCACGCGGTGCAGCGCGCGCCAGCGCCTGAGTTGCGGGCCGAGCGGCGGGGGATGGAGCGGGGAGGCGGGCATGGTGGTGCTCCGGTCGATGCTGCCGTCGCGCGGCGCACGCGGCGCGACGGCTACGCCGTCCGTGCGGTTCGCTTCAGTTCAGTGGCTTTCGCCCTCGGAAGCCGGATTCTCGCGTATCCGCCGCACGTTGTCGAACCGGAAGTTCGCCGCGGCAGCGGGCGGCCGCGCGTGGTCGCGCCGGTCGAAAACGTTTTCGCGGTGCTTTCACCCGGCTCCGTCATATCTTATTATTCGGCCAGAGCGGCGCGTGCCGGCCGCTATCGGTCATGTCGACGGCATGACGCGCCGGCAACGATGACCGCCATCCGGCAGGCGCGTCGCACCATGCGCGGCCGAAACGACCGGGAACGCGAGGCCGCGCGTATCCCGAAAAAACGAGGGCGCAATGGTACGACTGGTGTTGCTGCTGCTGGGCATCGAATATCTGCGAACCCGCTGGCGCGGGCTGACCGTGCTCGGCTGGCTGTGGGTGGCCGCGGGCGTCGGCATTTTCATCGACGCGCTCGACGGCGCGCTGCATTTCCCGATCGAGCTGTTCGCGTGGCTGTTCCTGATCGAAGGGCTCGCGACGCTTGCGGTGGCCGGCAGCGGGGTCGGCGGGCAGCGCATCCTGCGCTACGTGAAGGGCGTCGCGGTCGTGGTGGCCGCGGGGCTCGTGTTCGCCGGCCATCATCACGGCCACTTCCTGCTGTCGATGATCTTCGGCACGCTGTTTCTCGTCGACGGGCTGCTGCAGTGCACGTCCGCGTGGATGGTGCGCTATCGCCGCTGGCACGTCGCGTTCGCGTGGGGCGTCGTCGAGATCCTGCTGGCGATCTTCTTCTTCCAGCCGTACCCGACGCACTACGCGGGCACCGTGCCGTACTGCCTCGGCCTGCTGCTGATGTTCGGCGGAATGCACATGCTGAGCCTGGCCGCACGCGTGCGCCGGCTGACGCGCAACCCGGCGTTCGCGACGTCGCCCGCGCCGGCGCTCGCGCCGGATCTCGACGATGCGCAGGGCCTGCCGCAGTTCGCGCAATCCGAATGGGACGGCCCGCCGGCCGACGGCGAGCGGGCGCTCACCGTGCACGTATGGACGCCGACCGGCACGTCGAAGGCCGAAGCGCAGCGCTATCCGGTGATCGACCGTTACATCGCGGCGGTGGACGTCAACGGCGTGATCTCGACCGGCCATGCGGCGCTGGAATCGCCGGAGGGCATCTACATCAGTCTGTATCCGGGCGTCGAAATCGATCGTTCTCCGGACGAATTCACGCGCATCCTGCGTGCGACGCGCGAGAACGACGTGCCCGGCCTGTTCCAGCCCGACTATGCGACCGAGTCGAAAGCGTGGTGCCCGTCGACCGTGCGCGTGCGCATCCGCAACTACGATCCGGCCAAGCTCGACGCGTTCTGGTCGTCGTACCGGCAGAACACGACGTACAACCTCACGCACCGCAACTGCTCGAGTACCGTGTCGAATGCGCTCGAGGCTGCGCTCGACGGTGCGGTGTGGCGGCTGAAGGGCGAGCGGGCCGGGTGGGGCGCGTTCGTGCGGCTGCTGTTCACGCCCGAGCTGTGGGTGGCCGCGCAGATCCGCAAGCGCGCGGTGACGATGGCGTGGACGCCCGGCCTCACGCTCGACTATGCGCGCGCGCTCAGCATGCTCGCCGATCCGCGCCCGTTCGCATGGTGGAAGGTCGCGCGCTCGGCGGTGAGCGCGATCATGGCGTCGCGCCGCGCGTGGCGCGAGCAGGACAGCGCGGCGTTGTCGCCTGGCGGATCGGAGGCGGCGTCGATGAAGTGAAACGCGTGGCGCCGGCCGCGGGCCCGGCATCACAAGGGGCGCTTGCGCACGGCCCGGCGAGATTGTCCGCCATCAGCACCCACGGATGACACAACCATGAACGAGACGAGGGCGTTCCGCATCCTGATTCCGGCCGCGCTGGCGCTGGCGAGCGCGGGCCTCGCGCAGGCGGACACGGACGAAGTGCTGCGCATGAGCGACGACGTGTACCGGACGTCGGTGTCGTTCTGCTCGAACGTCGCGGCCGCCGAGAAGATCGCATGCCAGGGCGACATGATCGCCGCGGGCAGCCGGATCGTCGCGGCGATGGGCGGCCTGCCGCCGGCTTCCGCCACGGCGATCGACGAAGGCGCGCGCAACAGGCTGCCGCTGGAAGAACGCAACGGGCTCGCGCCCGTCGAGCCGGGTGCGATCGACAAGGACGACGATCTGGCCGGCCTCGCCGGCATGGTGCGCCTGTGCGACGTGTACGAGCCCGAACCGGCGTCGCGCGCGCGGCACCATGCGGCGCTGAAGCAGAAGGCGCCCGATGCCGCGCCGCGCGTCGAGGCGTTGCTGGCCGACGCGTCGACGGCGGCGCGCCGGCGCGTCAGCATCGGCGTGTGGCAGATTCTCGCGCTCGAAGGCCCGCAAGCATCGGCGCGGGCGTGCACGCAGCTCGGTGCCTGAGCGATCCCGCCTTCTTTCGTGCACCTTCACATTCGTGCCACGTTGCGGCAGCAACAATCGCGAGCAGACATTCGACAACCTTGCGGCGCATCCCGCGCCCGCAAGCCCTTTCCGAGGAAACACGCCATGCTCAAGACGCTCGCCCGCGCCGCTGCCGCACTCGCCGTCGCTTCCGTTTCACTGCACGCCGCCGCGCAGACCAGCTACGACTACCTGTTGCTCGCCGCATCGTGGGAGCCCGGCTTCTGCGCGTCGCACGACACGCCGGAATGCACGAACCTCGCCGGCTCGTATGCGGCGACGAGCCTGTCGCTGCACGGGCTGTGGCCGAACCGCTACGACGGCAACCAGCCGTTCTACTGCGGCGTGCCGCAGAACGACATCGATCTCGACAACGCGCACCAGTGGTGCAGCATGGACGCGTACCCGATCAGCAGCGCGACCCGCAACACGCTGTCGACGTACATGCCGGGTGTTGCGTCGTGTCTCGACAAGCACGAATGGTTCAAGCACGGCACCTGTTCGAATTCGGCGACGCCCGATGCTTACTGGAACCAGGCGTCGGGCATGATCAGCCGGTTGGGCAACACGTCGTTCAACGCGTTCCTGCAGGCGAACGCGGGCAAGACGGTCACGCGCAACCAGTTGCTGTCGGCCTTCGAAGGCGCGTTCGGCAGCAACACGCGCAGCGCGGTGTCGCTGAAGTGCACGAAGACGAACGGCGTGAGCTATTTCACCGAAGCGTGGATCGCCGTGAAGACGAATGCGACCGCGCAGTTTCCGAGCGCGGCGTCGCTCGTGACGGATGGCAATACGCAGGGCACGTGCCCGACGTCGGGGGTGTTTATCGCGAAGTGAGGCGGACGCGGCTGACGTGCGCGATGTCGCGCACGTCGCGGGTGGTCCGGGCTGCGGCAGGGCGGATCGCGTGGGCGTTCGAGAATGTCGGGCGTGCCGTCGATGGCGCGCATGGAGATTTGTCGGTCGGCAGCTTCCTGCGTCGGGCGGCGGCGCTCAATTTGCCGCGCGCGGCGTGCCGAACCATCGTGTGAGCGCATGCGTGGCGGCGTCGATGTCCGCGTCCACGTCGTCTTCGCACGCCCAGGCGACGAAACCGTCGGGGCGCACGAGCACCGCGCGCAATCCGAGCCGGTCCTTCGCGTCGCTCGCGATATAGGCGATGCGGTCGCGCCAGCGGTTTGCCGTCGCGTGAAGCGGCTGGTTCGCATCGAAGTTCAGCAGCACACCCTTGCCATGCCTCGCGCGTTTGCCGAGCCGCGTGCCATCAGTCAGTTCGAAGTCCGGAACGCTGCGGCCCACGAGCGGATGGCCGCCGCCGAGATCGTACGCGAGCGACACGCCCCACAGGCGCTCGGCGAAGTACGTCGCGCCGTCGCGCGTATCGACGAGATCGCGCATGATCGCCGCGAGCGCGCGCGAACCCGAGGACGGCCGCATCAGCGCGACCTGCGCACGCGACCAGTCGAGCACGCGCGCGCCCACCGGATGCCGTTCGTCCGTGTAGCTGTCGAGCAGGCCCGCCGGCGCGTCGCCGCGGATCGTCGCGGCGAGTTTCCAGCCGAGATTCATCGCATCGCCGAGCCCGAGATTGAGCCCTTGCCCGCCGAGCGGCGAGTGGATGTGCGCGGCATCGCCCGCGAGCAGCACGCGGCCGTTGCGATACGTCGCAGCCTGATATGCGCGGTCGGTCCACGTGGCGGCGAGCCGAAGCGTGGTCAACGTGACGCTGGCGCCGGACACGCGACGCAGCACGGCCTGCGCATGCTCGCGCGTCACCGGCCCGCTGCGATGGAACGCACCGCCGTCGAACTCCACCAGCGCGACGGTACCGGGCGGCGTGTACGTGTACATGCCCGCCGGCGTGTAGTGACGGCCCGGCGGCAGCGCGCGCGGATCGGCGAACCCGGCTTCGATCGAATAGCCGGTGAATTCGGCGTCGGTGCCGGTGAACGCGAAGCCGCCGGCCTTGCGGACCGCGCTGCGGCCGCCGTCGCAGCCGACGAGCCAGCGTGCGCGGAAAGTCTCGCCGCCTGCGTACAGCGTGACGCCATCGTCCGACTGATCGAAGCGCTCGACGGCAAGACCGCGCCGAATCTGGACGCCCGTTGCGCCCGCACGGGCGGTCAGCACGGATTCGACGCGCGCCATGTCGGTCGCCATGTGCGTGCCGGCCGGGCCGGGCAGGTGGTACGGCCACCGCGACGCATCGATGTCGTCGTGGAAGAACTGGATGCCGGCGAAATGGCCGGCCGGACGACGTGCTTGCTGCATCCAGTGCGCGGTGTCCTTTGCGTGGGCCGGCAGTGCGATGCCGTCGAGCAGGCCGCGACGGTAGAGCGCGTCGATGGTCGGCGCGGACAGGCCGCGCATACCGAACGGCAGACGCTTCAGCGGAGATTCGGGATCGTCCGTCTGCTCGACCACCAGCACGGACACACCGGCGAGGCGCAGCTCGCATGCGAGAAACAGGCCGACAGGGCCGGCTCCGGCAATCACGACATCATGGGTCACGGGCGGATTCATCGGTGGCTCGGTTTCAGGCCAGGGCGGCCCGGTGTGATCGAGAAGGCGGTACCCCCGGCATCGCGCCCGCTTCGGAAAAGTAATGGAACGGTGTTCCATCGGCGCGATATTGGAACGATGTTCCAGATGTGTCAAGCTGACGCGCATGAAAACCAGCAACCGGACCGAGCGGCGCGCGGATGCGTTGTCGAAAGAGCGGATCGTCGAGGCCGCGATCGGGATACTCGACCATGCAGGCGAGGGCGCGCTGACGTTTCGCTCGCTCGCGGCACACCTGGCGACCGGAAGCGGCGCGATCTACTGGCACGTCGCCGACAAGGACGACCTGCTCGCGGCGGCCGCGGATCAAGTGATCGCGGCTGCGCTGACGGACGTGCCGACGGAGCATGACGGCGATGCGGCGCACGCGCTCCGGCGCATCGCGCTGCGTCTGTTCGACGCGTTCAGCGCGCATCCGTGGGTGGGGGCGCAGTTGTTCCGCGAACCGTGGCAGCACGCGGTGCTGCGGATCCTGGAGCGCGTCGGCGGGCAGCTTCAGGCGCTGGGCGTGCCGGAGTCCGCGCAATTCGACGGCGCGTCCGCGCTGATGCATTACATCTTCGGGCTGGCCGGCCAGTACGCGGCCGGCGCGCGGCTGCATCCGCGCGAAACGGGGCAGCCGGAGATCGTCGCGGCCGTTGCCCGGCGGTGGGCGCAGCTCGATCCGGCGCAGTACCCGTTCGTGCGCAAGGTGGCGGCGCAATTGGCCGCGCACGACGAGCGCGCGCAGTTCCTCGCTGGCATCGATCTCATTCTGGCGGGAATCGGGGCGGCGGCTCGGTAAGCGGCGTCCGGCGGACGGTTCCGAACGGCGGTGCCACGAGTCCGTCGTTACGCCAGCAGCCGCAGCGCATCCGCGAGCGACAGCACCGTCGTGCGCGATTCGAACGCGGTGGCGAACAGATGCTCGTGGACCACCGGGTCCGGGTCGTAGCAGCAATCCTTGACCGTGTAGAGGCGGAAATCGGCGTCGCTCGCGTGAGCGATCGACGACAGCATCACGCCGGTCGACGCGATGCCGACCATGATCAGCGTATCGATGCCTCGTGCGATCAGCCTCGCTTGCAGATCGGTGCCGAAGAAGACGCTCGCGCGGTGGGCGACGATCAGCGGTTCGTCGGGTTGCCGGGCCAGTTCGGGACACGGGCCGTCGTCGATGAACAGGCCGAGTTGCTTGATGCCCTGGCCGTTCTTGTTCAGCGGGCTGACTTCCGGATAGCCGGGGCTGAAGCGGAGGTTCGCGAACCAGACGCCGACGCCGGCCGCTCGTGCGGCGTCGCATAGCTTGCGCGTATTGGAGAGCAGCTCGGCCGCGACCGACGGGAAGAGGCCGAGGATGTCGGTCTGGTAATGCATGACGAGCAGCGCGGTTCTGGATGGCGCGACGGCCGGGATCGACGCGGATGCGCCGCTGTGCGCGTGTACGGGGGAAGAAGCGACGAGTTCCGATGCGTTGTCTTGATCCATGCGTGGCGTTCTCCGGTAATCGCTGCGGAAGGTCGGACACCCAAAACCGATTCGGCCCGCTCAGCCTTGAACAGTACATCGGCGGAGCGGCCGCAGCTGGCCGTGTTCGGGAAAGTGATATGTGTCTCAAAAATTCTACATTCCGGAGCCAAACAGGGCGTTTGGCGAAAGTCGTGTTGCAAATTGGAGACGTTTAGTATCGCACGGACGTCTACTGTCACTTGTCGATGATCAGTGGATTAACGGCGGTGAGGAATGTCAATCGTCCAGATTTTGATATTTCCTATCTCAGTATTAAGGGTGGTTTTTGGGATTTTCGTAAGAACGATGAAGTCTCGCAGGGCGATTCCACGGAGATGTGCCCGGTACTCCTTGTTGATTTGCGAGTGGTCTAAATAAATCAATGATTTATTGAGTTGATGTGGGGGCGATGGCGTCTCTTTTGCCTGACGGTCTCCCTAGGGGGACTGCTCCATTTTTGGATGCGTGATTTTTATT
The DNA here is from genome assembly GCF_030504405.1 of Burkholderia sp. AU44665. NCBI lineage: Bacteria > Pseudomonadati > Pseudomonadota > Betaproteobacteria > Burkholderiales > Burkholderiaceae > Burkholderia > Burkholderia sp. AU44665. The sequence goes on along the minus strand of NZ_JAUJRI010000004.1, from coordinate 159,055 downwards.
GGATAACCTTTTCGAAGTGTCAATTTTTCGCTTTTTAGAGGGATGGACCTGTGCATATCTGATTGGAGTATGCCGCGATCGCCGACCATGCAGCCACGGCGGGTGAACATTCACGGCTGAGGATATTGGTACGGCATTGCAATTCCTGACACTGTGCTTTCGAGTGTTTTGATAAATTGCGGCGCGAGAGACCAATCATTACGCGGCTAACAAGTGAAGAAACGAGAAACTTCGGCAGCGTTGATTTCGGCGTTGGCGAGCGTTTCTGCATTCGCGCAAGGGATTCCGCCGTCCGAGATCACGTCTGGCCCGCAAATCCAGCGTTTGCAACAACAGCAACTGGACGCGACGAAGGAATTGAATCCTCGTCCGACCGTCCTGACGCCGACGGGCGAGAAGGCATCGACAACCGGCGTCGACAACTTGCCGCTCGATAATCCGTGCTTTCCGATCAAGGCAATCGCATTGGAAGACAATGCGTTCGCATGGCTTGCGCGTTTTCTGCAACCGGTCGTCGGCCAGTGCGTCGGCAAGGCCGCGCTCAAGCAGATTCAGGACGCGGCCAATAACGCACTGATCGACCGTGGCTACGTGACGTCACGCGTGCTCGTGCCAGTGCAATCGCTGCAAGCCGGAACGCTGACGCTTCGTGTGGTTCCCGGGCGGATCAGCGACATCCGCGCCGGCAAACCGACGATCGGCTGGACGCGCGCGGCATTGCCGGCATCGGCCGGTGCGTTGCTGAATCAGCGCGACATCGATCAGGGCCTCGAGAACGTGCGTCGTCTCCAGTCACAGTCCGATGCGACGTTCGACATCGCACCCGGCATGAATCCGGGCGACTCGGAGCTGGTGTTCCATCCAGGCACCGGCAAGCGCTGGCATGCCGTCATCGGCGCGGACAACGCAGGTCTCGATTCGACCGGCAAGTACGAGCTGTCGGGCTCGTTCACCTTCGATTCCCCGTTTCACTTGTACGATCAACTGCAGATCGCAGGCACGACGAACGCAAACATTGGCGCATCCGCGAAGGGGAATCAGTCCGTCTCCGCGAACTACAGCGTGCCGATCGGTTACGCGATGCTGACGCTGAACGCGAGCCGCTCGCGGTACAAGCAGACGGTCGCGGGTTTTGACGAGCCGATCGAATACAGCGGTGTTCAGTCTCAACTTCAGGCTGGGTTGTCCGGCGTGATCTATCGGAACGCGCACGCGCGCACCGAAATTCACGGCAACCTGTTCCACAAGATCAGCCGCAACGCGATCGACGGTGTCGACATTCCGGTGCAGCATCGCGACATCATCGGTTACGAACTGGGTATCGCGCATCGCCAGTACATCGGCAATGTCGTGCTCGACGGCTCATTCGCGTGGCGCGCATCGTTGCCGGGCGTCTCCAGCCATTCGGGCACGGTGGTCGGCACTCCCGACTTCAACGGCAAGACGCAGGTCGAACTGGCAAGCCTCGGCGCTCAAGTTCCTTTCAGGATCGGCAGTCAGGCGTTCTCGTACCAGTTCGGCTGGAACATGCAGAACGCACGTACGCCGCTGACCCCTTCCGACTATTTCACGATCGGCACGCGTTACGCGGTGCGCGGCTTCGATCAGCAACTGACGCTCGCCGCCGAGAGCGGCTGGGTGGTTTCCAACGAACTCGACTGGTACGTGCCGACGTCTGTCGGTACGCAGGCGCTCTATGCCGGCATCGATGCCGGGCGCGTGCGAGGACCGGCCGCGCAATACCTGCTCGGCGAAACGCTGGTCGGCGCCATCGTCGGCATGCGCGGCAATCTCGCACCGAAGAACGTGCTCGGCGCCGCGCTGAACTACGACGTATCGCTCGGCTTCCCGTTGTCGAAGCCGGACGGATTCAAGACGGGGTCGCCGACGTTGCTGTTCCAGGTCAGCACGTTGTTCTGAGCGTAGCGGGGCGGGCCGAGCGGGGCGTCGATCTCGACTCGGTGTCCTGTTGATCGTCAATCAGAAGAAGGAGGAACCATGCAGCACCGGTACGAGAAGCATCGGCTTTTGCAAGCCGCGACGGCAACGTTTGCGGTGGTGGCGGCGCTTGGCCTGAGCGCATGTGGTGGTGGTGACGACGGTGGTGGCGGTGGCAGCGCGGCATCGAATGGCGCGTCGTCGAACGGAGCGCCGTCGGGTAGTGCGTCGTCTTCGACGGGGATTCGCGTGGAAGGGCAATCCCAATCGATCTCGAGCCAGGTTTCGACGGTCCGCATTCTGATGCCGCCCGCATCGTGGAACGGTGGACAGATGCCGAACGGGAATTACACGCTCAGAGCCCTGTCCCAGCCGACCGCGTCGCTCAAGGAGCAGGCGCCAGGCGCCTATGTCGCGATTCCCTACGACTCGTCGGGCACGATCAAGACCCTGACCAAAGGCACCGTGACGGATCTCGCCGGCAATGGCGACATCGCCATCGGCCGCTGGACGGACGGCGCCGATTCGGCAGGTGCGACGTACAACGCCAATCAGGGGCAAGTATGGGCAATCGGTGTGCCGGTTGCGATCGATACGACGTCGCCCGTGCAAATGCAATGCTCGCTGGCCTTCGCAACGCGTCCGACGTCGACGGACGGCAATACGGCGCCGGGTTCGCTGAATGGCGCCACGGCGACGCTCACGAGCGGTACCGACACCTTTGGTCATCCGGCCATCGACTACACGCTGAATCTGCAGTACTCGATCGGCAGCGACCAGAACCAGTCGTTCGTTGGAACCTCCGCGATTGGTCTGGCGGAGCTCAGCTCGAAAACCAGATCGGCGCTGATGAGCACGGTCATGGGCACGGACGCGAAGCAACCGTATCTGGTGGTGTCGTACGGCATCCCGGCCGCGACGACGGGCAACATCAACGGTCTGGCGGCACTGAGCTGCAAGTAACGTGAGTAGCGGCCGGTCATTCTCGCGATGCGTGGACGGCCGGCTCGACATGCATTCAAGAATAAGACGATCATGAATTCCGGAATCTTTCGCTTGGTCTTCAGTGCCGTGCGCGGCATGCTGGTAGCGGTTGACGAATACGCATCGGCGCACGGGGGCGGTGAACGCGCTCGCGTGCGGCCAGCCACTCGACCCGTGTCGGTGGATTCCGGAATCTCGATCTGGTTTGCGGCACGCGCAACCGCGTTCGCCGCACTGTGTACGTTCGGCATGCAGCCGCTCGTCGCCGAAGCGCAGGCAACGCTGCCGATCACGCCCGATCGAAGCGGTCCGACCCATCCGGTCGTCGGGGTGTCGGCATCGGGCGTACCGCTCGTCAACATTACCGCACCGAAGAACGGCGTCTCGCTGAACAACTTCACGCAGTACAACGTCGGCACGAAGGGGGCCGTGCTGGTCAACAGCGGCCGGGATTCGCGGACGCAACTCGCCGGCTGGGTGCAAGGCAATCCATTCCTCGGCAACAACGCCGCGCGCGTGATCGTCAACCAGGTCACGTCGGGCAACCCCAGTCAACTGCTCGGGCCCACCGAGATCGCCGGTAATCGCGCGAATCTCGTGATCGCGAATCCGGCAGGCATCACCTGTGCGGGTTGCGGCTTTCTGAATGTTCCGCGTGTCACGCTGACGACCGGCGTGCCGACTTTCAATCCGGATGGCACGTTGGCAGGTTTCAACGTGACGCAGGGGCAGATCGGCATCGCCGGTGCGGGGCTCGACGCGCATGGCAGCGCGATCGACCTGATCGCACGCGCGATGACGATCAACGGCCAGGTGTGGGCGGATTCGATCACCGCGGTGGCGGGGGCGAACCGGGTCGACTATGCGAGCAACACCGCGCAGGCGCGGAACGGTACCGATGCCGCGCCGGGCGTCGCGATCGACGTGCAGGCGTTGGGAAGCATGTTCGCCAATAGCGTCCGGATGATCGGGACCGAGGCCGGCGTGGGTGTGCGAGATGCCGGTTCCATCACGTCACTGACTGGCGATATTCAAGTCTCGAACAACGGCGATGTGACGATTGCGCCGACGGCGCGTCTTCAGTCGGCCGCGAATACCCGGATCGATGGCGCCAACGTCGCCCAGCAAGGCACGATTGTCAGTACGCAGGCCACCGATCTGAACGCGTCTCGGGCGCTGTCGAACGCCGGAACGATTTCGTCGGCCGGCAACACGAACCTGACAGCCGCCACGTCATTCAACAATAGCGGGCAGGCATACGCGGGCGCGGATTCCGCAGGCAATCTCGTCGGCGGTGGCTCCGTCACGGCGCGCGCCGCGAACGTGACGAGCAGCGGCACACTGGCAGCGGGCGACAACGTCAATCTGTTCGCCAACGACGTCACGCTCGACCACGGAACCGTGAACGCGGCCAGCGCGGTCAACGTCACGACGAATGGTACGTTGTCGAATGTCGCCGGCACGATGAGCGGACAGAACGTGACACTGAGTGCGGGGCAACTGGTCAACGACTCCGGCACCATCAGTTCGCACAGCCTCGCGAACGTAACCGCGCAATCGGTTTCGAACCGGTCGGGGACGTTGGCGGCGGACGCACTGTCCCTGAACTCGGCCGGCGCGCTAGACAATACGCAGGGGCACATGACTGCGCGCACGGCGCAGATCGCCGCAACCGACCTCACGAACGTGGCCGGCGAGATCGGCACGTCGACGGGCGCGTTGACATTGACGGCGACCGGGAACGTGTCGAACGACAACGGGAAGCTCGCGGGCGGCAATGGTCTCACGCTGACGGCGAATGCGGTTTCCAACGCACAGGGCCAGATCGGCTCCGTGGCGGGCGATACCTCGCTCGACGTCACGCAATCGCTGAACAACGCAAACGGCAAGGTCGCGTCCGCGAACGATCTGTCGATTCACACGGCCCATCTCGACAACTCGGCTGGATCGGTGAGCGCACACGCCGCACGGATTACCGCGACCGATGTCGTCAATACGGGCGGCAAGATCGGCACCACCGATATGCTGACCGTGACGGCGACGGGCGCGGTCTCGAATGAGTCCGGCGCGATAGTCGGCGGCAATGGTCTGTCGGTGACGGCAAACAGCGTTGGCAATGCGGCGGGTACGATCGGATCGGCCGCCGGCGACACGGCGCTGCGTGCGACGAAGTCTCTGACGAACGTTGGCGGTACGGTAAGTTCGGCCAATGCGCTCGTCGTTGCAAGCGACACGATCGACAACTCGAACGGCAGTATGACGGCCGTGCGCGGCGTACAGGTCCAGGCGGGGGATCTCGTCAATGCGGGCGGTCAGATCGGGTCATCGTCTGATGCGTTGTCGTTGACCGCAACCCGCACGGTGTCGAACGATAGCGGCAAGCTGGTGGGGGCGAGCGGGCTGTCCGCGACAGCCGGCATCCTCAATAACCGTGCAGGCCAGATCGGCGCGTCCAACGGCGACATGACGCTGATCGTCTCGCAGGTACTCGACAATACCCAAGGCAAGATTACCGCTGCCGGTGCGCTGAACACGCAGGCCGGCACGTTCGACAATTCGCAAGGCGCGGTTTCAGCGGACGCAGCGAAGCTCAATGTTGCAGGCGCATTGACGAATGCAGGCGGCACGATCGCGACGACACACGACACGACCGTGGCGGCGCAGACCGTGACAAACCGCGGTGGCACCATCGGCTCCGTCTCCGGCGCATTGTCGGTGGCGACATCCGGTACGACGGACAATGCGGGCGGCAAGCTGCTGGCCTCGGGGGACACGACGCTCACCAATTCCGGCTTGCTGAACTCGGGCGGTACGATCACGGGGGCGAACGTCACGCTCGCGTCCGGACAAGGTGCGATCGACAACACGCTCGGCAACGTGGCGGCGAGCCAATCGCTGACGAGCCGTTCGGGGGCGTTCGATAACCGGTCGGGATTGGTGCAGGCGACGGGATCGGTCGATCTCGATACGCACGGCCAGACGTTCGACAACGGCATACTGGCAGGGCAATCCACGGGTGGTCAGGTTCTCGGCAATGGCGTCACGCTGACAACGGGAGCGCTGAGCAACGCAGGTGGTGCGATTTCGTCGAGCGGTGCGGCAACCGTCAACGCTGCTTCCGTGACGAACGATGCGGGTTCGCTCGTGGCGGACGGCGTACTGACGGTGCGAAGCGCCGGTACGGTGTCGAACGTGGCCGGCCAGATCGGCGGCAACAGCGATGTCACGGTGTCCGGTACGACGATCGATAACACGCGCGGTGCCATGCATGCGCGCGGTGCGCTGTGGGTGACGGGCGATACGATTCGCAATGCGCAGACTGCCAATTCAACGCTGCCGACCACCGCAGGCGTGCCGGGATTGACTGCCGGGATGGAAGGCGCAAGCGTCACCCTTGATGCGAATCAGGCGATCGACAATACGTCCGGCTCGATTCGAGCGGACAGGAATGCGAAGCTGACCGCACCGATCATCGACAACACGTCGGGCAGCATCCAGTCGAAAGGCTCTGCAACGTTGACGGCAGCGAATACGCTGGTCAACAGCCAGGGCGACATCAATGGTGGTCAGCAACTGACGGTCTCGACCGGGACTTTGAGCAACGACGGCAAGCTCCAATCATCGGGCGACGTCAACGTAACGGCGCAAGGCGATCTGACCAACGCCGGCCAGATCGTGGCCGGTCATGATCTGACGACCACGGCCGGCGGCACGCTGGACAACAGCGGCACGCTGTCGGCGGGCAATGTCGCCAATGTGAGCGCCAATTCGATCCGGAACCGTGCGACCGGTGAGATTATCGGTGGCAACGCGACCAACATTCACGCGAACCAGTCGATCACGAACGAAGGTCTGATCGATGGCGGCACAACGACGGTGACGGCCGGGGACACGATCACGAATGCCGGTGGCCGGATTTACGGCGACACGGTCGCAGTGGGCGCGAACACGGTTGTCAACGACCGGAATGCCCAGGGTGTCGGTGGCGTGATTGCTTCTCGCGGTGACCTCGACATCGGGGCGCAGACGCTCATGAACCAGAACAACGCGCTGATGTACGCGAGCAACGACATTCGTGTTGGCGGCGCGCTGGACGCGAACCATCAGGCAACCGGTGCTGCGCAGACCGTGACGAACAACGGCGCGCAGATCGACGCCGGTCGCGACGTCACGATCGGTGCAAACCGGTTCGAGAACCTGAATTCGAACTTCCAGACCACGACCGTCACGACCGACAGCGGGAATCAGCTTTGGTATCAGGTGCCGGGCTCGACGGAGAAGATCGACCCGTCGACGGTCTACCTGTACCAGAAGAACAGCCAGGAAATCCATCCGGGCACGGATTACCAGTGGGCGCTGGACGACGATCAGAAATTCATCCTGCTGCCGTCGACGAAATATCCGTTTGCCGAGTATGCGAAGTACACGATGAACGGGGTGGCGGGCAAGATCGATAACACGGCGTATGCCGCAATCAACTTTGGTGGGGGCGGCGCAGCTACACAAACTGGTGCGTATCGGACGGTCCCGGCTGACATCTGGGCGACGTTCGGCGTAGCGCCGCCGCCGGACGCGAATCCGGCATGGATGACGTCGGGGCCATTCGCCATGACTGCGGGTGCTGGACTGGTTACTGGCAGACGCGGCGTTGGCAGCGATTGGTTCGCGATCAAGCCCCCTACTGAAGCTGATGTGACGGGCGCAAAACCGCCTCCCTTCAGCCCACCGAGTCCTTCATGTCTGACCTCGACAAACGCGGCATGCGCACCGTTCCAACAGTGGTACAAGGCGACCGTCGCGGCCTACCAAAATCTGAATCAGGCGCTCGTTGGGTATAACGGGGATGTCGCGAGCCGGCTCGTCCAGACCTATACCGTCTACACGGTAGACGTGAAATCGACCAGGGACGTGGTAACGGCTTCGCAACCCGGCACGGTTACCGCTGGCCGTCATATCACGATCAACACGCCGTCCGGCGTCAACGACAAGAGCCAGATCGTGGCCGGCGACGGCAACCATCCGAGGAACGTGCAGAACATCGGCGCGGCCGGTACTGAAACGTTCACGGGCTCGGGCAAGGCGATCTATACCTGGGTGCAGTCCGGCGGGGCCTTCAGCGGTGACGAGCGCGCGACCTCGACGACCAACTACTCGCCGGCTATTCCGTCACAAACGATCGATCTGCCGGTGGTGCTGGCCGATCCGGGCAAACCGTCCGATCCGATCAAGAGCGTGGCGGCGGCGACATCCGCTGCGCAGGGCGCAAGCGGTACGGGCGTGACGCCAGTAGCGGGCAAGGAAGTTGGCGGGCAAGTGTTGGTCGGCTCGGGTGTGTCGGGCGTCGGCGTCGGGACCGTATCGGCCGTGAAGGCCAATGTCGGCGATGTAGTCGTGCGCACGGTCACGCCGAATACGCGCCTGCCGAACAACGCGCTGTATCGGGTGACGAGCGACCCGGGGAGCCACTTCCTGATCGAGACGGACCCGCGCTTTACCGATTACAGGAAGTGGTTGTCCAGCGACACGATGCTGGATGCACTCAAGGTCGATCGGAATACGGTCCTCAAGCGCATCGGCGATGGCTTCTACGAGCAGCAGCTCGTTCAGCAGCAGATCATCCAGACCACCGGCCAGCGGTTCATCGGTGACTATACGGACAATCAGAAGGAATACGAAGCGCTGATGGCGAACGGCGTGAAGGCGTCGCAGCAGTTCGGGCTGAATGTCGGCACGGCGCTGACCGACGCGCAGATGGCTGTGCTGACGAGCGACATCGTGTGGCTCGTGAATCAGACGGTGACATTGGCGAACGGCAGTCAGCAGACGGTGCTGGTGCCGCAGGTATATCTGCGCGCGAACGCGGCGGACGTGACTGGCGAAGGCACGATCATCTCCGGCAAGAACGTCACGGTCGATGCCAACGGCGCGTACAAGAACTCGGGCACGATCGCTAGCCGCAACGTCACGATCATTCATGCCGATTCGATCGACAACAGCGGTACGGTGTCGGGTGGAACCGTGCTCGCGAGTGCGAACCAGGACCTCAATAATCTTGGCGGGTTGATTCAAGGCAACACCGTAGCGCTGTCGGCTGGCCGCGACCTCAATCTGACGAGCACGACCAGCTCGGCGAAGGCCGCGAATGGCAGCGCGACCGGCATCGACCGTATATCGACGGTCAATGCGGGTACGCTTCAAGCCGTCGCCGGCCGGGATCTGAACGCCAATGCGGCTGTGATTGCGACGACCGGCGATGCCGTGCTCGCAGCGAACCACGACGTCAATTTGAATGCGGTTCGCCAGAGCAGCCAGGATGCGGTGAAGTGGGATGCGCGCAATCATGCCGAGCATTCAGCGTCGATCGACACGGGCACGCAGATCGCGACGGGCGGCAATCTGGCGATCGTGGCGGGCCATGACGTGAATGCGACGGCCGCGTATGCGAATGCGCAGGGCGCGATTGGCGTGAGCGCCGGGCACGATGTCAATCTGAATGCCGGTGAACAAAGCGCGAGCGCGAACGACGAGCACTATCACAAGGAAAACGGCTTCCTGTCGTCGAAATCGACGCACACGATCGATTCGAGCAGTTACACGAACGCGGTGGGCACGACGTTGTCGGGTAACAGTGTCGCGGTGCAGGCAGGCAATGACCTGACGGCGAAGGCCGCGACGATTGCGGCAACCAACGATGTGAGTCTTTCCGCGGGTCACGACCTGACGGTTACGACAGGGGACACGGCCTCGAGCGAATATCACTACAAGGACGTGAAGAAGTCGGGCCTCGGCAGTGCGGGCGCGGGGATTTCGTACGGCACGAACCAGACCATCGATACCAGCCGCGACACGGTGAAGGGTTCGCAGGGCAGCCTGATCGGCAGCACTGACGGCAGCGTGTCGATGGTAGCGGGCAACAAACTGCACGTGACGGGCTCCGACATTGTTGCGGGCAAGGACGTGACGGGCATCGCGAAGGAAGTGACGATCGATGCGTCGCAGACCGACCGCCATCACGAAGAAACGCACGAGGTGAAGAGTTCGGGTTTCACGCTGGCGGTGAAGTCGCCGGTGATCGATGCAATTCAGAACGTGAATCAGCAGGCGCAGGGTGCGGGCGGCAGCCAGGACGGACGTGCCGCCGCGCTCCATGTGATTGCGGCGGCCGGCGGCATGGCTGATCTGGTCGGCGCGACGGGCAATATGACCAAGGCATTGAGCGATCCGAACGGCAAGCCGGAGGCGAAGATCGAACTGAGTTTCGGCTCGTCGCACAGCAAGACGACATTCACCGAGGACAGCAGGCAGAACAACGGCAGCAGCGTGAAGGCGGGCGGTACGGCAGCGTTCGTCGCGACGGGCGACAAGAACGCGGGCCAAGGGAACGTGACGATCCAGGGATCGGACGTGAACGCGAAGGACGTGCTGCTGCAGGCGACGAACAAGGTCAATCTGGTCAACAGCACGGATACCGACAGCACGCGCAGCACGAACGAATCGAAGAGCGCGAGCGTGGGGGTGTCGTATGGCACCGGCGGATTTGGTGTCTCGGCGTCGATGTCGCGTGCGCACGGCGATGCGAATTCGGATGCGGCGACGCAGAACAATACACACGTCAACGCGAGCAATACGGCGACGGTCATCAGCGGCGGCGATACCAATATCGTTGGGGCAAACGTCAACGCCAACAAGGTGATTGCGGATGTGGGCGGCAACCTGAATCTCGCGTCGGTGCAGGATACGAGCCGCAGCGAAGCCCACCAGAGTAGTTCGGGCGGCGGGTTCAGTGTCAGCCAGGGTGGTGCAAGCGCCAGCGTCAGCATGCAGAACGGCCATGCGAGCGGTAACTATGCGGGTGTGAACGAGCAGGCGGGGATTCAGGCCGGGGACGGTGGCTTTGACATCAACGTGAAGGGCAATACGGACCTGAAGGGGGCGTATATCGCGAGCACGGCGACGCCGGACAAGAATCAGTTGACGACGGGGACGTTGTCGTTCTCGGATATTCAGAACAGTTCGAGCTACAACGCGAGCAGCTTCGGGCTCAGTGCCGGTGGTGGTGTGGGTGATGGGGGCAACAATTATGCGACGCACGGGCCGACGAGCGGGAAGAATACGGGTGGCGGTCAGCCGTTGTATGTGAGCGAGAGCGACAGCAGCAGTGCGAGCACGAAGAGCGCGATCAGTGCCGGTACCATCACGATCACGGATCAGGCGAGCCAGAAACAGGACGTGGCGACGCTCAATCGTGATACGTCGAATCTGAATGGCACGGTCAGCAAGACGCCGGATTTGCAGCAGGTGTTGAGCAATCAGTCGGATTTGATCAACGCGGCGCAGGCGGCGGCGGAGACGATTGCAAAGCAGATTGGGAGCTACGCCGATAAGAAGCGGGAGGAGGCGCAGACGCACGCAAACAACACGACCGATTCGACGCTCAAGGCACATTACCAGCAGGAGGCCAACAGTTGGGCCGAGGGTGGTGACAATCGTGTTGCGCTGCACATTGCCGGCGGTGCGCTGACGGGTGGGTTGACCGGCGGTGGCTTGGGTGCGGTTGGTGGCGCTGCCGGTGCTGGTGTGTCGGCGAAGCTCGCTCCGCAACTGAATGAGATTGCGCAGTCGATCAAGGATGCGGGGCCGACTGGTAACGCGAACGTCGATGAGCTCCTGGGGAACTTGACATCGAATGTGCTGGCTGGTGGAGCTGGGGCGTTGGTCGGTGGCGGGACTGGGGCGTTGACCGGGGCGAGTGCTGATCGGTTTAATCGGCAGTTGAATCAGGACGAGCGACAGTGGGCGAAGGATAGGTCGAGAGACTTCGCGAAGTTCTACGAGGACAAGACCGGTCAGAAGATAACGGCTGAACAAGCGCAGAATATGTTGCTGGCGAATGGTTATCGTTTGGTGGATGCGGTGGCCAGCAAGGGGCCGGGCGGTGATCAGGTTGCGGTGGCTTACATCAGCAGCAACGCGGGCGGGTTGTTCCAGACGGATCAGTACTACAACGATCCGTTCAAGTATGGGAACAAGAATGGATCGTTGACGCCGGAACAGAAGGCGTTGCCAGGACATGAGGCACATCCTCAGTTGGGCATGGCAGCTGGGGCTGCTGCTGGGCTGACGACGCTTGGGGCAGCAGCGCCGGTGGTAGCAGGAGCATGGGCGTTGGGAGCGGCGTATGACTATGCAGGAGATGTGATCAGCCATGCGATGGGGTTGTCGATTGATGCACCAAATGTTGGGAAATCGCTGGTTGTGGGTGGAGTGGCAGGAGCGATGACGCCGTTCTATCTACCGCTCACTACACTGAGTACTAGCACGACAGGAAAGATCGTCGTTGCTGGCTATAACGCGATTGTTGGTGGGACAGCTTCGTTTGGAGGTGCTGCTTTGAAAAATCCGAGCGGGAATCCTGATCTATCGGGTGCGTTGGGTACAGCGGGTGGATTTACGGGAGCGGGAGTGCAATATATCCTCCCGGGTGGTATCGGTAGATTTGTAAATCAGTTCATACAATTCTCGTTGGGGCCGATACAGTCGGCAATTGAGGCTGCTAAAAATAAGCCAACCGATAAGTGAGTGAGAATGAATCTGACAGACAAGAAGCGAACCTTGTTTAGACGTTTCGCTATAGGTTATGCATCGCTGCTTTCCTTGCCGCTAATAGCATTGGTCTTCTCTTTGGGTAAAGGAGCCGGCTGGAAACCTGTCATTGTTGGGTTGCCGGCTTTCTTGACCCTTCTGATTGCAGCTACCTACCAATTTATAAAAGAGTTGCGTGCGTTGAATCGAGAGGGGGAAGAGGAGTCTCTCTCTGATGGAGAATAGTCGCGTCGAACGCGGCTGTTGCCGGGTTCGTGGCGTAGTCGTCATGGGACGGCTGGCGCGCCGGAGATGCAATGCAGACGGTCGGGCGAGATGGTGATCGTGGTGGGGATAGTCGACGGAGAAGAGTCGGCGGTCTCAAGAATCAAGTGCAACGTTTAGCCAATCCGGCGGCAGCCAATTCCATCGCCATAGCCTCTTCAGGGGTTTTCCAGTTGAGGGTTTGGCGAGGGCGGCCGTTCATCAGTTTGGCAATGTCGTTCAATTGCATCTGGGTGACGCCTGACAGGTCGGCCCCCTTGGGCAGAAACTGGCGCAGCGGGCCGTTGGTATTTTCGTTGCTGCCCCGTTGCCAAGGGGCGTAGGGATCTGCGAAACAGATGTCCAGATTCAGTCGTTCAGCCAACTCGACATGGCAAGTCATTTCCGATCCACGATCGTACGTCAGGCTCTCACGCAGAAAGGCAGGGAGTTTCTTCATCTGGCGCGTGCCCCCCTCCAGTGCGTCCTGGGCCGTACAGCCATCCATGCGGCACAGCACGACGAACCGCGTCTTGCGCTCGACCAAGGTACCGACGCAGGAGCGATTGAAGGCGCATTTGATGAGATCGCCTTCCCAATGACCGGGCCATTGGCGCGTTTCGATTGCCTCGGCTCGATGGACGATGCGCGGGTCTTCCGGTACAAAGCTCTTGCGGGCCAACGTTTTGCGCGCGTTGCCGCGCACCGGCTTCTCCTGGCGCAAGGCCTCGATCATCGCCTGCTTCAAGCCGCCGCGGGGATGGGTATAAATCGCCGCGTAGATCGTTTCATGACTGACGCGTTGCTCGGGATTATCTGGATGCATCTCGCGAAGTCTGGCAGCAATTTGCTGGGCGACCAGCGCCGATAAACCAGATCGTGATGTACTTGCCACTACAGCGCGCTTCCTGTTGCCAGCTTCACCTGACGCCGACTTCGCTCGCGGCGCGCCCGGTAGGCTCTGGCCGCGCTCGTGGCGTCATAACAGCGAGACGATTCCGTACGATTGCGTGCCAGCACTCGCGTGATCGTCGACGCGCTGCGACCAAGCAGCCTTGCAATCGCCCTGACGCTCGTGTTTCTGGCCTTCTCGATCATGATCGCCGCGCGCTTTTCGGCGCTCAGATGCTGGTATTTCGTCATTGCAACACCCTACCTCATCAACGGTGTTGCACTTGAAACGAGAGTCTAAGCAACGGCAGCAGCGTGAAGGCGGGCGGCACGGCGGCGTTCGTCGCGACGGGCGACAAGAACGCGGGCCAAGGAAACGTGACGATCCAGGGATCGGACGTGAACGCGAAGGACGTGCTGCTGCAGGCGACGAACAAGGTCAATCTGGTCAACAGCACGGATACCGACAGCACGCGGAGTACGAACGAATCGAAGAGCGCGAGCGTGGGGGTGTCGTATGGCACCGGCGGATTCGGTGTCTCGGCGTCGATGTCGCGTGCGCACGGCGACGCGAATTCGGATGCGGCGACGCAGAACAATACACACGTCAGCGCGAGCAATACGGCGACGATCATCAGCGGCGGCGATACCAATATCGTTGGGGCCAACGTCAACGCCAACAAGGTGATGGCGGACGTGGGCGGCAACCTGAATCTCGCGTCGGTGCAGGATACGAGCCGCAGCGAAGCCCACCAGCGCAGTTCGGGTGGCGGGTTCAGCGTCAGTCAGGGCGGTGCGAGCGCCAGCGTCAGCATGCAGAACGGCCATGCGAGCGGTAACTATGCGGGCGTGAACGAGCAGGCTGGGATTCGGGCCGGGGACGGTGGCTTTGACATCAACGTGAAGGGCAATACGGACCTGAAGGGGGCGTATATCGCGAGCACGGCGACGCCGGACAAGAATCAGCTGACGACGGGGACGTTGTCGTTCTCGGATATTCAGAATAGTTCGAGTTACAACGCGAGTAGCTTCGGGATCAGTGCCGGTGGTGGTGTGGGTGATGGGGGCAACAATTATGCGACGCACGGGCCGACGAGCGGGAAGAATACGGGTGGCGGTCAGCCGTTGTATGTGAGCGAGAGCGACAGCAGCAGTGCGAGCACGAAGAGCGCGATCAGTGCCGGTACCATCACGATCACGGATCAGGCGAGCCAGAAACAGGAAGTGGCGACGCTCAATCGTGATACGTCGAAACTGAACGGGACGGTTGGCAAGACGCCGGATTTGCAGCAGGTGTTGAGCAATCAGTCGGATTTGATCAACGCGGCGCAGGCGGTGGCGGAGACGATTGCAAAGCAGATTGGCAGCTACGCCGATAAGAAGCGCGAGGAGGCGCAGACGCATGCAAACAACACGACTGATCCGACGCTCAAGGCACAGTACCAACAGGAGGCTGATAGTTGGGCCGAGGGTGGTGGCAACCGCGTTGCGTTGCATATCGCAGGCGGGGCGTTGACGGGAGGGTTGACTGGTGGTGGGTTGGGCGCAGTTGGCGGGGCGGCAGGTGCGGGCGTGTCAGCCAAGCTTGCCCCGCAACTCAATGAGATTGCGCAGTCGATCAAGGATGCGGGACCGACTGGTAACGCTAACGTCGACGAACTGCTGGGAAATCTGACATCGAATATGCTGGCAGGCGGAGCTGGGGCGTTGGCCGGTGGTGGGACTGGGGCATTGACTGGGGCGAGTGTGGATCGCTTCAATCGGCAGCTGCACCAGAACGAACGCGATTGGGCGAAGTCGAAGTCCAAGGATTTTGCGGCGTTTTATCTGCAACAAACGGGTAAGTCGATTAGCAACGAAGAGGCCTATCAAAAGCTACTTTCATCCGGCTACGCACTGGTAGACAACTTTGCTAATAGCACTGGCGGCAGCGATGAAAAGGCCAAACAGTTTATTGTTCAAAATAAGTCGGCAGGACTCTTCGAGGCAAGTTCGAGCGAACGTAATAACCCGCTTCTCGGTGGAAATGCTGATGGTTCGTGGACTCCCGAGCAACAAGCCCGTTTCGGCACAAAAAATCCCGGTGCCTCAGCACAGCAGCAGTACGCAGAGGCAAGCAAGATTGCGGGGCGTCAGTGCTCTGATCCCAATGCATGTAGCTCGAAAGTTGGTCAGATTACTGCTGCAATTCAGGCGCTTCAGCAAGAAAAGGTTCTCTATCAGGACGATCCAATTAAGACGCAGCAGCTTGAGTCGAAAGAGATTAAGCTACTTAATAGCATCACGAGCGCTGAATGGAAGCAGGCTAGACTTGCGGAAGCTGATGCATCAACACTAGGGGAAGTGCTTGGCTTTGTCGGGGCGCCAACCCTCGTGAAGGATATAGCCGGCGCACTTGCACGATCCCGGGCTGTCGGCTCGAAGGCAGTGGTCTCGGTTGGCCAAGGAGCAAGTTCCGATGGTGGAAGTGCGGGCGGGTTGGCGTCCGAGACGAATTCAATGGGGCGCAATGGAGATCGCGTTGTTATCGATCAGAGGTATATTTCGAATGTTGGCGATGTCGCCTGCGGCCCTACTGCTTGTGCGATGGTGATGAATGACCGAGGACAATGGGCCAACATTTCTCAAATAGCTAAAGACGCAAACCTTGGGCCGGGATGGGGCACGGACGTTGTCGGGCTGTCGAGCGCGCTGCAGAAAAATGGGTTGAGTTCGGCTAGATGGGCTGTCGGTGCGTCTGTTGACGACTTGGCTGCAGCTACGTCGCGAGGAAATGCTGCAATTGCGCACGTTGACTTGGATGTCGGCGGAGGGCACTTTGTTGTGGTGGACGGAGTGACGACACGGTTGGGGAACTCCGTTGTTGCAGTCAGAGACCCTGGGACCGGGACGCAGTACTTTGTTCCCGTTAAAGAATTCTCTAAGAAATTCACGGGGCAAGTTGTTTATACGCACTAGGTGATAGACGTGAAAACTATGGAAATTATCGAACTCAACGAAACAACCGATGCCATCGCTTTTGGCACGGAAGTGGTTTTGAAAGGTTTCTTTGTCATGGATGGGCAGGATGGATATTTTGTCGAATCAGATGCAAAAATTCTGGAAAAGAATCACGCTGTTTTGGTGCGCCATGGTGATTTGAAAAAGAAGCTTCTTTCGAGTGTTCCTGCTTTCGGGGGGGGCGAATATTTGTACGGCGATCAAGCTGAAATTACCGGCATCTTGTCAAAATCAAGTGATGGACGATTCCTTTGTGAAATAACCGATGTAAGGGAGTTTTTAATTTTTAAGCATGATCAGACTATGTCGGTTCGATTGTGATGTGTATCAGTATCCGACCTAGGGCCGTGAAGGCAGATGATGGCTTAATTTCGACACGGAAAATACTACGTCGCGTAGCGTCGTAATCGGAGTGCCATCGAGTCCGTGTTTTTGGGTTCAAGGTCGACGGTGGGTCGATGACTATTCATGCCGGGGACGGTGGTTTCGACATCAACGTGAAGGGCAATACGGACCTGAAGGGAGCGTATATCGCGAGTACGGCGACGCCGGACAAGAATCAGCTGACGACGGGGACGTTGTCGTTCTCGGATATTCAGAACAGTTCTGGCTACAACGCGAGTAGCTTCGGGATCAGTGCTGGTGGTGGTGTGGGTGATGGCGGAGTGCAATATATCCTCCCGGGTAGTATCGGTAGATTTGTAAATCAGTTCATACAATTCTTGTTGGGGCCGATACAGTCGGCAATTGAGGCTGCTAAAAATAAGCCAACCGATAGGTGAGTGAGAATGAATCTGACAGACAAGAAGCGAACCTTGTTTAGACGTTTCGCTATAGGTTATGCATCGCTGCTTTCCTTGCTGCTAATAGCATTGGTCTTCTCTTTGGGTAAAGGAGCCGGCTGGAAACCTGTCATTGTTGGGTTGCCGGCTTTCTTGACCCTTCTGATTGCAGCTACCTACCAATTTATAAAAGAGTTGCGTGCGTTGAATCGAGAGGGGGAAGCGGAGTCTCTCTCTGATGGAGAATAGTCGTGTCGAACGCGGCTGTTGCCGGGTTCGTGGCGTAGTCGTCATGGGACGGCTGGCGTACCGGAGATGCAATGCAGACGGTCGGGCGAGATGGTGATCGTGGTGGGGATAGTCGACGGAGAAGAGGCTTAGATTCTAGTTTCAAGTGCAACACCGTTGATGAGGTAGGGTGTTGCAATGACGAAATACCAGCATCTGAGCGCCGAAGAGCGCGCGGCGATCATGATCGAGAAGGCCGGAAACACGAGCGTCAGGGCGATTGCAAGGCTGCTTGGTCGCAGCGCGTCGACGATCACGCGAGAGCTGGCACGCAATCGTACGGAATCGTCTCGCTGTTATGACGCCACGAGCGCGGCGAGAGCCTACCGGGCGCGCCGCGAGCGAAGTCGGCGTCAGGTGAAGCTGGCAACAGGAAGCGCGCTGTACTGGCAAGTGCATCACGATCTGGTTTATCGGCGCTGGTCGCCGCAGCAAATTGCTGCCAGACTTCGCGAGATGCATCCAGATAATCCCGAGCAACGCGTCAGTCATGAAACGATCTACGCGGCGATTTATACCCATCCCCGCGGCGGCTTGAAGCAGGCGATGATCGAGGCCTTGCGCCAGGAGAAGCCGGTGCGCGGCAACGCCCGCAAGACGTTGGCCCGCAAGAGCTTTGTCCCGGAAGACCCGCGCATCGTCCATCGACCCGAGGCAATCGAAACGCGCCAATGGCCCGGTCATTGGGAAGGCGATCTCATCAAAGGCGCCTTCAATCGCTCCTGCGTCGGTACCTTGGTCGAGCGCAAGACGCGGTTCGTCGTGCTGTGCCGCATGGATGGCTGTACGGCCCAGGACGCACTGGAGGGGGTCACGCGCCAGATGAAGAAACTCCCGGCCTTTCTGCGTGAGAGCCTGACGTACGATCGTGGATCGGAAATGACTTGCCATGTCGAGTTGGCTGAACGACTGAATCTGGACATCTGTTTCGCAGATCCCTACGCCCCTTGGCAACGGGGCGGCAACGAAAATACCAACGGCCTGCTGCGCCAGTTTCTGCCCAAGGGGGCCGACCTGTCAGGCGTCACCCAGATGCCCTCAACTGGAAAACCCCTGAAGAGGCTATGGCGATGGAATTGGCTGCCGCCGGATTGGCTAAACGTTGCACTTGATTCTTGAGACCGCCGGGTGGCTCACACTCACACGTTCGACTAGGTAAAAACGTTATGGCAAACAGCATGTACGTTCCATTGGCAGTGATGCCAAATAGCCTGCAGGAGTTGCGAGGGATTCTGGCTCGTGCATGTGACGAGTTTGGAGTGACTCTCGGTGACGTCAAATTTGCAGGGCGACCCGATGGCAATGAGGGTCTTTTGAATGATTTTGTTCTGTTGGAAGGTGGTGACGGAGCGCAATGCTGGATTTCATTCAACCGATGCGTGACAGAACTTAGCGGGCGAGAGGGCTACGGCTACATAGCCAATGTGCAGACGCGTGTCGCATGGGATTTTGCCGGGATCGTCGCTTACGGTCTTTGCTTGTTCTCTGGCTACGTTGTGTTCAATGATGCAGGCGAGCTGGATGGTAGTGAAGAATATACGGCTGAGACCGTTCGGCAGACTCTCCATGGTCGAAAGAAGTGAGGGTGAGAAAACGAACGCGTTTGGGGTGCTTGTCAGCCCTCGTGCAATGAATTTTGCAGCGGTAAGCGCTCCGGCTGCCACTGCTGAATGTCCGTTGGATTTATCACTAAAGCTAGGAACGGATGCATTCCTTAATCAACTGAAGAGTTTGCCTTCGGCCAGCACCGAGCTGAGCGTCGAGCCGTCCGCTCTCTCCTGTTCGAAAATCAATTCACGCAGGCGCGCGGATAACCCGCTGTCCAACCCCTTCGCCCACAAAAACGCGGACAGCTCCGGCCTGATGGAAGGCGAAAAAACGACGGAAGCTCACCTCAAAAAATCGACCGCCCCGAATACGTAGTCAACCATTCCAAAGCCCTGGTCCCCGCCAACGAATTCCCGTTCGCATCCAACCCCGGCGCCCACACGCACACCGCCATCTCCCCGGGCAGCACCGCGACGATCCCGCCGCCGACGCCGCTTTTCGCCGGCAGCCCGACGCGATACACGAAATCGCCGGCCGCATCATAGGTGCCGCAAGTCAGCATCAGCGCCGACAGCCGCTTCGCGGAACTCGAATCGACGATCCGCTCGCCGGTCGCCGGCGCGACGCCGCCGTTCGCAAGAAACAGCGCGGCGCTGGCGAGCTCGACGCAGTTCATCTCGATCGCACACTGCCGGCAATACGCGTCGATCACCGTATCGGGCGGCATCTGCATGTTGCCGAAGCTCGCCATGAAGTGCGCCATCGCGCGATTGCGCTCCGCGTGCTGCAACTCCGACGTCGCGACGCGCGAGTCGTAGTCGATGTCGTTCGCGCCGATCAGCCGCCGCACGAATTCGACGAGCGCCGTCTCGGCTTTCACGAAGCGGCGGCATAGCACGTCGGTGACGACCAGCGCGCCCGCATTGATGAACGGATTGCGCGGCTTGCCGCGTTCGCTTTCGAGCTGAACCAGCGAATTGAACGCGGTGCCGGACGGCTCGCGGCCGACCCGTTCCCACAGCGCGTCGCCCAGCAACTGGAACGCGAGCGTGCACGCGAACAGCTTCGAGATGCTCTGGATCGAGAAGCGCTCGTGCGCATCGCCGACCGTGTAAACGTTTCCGTCGAGCGTCACGACCGCCATCCCGAACTTGTCGGCGGGTACTTTCGCGAGTTCGGGAATGTAGTCGGCCACCCGTCCCTGGCCGATCCAGGGGGCGAGTTCGGTGTGGATGCGTTCAAGAATCGTCTGGTAATTCATCACGTCAGGCAGGATGGAAGCAGGGCCGGGATTCCGGCGAGCCCGTATGGAACCGTCCCGGCGCCGATTCGTCAAGCGCGGCCCGAGTCGCGCCCTTATTTTCAAGACAGCCAAACAGGCAAGCGGCGGGCGCAGTATCATGCGGTACGTTTCGGCCGATGGCCGGCGTCCGGCACCGGCCGGCGCCGCCGCGGCTTCCCCGATGACCCGACCGTTGCCCATGTCTTTTCGCATCCTGCTCGTCGAAGACGACACCCGTCTGTCCACGCTGATCGCCGGCTACCTGCGCAAGAACGACTATGAAGTCGACACTGTGCTGCATGGTGACGCCGCGGTGCCGGCGATCCTGTCCATTCGTCCCGATCTCGTCATCCTCGACGTGAATCTGCCCGGCAAGGACGGCTTCGAAATCTGCCGCGAGGCGCGCAAGCAGTACGACGGCGTGATCATCATGGTGACGGCGCGCGACGAGCCGTTCGACGAGCTGCTCGGCCTCGAATTCGGCGCGGACGACTACGTGCACAAGCCGGTCGAGCCGCGCATCCTGCTCGCGCGGATCAAGGCGCAACTGCGCCGCGCGCCCGCGCGCGTGGCCGAAGGCACCGCGCCGCAGCCGGAGCGCTACGCGTTCGGGAAGTTCTCGATCGACCGCACCGACCGCACCGTCGTGCTGCCCGACGGCAGCACGCCCGATCTGACGTCGGCCGAATTCGACCTGCTGTGGGCGCTCGTGTGTCACGCGGGCGAAGTCGTCAGCCGCGACGATCTGATGCTGCAGTTGCGCGGTGTCGAATTCGACGGCCTCGACCGCACGATCGACGGGCGCATCTCGAAGCTGCGCCGCAAGCTGCGCGACGACGCGAGCAACCCGCAGCGGATCAAGACGATCCGCAGCAAGGGTTATCAATTCAGCAAGCACGCGTGGGAATGAGGCCGCCTTCGCGCGACGCCGCCACGTTCCGCGCGAGCATGCCGCCCGCCGGCCGGGAGCCGCGATGATCCGACGAACCCGTTCGCACCCCGATGCACCGCCGCTGCCGACGCTGCGCTACGTCAAATGGCGCTGGCTGCACTTCCGCCGCGCGTGGACCGACACGCGCGCCGACCGCATTCCGAGCTGGTCGCGCCTGTACCTGCGCACCTACCTGCATCTGCTCGGCCTCGTCCTGCTGACCGCGCTGGTGCCCGCGCTCGCGCTGTGCGTCGAATTGTCGCCGCAGGTCGTGTGGCATGCGTTCGATTCGCTGCCGGGCGATATCTGGATCGTGCTCGCGTTCGTGTTCACCGCGCCGGCGCTCGCCGCGTATCGGTGGATGCGGCCGGTCTGGTCGGATCTTGTGATGGTGCGCGAGCGGGCGATCGACTTCACCGGCGGCCGCTTCAACACGCGTGCGCGCGAATCGCACAGCGTGATCATCGGCCCGCTCGCGCGCACGCTCAATGCGCTCGCGATGCGCATGGAGCGGCTGATCGCCGCGCAGCGCGACCTGACGAACGGGATCTCGCACGAACTGCGCACGCCGCTCGCGCGCGTTCGCTTCGCGCTCGAAATGCTGCGCGAACCGGGTTCGGCGGCCGAATACCAGGGCGCGCTCGAGAGCATCGCGCAGGACGTGACCGAGCTTGAGGAGCTGATCGACATGAGCCTCACGTATGCACGGCTCGAATACAGCTCGCTGCAGTCGAACCTCGAGATGACCGCGCCGGTCGCGTGGTTCGAGCATCAGGTGAGCGACGCGCAACTGCTGTATCCGGACCGTGCGATCGAGTCGCGCATCGCGATCGGGTCGGATCTGCGCGTGAAGATGGACCGGCGGCTGATGTCGTATGCGATGCGCAACCTGCTGCGCAACGCGAGCAAGTACGCGCAATCGCGGATCGTCGTCGGGATCTCGCTCGTGCACGGCAACATCGGGATCTTCGTCGAGGACGACGGCCCCGGCGTGCCCGAGAGCGAGCGCGAACGGATCTTCGACGCATTCGTGCGCCTGGACCGCCGTACCGGCGGCTACGGGCTCGGCCTGTCGATCACGCGACAGGTGCTCCATGCGCACAACGGCCGCATCGCGGTCGTCGATCCGGTCGAACTCGGCGGCGCGCGGTTCGAGATCAGCTGGCCGGTCTAGCGCCACGCCGCAAGGCCGATCCGCGGCATCCGTGAAGTCGATGGCCGCCGTCGAGACGGCGCCGCGGATACCGCCGCAGCGGCATCCGCGCATGCTCAATAAGTGCGGCCAAGCTGCAGGTAGAAGTTGCGTCGGCCGCCGGGGGCGAGCGCGACGCCGATATAGACGGGCCCGAACGCGGTCGACAGGCTCGTGAAGAACGTATAGCTCTGCTTGAGCGCGCCGCCGCCGATCTGCTGGCCGCTCGACCACACGTTGCCGACTTCCGCGCTGGCGCCCACCGACAGCGCCTTGACCGGCGACGCGTTGAACGTCATCAACTGGTTCATGTACGTGACCTGCCCGTACGCGAGCTCGTTGCCGTTCAGTTGGTCGGCCGCGTACGCGGACAGATGCTGGAAGCCGCCGAGCGTGAAGTTGAACGCGTTGATCAGGTTGGTGCCGCCGATGCTCTTGCCGCCTTCGATCGTCGCGCTGACGCTGTGCCGGCCGAACTGTTGCGCGATCATCGCCTTGCCGTAGATCTCGGTATAGGGTGCGTTGTTGATCCCGTCGGAGAATTCCTGCGCCGAGCCGCCGTTGCGCGACACCAGCGAGCGTTCGACGCGCAGCTCGGTGAAATAGCCCTTGCGCGGGAACAGCGGATCGTCGAGCTGGTCGATCACGAGCCGGGCGCGCGCGATCAGCGCCTGCGACGTGAAGCTCGGCCACAGCAGCGCCTGGCCGCTGCCGTCGTCGAACGGCAGGTTGTAGGTCGGCGAGCCGTGCCCGGTCACGTAACCGACGCCCATCCGGAAATCGCCGAGCCGCCCGATCGGCAAACCGAGATCGAGCCCGGCGCGCGCCGTCTGCATCAGATACTGCGTGATCTTCACGTCGCCGGTGTCGTCGTACAGGTTCGCGTAGCGGCGCTGGTATTCCGCGTACGGCGACAGATAGACGCCGTATGCCATCGACAGCGGTTGACGGAACTCGATGCGCGCGGATTGCAGGTCGCTGCCGATCGTCGTGTCCGCGCGGAATTCGAGCCCCGATTCCGTGAGCCACGGCCGCCGGTAGCCGACGTGCAGGCGGAAGCCGCCTTCGTCGGTCGAACTGCTCGACATGCCGAGCCCGAACAGCAGGAAGTTGGGCCCCCAGTACTTCTCGCGCGCGTCGATCTCGAGCACGTTATCGTCGCCGCGGCTCACGATCTGTTGCGTGACGCTCTCGAAGTTGCCGCCCGTCGTGAGCCCGAGCAGATCCTGGCTGACGGTCTTCGGATCGTAGATGTCGCCCGGTTTCACGTGCAGCGCGTTGCTGACGACGCGCTTGGGCACGCCGCCGCTGGTCTTGATGTCGATGCGCGTGATCCGGATCGGCGGCGGCAGCGGCTGCGCGTGCGCGGACCGGTAGGCCGCGTACTGTTCCGGCGTGAGCGCGAAACGCCGCAGCTTCGGCAGCGCCGCGGTCGCGGCGATCTCGCCGGCGGCGATCGCCTGCTTCGCGTTCTGGAAATCGGTGAACGCGAGCGAGCCGAGGTCCGGCGTGAGCAGCACGTCGTGCGCGTCGAGCTGCTTGCGCTGCGCGGTCACGTTCTGGCGGATCAGGATGCCGACCATCTGCTGCATCACGTCGGCAGGCGACGCGAGCGCATCGAGCGGGCGCAGCGGCGAGCCGATGTCGACGGCGATCACGATGTTCGCGCCCATCTGCCGCGCGGTGTCGACGGGCAGGTTGCTGACGAGCCCGCCGTCCACGAGCGCGCGCCCGTTGATCTCGGCCGGCGCGAACAGGCCCGGCATCGCCATGCTCGCGCGAATCGCGAGCGGCAGCGAGCCGTGGTCGAGCACGACCATCTGGCCGGTCTGCAGGTCGGTCGCGACGGCGCGATACGGGATCGGCAGGTGGTCGAACGGCTGGTTGGTCGGCACGGCGGCCGTCCAGTTCGCGAGCAGCGCCTGCAGCCGGTTGCCCTGAACGAGGCCGACCGGCGCCTTGACGCCTTTCTTGCCGAAGCCGAGTGTCAGCCCGTTGATGTACAGGCGTTCGTCTTCCCGGCTGGTTTGCGGCAGGTCCGCGCGGTCCGTCACGTCGAACGCGATATCGGCCAGGTTGACCTCCGACAGCCGCTTCTGCATCTCGTCGGCCGCCATCCCGCTCGCGTACAGGCCGCCGACCACGGCGCCCATGCTGGTGCCCGCGATGCAGTCGATCGGGATCCGGTTGTCCTCCAGGACTTTCAGGACCCCAAGGTGTGCGTAGCCGCGCGCGCCGCCGCCGGACAGCACGAGGCCGATCGACGGGCGGCCGGCCGGGCCGCCGTCGGCCGCGCAGGTGTGCGCCGCGGCGGCGGGTGCGGCGGCAGCCGCGGGGTTGGCTGCGGCCGCAACGGTCGGGGCGGCGGCGGATTCGGCGGCCGGCAGCGGTTGCGCGGCAACCGCGCAGCACCAGAAGGCAACGAGCGTCGTGCAGAGCGGGCGCAGCGGCGCCCAGCGGAAGGAAACGGTCGCTGTCATGGTGAACATACCTGGCGTGATCGTGCGTCGGAGGCCTGCCGGGAACAGGCAAGACCGAGAGATTACCGTGTTTTACAGGCCCGATGCGAGCGGCTGTTGCGTAGCCGGACGTGCGCGGGACGCCGTTTTCGGCAATTTCGTCGCGAAAAAATCATTGGAATTGGCTAAAGTATCGGAACGATTTGCCGCTAAGCTCGTGATGGGGCGGCATGCACGCGCGGCGAAAAGTGCGGCGCGGCTGTCCCGGCCCGCTCCTTCACAAAGGTTTGATATGTCGACACCGCTGTTCGGAAAGTTGTTTGCGCAACCCGTTGCGATCGACCCGGGAACGGCGAGTACGCGAATCTATACGCACGAACGCGGCGTGGTGCTGAACCAGCCGTCGGTCGTCTGCTTCCGCAAGGGCGGCGCGAGCGACGCGCGGCCCACCCTCGAGGCCGTCGGCGAGCTCGCGAAGGCGTTGCTCGGCCGCGAACCCGGGCATCTCGAAGCCGTGCGGCCCATGCGGCACGGCGTGATCGCGGACGCGCACGCGGCCGAGCAGATGATCCGCAGCTTCATCGACATGTCGCGCACCCGCTCGCGCTTCGGTCGCCGCGTCGAGGTCACGCTGTGCGTGCCGTCCGACGCGACGGCCGTCGAGCGCCGCGCGATCCGCGAGGCCGCGTTCGCGGCCGGCGTATCGGAGGTCGAACTGATCGAGGAACCGCTGGCGGCCGGGCTCGGCGCCGGTTTGCCGGTGACCGAGCCGGTCGGCTCGATGGTCATCGATATCGGCGGCGGGACGACCGAAGTCGCGGTCATCGCGCTCGGCGGCATCGTGTACCGCGAGGCGATCCGCGTCGGCGGCAGCCAGTTCGACGCGGCGATCGTCAACCATGTCCGCAACCTGTACGGCGTGCTGCTCGGCGAACAGACGGCCGAGCACGTGAAGAAGACGATCGGCTCGGCCACGAGCGCGGTGCCGCGCACGTCGACCCGCGCCGTCGGCCGCGGCATCGGCGACGGCCTGCCGCGCTCGGTCGAGCTGTCCAACCATGACGTCGCGGACGCGCTGGCCGCGCCGCTCAAGCAGGTGATCGGTGCGGTGAAGTCGGTGCTGGAAAACGCGCCGGCCGAACTCGTGACCGACATCGCGAATCGCGGCGCGGTGCTCACGGGCGGCGGCGCGCTGCTCGCCGATCTCGAACGCCTGCTGTACGACGAGACCGGGCTGGTCGCGCGGATCGCCGACGAGCCGTCCACCTGCGCGGTGCGCGGCGCCGGCGAGGCGATGGGGCGGCTCGCGATGTGCCCGGCGGATTGAGCCGGGCGGTGCTGTCGGCCGCGGCCGGGCGCACGCCCTCACATTCTTTCGATCTTCCAGTGGCCGGCCCACTCGGCCGGCATCGGTCCATCGCATGGACAGGCGCGGGCGCGCCGTGCTAGCGTGACGCGCCTGTTCGGGGCCGGGCCGGCCGACGCCCCCGGCGACACCTGAGAGACCGAATACCTTGAAATATCGAACCAAACGGGGCTTCGCGGCCCGGGCCGGCCGCGTGCTGGCCGTCGTCGCGTGCGTCTGGGGCGCGGCGGCTGCCGCGATCGTCGTCCATGGCATGCGGATGCCGGGCGACCCGGCGGACGTCGCCGTGATCTTCGGCAACGCGCTCGACGAAACCGGCGCGCCGAAGCCGGTGCTCGCGGCCCGGCTCGATGTCGGCGTGGGTTGTTACCGCGCGGGGCAGTGCCCGGCGTTTCTGGTCAGCGGCGCGATCGACGGGCCCGGGCTGAACGAGGCGACGGCCATGCGCGACTACCTCGTCGCGCGCGGCGTGCCGGCGGACCGGATCGCCGTCGACGATCAGGGCGACAACACGCTCGCGACCGCGCAGCACACGCTTGCCTACCTGCGCGCGCATCGCCTGTCGCGCGTGCTGATCGTCAGCCAGTATTACCACCTCGCGCGGGCGCGCCTCGCCTTCGAGCGCGTCGGCATTGCGCGGTCGAACATCTCCGCCGCGTATCCGCGCCGCTTCCAGTGGCGCGATCTCTATTCGAGCTGGCGCGAGGTGCCGGCCTACGCGGTGTATGCGGTGCGGTTGTGGGTGAATCCCGATGCGCGGCCGGTTTCGTTTCGGCCGATGCTTTATCCGATGCGCCTGTTTTCGTGACGGGGCGGCCCGGAAGCGCGCGCTTCCGGTGCGGGTGGTTTCGTTGTTTTTTCCGGTTTTCTGTCGTCCGCGCCGGCCGCGCGGGTGTCATAGGCACTGAATAAATAATAGCGATTCTCGTTTCAGATGTCTTGAGGGGACAAAAATCAAAACAGTTTCGCCGACAGTTCCATAATCGAGGTCCGATCGATTTATTAAGCGGATGTTGATTATCTGCATGGATCATTCGTCGCGGTAAGAATATTGCACTGCAAAATCAGCGTGTATTGAATCGGGGCGATATATCGGTGTTTCCACCGATGCGGAACAATCGTTGTCTTTGCGAAAAATCAAGAAAGCCGGCGAAGAGCGTGTTGCATGTTATCGCTGCGCATCTGTCAGAAAGTAAAAAACTACACAACCGTCGGCCGTTGATCCGACAGGAAAATATCGACTGGAAAACGGTTTGAGTTTGATATAGCCTAGTCTGACGAAAGCGGGCAGTAATCAAATCAACCAGAAAGTCGCTGCAAAAAAACAGGGGCCGTCACCATGTCATTCGACTAGTTCCGCAGCCGCATTTCCGGGCCGATCAAAACAATCATCACGAATAAACCGACAGCGCATCGCGATTGCCGGGGAGGACGCTTTTATCCGCGATTTTCTGCTGCGTGCCGTCCAGTGCGGCCGCAATACCCATACCAAAAACCGAAATCAATAAAGAGGGAAAGCATGAATCCTGCCCGTTCGAGAAAAGCGAGTGAGCCGTTTCCGAGACTGTTGCTGCCCACGGGCGTGTTTCTGGCGCTGTCGGGCGCGGGCATCGTTCCCGCCCAGGCGACCTGCAGCACCGCGGGCACCACGGTGACCTGCTCCGGCGCCGCGAACCCGCTGGCGCCCAGTTATTCGAACAGCGCCAACAACCTGAATGCGACGGTCAACCCCGGTGCAAGCGTCGGCGTGCTGCTCGGCGTCGGCGGCACGGCGATGTCGTTGACCGGCAGTAACGTCACGCTGACCAACAACGGCACGATCGACCCGTCCGTGCTCGGCTCGGGGCTCGGCGTGCTGTCGAGCGGTGCGGTGGTCGGCAACGCGGCGGCTAGCACCACGACCGTGACCAACAACGGCACGATGAACGGCTCGACCGGCGTCGCGATCAGCGGCGTGACCGGCATGGCGCTGTCGGTCCAGAACGGCACGGGCGGCACGTCGACGATCAACAACACCGGCACGATCGGCTCGTCCCCACTGCCCGGCGCGACCCTCGTCGGCGCCGATGCGCCGGTGGTCGCCGCATACGGCGGCGGCACGGTCAACATGACGAACAGCGGGACGATCACCGGCCGCGTGTCGCTCGGTTCGAACGGCACGCCGGGGCAGGGCAATACGTTCACCAACTCGGGCACGATCAACGGCGGCGTGTCGATGGGGGCGAACAGCACGAACACGTTCAATGCCGTGACGGGCTCGTCGGTCAACACGGCCGGCGGCACCGGCGGCGCGTTCAACATCACGATCGGCCCGGTCACGCTCGGCGTGGCCGCAACCGGCGTCGTCGACGGCGGCGCGGGCGGCAACAATACGCTCAACCTGCAGCAGGGCGCCGCGGCGAACGGCACGATCGCGGTCAACAACTACATCAACTTCAATCACCTCGACGTCACGAGCGGCAACTGGACCATCAACGGCGCGTCCACCGCGCAGGACGCGACGCTGACGGGCGGCGTGGCGATCATCAACGACAACGCGTCGCTCGGCACCGGGACCGTCACGGGCAACGGCGGTGCGTTGCAGGCGGGCACGGCGGGGCTCGACGTGTCCAACAACGTGTCGCTCGGCGCGGGCGGCCTGACGGTGCAGGGCGCGACCGGTCTGACGCTGTCCGGCACGGTGTCGGGCGGCGGCGCGCTGACGAAGAACGATGGCGGCACGCTGACGCTGTCCGGCGCGAACGGCTACACGGGCGGCACGAACCTGAACGGCGGCGGCCTGGTGGTCGGCAACAATTCGTCGCTCGGCACCGGCGCGCTGAACGTCAACGCGTCGGCATCGCTCGACACGAGCGCGAACGTGACGCTCGGCAACACGGTCAATCTCGCGACCGGCTCGACGCTGACGCTCGGCGGCAGCAACGATCTCGGGCTGACCGGCGCGATCGGCGGAAGCGGCGGCCTCGTGAAGAACGGCGCGGCGACGACGACGCTGACCGGCGCGAACACGTACACGGGCGGCACGACGATCAATGCGGGCACACTTGCACTCGGCGCGGGCGGCAGCCTCGCGTCGACGGGCACGATGAACCTGGCCGGCGCCGGCGCGACGCTGGATCTGGGCGGTGCGGCGGGCGGGCAGACGCTCGGCGCGCTGTCGGGTGTCGCGGGAACGAGCGTGAACCTCGGCGCCAATTCGCTGACGCTCGGCGGCAGCATCAATGCCACCTATGCCGGCACGATCGGCGGTTCGGGCAGCGTGACGCTGTCGGGTACCGGCACGCAATCGCTGACGGGCGCGAACACGTACACGGGCGGCACCAACCTGAACGGCGGCAACCTCGTCGTCGGCAGCAATACGTCGCTCGGCCTCGGTGCGGTGAATGTCAACGGTTCGTCGACGCTCGATGCGACTGCCAACGTGTCGCTCGCGAACGGCGTCAACATCGCGACGGGCACGACGCTGACGGTCGGCGGCAGCACCGATCTCGGCCTCGGCGGCGTGATTTCCGGCGGCGGCGGTCTCGTGAAGAACGGCGCGGCGGCGCTCACGCTGTCGGGCGCGAACAACTATGCGGGCGGCACGACGCTGAACGCCGGCGGACTGGTACTCGGCAACGCCTCGGCGCTCGGTACCGGCGCGCTGACCGTCGGCGGCGCGGCGACGCTCGATACGACCACGAACCTGTCGGTCGGCAATGCGATCAATCTCGACGCGAGCGCCGCACTCACACTGGGCGGCAGCAACAGCCTTACGCTGGGGGGCACGATTGCCGGCGCGGGCAGCCTCGTGAAGGACGGCGCCGCGACGACGACGCTGACCGGCACGAACACGTACACCGGCGGCACGACGATCAATGCGGGCACACTTGCGCTCGGCGCGGGCGGCAGCCTTGCATCGACCGGCGCGATGAATCTGGCGGGCGCGGGTGCGACGCTGGATCTGAGCGGTGCGACGGGCGGGCAGACGCTCGGCGCGCTGTCGGGCGTCGCGGGAACGAACGTGAACCTCGGCGCCAACGCGCTGACGCTCGGCGGCACGGCGAGCGGCACGTTCGGCGGGGTGATCGGCGGTACCGGCAGTCTCACGTTGTCGGGTACGGGCACGCAGACGCTGAACGGCGTCAATACCTACAGCGGCGGCACGAACCTCAATAGCGGCGGTCTCGTGCTCGGCAACGGCGGGGCGCTGGGCGCCGGCGCGCTGAACGTCGGCGGCGCGGCCACGCTCGATACGAATGCAGCCTTGTCGGTCGGCAATGCGATCAATCTGGGCACGGGCGCCGCGCTGACGCTCGGCGGCAGCAACAGTCTTACGCTCGGTGGCGCGATTGCCGGCACGGGCAGCCTCGTGAAGGACGGCGCGGCGACCACGACGCTGACCGGCGCGAACTCCTATACGGGCGGCACGACGATCAACGCGGGCACGTTGGCGATCGGCGCGGGCGGCAGCCTTGCATCGACGGGCGCGATGAACCTCGCGGGCGCCGGCGCGACGCTGGATCTGAGCAGTGCGACAGGCGGGCAGACGCTGGGCGCGCTGTCGGGTGTCTCGGGAGCGAACGTCAACCTCGGCGCCAATGCACTGACGCTCGGGGGCACGGCGAGCGGCACGTTTAGCGGTGTGATCGGCGGCACGGGCAGTCTCACTTTGTCGGGTACCGGCACGCAGACGCTGAACGGCGCCAATACCTACAGCGGCGGCACGAACCTCAATAGCGGCAGCCTCGTGCTCGGCAACGGCGGGGCGCTGGGCGCCGGCGCGCTGAACGTCGGCGGCGCGGCCACGCTCGATACGAATGCAGCCTTGTCGGTCGGCAATGCGATCAATCTGGGCACGGGCGCCGCGCTGACGCTCGGCGGCAGCAACGATCTCGGGCTGACCGGCGCGATCAGCGGAAGCGGCGGCCTCGTGAAGAACGGCGCGGCGACCACGACGCTAACCGGCGCGAACACCTATACGGGCGGCACGACGATCAATGCGGGGACGCTGGCACTCGGCGCGGGCGGCAGCCTCGCGCCGACGGGCACGATGAATCTCGCTGGTGCCGGCGCGGCGCTGGATCTGAGCGGTGCGACAAGCGGGCAGACGCTCGGCGCGCTGTCGGGCGTCGCGGGAACGAACGTGAACCTCGGCGCCAACGCACTGACGCTCGGCGGCACGGCGAGCGGCACGTTCGGTGGGGTGATCGGCGGCACGGGCAGCCTCACGTTGTCGGGTACCGGCACGCAGACGCTGTCCGGCGCGAACACCTACACGGGCGGCACGACGATCGCCGGCGGCAGCACGCTGGCGCTCGGCGCGGGCGGCAGCCTTGCGTCCGGCAGTGCGCTGAACCTCGCGGGCGCGGGGGCGACGTTCGACTTGAGCGGCGCGACCGCCTCGCAAACGCTCGGCACGCTGACCGGCGCGGCCGGCACGAGCGTGAACCTCGGCGGCAACGGGCTGACGCTGAGCGGCAGCGGCAGCAACACGTTCGGCGGCGCGATCGGCGGCACCGGCGGCCTGACGCTGGCCGGCAGCGGCACACAGACGCTGACCGGCGCGAACACGTACACCGGCGGCACGACGATCAGCGGCGGCGGCACGCTGGCGCTGGGTGCGGGCGGCAGCCTCGCCTCGACCGGCGCGGTGAATCTCGCCAGCGCCGGTGCGACGTTCGACGTGAGCGGCGCGACGGGCGCGCAGACGATCGGCACGCTGACCGGCGCGGCCGGCACGAACGTCAACCTCGGCACGAATGCGCTGACGCTGAACGGCACCACCAACGGTACGTTCGGAGGAACGATCGGCGGCGCCGGCGGGCTGACGGTCGCCGGCACGGGCACCCAAACGCTGACGGGCGCGAACACGTACACGGGCGGCACGACGATCGCCGGCGGCAGCACACTCGCACTCGGCGCGGGCGGCAGCCTCGTGTCGGGGAGCGCCGTGAACCTCGCGGGCACGGGGGCGACGTTCGACGTGAGCGGCGCGACGGGCGCGCAGACGTTCGGTACGCTGACCGGCGCGGCCGGCACGAACGTGAATCTCGGCGCGAATGCGCTGACGCTGAACGGCAGCGGCAACGGTACGTTCGGTGGTGCGATCGGCGGGACGGGCGGCGTGACGTTCGCCGGCACGGGCACGCAAACGCTGACGGGGGCCAACACGTATACGGGCGGCACGACGATCGCCGGCGGCAGCACACTCGCCCTCGGTGCGGGCGGCAGCCTCGCGTCGGGGAGCGCCGTGAACCTCGCGGGCACGGGGGCGACGTTCGACGTGAGCGGGGCGACGGCCGCGCAGACGATCGGCACGCTGGCCGGCGCGGCCGGCACGAACGTGAATCTCGGCGCGAATGCGCTGACGCTGAACGGCAGCGGCAACGGTACGTTCGGCGGCGCGATCGGCGGGACGGGCGGCGTGACGTTCGCCGGCACGGGCACGCAAACGCTGACGGGTGCGAATACGTACACGGGCGGCACGACGATCGCCGGCGGCAGCACGCTCGCGCTCGGCGCGGGCGGCAGCCTCGCATCGACGGGCGCGGTGAATCTCGCGGGCACGGGTGCGACGTTCGACGTGAGCGGCGCGACCGGCACGCAAACGATCGGTGCGCTGTCGGGTGCGGCCGGCACGAACGTGAATCTCGGTGCGAACGCGCTGGCGCTGAACGGCAGCGGCAGCAATACCTTCGGCGGCACGATCGGCGGCTCGGGCGGCGTGACGGTGGCGAGCGGCACGCAGGTGCTGACCGGCGGCAACACGTACACGGGCGGCACCACGATCGCAGCCGGCGGCACGCTGCAACTCGGCAACGGCGGCACGTCGGGCAGCGTGGCCGGCGACGTCGTCGACAACGGTGCGCTGATCGTCAATCAATCGGGCAACGTGACGATCGCGAGCGTGCTGTCCGGCACCGGTTCGCTGACCCAGGCCGGCAGCGGGCAGCTCACGCTGACCGGCACGAACACGCTGAGCGGCCCGACCACGGTCGCCGCGGGCACGCTCGCCGTCAACGGTTCGCTCGGCCAGTCGACCGTCACCGTGCAGAACGGCGCGACGCTGACGGGCACCGGCACGATCGGCGGCCTCGTGGTGCAAGGCGGCGCGACGGCGGCCGCCACGCAGCCGGGCGCGGCGCTGAACGTGGGCGGCAACGTCACGTTCCAGCCGGGTTCGACGTTCCAGGTCGCCGCGACGCCGCAGCAAAGCGGCAGCCTCGCGGCGAGCGGCACCGCGACGCTGAACGGCGGCACCGTGCAGGTGCTCGCGAACCAGAGCACCTATCAGCCGGGCACGACGTACACGATCCTCAGCGCGTCGTCGGGCGTGCAGGGCGCGTTCACCCAGGTGAGCGCGAACTATGCGTTCCTCACGCCGACCCTCAGCTACGATCCGGGTCACGTGTATCTGCAACTGGCTCAGAACGGCACGTCGCTGCCCGACGTCGCCACCACGCCGAACCAGCGCTCGGTCGCGACCGCGGTGGCCGCGCTCGGCACCGGCAATCCGCTGTACGACACGGTGCTGACGGCCGACGCGCCGACCGCGCGCCGCGCGTACGGGCTGCTCGGCGGCGAACTGCAGGCGAGCCTGAAGAGCATGCTGCTGCTCGACAGCCGCTATGTGCGCGACGCGGTGACCGATCGCGTCCGTCAGGGGCTCGCGCCCGGATCGGGCCCGCTCGCGGCGCTGTCGTCGGGCGGCGCCGCGCTGTGCGGCGACAACACGGCCGGCGTGGCCGACCCGACGCTGCCGCCGGAACGCCGGATCGGTTCGCGCGACGGGTGCTATGGCGGGACGCCTTATCAGCCGGTCGTGTGGGGGCAGGCGTTCGGCGGCCGCAGCCGGCTCGCCGGCGACGGCAACGCATCGTCGATCAACCGCAGCATGACGGGCTTCATCGCCGGCGCCGACATGGCGTTCAACGACAAGTGGCGTGCGGGTCTGGCCGCGGGCGTCACGCACAGCTCGCTCGACAACGACCAGAGTTCGTCGGCGGCGGTGAACAGCTACTACCTGTCGCTGTACGGCGGCGCGCAGTACGGCGCGCTCGGCGTGCGCGGCGGCGCTTCGTACACGTGGTATCGCATCAACAGTGACCGCTATCCGGGCTTCGCGGGCTTCTCGGATCACGACTCGGCCGGCTACAACGCGCATTCTGCGCAGGTGTTCGGCGAAGTCGGTTACGCGCTGCCGGTCGGCCCGGTCGCGATCGAACCGTTCGCGGGCCTCGCGTACGTGAACCTGCATACCGACGGCTATACGGAAACCGGCGGCGCGGCCGCGCTGCGTGCCGGCGGTGAGACGACCCACGTCGGCTTCTCGACGCTCGGCCTGCGTGCGGCGTCGCAGCTCGGCTCGATCGCGAGCGGCACGTTCACCGCGCGCGGGACGGTCGGCTGGCGGCATGCGTTCGGCAACGTGCGGCCGTCGTCGGCGTTCACGTTCGCGAATGGCGGCACGTCGTTCCAGGTATCGGGCGTGCCGATTGCTCGCGACAGCGCGGTGCTCGAAGCCGGCATCGACGCGAACATCACGAAGCGCCTGACGCTCGGCCTCACGTACAGCGGCCAATACGGCAGCGGCGTGCGCGACAACGCGATCCTCGGCAACATCCTGTGGAAATTCTGACCGGCGACTGACGTGCCCGTACGCGGCGCCATGCGACGAAGCAACGTCGTCTGGCGCCGCGGCCGTTTCGTCGCTGCGCACGTTCGCCGTTCTGGCCTATCCTGTGCGAAACACGCGACGCGCGCCGCGCGTTGCGCCTCGACACAGGAGCATCGATGCCGAATCACGCCGAAGCCACGACGACGCAGGCGCCGCAAGTCGCGCCGATTCCCCCGGCCACCGCGTCGGGTCCCGCTTTCATCGCGCCCGAAGCCGATCCGCAGGTCCTCGCGCGCAACAACCAGTACGTGCTGAAATCCGGCGACGCGTTCGTGGTCAGCGACGCGCTCGGCGACATCGCCGGCCATGACGACGGCCTGTTCGTCGACGACATGCGCGTGCTGTCGACGTGGCGCCTGACGTTCGGCGGCCGCGCGCCGTCGCTGCTGTCGGGCGCGACGAGCGCCGACAACGCGTCGTTCACCGCGCACCTGACGAACCGCCCGCTGCCGCCGCTCGGCGGCCACGAGACGCCCGAGGGCGTGATCCATATCGAGCGCATGCGCGTGCTCGCGGGCGACGTGCTGCACGAAGCGCTGACGCTGACGAACTACGGCGCGAGCGAAGCCGAGGTGCCGCTGTCGCTGTCGTTCGCGGCGGATTTCAAGGACATGTTCGAAGTGCGCGGCACGCGGCGGCCCAAGCGCGGCACGGTGGGCGCGCCGCGCGTCGACGCGGGCGCGGTGCGGCTGCGTTACGACGGCCTCGACGGCGTGGAGCGCAACGTGACCGTGCATTTTTCGCCGGCGCCCGACGCGCTGTCGGTCGATCGTGCCGACTACACGCTGACGATCGCCGCGCAGGCGTGCGTGTCGATCTACCTGACCGTCGATGCGACGCTCGGGCCCGCGCAGGGCGAAGGGCCCGGGTGCGGCCGCGTCGCGCTGCGCACGGCGCTCGTCGGCGTGCATCGCGAGATGCGGGCACGGCGCGAGTCGATGGCGCGCGTGAACACCGGCAATCCGCTGTTCGACGCGTGGCTCGATCGTTCGCTCGCGGATCTCGGGCTGCTCACGACGCAGCTCGACACGGGGCCGTACCCGTATGCGGGCATTCCGTGGTTCTCGACGCCGTTCGGCCGCGACGCGATCATCACGTCGCTGCAGATGCTGTGGCTGCAGCCGTCGCTCGCGCGCGGCGTGCTGCGCTTTCTCGCCGAGCATCAGGCGCGCGAGACCTCCGCGTTCCGCGACGCGGAGCCCGGCAAGATCATGCACGAGTTCCGCCGCAGCGAGATGGCCGCGACGGGCGAGGTGCCGTTCGCGCTGTACTACGGCGGCGTCGATACGACACCGCTGTTCATCGTGCTCGCGGGCGCCTATGCCGAGCGCACCGGCGACGATGCGCTGATCGACGAGCTGTGGCCCGCGCTCGAGCGCGCCGTGCAATGGGTGATCGACAAGTGCGACCGCAATCCGTACGGACTGCTCGACTACCAGCGCACGTCGGAGCGCGGCCTCGCGAACCAGGGCTGGAAGGACAGCCACGATTCGGTGTTCCATGCGGACGGCCGTTTCCCGGACGGGCCGATCGCGCTCGTCGAGGTGCAGGCCTACGCGTGCGCGGCGCTCGACGCGATGTCGGCGTGCGCGCACCGGCGCGGCCATGCGGCCGACGCGACGCGCTACGCGTTGCGCGCGAAGACGCTGCGCGACCAGGTCGACGCGCTGTTCTGGATGCCGGAAGGCGATTTCTACGGGATCGCGCTCGACGGGCATGGCGAGCTCTGCCGCGTGTTCGCATCGAACGCGGGCCACCTGCTTGCGTTCGGGCTGCCGGACGCCGAGCGCGGCGCGGCGGTCGCCGGCGTGCTCGGCTCGGCGCTGTTCCAGACGGGCTGGGGCATCCGCACGCTCGCGGCCGGCCAGCCGCGCTTCAACCCGATGGCCTATCACAACGGTTCGGTGTGGCCGCACGACAACGCGCTCATCGCGCGCGGCCTGGCGCGCTACGGCGACAAGACGGCCGCAGTGAACCTGCTGCGTGCGCTGTTCGAGGCGGCGGTGAGCTTCGAGATGCGTCTGCCGGAACTGTTCTGCGGGTTCCCGCGCCGGCGCGGCGAACCGCCGACCGCGTATCCGGTTGCCTGCCTGCCGCAGGCGTGGGCGGCCGGCGCGCCGTTCATGATGCTGCAGGCGTGCCTCGGCGTGAGCATCGACGCGTCGCGCCACGAGGTGCGCGTCGAACGCCCGGCATTGCCGGAAGGCGTCGACTGGCTGCGGATCGATGCGCTGCGCGTCGGCGACGAAACCGTGTCGCTGACGTTCCGCCGGGTCGACGGGCAGGTCGTCGCGGCGGCGGAGCGGCCGGGCCGCGTCAAGGTGGTCGCGGTGCTGTAGCGGGGCGCCGCGCGAACGTTGCGCGATGTCGCGCCACGTTCGCGCGCGGCGGCATAGAATCGTGACATGACCCTTGAACGATGGCGGAGGTAGACGATGACGACCGACAACCGGCCCGACGACGGCGAGCACAAGCTCGAGAATCTGGAAGCGGCGGTCGACCACCTGCACAAGTCGATCGAATCGCAGAGTATCGCGGTCGGCGCGGCGAAGGGCATTCTGTTCAGCCTGATCGAAACGCTGGGCGCACTGATCGGCGATCCCGACCTGCCCGAGCATGCGCGTTCGGGCTACGAAGCGTTGCGCGACAAGGCGAGCGAATTGCGCGGCGGGCTCGACCGCCATTGACGTACGGGGCGGCGCAGGCGCTGCCCGATTCTGCGCACGCGGCACAAAACCCCGTGCGCTCAATCAGTTAGGTGCCCGATACGCAGGATATCCACACGCTTGCCAACACAATCTGTGGAGAACCGCCCGGCCTGCGGCCGGGCGCGCCACGCATGCGCGGCGCGCGGTTCCACAATCATTCCGGTGCCACGCCATTGACCGGTCAAGGTCCGTGAATCGAATCCCCTTGTGTATCAAGATGTTACGCGTCCGATCCGGCGGATATCCACAGGCTTGCCAACAAAATCTGTGGACAACTCGCAATCGATTGCGTCGCACGGGTTGAGGATCCGGCCCGAATGCGAGCAGTGCGCGAAGCCCGCGTGCAAAGGCTGCCCGCGCCGTGCGTCGGCGCGCGAATGCTTGCGCGATCAAGGGGTTAGGCGCCACGTACCCAGGATATCCACATCCTTGCCAACAAAATCTGTGGACAAGCGCGGCCGCGTCAGTTCGCCGGCGCCGTACCGGCCGCTTCCGCCACGATCCAGTCGCGAAAGAGCGTCATCGCCGGCGTCAGCGGCTTCGACTTCAGCGACGTGAGCCAGTAGCCGCCCGCGCGCACGTCGATGTCGAACGGCCGCGCGAGCTGGCCCAGCTGCAGTTCGCGCGAGAACATGCACGCGGGCGCGAGCGCGACGCCCGCACCCTGCATCGCGGCCTCGACCATCAGCCGGGACGAATCGAACACGGGCCCATTGACGGCCCACGGTTCGAGCCGCGCGGCGTCGAACCAGCCGTGCCATTCGTCGGTGCGATACGAGCGCAGCAGCGTTTCGTTCGCGAGATCGGCCGGCCGCGCGACGCGCCGCGCGATGTCCGGCGTGCATAGCGCGGTGAGCGGCGCATCGAGCAGCCGCTCGTTGCGCGTGGCCGGCCAGTTGCCTTCACCGAAGCGGATCGCGAAATCGAGGCCCTCGGCGGCGAGGTCGACGACGTTGTTGTTGGTCCGCAGCCGCAGCTCGACGAACGGGTGCGTGTCGCCGAACTGCTTCAGCCTCGGCATTAGCCAGCCTAGGGCAAAGGTGCCGACGACGCCGAGCGTCAGCACCTCGTGGAAACGCCCGCCGTCGAACTGCTTGAGCACCGTCTCGATGCGGCTGAACGCGTCGCTCAGCACCGGCAGCAGCGCGCGCCCCTCGTCGGTCAGCCCGAGGCCGCGCGGCAGCCGCGTAAACAGCGTGCAGCCGAGCCGCTCCTCGAGCGAGCGCACCTGTTGGCTGACGGCGGCCTGGGTCACGCTCAGCTCGAGGCCGGCGCGCGTGAAGTTCAGGTGGCGCGCCGACGATTCGAACGCGCGCAACGCATTGAGCGGAAGATGAGGGCGAAGCTTCGTCATAAGAATTTCTTTTGTCAGCGCTCAATTATCGTTGCTTGTCGGGCAACCGTAAAGTGCCGATAGTGCTGCCTCGGCGGCCGGCCGTTTTCAACGCGCCAACCACGTTTCGCCGCCATTCCACCACGAGACAACCGACATGACCTACTCATCGAAACGTCGATCCCTGTTGCTGGCCGCCGCGACGGCGCCGCTCGTTCTTACCGTCACCGCATGCGCGTCGCGACAGGCCGCTGCGCCGGACGCCGCCACGGCGGCAGCGGCGGCTGCCGCGGACGCCATTGCGCCTGTTGCTGCTGCGACGACGCTGGCCGATCTCGAACGCGACGCGGGCGGCCGTCTCGGCGTGTGCGCGATCGACACGGCGAGCGGCCGGGTCATCGAGCATCGCGCGGGCGAGCGCTTCCCGTTCTGCAGCACGTTCAAGGCGATGCTGAGCGCCGCGGTGCTCGCGCGGAGCGTCGAGCAACCGGGCTTGCTGCAACAGCGCGTGACGTATACGAAGGCCGATCTCGTCAACTATTCGCCGGTATCGGAGAAGCACGTCGGCGCGGGCATGACGGTCGCCGCGCTGTGCGAGGCCACGATCCAGTACAGCGACAACTCGGCCGCGAACCTGCTGATGAAGCTGATCGGCGGCCCGTCGGCGGTCACGGCCTACGCGCGCTCGATCGGCGACGACACGTTCCGTCTCGATCGATGGGAGACCGAACTGAATACCGCGTTGCCGGGCGACCCGCGCGACACGACGACGCCGGCCGCGATGGCCGCCAGCCTGCGCGTGCTGACGCTCGGCGACGCGTTGCCGGCCGCGCAGCGTGAGCAGCTCGTCACGTGGCTGCGCGGCAACAAGGTCGGCGACAAGCGGATCCGCGCGGGCGTGCCGGCCGGGTGGGCGGTCGGCGACAAGACCGGCACCGGCGACTACGGGACGACGAACGACGCGGGCGTCATCTGGCCGACGTCGCGCGCGCCGATCGTGCTGGCCGTGTACTACACGCAGACGCGAGCCGATGCGCGGGCGAAGGACGACGTGATCGCGTCGGTCGCACGCATCGTCGCGCGGACGTTCGGCTGAGCAGCGCGGCACGGCAGGGCGCGACAGGCATCGCGCACGCCGCGGGCGCATCGTGCCGCAGTCGTGACCCGCGCGACCAAACGTTGTGCGATCAACGACTTAGCTCGCGCATGCTCAGGATATCCACATGCTTGCCAACAAAAAGTGTGGACAAGCCCGCGCGCAGCGGGCGCGCCGCGCGGCGCGCGCCGTCGTGCCGCGTTTGAAGCAGCGCGGACAAAGTCTTTCGGATCAAGCGCTTGGCCGCGGTATGCGCAGGCTATCCACACGCTTGCCAACACAATCTGTGGACAAGCACCGCAGCCGGCGCGGCGGGCGGCGCATCACGTACCGCAGCGGCATGCAACCGGCGCTTGGCCGCCCGTGTGCCGTTTCTAGGCGGCGCGGACAAAGTCTTTCGGATCAAATGCTTGATCGCGGTATGCGCAGGCTATCCACATGCTTGCCAACAAAATTTGTGGGTAAGTGGGCGATGCAGGTTCGGTCCGCATGCAGCGGTCATGACGGGGGGCGGGCGTCCGTTGTCGCGGCGTCGTGACGCGATGTGCGGCGAAGGGTGCGCGCGACGGCCATCACGTGCGCCGCGTCGGCATCACGCGTGCCAAAGTCCATCGGATCAAGGGTTTAGCGTCGCGGTGCGCAGGATATCCACAAGCTTGCCAACATTTTCTGTGGAGAAGTCGGCGGTCGCGATTCGGCCGATGTCATGCGCCGCCACACGTCGCACACGCGGACTCGCGCCGTGCAGATATCGGCCACGCCAGACCTTCTGGATGAAGCTGCGTCGAGATCAATCCCGGCTGCCGCTTCATGAACGCCGCGTCGGCCTTCAGACGACGAGAAAGTCGGCTTCGTCGGCGGCCGCCAGCGTGAAGCGGCCGATGTGAGCGCGTGCTTGCCGCGGTCCGGCGCGTTTGCCGCGCACCGATGACAAACCCTTTCCGATCAATGGCTTGGTGCCGTTAATGGAGGGGTTGCCCACAAGCTTGCCAACATAATCTGTGGACAAGCCGTCCGCCGCCCGCGCATCAGGCCGGCCGCGGGAAGCGCACCGTGACGGTCAGCCCGCGCCCGCCGCGCGTGGTCGCGAGCGCGACGGTCGCGCGATGCTGTTCGGCGATCCGCTTGACGATCGACAACCCGAGCCCGCTGCCCGACGACGTGACTGCCTGCGCGCCTTCGCCGCGATAGAAGCGCTCCCACACGTCGGTGCGTTCGGCCTCCGGAATGCCAGGGCCGTCGTCGGCCACCTCGAGCACGGGCGTCGCGCCGTCGATGCGCGCGGACACGTCGACGCGCGCGCCTTCACCTGCATAGCGGATCGCGTTGTCGACGAGATTGTTCAGCAGCACGCGCAGCGTGTCGGCATTGCCCGCGGCCATCACCGGTGCGTCGACGATTGCGCCGAGATCGATGCGGTGCGCGTCGGCGACGCGCGCGCGGTCCGACACCACCGAGCGGCACAGCGCGGCGAGATCGACCGGCGCCGACGCGGCGACGGCCGCCTGCGCATCGGGTTCGAGGCGCGCGAGCGTCAGCAACTGTTCGGCGAGGTGGCCGAGGCGCGTCGTGCCCGCGTGGATTTGCGCGAGGATGCGCTCGCGCTCCTCCGCGGTCGCCGCGCGCCGCAGCAGTTCGGACTGGATCGACAGCCCCATGATCGGCGTGCGCAGCTCGTGCGCGGCATCGGCGATGAAGTGACGCTGCAGCGTGAACGAGCGGTCGAGGCGCGCGAGGAGGTCGTTGATCGCCTCGGCGAGCGGACGGACCTCGTTCGGCATCGATGCGACGTCGACCGGCTCGAGGTTGTTCGCATTCCTGCGTTTCAGGCCTGCCGCGATCGCCCGCAGCGGCTGCAGCCCCGCGCCGATGCCGAACCACAGGCCCAGCGCGAGCAGCGGCAGCATCGAGAACACCGGCCACAGAAGATGGACGGCGATGCCCGCGATCGCTTCCCAGCGCGCATGCCGCGCCTGCGCGAGCCGGATCGTCGTGCCGCCGCGCTCCGTCACATAGGTGCGCCACGGCTGGCCGCCGACGTCGACGCTCGCGATGCCCTGCTGCGCGGGTGGC
The DNA here is from genome assembly GCF_030504405.1 of Burkholderia sp. AU44665. Taxonomy (NCBI): domain Bacteria; kingdom Pseudomonadati; phylum Pseudomonadota; class Betaproteobacteria; order Burkholderiales; family Burkholderiaceae; genus Burkholderia; species Burkholderia sp. AU44665. The sequence goes on along the minus strand of NZ_JAUJRI010000004.1, from coordinate 116,679 downwards.
GGCAGCTTCGAGTCGCGGTCGGTCGAATACACGAGCGTGCCGTTGCGCCATACCTGCAGCAGCACCGCATCGGGGTCGCTCGCCTCGAAGCCGTGCTTGCCTCTGGCGCGGTTGCTGAACGACAGCTCGCCGTTCGGGCCGACGACGATCTGTTTCGACATGCTGCGCATCTGGTCGTCGAGCAGGTCGTCGAGTTCGCGCAGCGCGCCCCAGTAGGTGCCGGCGCTTGCGACCAGGCCGATCACGCAGGCGGCCGGCATCAGCCACGTCAGCAGGCGCCGCCGCAGCGATGCGTTGCGCCAGCGCGCGAGCGCGCGTTGCACGCGCGTCACGTGCCGTCACCGATCCGGTAGCCGACGCCGCGCACCGTGCGGATCACGTCGTGCCCGAGCTTCTTGCGCAGGTTGTGGATATGCACCTGCACCGCGTTGCTCTCGATTTCCTCGCCCCAGCTGTACAGCCGTTCCTCGAACTGTTCGCGCGAAATCACCGCGCCCGGTTCGCGCATCAGCTCGTGCAGCAGCACGAATTCCTTCGGCGACAGCGGCACTTCGTCGTCGTCGAGCCAGACGAGGTGCTTGACGGGATCGAGCCGCAGCGGGCCGATCGCGAGCGTCGTCTGCGCGCGGCCCGCATGGCGGCGGTTGACCGCGCGGATGCGGGCGAGCAGTTCGTCGAGCTCGAACGGCTTGACGAGATAGTCGTCCGCGCCGCTGTCGAGGCCCGCGATGCGGTCCGGCACGCCGTCGCGCGCGGTGATGATGATCGCGGGCAGGTTTTCGTCGCGGCGGCGCAGCGCGGCGAGCACCGACAGGCCGTCGCGGTTCGGCAACCCGAGATCGAGCAGCAGCAGCCCGTAGCCGGTCGTGCGCAGCGCGAGCGACGCGGCGTCGCCGTCCTTCACCCAGTCGACCGCGAAGCCTTCCTGTTTGAGGCCCTGTTCGAGCCCGCTGCCGATCAGCGGATCGTCCTCGACGAGCAGTACGCGCATGGATTCGTGTCTCTTCAACGGGGGCGCCGCGGCGCCCGGGGTTCCCATGATAAGCGTGCGCATCTTAGGTCTGGCTTAAATGCGCGCGGTGCGCGGTCCGCTTTCGTACTCGTCCGATGCGGCGCCGTGTCACTTCGGCATGCCCTTCAGGTTTGCTTAATCTTACGGTCCGTAATCTGGCGCCGTCGCGTTCAACGAAGCGCGGCGCCACATCGAAGAAGAGGAACGAGATCATGAAACACCTGGCCAGAATCCTGATGATTGCACTCGCCACGCTGCCTGCCGCCGTCCATGCGCAATACACGGGGCCGTCCGCGCTGACCACGACGACAGTGAAGGAACTGCTCGCGAATGGCAAGGACGACCAGCACGTGCAGTTGCAGGGGCGCATCGTCAAGCACGTCGGCGGCGAGGATTACGAATTCGCCGACGCGACCGGCACGATCCGCGTCGAGATCGACCACAAGCTGTGGGCAGCGGGCCAGCCCGTCAGCGACAAGAACGAAGTGAAGGTGACCGGCGAATTCGAGCGCAAATGGTCGGGCAGCGTGAAGGTCGACGCCGATCACGTCGAAGTGCTGCGCTGACCGGTGGGCACGGGGCCGGTGATACCATGGACGACCGGTTCCCGTTCCCACCAAGATGGCCGCCAATTTCGACGAACTCGCGTCCCGGATCCGGGCGCAATTTTCCGAGCTGAGCCCGCAATTCCAGGCGGGCGCCGCCTTCCTGCTCGATCATCCCGACGAAGTCGCCACGTCGTCGATGCGCAAGGTCGCGCAGCGCGCGCAGGTGCAGCCCGCGTCGCTCGTGCGACTCGCGCAGCAATTCGGCTTTCCCGGCTGGAACGAGCTGCGCGACCTGTGCGTCGCGCGCGTGCGCACGCGGCCCGAGCCGCTCACGCAGCGTGCGCGCTCGCTGGTGCGGCCCGACGCGAAGGCGTCGCTCGCGCACGATCTGCTCGCCGCGCAGCAGCACAACCTGTCGGCGACCGCCGCGCAGAACGCGCACGCGCTCGCGGATGCGGCGAGGTTGATCCGCAAGGCATCGCACGTGCACGTGGCGGGGTTTCGCTCGTGCTATCCGGTCGCGTTCGGTTTCGTCTACGGCTACCGGCTGTTCCGTCCGACCGTGTCGCTGCTCAACGGCGTCGCCGGTTCGCTCGAAATGGAGTTGCGGACGATCGCGAAGCACAGCGTGACCGTGATCGTCAGCTTCGCGCCGTATTCGGCCGAGGCGACGCGCGTCGCGCAGGCCGCGAAGGCGCAGGGCAGCCGGATCGTCGCGATCACCGACAGCGCGGTGTCGCCGATCGCGCTGCACGCGGACGCGCAACTGATCTTCACGCACGACAGCCCGTCGTTCTTTCCGTCGCTGGTGGCCGCGCACGCGATGGCCGAGGCGCTGGTCGCGCAGTTGCTGGCGCTCGAAGGCAGCGATGCGATCGCCGCGCTCGAGCGGACCGAGGCGGAACTGCACGCGAAGGGCGCGTACGTCGTTTGACGGGCGCGGGATGTGCGGTTTCAGCGAACCTTCATTGATGACCCGACGCAATCGATGACGTTGACCTATGCAGTGACCGACGCGGGCGACGCGGACGTGCGCAAGCAGATCGTCGCGCCGCTCATTCGCTTCAACGAAAGCCAGGCCGGCCCGGTCGACTTCCGGCCGCTGGCCGTGATCGCGACCGACGCGGCCGGCGCGGTGGTCGGCGGCCTGTGGGGCGGCACGGCGTTCGGCTGGCTGCATGTCGACCTGCTCGTGGTGCCCGAGGCCGCGCGCGGGCAGGGCGCCGGCACGCGCATCATGGATCTGGCCGAACAGGAGGCCGTCGCGCGCGGCTGTCACAGCGCATGGCTCGACACGTTCGACTTCCAGGCGCGGCCGTTCTACGAGAAGCGCGGCTATGTCCGCTTCGGCGAGCTGCCCGATTATCCGGTCGGGCATACGCGCATCTTCCTGACGAAGAAACTCGCGGGCTGAACGGCATCGCTGCTGCGCGCATGCGCGATGCCGCGCGATTGACGATGCCGACGGCCATCGCCTACGATACCGGGCAGCGATGCAGGTCGCTTCCGGGTCCGCGGAAAGGGTTCAACCCACCTGTCGCAGCCAATCCAGTCTTCCCCATCCTTCGTGCTGGCGGTATTGCGGACCTTCGGCCATCCATGCACAAGGATCCGCATGAAAAAGCTGCCTCCCGACGCCCATCCCGATCATCTGAAAAAGCAGGCCAAGGCGTTGTTGCGCCTGTACCGGCAGGGCGATGCCGATGCCGTCGCACGCTTCGTCGCATTCCTGCCCGCCGCCGCGAACCGCACGCATGACGAAACGCTCGCGCTGGGGCTTCGTCTGCACGACGCGCAGTCGTGCATCGCGCGCGAGTACGGTTTTGCGTCTTGGGCCGATCTCGGCGCGTTCGTCGAAACGCATGCGCTCGCGCGGCAAGCACGGTCGCTGCTGATGCGGCGCTGGCTCGACCACGCGTACGGCGCGGAGGTGACCGGCGGCGTCGACGCAGCCCGGCCGCGCGTGGCCGCGCAATTGCTGCACGACCATCCCGATCTCGTGTCGGCGGACCCGGCGATCGCATGCGCGGCCGGCGATCTCGCCGCGGTGAAGGGCGCGCTGGCCGCCGATCCCGGGTGGATCGCGCGCGCCGGCGGTGTGCTGAAGCTGCCGCCGCTCGTCGCCGTCACGCATTCGCGGCTCGGGCAGCTTCCCGAATTCGCGGCCAGGTTGCGTGCGTGCGCGCGCCATCTGCTCGACGCGGGCGCCGATCCGAACCAGCGGATCGGCAACCGGTATCCGCCGGCCTCGCTCGCCGAGCCCGACGAGTCGGCGCCGCTGTCGGCGCTGTATGGCGCCGCCGGCGTCAATCGCGATCCCGTGCTTACCGCGATGCTGCTGGAAGCCGGCGCCGATCCGAACGACGGCGAATCGCTGTATCACTCGGTGGAGAACCCGGCATGCACGCGCCTGCTGCTCGAGCACGGCGCCCGGGTGGGCGGGACCAATGCGTTGCGGCGCGCGCTCGACATGCCGGACGCGGCCGCGCTCGAGCTGCTGCTCGCGCATGGCGGCGACCCGAACGAGCCGGCCGGCGAAGGGCCGACGAAAACGTGGGGCGCGCCGTTGCTGCGCGCGATCGCCGTGCGTTGCCCGGCGCGCCACGTCGCCGCGCTGCTGGCGGCCGGCGCCGATCCCGGCGCGCGGACCGCCGCGGGCGTCAGCGCGTATCGGCTCGCGATGCAGACCGGGTTGTCCGAGGTCGCGGCGCTGTTGCGCGCGGCCGGCGCGCAGGAGGCGCTCGATGCGCAAGACGCGTTCATGGCGGCCTGCGCGCGCGCCGATGCCGACGACGCACGGCGTATTCAGGCGAAGCATCCCGAATTGCCCGGCGCACTGTCCGACGACCGGCTGCGGCTGCTGCCCGACGCCGCCGCATGGGGTTCGCGCGACGTCGTGAAGGCGATGGTCGAACTCGGTTGGCCGATCGCCGCGCGAGGCGGCGACTGGGACGCGAGCGCGCTGAATCACGCGGTGTTCCGCGGCGATGCCGAACTGCTGGCGTTCCTGCTCGCGCACGGCGCAAGCTGGCGCGAGATGCACGGATTCGGCAGCGACGCGCTCGGTACGCTGTCCTGGGCGTCCGTCAACGAACCGGAGGGCGTCGGCGATCCCGACTGGGAAGCGTGCGCACGCGTGCTGATCGCGCACGGCGTGCCGCAAGCGGTACGCGATCCGTCGAATCCGGAGGGCGTGCTGATCGACGGTCGCGCGATGCGGTTCTCCGAGGCCGTCACCGACGTGTTGCTCGGCATCGACGGCGGGCCGCCCGCATCGACGTGAACCGACGCGGGCCGCCCGGCGTAGTGGCCGGCAGCCCGGACGCCAGCGTCTTTCCTGTTGCGCGACGACATTTCGGCGAAAGCTGAAACGTCGCGTGCACGACCGGCGTAAGCTCATCCGTCAACACCTTCCCGGGAGTTCGCGATGACCCGTTCCGACCTGCAAGCCCGCCACGCCGAAGCTTTCCGTGCGCTGCACACGCGCCCCGGCGCGTTCATCATCCCGAACCCGTGGGATGCCGGCACCGCGCGCCTGCTCGCGATGGCCGGCTTCGAGGCGCTCGCCACGACGAGCGCCGGCTACGCGTTTTCGAAAGGGCGCCCCGACAACGCGATCGACCGCGACGCGATGCTCGCTCATATCGCCGAGCTCGTCGCCGCGGGCGGCCTGCCGGTGAGCGCCGATCTGGAGAACGGCTTCGGCGACGCGCCCGACACGGTGGCCGAAACGATCCGGCTGGCGGCCGAGGCGGGCGCGGTCGGCGGCTCGATCGAGGACGCGACCGGCCGTGCCGATACGCCGATTTATGCGCGCGACGCGTCGGTCGAGCGCATCGCGGCGGCCGTCGACGCGGCGCGCGCGCTGCCGTTTCCGTTCACGCTGACCGCCCGCTGCGAAAATTACCTGCACGGCCGCCGCGACCTCGACGACACGATCGCGCGGCTCGTCGCCTATCGCGACGCCGGCGCGGACGTGCTGTATGCGCCCGGCATCACGGATCCCGACGAAATCGCGGCCGTGACGCGGGCGGTCGGCGCGCCCGTCAATGTCGTCATGGGGCTGCAGGGCGGGTTGCTGAGCCTCGACGCGCTGGCGGCGCTCGGCGTGAAGCGTGTCAGCGTCGGCGGCGCGCTGGCGCGGGCCGCGTTCGGTGCGTTCCTGCGCGCGGCGACGGAGATGCGTCGCGACGGCACGTTCACCTTCAGCCGGGCAGCCGTGCCGGGGCGCGATATCAACCGCTGGTTTGCGGCGCCGGATAATTCGCCGATTTTGTTCGATGAATGAGCCCCAATAAAAGCCGCATGCGTTTACGTAAAAAATGAATTGACAATAATCAACCGATTTCGTGTCCGGATTAATCGTCGATGACGGCGCGAAATTCATCGTTTATTCTCCGCATTCCGCCCGATCGGCTGCCGCCGGCGCGTCACCCGCGCCGGGCCTGATGCGCGACGAGCCGCCATCCGTGCCGATACCGCGCATTGTTGCAGGTTCCAGTTCAGAACGTTTCAGTGCGTGGGAGTTGCGGGATGATTTTTTGATTGATAATCTGCGGCACGTTCCAATGATCGGCGAGTGCCTGCCGGGAATATCAATATATTCAATATATAAAAAGCTGAGAGAGCGATGACGATCCGAGAAAATCACCGCGTCGGATTTCGCGTGGGCGATGTCGTGACGCTGAAAACGGGCGGGCCGCGCATGACCGTCACGTATGCCGGGCCGGTCGTGTTCGACGACGGCGACTGGCTGATCTGCCAGTGGTTCGACGAAAGCGGCGAGTTCCGGCAGGAAATGTTCCATCACGACACGGTGGTGCCCGAGCCGCGCGCGATTTCGGCCGGACGGGTCCGGCTGCGCATGCAGTCGCTCCGCTCGCGGTCGGCGGCCTGACGCCGGCCGGCCGCCGCGATGCCGCGACGTGTCACGCGTGGCGCGCGGCGCCCGTGCGACGACATTTCACGCCATCCCGAAACATGCGGCGGCGCGCGGCGCCGATACTGAGCGCATGAACCCGACCGATCCTGTTGCCGCGGTCACGCACCGCGATCCCTATCCCTATTACGCAGCGCTCGTCGACGGGCCGCCGCTCGCGTTCGACGCCACGCTCGGCCTGTGGGTCGCGAGCCGCGCGGCCGCCGTGACGGCCGTGCTCGGCCATCCGGCCTGCCGCGTGCGGCCGCTGGACGCGCCGGTGCCGCCCGCGTTGCGCGGCACGACGGCCGGCGCGCTGTTCGGCGACCTAGTACGCATGAACGACGGCCCGTCGCGACACGACGTACCGAAGCAGGCGTTGCGCGCGGCGTTCGCGCCGATCGGTACGGATGCGCTGCGCGATCGCGCCGACGCGCTTGCCGCGCGGCGGTTGCCGGCGCCCGGCGATGTCGACGCGCTGAACGCGTGGTGCATGACGGTGCCCGTGTGCGCGGTTGCCGATCTGCTCGGCTTCGACGAAACGCAGCTCGACGACATTGCCGCTCGGGTCGTCGAGTTCGTCGCCGCGCTGTCGCCGCTATCGGATGCCGCAGCGCTGGCGCGCGCGAGCGACGCGGCGCGGCACCTGCTCGACCGGATGACGGAACGCTTCGCGCGGTCGCGTGCGCACGACGGCACGCTGGTCGCCGCGGTACAGCAGGCGGCCCGTGCGTCGGGCTGGCACGCGAGCGGCGCGCTCGTCGCGAATCTCGTCGGGTTGCTGTCGCAGACGTGCGAGGCGACGGCCGCATGGCTCGGCAATGCACTCGTGGCATGGAACGGCGAAGCGGGCACGGTGCCGGATGCCGCCGCGCTCGACGCATTCGTCGCCGAAGTCGGACGTTTCGATGCGCCGGTGCAGAACACGCGCCGCTTCGTCGCGGCGCGCACGACGATCGAAGGCGTGCGCGTCGACGCCGGCGATGCCATCCTCGTCGTGCTTGCCGCGGCGAACCGCGATCCGGCCGTGCATCGCGATCCGCACCGGCTGATGCCGGGCCGCGTGTCGGGGCCGAATTTCGGCTTCGGCACGGGGCCGCATGGGTGTCCGGGCGAGCGGATCGCACGGGCGGTGACGGCGGGGGTGTTGGCGGCGCGGCTGCGCGCGGGCGGCTGGCCGCCGCGCGACGCGCTGAAGTGGGATTACCGCGCGTCGACCAACGTCAGGATGCCGAAGTTCGACGCGATACGGTGAAGCGGGGAAGAGTGGCTTGACGGCAGGGGCTTAACGGCAGCCTTGCTTTTCCGCCCATTGCTCCTGCGCGGCGACGCGGCGCTGCACGCGTTCGACGAGGCCGGTCGAGAAGGTCCGCATGCTGACGCCGCGGCGCTTCGCGAGGATCGTCTGCGCGACGTCGGTGCGCGGGTTCGGCTGGCATGCCCAGTACAGCGTCATCAGCCAGCCGATGCCCGTCCATGCGAACAGTGCGTTGAACATCGCGATCGTCAGCTTGTCGTGCCGGCCGCGCCGGTCGGCAATGACGGCCGGCAGGAAATAGAGCGCGATCGCCGCGACTGAACCGGCCACTTGAATCAGGACTGCATCATGCATGGTGCTGCTCCGTCCGAACTGCAATGGGGCTGATTGTCGCGCTTTTTCCGTTCGTGTGCAGGCAATTGATTGTTGCGCTTTTAGTGACGATCAGGCGGCTTCGGCGTCCGCCGGCCGGACGTCGTTGCTCAGCGCGAAACCTTCGTCGAGCCAGCCCGTCACGCCGCCGATCATCAGCTTGACCGGGCGGCCCAGGCGCGCGAGCCGGACCGCCGCGCGCGCGGCGCCGTTGCAGTGCGGCCCCGCGCAGTAGACGACGAACAGCGTGTCGGCCGGGTAACCGGCGAGCTTGCCTTCGATGATCTTGCGGTGCGGCAGGTTGCGCGCGCCGGGCACGTGGCCGGCGGCGAACAGGTCGGGGCCGCGCACGTCGAGCAGCACGAAATCGGGCGTGCCCGACGCGAGGGCATCGTGTACGTCCCAGCAGTCGGTCTCGAAGCGCAGCGATGCCTCGAAATGCGCGAGGGCGGCCGGGCTGTCGGCGGCGGGGATGTCGGTGACGTGGGACATGGTCGGGCTCTCCGGGTTGAACGGGCACGAAACGCGCCGCAATGAGGGGCAGTATCGCGGTTCGGCCGGTTTCGCGGCAGTGGCGCGATCGACAAGTTCCGGTAACATCGCGCCATGCACAATCATCTCGTCGTCGCGCTCGCCTACGATCGCCTCTGCACGTTCGAATTCGGCTGCGTGGTCGAACTGTTCGCGCTCGAGCGCCCGGAACTCGGCGTCGACTGGTATCGCTTCGCGGTGTGCGCGAGCGAGCCGGGGCCCGTGCGCGCGGCAGGCGGCATTACCGTTGCCGCGCCCTACCGGCTCGCGATGCTCGATCGCGCGGACACCATCGTGATTCCCGGCTGGCGCGATCCGGACGAACGCCCGCCCGAGCCGTTGCTGAAGAAGCTGCGGGCCGCGCACCGGCGCGGCGCGCGGCTCTGCTCGATCTGTTCGGGCGTGTTCGTGCTGGCGGCGGCCGGCGTGCTCGACGGCCTGACCGTGACGACTCACTGGCGGTATGCGGAACACCTGCAGGCGCGTTATCCGGCGCTGCGCGTGAATCCGGATGCGCTGTACGTCGACGAAGGGCGGATCGTCACGTCGGCCGGCTCGGCGGCGGGGCTCGACATGCTGCTGCATCTCGTGCGCCGCGATCATGGCGGCGCGATCGCGAACCGCGTCGCGCAGCGCCTCGTGCTGCCGCCGCATCGCGACGGCGGGCAGGCGCAGTTCGTGCCGCGTCCGGTCGCACCGGGCGGCACCGACCGGCTCGCGAAGCTGATCGACTGGATGCGCGCGCATGCGGCCGAGCCGCACACGCTCGCATCGCTCGCCGCGCAGGCCGCGATGAGCACGCGCACGCTGCAGCGGCAGTTCGCGGATGCGACGGGGATGTCGCCGCTCGCGTGGCTCATCCGCGAACGCGTGAACGTCGCGAAGGACATGCTCGAAGCGCAGCCCGCGTTGTCGCTCGCGCAGATCGCGGCGCGCGCGGGGTTCGGTTCCGAGGAATCGCTGCGCCGGCATTTCCGGCGCGTCACGGCGACGAGCCCGGCTGCGTACCGGCGCGGGATGGATCGCGGCGGCACGTAGCGCGCGCCGGGCAGGGCGGCGCGTGCGCGACGATGAAAAGCGCGACTCATGTGGCGGCGGCCGCTCATTCCGAACAACGATGCCGTCCCGCACGCGAAGAAGGATGCGGGTGAACCGACGCGGCGCCTGTGGCGCGACGCGCTCGCCTGCGCGGCCGGGCTGCGCGACGCGTTGCCGACCGCGGTCCGAACAGCCGGGAAGGGGGCGCCGGCGGGGAAGCATCGGCGTATGATCTGGGTTTTCGTCAGCCCGATCCAGGCACCCCCACCATGACATCCGTCGACACTACCCGCGTCCTCGACCATGACAAGCTCGTGACCTTCATCGAGCGCAAGTGGAACGATGAAATCCTCCACGCGCTGACCGACTACATCGCGATTCCCGCGAAGAGCCCCGCATTCGACCCCGACTGGGCGAAGCGGGGCTATCTCGAGCGCGTCGTCACCGACGCCGCGCAGTGGGCCGAACGGCAGCCCGTGAAGGGCCTGAAGCTCGAAATCGTGCGTCTGCCGGGCCGCACGCCGGTGATCTTCTTCGAGTCGCCGGCCACGCGCTCGGGCAGCACCGATACGATCCTGCTGTACGGCCACCTCGACAAGCAGCCCGAATTCGACGGCTGGCGCGCGGACCTCGGCCCGTGGACGCCGAAGTTCGAGAACGGCAAGCTGTACGGCCGCGGCGGCGCGGACGACGGCTACGCGATCTACGCGAGCCTCGCGGCGCTCGGCGCGCTCGACGAGCAGGGCATCGAGCGGCCGCGCTGCGTGGGCCTCATCGAGACCTGCGAAGAGTCTGGCAGTTACGACCTGCTGCCGTACGTCGACGCGCTGCGCGACCGGCTCGGCCAGGTATCGCTCGTCGTGTGCCTCGATTCGGGCGCCGGCAACTACGACCAGATGTGGCTCACCACGTCGCTGCGCGGCCTCGTGTCCGGCGACCTGCAGGTCGAGGTACTCGAAGAAGGCATTCATTCGGGCGTCTATGGCGGCATCGCGCCGTCGAGCTTCCGTGTGATGCGCCAGTTGTTCGAACGCCTCGAGGACGCGAAGAACGGCAACCTGCTGCCGGGCGCGTTCCATTGCGAGATTCCGGCCAGCCGCGTGCGCGAAGCCGAGGCCGCCGCCGCGATTCTCGGCGACACGGTGTGGAAGGGGCTGCCGTGGGCGTGCGGCCAGGACGGCAAGCCCGTGCTGCCGACCACGACCGATCCGCGCGAGGCGCTGCTGAATTCGACGTGGCGTCCGTCGCTGTCGGTCACCGGCGCGGCCGGCATGCCGGCGCTCGCCGATGCGGGCAACGTGCTGCGTCCGCGCACCGCGTTCAAGCTGTCGCTGCGGCTGCCGCCGCTCGTCGACGCCGCGCAGGCCGTGCAGCAACTGAAGGCGTTGCTCGAACTCGATCCGCCGTACAACGCGAAGGTCACGTTCAAGCCTGACGCGGGCGCCGCGACCGGCTGGAGCGCGCCGGATCTCGCGCCGTGGCTCGCGTCGTCGCTCGACGCCGCGTCGCGTCGCCACTTCGGCGCCGACTGCGCGTACATGGGCCTCGGCGGCACGATTCCGCTGATGAACGTGCTGCAGGAAGGCTTTCCCGCGGCGCAGTTCATGGTGTGCGGCGTGCTCGGGCCGAAGTCGAACGCGCACGGCCCGAACGAGTTCCTGCACGTGCCGTACGCGAAGAAGCTCACGGCGGCGGTGGCCGACGTGATCGCGACCGCGCGCTGATCGTCGCGACGTTCGACGTACCGGTTGCCCGACCCGAACCGACTCGATGGAGTGTTGCCGATGACCGCACTGCCGACGCCCGATACCGAACCGCTGCGCATGCGCGCCGAACCGCTGCATGCATTCGTCGCGGCACTTTGGGAACGGGCCGGCAGCCACCCGCGCGAGGCGACGCTCGTCGCCGATCATCTGGTGGGCGCGAATCTCGCCGGCCACGATTCGCACGGGATCGGGATGATCCCGAATTACGTCGCGTCGTGGCGGGAAGGGCAGTTGCAGCTGAACGGGCACGCGTCGATCGTCCGCGACGGCGGCGCGGTGCTGACGATCGACGGCGGGCGCGGCTTCGGCCAGGTGATCGCGTTCGAGGCGATGGTCGAAGGGATCGAGCGCGCGCGACGCATGGGCATCTGCGCGATCGGGCTGCGCGACGTTCACCACCTCGGCCGCATCGGGCATTGGGCCGAACAGTGCGCGCGCGCGGGGCTCGTGTCGTTCCATTTCGTCAACGTGCCGGGCGACCTGCTGGTCGCGCCGCTGCACGGCACCGATCCGCGTTTCGGCACGAACCCGTTCTGCGCCGCGTATCCGCGAGCGGGCAAGCCGCCGCTGCTGCTCGATTTCGCGACGAGCGCGATCGCGTACGGCAAGACGCGCGTCGCCTACAACCAGGGCAAGCGCGTGCCGGCCGGGTCGCTGATCGACCATCGCGGCCAGCCGACCGACGATCCGGCCGTGATGCACGAGCAGCCGTTCGGCGCGCTGCTGCCGTTCGGGCTGCACAAGGGCTATGCGCTCGCGGCGATGTGCGAGATCTTCGGCGGTGCGCTGGTGGGCGGGCATACGACGTACGGCGATACGCTGCAGAAGACGAGTGCGATCGTCAACGGGATGCTGTCGGTGCTGATCGATCCGAACGCGTTCGACGCAGCCGACGCCGAACGCGAAGCCGATGCATTCGTTGCATGGGCGAAGGCGTCGCCGCAGGCCGGCGATACGCCGGTGCGGATGCCTGGAGAACCTGAAGAAGCGAGCCGCGCCGCACGCGGCACGGCCGGCATTCCGGTCGACCGCGCGACGTGGCGGCAGATTCGCGAGAGCGCGGCGGCCGTGGGTGTCGACGCGGCGGAGTTCGATGCGTGGACGCGGCGCTGCGAGGTGTCCGCATGAGCTGGCAGGCGGAGAAGGCGCACGGTGAGGAAATCGCGTATCGGCTTGCGCCGCTCGGCACGCTCACCGTTGCACGGTTCTTCAGCGGTGCGGCGTTGCGGCTCGACGGCGTGATGTTCGGCTTCCTGTCGCGCGGGTCGCTGTTCCTGCGTGTGGACGACGTGAACCGGCCGGCGTTCGTCGCGGCGGGGATGGGGCCGTTCTCGTATGCGCGGCCCACGCGCACCGTCGCGCTCGAGGGCTATTACGAAACGCCGGCCGACGTGCTCGAGGATGCGGGCGCGCTGTTCGACTGGTGCCGCGGCGCGTATCGCGCGGCGCTGCTGGCCGGGCCGCCGAAGCGCAAGGCGAGGGCGGCGTCGAAGACGGCAGCCGGGGCGGGGCCGAAGGCCGCGCCGAAAGCTGCTGCGAAGGCTGCGTCGAAGCCAGCAGCGAAACCGGCGGCGAAACCGGCGGCGAAACCGGCGGCGAAACCGGCGGCGAAACCTGCGTCGAAACCGGCAACGAAACCCGCGTCGGCACAGAAAACGAAGCCGGCGGCGAAATCCGCATCGAAACCGGTGTCGGCGCAGAAAGCGAAACCGGCATCGAAATCATCGCCCGCGCCGGCACCGAAACCTGCGGCGAAGCGCAAGCAGGCGTAGTACCGGTTACGAGAAGCGACGGCGTCGCGATTTTCGCGTTCCTGAATTTCAGGTATGCCCGTCGCGGCCCACCCGCACGCTGCGCGTGCCGACTCGCCCGCACGATCCGGCGCACGAATGCATCGAGCTTGACGCACCGCACGTCCTGCATGCTTCACAACCGCGGCCCCGGCGTTTATGATCGGCGCGGGTTGCGCCCGTGCCTGGCGACCCGCACCGGCCTCGCCGCCGGCCCCGCGAACGGCGCACCGTACGCCGCGCGGAACGCTTCCTCACTCACCATCCCAGACGGAGACAGCCGATGCTCGTCCTGATTCTCGGTTTAGCGATCTTCCTCGGTGTGCACTCGATCCGGATCGTCGCCGACGGCTGGCGGTCCGCGACGATCGAGCGGATCGGCGAGAAGGGCTGGAAGGGCGGTTACGCGATCGCGTCGATCGTCGGTTTCGCGCTGATCATCTGGGGGTACGGGGTCGCCCGGGCGGGTGCGACGCTGCTGTGGGTGTCGCCGGTCGGCGTGCGCCACCTGACGGGCATGCTGACCGCGGTCGCGTTCGTGCTGATCGCCGCGTCGTACGTGCCGCGCAACCGGATCAAGACGCTCGTCGGCCATCCGATGCTGGCCGGCGTGATGGTCTGGGCGGTGGCGCACCTGCTGGTGAACGGCACCGTGCACGCAGTCGTGCTGTTCGGCGCGTTCTTCGTGTGGTCGATCGTCGATTTCGTCGTGTCGCGTGCGCGGGATCGCCGCGACGGTGTCCGCTATCCGGCCGGCGGGCTGGCCGGCGACGTCGCGGCCGTTGTGGCCGGACTCGTCGCCTGGGCCGTGTTCGCGCGGTTCCTGCACGGCCCGCTGATCGGCGTGCGGCCGTTCGGCTGAACGGAATGCACACACCAGTCGGCCGTGCGCCGGCCTGCGATCCTTCACGCCGGCGGCCGGCCCGAACGACGGCTGCCTTCGCCGCAAGCAATGGCGCCGCGACGTTCGCGCGCGCCGTCAGGACCGCGAACCGACACGGGACGCGCGAATCCGGGTTGAATGCCTGCGACTCCGGCACGGCGACAAGCGCCGGCAGCGCGACCCGGTTCGGCACCGGATCGCGAAAGACGTGTTGCGGTTTGCGCGTCGATTGCCGCGATCGCGGCGGCAACGGGCGTGCGTCAGATCGGTTTGACGAACAACCCGACGGTCAGCAGCGCGCCGATGCAGACGATCGCGATGCGCAGCACGCGTTCGTTCACGCGATGCAGCGCCCACGCGCCGAGCAGGCCGCCGACGATCGCGCCCGCACCGAGCGCGATCGCCGCGCGCCAGTGCAGTTCGGGCGACGTCACGAACAGCACGACGGCCGATGCGTTCATCACGCCCGCGAGCGCATTCTTCGTCGACATCGCGTGGCGCGGCGGCAGGCCGGCCATCGTCAGCGCGGCCATCATCAGGAACCCGATGCCGCCGCCGAAGTAGCCGCCGTAGACCGCGATCAGGAACTGCGAGACCCCGGCCGCGACGGGGCCGAGATGTTGCGCGCCCGCGCCCGGTTTGCGGAAGAAACTGCCCCACGCGAACACGACCGTCGCGAACAGCACGAGCCACGGCACCAGGTGCGAGAAGATCGACGACGGCGTCTTGAGCAGCAGCAGGCCGCCGAGCGCGCCGCCGGCCACGCTGATCGCGAACAGTGCGCGAAACGGCAGCCTGCCGACGCCGCTCACCATGTTCCTGCTCGCCCAGCCCGTCGTGACCTGGCCGGGAAACAGCGCGACCGTCGACGTGATGTTGGCCGCGAGCGGTGACATTCCCGACACGATCAGCGCGGGCAGCGTGATGAACGAGCCGCCGCCCGCGAGGGCGTTCTGGAGCCCGGCCCAGAGGCCGGCGAGGATGATGAGGGCAAGCATCGGTTGCGGGAACGGGGAGGTGGCTGGGCTCGCCAGCCGGAAGCGGGCAGGCGCGGCGGACGCACGATGGTAATGCAGGATCGTGGGCGCGGGAAGGACCGACGCGGCGGGAGAGGCCGGGGTTGCGATACGAAGCGTCCGTCGCGTCGTGGCAGGGGGCGAACGTGCCGACGGGATGCGCCGCCGCGGCGATCCCGGTCAGAAAAAACACCCGATTTAACGCTTCATTACGATGGGCTTACCGGAAAGGTGCTAGATTCGCGCACCGATATCTCATCAAGCGGAAGGGGCAAAAAAATGCTGAAGAAATTGGCCGGGATGGCAGTGGTGGTCGGTGCGACTGCGGTGGCGTCGCTGCCTGCCGTGGCAGGCGACACGAACAACGCACTGGGCGGCGCGCTGGGTGGCGTCGCAGGCGCGGCGGTCGGCAACGCGGTCGGCGGGAGCACGGGGGCGATCATCGGCGGGGCCGTGGGCGGTGGCGCAGGCGGGGCGGTGACGTCGAACAAGCGGGAACGCACGGGCGCGGTCGTCGGCGGCGCTCTGGGCGGCGGCGCCGGCGCCGCCGCGGGCAACGCGATGGGCGGCACGGCCGGCAGCCTCGTCGGCGCCGCCGTGGGCGGCGGCGCGGGTGCGGCGCTGGGCGGCCACGTGTCGCGCAACAACTCGCGTTCCAGCGATCATTACCACGGCAACAAGCACAAGAACAAAAAGCGCCACAAGCACGACGACTGACCGGCCGTTCGCCCGGGAGCGGCGATGGGTCGAGCGCACATCGTCGCGACGTCGTTTCGCACGTCCGCCGGCAAGCGCCGATGGCGCCGGGTGGCCGGGCAAGCCTCCGTGATCGCCAAGCATGAATCGCGACGGACGCCGGGTAATCCGGCGTCGACGCATTTCATGAGGATTCCTGTTGTTTGCGGCGCGGGCGAGGCCACAGCGGAATCGTTCACCCTGGGGCGGACGGTTCGCGGGAGAGCGCACGGGCAAGCTGCAGCAGCAAGGTTGGGCGAGTGCGGCGCCGATTGCATACGCGGCCGGACCGGCCAGATTGAAGCGCGGTTTTGACAACGGTGGACATTCCAGCCGGGCGAGTCGGACGGAACATCACCGAACTCCGGTGAAATGCCGATCGAGTCGCAAAACGGGCGCGGCGGACACTCCAGCCGGTTTTCTCGAATCGCCGGAAGATTTTCGCAAAATCGGTTGATCGGGATTTGTTTCGTGAAACGTATGCGAGCCAAGACGGAATATTGTCGAGAAAGTCAATAGAAGAGTCTAAAAGTTCTGTTATTCGATCGCGATGAGCGGACCGTGCGGTGCTTTGCGCGCACGCCGTGCCGGCCGGCCGCGCAGCGCCTGTCAAGGCTCGCGCGGGCTCCGCCGAGGCAGGCCTTGCTTCACCGGCCTGCTTGCGTGCGCGATGCGCGGCGCGACGCAATCGAATCGGTTTTGTTTTATTGTTCATTCGCGTTCATCGTTTCATTTAAACCTGATACGCATCGTGTCGGGTTGCGATTTATTGCAACGCGGTGCACAATCGTTCACAAGTGCAATAAATCCGCAGCGGATTTTTCTCAGCGGCACGAATACTCCCCGCCATTCACTGCCCGCCATTTCGGCGGACGCACGATCGTGCGTCGGGCTCGGCGGCGCGACTGCCGATTTCCGGTCTATCGCGAATCACGGAGCACATACGCCCGAGGCACGATGCCGCTGGCCCATCGGCCGGCCGGTCCCGACAGTACAGCAAGAGCGCAACATGGCGACTTCCATCGACCTCAATCTTCTCGTCGTTCTGGACGCGTTGTTGTCCGAGAACAGCGTCGTGGGCGCGGCCAACGCGCTCGGCCTCAGTCCGTCCGCACTCAGCCGGTCGCTCGCGCGACTGCGGGTGATGACGGGCGATCCGTTGCTGGTGCGGGCCGGGCGCGATCTCGTGCCGACGCCGCGTGCGCTCGAGTTGCGCGACAGGGTGCATGCGCTCGTCGTGGAGGCGCATTCGGTCATGTGCCCGTGCGAGCGGGTCGACATGCGTACGCTCAAGCGCACGTTCTCGATTCGCGCGAACGAGGCCTTCGTCGAGACCTTCGCGCCGGCGCTGCTCGAACACGCGTCGCGCGTCGCGCCCGACGTGCGGCTGCGCTTCGCGCCGAAACCCAACAAGCATGTCGATGCGCTGCGCAACGGCGACATCGATCTCGAAGTCGGCGTGATCGGCCAGGCCGGCCCGGAACTGCGCGTGCAGGCGCTGTTTCGCGACCGCTTCATCGGCGTGGTCCGCGCGGATCATCCGCTGGCGACCGGCGAAATCACGCCGCAACGCTTCGCGTCGTTCCCGCAAGTGGGCGTGTCGCGCCGCGGGCAGTTCAACGGCCCGATCGATACGCTGCTCGATTCCCTCGGCATCGTGCGCTCGGTGACCACCGTCGTGTCGAGCTTCCCGACCGCGCTGTCGCTCGCGCGCAGCTCGGACTTCGTCGCCAGCGTGCCGGAGCGGCAGACCGAGCGGTCCCGCGCCGGCATGTACAGCTTCACGCTGCCGTTGCCGATCGCGGACCTGACCGTCTCGCAGATCTGGCACCCGCGTTTCGATCGCGACCCCGCGCATCGCTGGCTGCGCGATTGCGTGCGCAGTATCTGCGCGCCGCGCGTGGCCGATGCGATCGCGTCCGCCAGTCGTGCGGCCGTTTCGATATGACGTGTCGTGCAACTCTGGTGGCGTGCGTCAACGTCATTGATACATTGCGTCTCGTGCATCTTCCGAAGCGTAAATCGATTGGGTATGCTCGATTCCATTGTGACAACACCGGAGATAATGGGTGGGAAGATCGTTGCTTTTGAATTCGCCGAATATTCGTGACGCCTTTAAATAATAAACATCCAATCCGAGGGGCATGTGAATCGAGATGAGCGGCGGAAATGAATCTGAAACATTGGCGTCTTATTCTGGATGGAGAAACGAATGATTCAGTGTGCGGCGAATATAGAGGCTCCCGTGGATGTCGCGTTGAGCATGCGCGAATGCGAGGTATTGCGATGGGCGGCGGAGGGGAAGACCGCGTATGAGATCGGCATCATTCTTGGCCTGACCGAGCGGACGATCAATTTCCACATCTCGAGATCGATCGTCAAGCTCAACGCGTCCAACAAGACCAATGCGGTCGTGAAAGCCGTGTTGATGGGCCTGATCGTGTTTGCTTGAACGGCGCCGGGGTGTCCGTCCGTGGACCCCCGGCTGCGGCATCAGATCGCGCCCTGGAACGACAGCACGCGCGTCCTGAACTCTTCCGGCACCGGCACCGTGGTCTTGCTGCCATAGTCGAACATCACGTGCGTGGATACGGCCCGCGCAACCACCGCATGATCGTCGGCCGAATCGTCGGCGTCCGCCTGCCCGTCGCGCACCATCAGGTATTCCAGTTCGAAGCTCTTCGATCCGAAGCGCGTGACGCTGCTGCGGACCGTGATCGTATCGCCGTACTGCGCGGGCTTCAGATATTCGCACGAGGTCTTGACCATGATGTGCGGCAGCTTTTCCGAATAGGGCAGCTCGAGCAGATCGTGCATGTAGGTCAGGTACGCGTGCTGCAGATAGTCGTAATAGACGGGGCTGCTCACATGGCCCATCGCGTCCGTTTCCCGATACTTCACGTCGATTCGCGTTTCAAAATATTTTCTTGTCATTGCGAGGCTCCTTGGCAGAACAGCAGGTGAGAACGTGTTTTGTCAGGAGTTAAGTTAGACGTGATCCGCATATCGGAATACTGTCGGAAATCACAGATATCCACCATGTGAAATGCTTCTGAGATAAATGACAGTATCACCGGGGATTTGACCGCGCTCTAATTGCCTCCGTAAATCGGCATCCGATCAGCGAGAGTGGAGCGTTAAATGGAAAAATCCGTTGAGGCAGCGTTGACGCAAGGCGTGGCGGTGATCAGTGCGCAGCGGTTGCGCACCGAGTTGCCGTGCGATCCCGGCCTGGCCCGGTCGATCGGCGAGGCGCGGCGCGCATTGGCGCGCATCATCGCGGGCGAGGACGACCGGCTCGCGCTGATCGTCGGCCCGTGTTCGATCCACGATGCGGACGCCGCGCTGGCGTTCGCGCGCCGGCTCGCGCCGCTGCGCGAGCGGTACGCCGACGTGCTCGAGATCGTGATGCGCGTCTATTTCGAAAAGCCGCGCACCACGGTCGGCTGGAAAGGGCTCGTGAACGACCCGTATCTCGACGGCAGCTTCCGGATCGAGGACGGCCTGCGCGTCGCGCGCAAGGTGCTGCTCGGCATCAATGCGCTGGGCTTGCCGGCCGCGACCGAATTTCTCGATCCGATGACCGCGCCGTATCTCGACGACCTCGTGTCCTGGGGCGCGATCGGCGCGCGGACGACCGAATCGCAGATCCATCGCCAGGCGGCCTCGGGGCTCGACCTGCCGATCGGCTTCAAGAACGGCACCGACGGCAACGTGAAGGTCGCGATCGACGCGATCCGCGCGTCGCGCGTGTCGCACAGTTACCTGAGGCCCTCCGTTTCCGGCAGCGTGGAAATCGCGACCACGTCCGGCAATCCCGACACGCATATCGTCCTGCGCGGCGGCAAGACCCCGAACTACGACGCCGCCAGCGTCGCGGCCGCCTGCGCCGCGCTGCGCGACGCGCATCTTCCCCCGTACGTCGTGATCGACGCGAGCCATGGCAACAGCGGCAAGCAGACCCGCGCGCAGATCGACGTCTGCGGCAACCTCGCCGCGCAACTGCATCGCGGCGAACGCGCGATCGTGGGCGTGATGATCGAGTCGTTTCTCGTCGAGGGGCGGCAGGACCTGGTGCCGGGCACGCCGCCGGTGTTCGGCCAAAGCATTACCGACGCATGTCTCGGCTGGGATCACACGGCCGAACTCATCGAGCAGTTGGCTGCCGCGGCGGTTGCGCGGCGGCGTTCGCCAGCCGGCTTCATCGCGCACGGTGCCGCCGTCGCGAGGCAGGCCGTTTCTTACTGAATGAAAGGAGCTCTCTTGAACTCACCCATCGACATCGCCCGCGCGCTCGACTGGAAAGGCGACGGCGCCAGCCGCACGCCATACGAGGCGTATACGAGTGAAGCGCTGTACCAGCGGGAACTCGAGCGCCTGTTCTATGCGAATCACTGGTGCTACATCGGCCTCGAAGCCGAAGTGCCGTCTCCCGGCGATTTCCAGCGCACGGAAGTCGGCGAGCGATCCGTCGTGATGACGCGCACGGAGGATGGCGAGATCGTCGTCTTCGAAAACGCGTGCGCGCACCGCGGCATGCAGTTCTGCCGCGAGCGCTCGGGCAAGGCGAAGGATTTCCACTGCCCGTATCACCAGTGGAACTACGACCTGAAGGGCAACCTGATCGGCGTGCCGTTCCGGCGCGGCGTGCGTCAGGGCGGCACGATCAACGGCGGCATGCCGGCGGATTTCGAGCCGGGCAAGCATGCGCTGCGGCGCCTGCGCGTGTCGACGCGCGGCGGCGCCGTGTTCGCGTCGTTCGACGAGAACGTCGAATCGTTCGAGGATTTCCTCGGCCCGCGCATCCTGCCTTACTACGACCGCCTGTTCCACGGCCCGAAGCTGACCGTGCTCGGCTATACGCGGCAGCGCGTGCCGAGCAACTGGAAGCTGATGGTCGAGAACATCAAGGATCCGTATCACGCTGGGTTGCTGCACACCTGGTTCGTCAACTTCGGCCTGTGGCGCGCGGACAATCCCGCTCGGCTCGTGACCGATGCGCATCACCGGCACGGCGCGATGGTGTCGATCCGCAGCGGCGGCGGCGGCGGAGAAGTGACCCACAACGTGACGAGCTTCAAGGAACGCATGACGCTGCACGACGACCGCTTCCTCGACGTCGTGCACGAACCGTGGTGGGGCGATCCGACCGTCGTGATGCTCACGCTGATGCCGAGCGTCATCATCCAGCAGCAGGTCAATGCGCTGTCGACGCGGCGCATCCGGCCGATCGGCCCGGGCGTGTTCGACTACGTGTGGACGCATTTCGGTTTCGAGACCGACACCGAGGAGATGACGCGGCGCCGCCTGCGCCAGGCGAATCTGTTCGGGCCGGCCGGCTTCGTGTCGGCGGACGACGGCGAAGTCATCGAATGCGTGCAGCAGAGCTTCGAGCAGATCCAGCACGGCAACGTATACAACGAGCTCGGCGGCCGGCAGATCGACGAGCAGACCGAACACATGGTCAGCGAAACGCTGGTGCGCGGCATGTACCAGTACTGGCGCCAAGTGATGGAGGCCTGAATGAGCACGATCACGACAAGAACGGCCCGGCCGGCCGCCGAGCCGCACGCGGGCGGCGCGACCTTCGAGGATTTCTATTCGCTCGTCCAGCTCAACGCGAGATATGCGGCCGTGCTCGACGGCGGCGACTGGGACGCGTGGCCGGAATTCTTCATCGAGCAATGCCGGTACACGGTGGTGCCGCGCGAGAACCACGAGCGCAACCTGCCGCTCGCGGTGATGGATTTCGAAAGCAAGGGCATGCTGAAGGATCGCGTCTACGGGATCAAGGAGACGCTGTTCTTCGATCCGTACTATCAGCGCCACGTGATCGGGCTGCCGCTCGTCACGTATCTCGACGACACGGTGATCGAGGCGGAGACGAACTACGCGGTGCTGCGCACGAAGACCGAGCAGATGAGCGACGTGTACAACACCGGGCGCTACCTGGACCGCATCCTGCGTACGCCGCAGGGGCTGCGTTTCGAGTCGCGCATCTGCGTCTACGACAGCGAGATGATTCCGAACTCGCTGATTTACCCGATCTGAACGAGGTGCCGAACGTGACTACGGAATGGATCGATGCAGTCGCGCCGGAAACGGTGCGCGCCGACGGAATACTCGGCGTCTGGGTGGGCGGCCGCGACATCGCGCTGTATGCGGTCGGCGACGAGATCTTCGCGACCGAGAACCAGTGCACGCATGGCGACGCGCGATTGAGCGACGGCTTCCTGCTCGACGACGAGATCGAATGCCCGCTGCACCAGGGGCGCTTCAGCGTGCGGACCGGCATGGCGCTGTGCGCGCCGTTGACGACGTGCGTGCACACCTACCCGGTGAAGATCGAGAACGGCCGCGTGTTCGTGCAGCTCGCGCCGGCCGACGCGGCGGCGCCGGCGGAGGCGCGGTCATGAGCGCATACGTGGTGTTCGATATCGACATACACGACGTCGACGCATACCAGGCGTATCGCCGGCTCGGCGCGCCGACGGTGGCCGAGTACGGCGGGCGCTTCCTGGTGCGCGGCGTCGAAGTCGAAACGCTGGAAGGAGAATGGTCGCCGAAGCGCGTCGTCGTGCTCGAATTCGAGTCGGCGGAGCGCGCCCGCGCGTGGTATCGGTCCGAGGGCTATCAGGCGGCGAAGCTGTTGCGCGAGCCGGCCGCCCGGACGAACGGTATCCTCGCCGAAGGATACGTGCCGGCGCCCGGCGATCCGCGTTAAGCGGCGCAGTTGAAGGGGCTCCGCGCCGTGTCGATCGGCGCGGAGCCCCTTTTTTCATTCGCGGTGCCGTCGAGCGCGGCCCGCCAGGCCGATTCACCGATGACGGCGATGCGGTCCGGCAGGGGCTTGCGCCGCCCGCCGCCCGGTTAGCCGGTCAGTCGCTCCTGCCGGGCGAGACGGCTTCCGGATGTTTTCCGTCGCGCGTCACGCGTGGCGGGAGCGGATCGACCAGACCGCCAGCAGCGTCGCGCCGAACAGCAGCAGGCAGCCGAACGAGAAATCGTTCAGCGCGAGCATGTGCGCTTCGACGTCGATCGCATGCGAGACCGACGCGAGTGCGCCGGACGGCGACAGCCCCGCGTGATCGAGCCGCGCGAACCAGTCGGCGGACGCGAAATCGTACGGCGTGATGTGGTCGACGAGATAGGTGTTGTGCACGCGGGAACGACGCTCGAAGTAGGTCGGCGCAACCGAGGTCGCGACGCTCGTGCCGATCCGGCGCAGCGCGTTCTGCAGCCCGGATGCCGCGGGCAGCCGCTCGCGGGG
Organism: Burkholderia sp. AU44665; assembly: GCF_030504405.1. Taxonomy (NCBI): domain Bacteria; kingdom Pseudomonadati; phylum Pseudomonadota; class Betaproteobacteria; order Burkholderiales; family Burkholderiaceae; genus Burkholderia; species Burkholderia sp. AU44665. Next base: position 93,542 of record NZ_JAUJRI010000004.1, on the reverse strand, counting down.
CAGCCCGGCGAGCGAAAGCGACACGAGCGGCGTGATGAAGAACGCGGTGGCGGCGCCCATCAGCAGCGAATTGGCGGCGATGTCGCCGAGGGTCACGTCGCTGTTGAAATGCATGCGCCAGAACGACGCGGCGCCCCAGCCGACGAGCGCGACGGTCGCGAGCAGGCGCGGATCGGTGCGGCCCTGGAAGCGGCCGAGCAGCGGCGCGATCACGATCCCCGCGACGCCGAGCGGCGCGGTGGCGATGCCGGCCCAGGTGGCCGTGTATCCCTGCTGGGTCTGCAGCCACAGCGGCACGAGCACCAGCGCGCCGAAGTAGAGCCCGAAGCCGACCGTGATCGCGAGCGTGCTCGTCGTGAAGTTGCGGTCCGCGAACAGCCGCAAGTCGACGATCGGATGGTCGTCGGTCAGCTCCCAGAGGACCAGCGCGACGAACGACGCGATGCCCACGACCGCCAGCATGCGAATTTCGTCGGAGGCGAACCAGTCGAGGTTCTGGCCGCGATCGAGCAGCAACTGGAACGACCCGAACGCGGCGGTGAGCAGCAGCAGCCCGACGACGTCGACCGGCAGCCGCCGCGTCGCGTTGTCGCGCCCCTTCAGCAGCCGTGCGAGCACGCCGAGCACGAGCACGCCCGGCGGCACGTTCACGTAGAAGATGTACGGCCAGCTCAGGTTGTCGGTGATCCAGCCGCCGGCGATCGGCCCGAGCACCGGCGCGACGAACGTCGTGGTCTGCCACACGGCCAGCGCGACGTGGCGGCGCGTCGACGGGAACACCGCCATCAGCAGCGCCTGCGACAGCGCGGTGATCGGGCCCGACGCGGCGCCCTGCAGCGCGCGAAACACCAGCAGCGACTCGAAGTTCGGCGCCATCCCGCACAGGATCGACGTGACCACGAACAGCAGCACCGACACGCGGAACAGCCGCACCTGGCCGAAGCGCTGCGTGAGCCAGCCGGTGAGCGGCAGCGTGATCGCGAGCGGCGTCGCGAACGAGGTGAGCATCCACGTGCCCATGTCCGGTGCGACGCCGAGATCGCCCGCGATGGTCGGGACGGCGACGTTCGCGATCGTCAGGTCGAGCGTCTGCATGAAATTCGCGACGCTGACCGCGATCGCGACGAGCGCCAGCGGCATGCCGGCAAGCGGCTCCAGCGGCAGTTTCGGCGCCGCGTTCCTGGAGAAGAAGCGCATCGTCAGGCTCCCGGCGCGAGCGGACGGGCGCCGCTGTTCGCGCGAATCGTCTCGGCGACGAGCGCGTCGCCCGCTTCGTCATCCTCACGATAGATCGACGTGGCGTCGATCGACCGGCGCGCTTCGGGCGCACGGGCGGGCGGCGACGCCGACGCGGTGCCGGGGCCGCGATCGACCGGCACCGAGGCCGTCATCGACAGGCCGATACGCAGCGGGTGCGCGCGCAGCTCGGCGGGATCGAGCGCGATCCGGACCGGCACGCGCTGGACGACCTTGATCCAGTTGCCGGTCGCGTTCTGCGCGGGCACGGCCGCGAAGGCGGCGCCGGTGCCGGCTTCGAGCCCGACGACGCGCCCGTGGAACACCACGTCGCTGCCGTACAGGTCCGAGAACAGCTCGACCGGCTGCCCGGCGCGCATGCCGCGCAGTTGCGATTCCTTGAAGTTGGCCTCGACCCACACGTGATCGAGCGGCACGAGCGCCAGCGACGGCGTGCCGGGCGACACGTGCTGGCCGACCTGCACGACCCGGCGCGTGACGAGCCCGCCGAGCGGCGCGTGTATTTCGGTGCGGCGCAGCGCGAGCGCCGCGCTGCGAACGCGGGCCGCCGCCGCGCGCACGAGCGGATTCGTGTCGATCGACGTGCCGTCGGTGCGCGCGAGCGTCGCGTCGTAGGCGGCCTGCTGCGCGTTCAGCGCGGCTGCCGCGCCGTCCATCGCGTCGCGTGCATGGCGAAGATCCTCGCGCGACACGCCACCGTCTTGCGCGAGGCTCAGCCGGCGCTGCAGGTCGTCGTTCGCCTTGGCCCATTCGGTGCGCCGCACCCGGATCTGCGCTTCCTCGCGCACCACGTCCGCATGCGCGGTGCGGTATTGGCGCACCGCGTGCGCGAGTTGCGCGACCGCTTCGTCCAGCGCGAGCCGGGCATCGGTCTTGTCGACGCTGAACAGCAGGTCGCCGGGCCGGACCCAGTCGGCGTTCTGCACGCGCACGGCGTCGACGGTGCCGCCGATCTGCGGCGAGATCTGCACGACGTCGCCGGACACGTATGCGTCGTCGGTCGTCTCGGTGCCGCGCGTGGTGGCCCACGCGGCGGCGGCGAGGCCGGCCGCGCCGGCGAGCGCGATGAAGAACCAGCGGAAATAGCGCCGGCGCGCGCGTTGCAGCGAGGGCTCGGCGGCGGGGGATTCGGGACGGTTCATTGTGCGACTCCAGTGGAAGTGGCGCCGCCGAGCGCGGCGATCAGGCGGGCGTGCTCGATCGCGAACGACGCATCCGCGCGGGCGACCGATGCGCGATCCTCGAGCAGCCGGCCTTCGGCGAGCAGGACGTCGAGATAGCCGGAAATGCCTTTCCGGTAGCGCTGCGTTTCGATGGTGTAGGTCCGTTGGGCGCGCGCCAGCGCCTCGCGCTGAAGCGCCCGCTGCCGGCCGAGCGTGTCGATCTGGACGAGGGTGTCGCTGACCTGCGCGAGCGCGTTGACGACCGTGTCGTCGTACGTCGCGACGGCGGCGTTGTAGGCGGCGGTTTGCGCGCGCAGGCCGGCGCGCAGGCGCCCGCCCTCGAAAATCGGCAGCGTGATCGCGGGGCCCGCGCCGAGGGTGCCGCTGTTGCCGTGGAACAGCGCGCGGAACCCGAAGCTCTGCACGCCGGCGAAGGCCAGCAGATTGACATCCGGATAGAACGCGGCGCGCGCGGCATCGATGTTCGCCGCTTCGGCTTCGACCCGGTAGCGCGCGGCCAGGACGTCCGGCCGGCGGCCGATCAGCGCGGCGGGCAGGACGGCCGGCATCGGCAACGCCGCCGCCGGCGGCCCGGCGGGCGTCAGCGCGTCGGCGTAACCGGGCCCCCGACCGACGAGCGCGGCGAGCCGGTGGCGCAGCCGGGCCGAGGCAGCCGCATGCGTGTCGATGTCGGCCTGCGCGTGCGGAATGGGTTCGCTCGCCCTGAGCACGGCCACCTGCATGTCGAGGCCGGCGTCGGCGCGCTGCGACGTGAGGCGCAGCAGATAGCTGTGCTGCTGCAGCGTATCGCGCGCGATCGCGAGCAGTTGCTGTTCGAGCGCGAGCTGCAGGTACGTTTCGACGATCGCCGCCTGCAGCGACACGGCGGCCGCATGCTCGAGCGCGCGCTGCTGATCCGCGCGCAGCGCGGCGGCGCGCGCCAGCGCGTGCTGCCGGCCGGCGATGTCGAGATCCCACGACGCGCCGAGGAGCGCCTGCGCGTCGACCTGCCAGTGTCCGGCCGCGGGCGGCGGCGTCCGATAGCTGCCCGGCAGGCGCGTCGGCACCGCGCTCGCCGTCGCGCCGAGCTGCGGTAGCAGCGCGGCGTTTTCGACGTCGGCGTCGGCCAGCGCCTGCGCGACACGTTCGCGCTGCGCCTGCAGCGTCGGTGCGCCGGCCAGCGCATCGTCGACGAGGCGATCCAGCTGCGCGTCGCCGAATGCGGTCCACCAGCGTTCGGCGATCGTCGGCGAGCCGGCGCCGGCGGAGCGAATCGCGGCGCCCGCGTCGAGTTGCTCGACGGGCGTGATCCGCGCCGCCGGGCGTTGCGGGCCGAACGGGGCGCAGCCGGCGATCGCGAGCGCGGCGAGCGCGGGAACCAGGCGGCGGGCGCCGCACGCTCGGTCGATGAGTAGGGGCATGGTCGGTTTCCTGTCGCGTGAAGGCGAACGATCTGTATCTAAAAATATATCTTTAGATATTATTCGACGGTCGGCAACTGGTAGAAATGGCAGTCGGCCGCACCGGCCGCACCGGCGGCCGGCATCGTCGAAAAGCGGAAGGGGAAGGACGGAGGCGCGCGGGTTACGCGATGGCGAGTGCGTCGAGCGCGGCCGCGAGCGTTTGTGCGACGGACTGGCCGGAGGTATCGATGCGGCAGTGCGCGCACGCGCGGTACAGCGATTCGCGCGCGTCGTGCAGCGCGGCGAGCGCGGCGCGCGGGTCGGCGACGTTCAGCAGCGGGCGGGACGCGTCGCCGCGCGTGCGGTGCCACAGGGTGTCGAGATCGCTCGCGAGATGGATCACGAAACAGCGCTGGCCGAGCCGGGCGCGCGTGTCGTCGCGCAGCACGGCGCCGCCGCCGGTCGCGAGCACGAGCGCCGGCCCGCGGGTCAGCGCGTCGATGACGTCGGCTTCGCGTGCGCGGAAGTCGCCCGCATGGAATTGCGCGGCGACGGGCGCGCCGAAGCGGCGTTCGACTTCCCGGTCGGCGTCGACGAACGGCAGCGCGAGTGCGCGGGCCAGTGCGCTGCCGACGGCCGTCTTGCCGGCGCCGGGCATGCCGACGAGCGCGATGCGCGTCGGGCCGGCTTGCGGGCGCGGGCTCACAGGCGGCTCCGCAGCGACGGCGCGCGGCGAGTCACGGCGGCGATGCGCTGCATCCGGACGTAGTTGGCGAGCGGGTCCAGCGCATCGGTGACGAAGGTGTGAGGCGCGCCCGGAGCCGTGTCCAGCGCAATGCCGGCGACGACGAGCGTGCCGTCGCACAGTGCGTCGGCGAGCGCGCCGATTCGTGCGCCGAGCGCCGGCGACGCCACGCCGAGATCCGCAACGACGCGGCGCGAGCGCGGCCAGTCGACCGGCTCGGCCGGGCGTACCGGCCAGCGCGCCAGCAGGCCGCCGGGCAGCGGCGTCGCGGCCCGTGCGGCGGATGTCTCCAGCACTCGCCAGGTCAGCGGGGCCGCGGGCAGGCATGCGCGCCAGCGGCCATAGGCGGTCGCCAAGCTGTCGCCGATCGCCACCGCGGGAAGCCGGAGGCGCTCGCAGCGCCGCAGCAGGCACGCGGTGCCGGCGGCGTCGGGTGTGCCGCGCACGAACGGCAGCAGCTCCAGTTCGTCGTCGTATTCGGCGCGCAACGCGCGCAGCCATCGCCCGGCGGCGAGCGACAGGCAGTCCGCCGCGGCGATGCCGCACAGCACGAGCAGGCGATCGTCGCGACCGTCGCGAATCGCGAGCAGCCGGGCGGCGACGCGGGACGAAGCGGGCGCCGTCGTCATGATGCGGCCGGGCCGTCGGCGTGCCGGTCGGGACAATCCGCGGCACGCGGATAGGCGCCGAGAACGCGCAGTTCGGACGCGGCGGGCGCCATCTCGTCGAGCGCCGCGCGCACGTTCGGATCGAGCAGGTGCCCGCCGAAATCGATGCAGTACCGATACGCATGGCCGGCGCCGCGTGCCGGGCGCACGCCGACCCACAGCAGCGGGGCGCGGTGTCGGGCGAGCGCGTCGAATACGCGCGCGAGCGCGTCGGGCGCATCGGTCGGCCGCAGCACGATGCTCGTGCGGTCGTGGCCGGTCGGCGCGGGCGCCTGGCCACCGACGATCACGAAGCGCGTGTGGTTGTCCGGGTGATCCTGGATCGCACTGGCAACGATTCGCAGTCCGTAAAGCGCGGCCGCGGGCTCACCGGCGATCGCCGCGCAGTCATACAGGTGCGCGGCCTCGCGCGCGGCCACCGCGTTGCTGGACACCGGGATGCGGCGCAGGCCGGGCGCATGCGCGTCGAGCCACGCGCGGCATTGCGCGAGCGCCTGCGGATGGCCGACCACGCTGTCGACGCCGGCGAGCGATCCGCTGGCGCTCAGCAGGCAGTGCGCGACCGGCAGTTCGATCTCGCCCGTGACGCTCGCCGCCTGCGCGATCAGCAGGTCGAGCGTGCGGGTCACGGCGCCTTCGGACGAATTCTCGATTGGTACGACCGCGCATTCCGCGTCGCCGCGCGCGAGCGCGTCGAATACGGCGTCGATCGTCTCGTGCGCCTGCCTGCGGGCGAACTCGCCGAAATGACGGAGCATCGCGGTTTCGGTGTAGGTGCCTGACGGGCCGAGGAACGCGACGGACGGCAGCGCCTGCGCGTCACGGCTCGCGCTGAACAGCGTCTGCCAGATGGCGCGCAGGTCGCGGTCGCGCAGCCCCCACGGCGCGCGCGTGCACAGCTCGGCGACGATCGACGCTTCGCGGGCGGGCTGCCGCACCGCGAGCCCCGCATGCCGCTTGAGATGACCGATCTCGGTTGCGTGAGCGATGCGCTGGCCGATCAGCTCGAGAAGCTGGTCGTCGATCACGTCGATCCGTGCGCGGCGTCGCGCGATCGCATCGTCGACGGACGACGGGGCGGCAAGTTCGGTGGGCGTCATGGCGTGTCGATCCGTGAAGCGGGGGAAACGGCCGGCCGATGCGCGGCGACGTGCGCCGCCGCGCCCGGCTGCATGCGTGCGACGGCGCGCGCGTATTCGGCCGCGAGGCGTTCGACGATGTCGGCCACGCTGAGCACCGCGTCCATCGCGCCGACGCCCTGGCCTGCCCCCCAGATGTCGCGCCACTGCTTCGCGCCGCCGTCCGGCGAGAAATCGAGCTGCGCGCCGTCGACCCGTGCGAGCCGGCGCGCGTCGAGCCCGGCCGCCTCGATGCTCTGGCGCAGGTAGTTGCCGTGGACGCCGGTGAATGCATCGGTGTAGATGATGTCGGCAGCGCTGGCTTCGACGATCGTGTCCTTGTAGCGCTGCACCACGTTGGCTTCGTGCGACGCCAGGAAGCGCGTGCCGATGTACGCGAAGTCGGCGCCGAGCGCGCGCGCGGCGGCGATCGCGTCGCCCGTCGCGATCGCGCCGGACAGCGCGATGAAGCCGTCGTAGAAGCGCCGCACTTCCGTGACCAGCGCGAACGGCGACAGCGTGCCGGCGTGGCCGCCCGCGCCCGCCGCGACGAGGACGAGGCCGTCGACGCCGGCTTCCAGCGCCTTCTGCGCATGTCGCACCGTCGTGACGTCGTGCAGCACGATCCCGCCGTAGGCGTGGATCGCGTCGACGATGTCGCGCGACGGCGCGCGCAGGCTCGTGATCATCAGCGGCACGCGGCGCTCGATGCAGATGCGCAGATCCTGTTCGACGCGCGGATTCGACGGATGGCAGATATGGTTGACCGCGTACGGGCCGACCGGCGCATCGGGATGGGCCTCCCGGTACGCGCGCAGCGTGCCGTCGATCGTGTCGATCCAGTCGCCGAGCTGCGCGCTGAGCCGCGCGTTGAGCGCCGGAAATGCGCCGACGATCCCGCTCCTGCACTGGGCGAGCACCATCTCGGGATAGCTCGCGATCAGCATCGGAGACGCAATCACCGGCAGCCGGAGACCCTGTAGCGGAAGCGGAATCATGGTCGGGCTCCGGCTCGTCAGCGCACGAGCGCCGCGCTGTCGCGCCGCTCGTCCAGGCGGCGGTGGAAGCCGTCGCGGCTGACCGCGCAGCGCGTATGCACGCCTTCGCCGACGACGCCCACCGCGTCGCGCACCTCGACCCGGTACGTCATCATGCGGCCGTCGACCTCGATCAGTTCGGCGTCGACCGTCACTTCCCATTCGGGCGGCGTCGGCGCGAGATGCTTGATCTCGAAGTTGTAGCCGACCGTCATCTGCCCGGCCGGCAGCAGATGGTCGGTCGCCTGCATGCAGGTCTGTTCGATGAAGATGATCATGATCGGGCTCGCGAGCGCGTGCGCTTCGCCTCCCCATTGATCGGCGAGCGAAATCGTGTCGACGCGGTGGGTGGCGCGGGCGCGCAGGCCAGTCTGGATAGTCAAGGGCAGCTCCTGAAGGGGGATGGAAGGGTGAACGCTCACGCCGCGCGCGCCGTGGCGGCCGCGCGTCGTTGCATCTGGCTGAAGATGTTGCGGTAATGCATTTCCTCGGTGCCGCCGGCCGAGCCCATCGCCAGCGCGTCGGCGACGAAGGTGGCGAGCGGGCCGCGCCGGTAGCCGTCGCTGCCGTGAATCGCGAGCAGGTGCAGCGCGGCCTGCGCGAGATCGCGCGCGCCCGCGAGCTTCGCGATCGAACAGTTCGCGAGCGCCTCGGGACGTTGCCCGACGAGTTGATCGAGCGCCGCGCGCGCCGTCCAGCGCGTGCGTTCGATGCCGACCTGGACGTCCACCAGCCGGCGCTGCACGTGCTGATGGGCGTCCAGCGCGACGCCGAGCGTCTTGCGGCCGCTGGCATGCGCGAGCGCGTCGGCGAGAAACGGCTGGGTGACGTTCGCGCACAGCAGGCCGAACAGCGCGCGATTCATCGACGCGATGTCCATCAGCAGGCGCAGCCCGTCGCCGGGCGTGCCGAGCAGTTCGTCGGCGTCGACGCGCACGCCGGACAGCGCGAGATCGCCGATCGGAAGATCCGCGACGCCGAACGTCGCCTGCGGGGCGCTGCGCCGCACGCCCGCGCGTTCGGGATCGATCAGCACCAGCGCGGTGGCCGGCTTGCCGTCGCCGGTCAGCGTCGCGACGATCATCATCAGGCGCGCTTCGGGCGCGTGGCTGATGTTGTACTTGTGGCCGTCGAGCCGGTAGTGGTCGCCGTCGCGAACGAGGCACGTTTCGAGCGCGCGCACTTCGGTGCCGGTACCTTTCTCGGAGATCGCCGTGGCGCCGATGGCGCCGGACAGCAGCGACGGCAGATGCCGTGTGCGCTGCGCGTCGGAACCGTATGCGACGATCGCGCGAATCAGCGTCGCCTGATTGGCGAGCGCCATCGCGAAGCCGACGGAGCGCAGCGCCGCGGCGACCGCTTCGAAGGCATCGACGAAGTCGTGCCACGTGCCGCCCGCGCCGCCGAGTTCGCGCGGTACCGGCAGGCGCCACAGTCCCGCGTCCGACAAGGCATCCCATGCGTCGCGATGGAAGGCGCCGCAAGGGGCGGAACGCGCATGGCGTTCGGCGATGTCCCGGTACGCGGCGGTCGTCGTGTGCTGTGCTTCGCTGGCGATGAGAGTCATGTCGGGGCGCGGGCTTTGCAGGGATCGTGTCGCCAATCTAATGAAAAGCGCCCGGACGAGAAACTGTCAGTTATTGCACTTCGATGCGGCGCGCAGCGGGGAGTGAAGCGAGCGTGATCGGCGAGGCGATGGGCGCGGCGGAGCGCGATTGCCGGAGGGGATCTTGACGCGCGTCGCGTACATCGGCGCTCGCGGATTGTCTCTTTGTTTTGAAACACCCGCCGGGCACCGGATGACCTCCCTCGCGCAGGCCGACGTGATGCGCCGCTGGCGGGCGTACGTGGTCGATCCGATACTCGCGGCGCGAGCCGCTCGCCGAGCGTGCGGTGCCGACACGGCACCGTGTTCGTGCCGCATCGCGACTGAAATCGCGTGCCAGGTGCCCGACGGACTTCTCGACTAACGACGCTGCCGCGCGCGCAAACCACGACGGGATCGCATGCGTGCCGCCATGATCGGTCGATCCTGTCGGCAGGACCGCGTGGACATGGCCGCGGCGATGCGGGCGACGAGGACGATTACACGTACGCTCATGAGTTCGACTGCGGTGCGTGAGACGGGGTGGCCGGTGCCTTGTAGCCTTCGAGGATCTGTTCCATTACCGACAGCGGGTGGCTTCCGCGCGACACGATTCCGCCGGTGCGGGCGTTGGCGCGCGCATAGTGTTCGTCCCGCATCAGGATTCGGTGGGCCGCAGGCAGGTTCCAGTACGGGATGGCCGCGAGAAGATGATGCGTGAGGTGTAGATTGTCGCCATGCATGCCGATGAACCAGCGTTCCCACCATGACGGAAATCGGTTGCGGGTCATCAGCAATTCGTCGGTTTCCCTGCCGAACAGGCCGAAGTGCTCGGATACCTCGGATAGCCACCCGATGACCTGGAACGACGTCAGGTACGGAATCAGCCAGAAGAGCAGGTACCCTGCGGGGTTCGTGGCAATGCCAAGGACTGCGAACAGGAAGGCATGGACCAGGATCAGCTTTATCGCGCCACGCCGCGATTTGAGCAGCGACGCAACGCGATGACGGACGAGGTAGTTGGCGTAGCTGAACACGTTCAGCAACATCAGGGTACGAAGCACGTGGCCGAAGCAGAACTCGAATCGATCCTCGGCGCGCTGAAGGCCCGAGTCGATATAGTAGATGTAGTCCGGATCGCGCGTCGGATCGCCGAGAAACCGGTGATGCGACATGACGTGAGACTGGCGATACGATTCGAAGTCCTGAAAAACCGGGAGACCGGAAAGATATTCGCCGATGAAACGATTCAAGCGGCCATTGCGTGCGAGTGTCAGATGCGCCGCTTCGTGCAATAGCGACGCGAGTGCGCGCTGGCGGGATCCGACGATCAGCACGGTCAGCGGATACGCGTACGGCGTCAGCCTTGTCATCCAGATCGCGCCGGCGATCGTCGCAAGGTCGCCCATCCAGCCCAGTAGCCCGCGCCAGTTGTTCTTCCGGTACAGCGGGTCGAGATCGGCCTTGAGTACGGCGTCTATCCGGAACTTCCTCAACACGCCCGTATTCTGTTCGCGCATATCGATTCCTTGCCTGTTTTGAAATGCGAACCAAGTTATACGAACGTGTTTTGCACAGCATCTGTGAAATTTCGCTGTGGAAATTGACAGTGAAATTTCGCAGGTTGTGAGACGGCCATGTCCCGTGTTCTTCTTCCATTGTGATTCGGACTTTCAGGCATGTCGATCGAGTACGGTCGCATGCCAATTTTCAGCAACGAGAAAACAAGGGAGTGGTCGTGAGCAAACATTTCGATGAGACGGGCAATGTCCTTGATCGGTTGAGCGAATCCGCCGGCCGCAGCTACCCGGCGGGAACGGAGGCGCGGCTGTCGATGTCGCAGGAGCAGGCGTGGTTTCTCGAGATGCTGGTGCCGGACAGCATCGCGTACAACTTCCAGGCGGTCCTCAACCTGCGCGGCGCTCTCGACATCGGCGCGCTCGAGCGTGCGCTCGGGCGGCTCGTTCAGCGCCATCAGAGCCTGTCGACGGTATTCGTCGAGCACGACGGCGAGCCGGTGCAGCGCATCGAACCCGCATGGCCCGTCACGGTGCCCGTCGTCGACATGTCGAAGACGGCCGAGCACGCGCGCGACGCGTACATCGAATCGCTGATCAGGGTAGAAACGGGCGCCAAGATCGACGTCGGCACGCTGCCGCTGGTGCGCTGGGTTCTGTTCAAGCGCAGCGAGCATGATCATGCGCTGCTGCACATCGAGCACCACCTGATTCACGATGGCTGGTCGTTTCGTCTGTTCCTGCGCGAATTGAGTCACTTCTACAACGCGGAGCGTGGCAGGCAGGACCTTGCGCCGCTCGAGCCGGTCATTCAGTTCATCGACTATTGCGAGTTCGAACGTGCGTGGCTCGAATCGACGGCCGGCCTCGCGGGACGCGCGTACTGGCGGGAACGCCTGCGGACATGGTCCCCTTACGGCCATTCGCCGTTCCCGCGCGCCGGCGCGCCGGTCGCGAATCTCGATTTCGTTGGCAGTTCGGTATCGGTGCCGTTCCCCGCCGCGCTGGCCACGCGCCTGAAGCATTACGCGGCGCAGCGCAAGGCAACGCTGTTCGAGACGATGTTCTCGGTGTTTGCATCCGTGGTTGCCGCGCGCTCGGGCAATACACGCCAGATCGTCGGCACGGCCGTCGCTAATCGAGACGTCCAGGGGATTCAGAACACGATCGGCATGCTCGTGAACATGCTGCCGGTATGCGTCGAACTGTCGCCCGACATGCAATGGCCTGCCCTGATCGACCGCGTGAAGGACGAGATCCGCGCCGGATGTTCGCATTCGCACGTGCCGTTCTCGAGCATGGTCGCCGATCTTCAGCCCGAACGCGCGACGAATCTGCTGCCGTACATTCAGGTCGCGTTCAGTTTCCATAATTCGATGACGCGCAAGCTCGAATTCGACGGGCTGGACGTCGACATTCTCGAAGGGCTCAGCAATGGTTCGGCCAAGTTCGATCTGAACGTGATAGTCGTGTTCGACGACGAGACGCGCCCCGAAGCCGGTGGGCGCTTCATGCTCGAATATTCGACGTCCGCGGCGGCCGAGGCGGATGTGCTCGCGCTGATGAATGCGTTCTTCGCGACCGCGAATGCCTGGCTCGACGATCCCGATCGCCGTCTCGGCGCGCTTGCGGGCGCGCCGGCCGGTGGCGCGGACGATGCGCAGCCCGTGGCCGGCGACGCGGACGTCGCGTTCTGGCGCGCGCAACTCGACACGGAGGTGGGCGAGCTGATCGCGGATGCACCCGCCGGGACGCCGCCCGTCGAGTTCTACACCGGGCGGCAGGACCCGGCCAGCGGCGCCGAGTCGCTCATGCAGTTGGACGCGGCATGCGACGCGAGCGGGATCGCGCCGGCCGCTGCGTCGCTCGCGCTGCATGCGGCGGCCCTTGCGCGCTTCAGCGGCAGTCTCGATGTCGTGATCGGGCTTGCATCGGACATCGACGGTCGCACACTGCCCGTGCCGCTGCCGGTCGCGCTGCACGTCGACCCGTCCGCCTCATTCGCCGAATTGTCCGGAATGGCCGGGCGCGCGTGGCGACAGGCGGTTGAGCGTCATGCATGCGCACCGCAGGCGCTGGATATCGCGATGGCCGAATGGCGCGCGGGTACGGGCCATGCAACGGCGCCGGGCTTCCAGTCGACGTTCGCCGTGACGTACGACTCGCCCGCGTCGCACGCCGCGACGCAGGGCGGTCGCACCCGCATCGGCGCGCTGCTGTGCGTTACGCCAGGCGGCACGACGCCGACCCCGGTTTATACCTCCGAAGGGTTGTCGGCGCAGACTGTCGCGTCGTTCGCGCGGGCGGTCGAACGGTTGGTCGATGCGGCCGCGCTGTCGCTCGACATGCGCATCGGCGCCGCCGACGCTGTGGGCGAGCCGGGCGAGATCGCCGCACTGCGCCGGCAGGCGGAAGGCGCGCGGCCGCCGTACCGGGAAGCGACGCTGCATGCGCTCGTCGAGCGCTGGGCGGCCGAACGGCCCGATGCGCCCGCGGTGCGGTGCGGCGAGACCGTATGGACCTATGCGGAACTCGATGCGAAAGGAAGCGAGGTCGCCGCGCACCTGATCGCGTGCGGTGTGCGGCCTGGGGATGTGGTAGGCGTCAGCATGGCCCGCTCGCCCGCGCAGGTGGGTGCGCTGCTCGGCATCCTGAAAGCGGGGGCCTGCTATTTGTCGCTCGATGCGGCACTGCCCGCCGCGCGTCGCGACTGGCAGGTCAGTGCAGCCGGAGTCGCGCATGTGTTGGTCGACGCGGACGCGCCGCCGTTCGCAGACGGTGTCGCGACCCACTGCGTCGATCGCGTGCCGCTCGGATCGTACGCCGGGATCCGCGATGCCGGCAGGCCCGACGCAGGCATCGACGCGCCGTGCTACTACATGTTCACGTCCGGTTCGACCGGCGAGCCGAAGGCGACGCCGAGCCGCCATCGCGACGTGGTGAATTTCCTGACGAGCGACAGCTGCGTGAAGATCGGGCAGGACGACCGCGTGCTGATGTTCGCGCCGCTCGCGTTCGACGCGTCGACGTTCGAGATCTGGGGCGCGCTGCTCAACGGCGCGCAACTGATCGTGCAGCCTGGCACGCACGCGAGCCTCGAGGATCTTGCCGATACGCTCGTGTCGTCGCAGGCGAGCGTGATATGGCTCACTTCCGCGTTGTTCCAGGAGATGGTCGCGCAGCATCCGCAAGCGCTGCGGCACGCGCGGCAGGTGCTGACCGGCGGCGACGTCGTGTCGACCGACGCGATGCGCGGTTTCTTCGCGGCAGGCGGGCGGGCGCTCACGGTGTGCTACGGGCCGACCGAAGGCACCGTGTTCACGACGGCATATACGCTCGAACGCCCGGAGGATATCGATGCGCGCGCGCTGATCGGTCGGCCGATTTCGCATCGCGACCTGTACGTGATCGACGTGTTTGGCAATCTGGCCGCGCCAGGCGTGCCCGGTGAACTGTACGTGGGCGGCGGCGTGACGGACGGCTATCTGAAGCGGCCCGACCTGACGGCGCAACGCTTTGTCAGCCTGCCGTGGTTGAGTGGGCGCACGCTGTTCCGATCCGGCGACATCGGCCGCTGGACCGCCGAAGGTTGCGTCGAGTTCCTGGGCCGGCGCGACAGCCAGATCAAGATTCGCGGGTTTCGGATCGAGACGGGCGAAATCGAGCAGGCCATGCGGGCACTGGACGGCGTCGCCCAGTGCGCGGTGGTGGTGGCCGCGCAAGGGGCGGACAAGCGGATCGAGGCGTTCGTCACGGCCACGCGCGGCGCGACGCCCTCCGCGGCCGTGCTGCGCGACGCACTGGTCGATATCCTGCCCGACTACATGGTGCCCGCGCGTGTCCACGTCGTGGAGCGCCTGCCGATGACGGCCAGCGGCAAGCTGGACAAGCGCGCGCTGCGCGACGCACTCGCGCCCGTGGAAACGGACGCGGGCGCCCAGCAGGATGTGCGCCGCACCGCGCCGACCGGTGCGCTGGAAGATGCGATTGCCGCGGTCTGGGCCGACGTGCTGAAACTCGACGTCATCGAGCGCGAGCAGGACTTCTTCTCGATCGGCGGCCATTCGCTCGCCGGCATGCGGATCGTATCGCGCCTCGGCAAGACGCTCGGCCGGCGCGTGTCGCTCGACACGCTGTTCCGCTTCCCGACGGTCGCGTCGTTCGCCGGCGCGCTGTCCGACAGCCCGGCCCACGCGACGCCGGCCGCCGCCGTGGCGGCCGGCCAGGCTGTCTGACCCGCGGCCGGCCCGGCCGAACCTTTCCCATCCTCGAAGCACCTCCGCGCGCGCTGACCGGCGCGCGCCTTCCATCCTGGAGCAATGCATGGATCTCGCAAGTCCGGCGGAAACGTCCGTCCAGTCCATCGCCGCCGGCCCGACCGGCATGTCCGCGGCTCAGCAGAGCCTGTGGTTCCTGAATCAGTTCGAACGTGGCGGGGTGACCTACAACGTCCCGTTCTCGTTGCGCCTGTCCGGCCGTGTCGACCCCGATGCGCTCGCGCGCGCGCTCGACGTCGTGCAGCGGCGGCATCCCGCGCTGCGCTGCCGGTTTCCGAGCCGCGGCGGCCAGCCGGTCGTGCAGATCGTCGACGCGCCGGCCGCACTGACGCGCGTCGACTTCTCGAGCCTGCCTGATCCGGCGGCGAGCGTGGCGGAACTCGAGAGCGAGCAGGCACGAGCACCGTTCGACCTCGAGCGCGATGCTCCGTTGCGCGCGACGCTCGCGCGGGTGGCCGACGACGACTACCGTCTCGTCGCGACCGTGCATCACATCGTGTTCGATGGCCGTTCGCTGCAGCTGTTCCTCGATGAACTCGCGCGGGCGTATGCCGAACTCGCACACGGCCGCGAACCGGACGCCGCGCCGCTCGACGACGGCCTGCATGCCGATGCGAACGCCGCATCCGCGGATCTCGCCGCCGGCCTCGCGTATTGGGAGGCCCGGCTGTCGGGCGCGCCTGCCGTGCTGCCGCTGCCGCTCGATCATCCGCGGCCGGCCGCGCGGCGCTTCAACGGGCGCCGGATCGAATTCGATGTGCCGCTCGATGTGGCCAACGGGCTCAAGGAGGTCGCGCGGGCGCGCGGCCTGTCGATGTACATGGTCGGGCTCGCGGCGTTCGCGGTGCTGCTTCGCCGCTATACGCACGAGGGCGACATCGTGGTCGGATCGCCGATTTCGAATCGCTATGCGCTCGAGCGCGACGACGTGATCGGCTATTTCGTGAACACACTGCCCAACCGGGTCGACGTATCGGGCACGCCGACTTTTTCCGACGTGCTCGAACGCGTGCGTGCGACGGTGCTGGACACGCTCGAGCACGCATACGTACCGTTCGAGAAGATCGTCGAAGCCGTCCAGCCGCCGCGTTCGTTGGCTCATGCGCCGATATTCCAGGTGCTGTTCGATTTCGCGGCCGAAGGGTTCGAGGTGGACTTCGGCGCCGGAATCGAAGCGCGGATGCATACGCTGGACTCCTGCACCGCGAAGTACGATCTCAGCCTCACGCTGGCACTCGCCGGCGACGGCATGCGCGCAGCGTTCGAGTACGACTGCGACCTGCTCGGCGGCGCGCTCGTCGAGCAGATGACCGACAGCCTCGTGCGCATCCTGCGTTGCCTGGTGACCGACCCCGACGCGCGGATCGACGCGGCGCCGCTGCTGTCGCGCGAGGCCGCGGCCGCGATGCTGGCGCTCGCGAACGACGGCGCGCGAGACCCGGGCCGCCCATTCGTGCCGTTTCACCGCGCGTTCGAGCAGGCGGCGCAGCGCGACGGCGGTGCGCTGGCGCTGGTATACGGCGAGCGGCGCGCCACCTACGCGGACGTCGACGCGCGAGCGACGGCGCTGGCCGCGCAATTGCGGGCGTCGGGCGTGCGGCGCGGCGATCGCGTCGTCGTGTTGCGGCGCTATGGTCCGGACGTGGTCGTCGCGCTGCTCGCGATCCACAAGGCCGGCGCCGTGTTCGTGCCGGTGTCGCCCGACGACGCGAGACGCGATGCACTGATCGCCGACGTGGCGCCGGCGGCGATCGTCGTCGAACATCCGTGCGATGGCGCAGGGTTCGATTGCACCGCGATCGCGATGGAAGCGCTTGTGTGCGAGCCGGGCGCACCGCTCGCGGGCTTCGATCCCGATGGAGCGATGACGACCGCCGACGACATCGCCTATGTGATTTTCACGTCGGGCTCCACCGGTCGCCCGAAAGGCGTCGAGGTTTCGCACGGGAGCTGGATGTCGCTGTTTCATGCATTCGAGGCAGCTTACGGCCGCACGCAGCCGGGTGTGACGGCCGTGTTGCAGATGGCGAACCATACGTTCGACGTGTTCATGAGCGACGTGATTCGCGGCCTCGGCGGGGGAGGGCGGCTGATCATGTGCCCAAGGGAGAGCCTGACCGATGCGCAGGCGCTACATGCGCTGATCGAGCGCGAGCGTGCGACCGTGATGGAATTCGTACCGGCCGTCGTGCGCCAGATGATCGAATATCTCGAACGCAGCGGCAAGCGCCTGGACGGGGTGCAGGCGGTCACGTGCGGTGCGGACGTCTGGTTCGTCCACGAGTACCGCAAGCTGCGCGCGCTGTGCGCGCCGGATACTCGCGTGCTCAGCGTGTATGGCGTGACGGAAGCCACGTGCGAAAGCGCGACCTTCGAACCGCGCGACGCGTGGTACGAGTCCGAGCGCAGCATGCCGATCGGCACGCCGTTGCCGAACACGTCGATGTACGTGGTCGACGACGCACTGAATCTCGTTCCGCTCGGCGTGCCCGGTGAACTGCTGATCGGCGGCGGCGCCGTCGCGTCGGGTTACCTGAATCGGCCGGAGCTGACCCGCGAACGTTTCCCGGTCGGCGGGTTCGATGCCGACGGGCGCTTCGTGTCCGATCCGGGCGGCCGCCGCTTCTACCGCACCGGCGATCTTTGCCGGCATCTGGCGGACGGCACGATCGAGTTCATCGGCCGGCTCGACAACCAGGTCAAGGTTCGCGGCTTCCGGATCGAGCTCGGCGAGATCGAAAGCGTGCTCGCGGAGCATCCGAACGTGCGCGAATGCGCGGTCGTGGCGCGCGGGGC
Organism: Burkholderia sp. AU44665; assembly: GCF_030504405.1. NCBI lineage: Bacteria > Pseudomonadati > Pseudomonadota > Betaproteobacteria > Burkholderiales > Burkholderiaceae > Burkholderia > Burkholderia sp. AU44665. The sequence goes on along the minus strand of NZ_JAUJRI010000004.1, from coordinate 75,976 downwards.
GCCGGGCGGCGAGCTCGAACTGGTCGGTTATGCCGATGCGGGGGCGACCCGGGAAGCGTTGTTCGAGCATCTGCGCGCGCGGCTGCCCGAGCACATGGTGCCGCGTGCGCTGGTCCTGTTGCCGGCGCTGCCGCTGTCGCCGAACGGCAAGATCGACCGCAAGCGCTTGCCCGATCCGGACTGGGATGCGCTCGCGCATGCGTACGTCGCGCCGCGAAACCCGCTCGAGGCGCGGCTTGCGCAGGACTGGGAGGCGCTGCTGCGCACGACGCGCATCGGCGTGCACGACAATTTCTTCGAGCGAGGCGGCCATTCGCTGCTCGTCACGCAGGCGCTGACGCGCGTCCACGATGCGTTCGGCGTGAAATTGAAGGTGGCCGACGTGTTCGAGCGGCCCACGATCGAGCAGCTTGCCGAGCGCGTGATGGAGCACATGATGTCGGCTGCCCGGAAAGGCGTGGCCGCTCGCGCGGATGCGCCGATTCCGCGCGCGGACGGCCACGAGCGCCGGCGCCTGTCGTTCGCGCAGCGGCGTATGTGGTTCGCCCGGCAGGCGGAGCCGGGCGCGGCGTACAACATGCCGGAAGTGTTCCGTGTGCGCGGCCGCCTGGATCGAGACGCGCTCGAAGCGGCGCTGAACCGCGTGGTCGGGCGCCACGAGGTGCTGCGAACGCGCTTCACCGCGGACGTGCAGGCGTGGGTGGACGATGCCGGCCATCCGCGCCGCGAGCCGCTGGCGCAGATCGACGCCCCGGCGCCGGTGCCGTTCGTCGTCGAGCCGATCGAGCCGGGGCGCGTGAACGAGCGACTCGCGCGCGAAGCGGCGCGTCCGTTCGAGCTGGACCGCGAGTGGCCGATCCGCGCATTGCTGCTGCGCGTCTCGCCGGACGAACACGTGCTGTGCATCGTGCTGCATCACATCGCGTACGACGGCTGGTCGAGCGGGCTGTTGCGCCGCGAGCTGGCGCAAGCCTATCGGGCGTGCGCCGCAGGCGAGGCGCTCGCGTCGTGCGAGCCCGCGTTGCAGTATCAGGACTACGCGGCGTGGCAGCGCGCACGGACGGCGACGAGCGGTTTTGCGGAATCCGTCGCCGCATGGCGGGAGCGCCTGAGCGATCTGCCGTCCGCGCTGCCGCTGCCGGAGCGGACCGACGCGCCGGGCGCCGGCGCACCGGGCGCCGATTACGTCGATTTCGCGTTGCCCGCATCGTGCGCACCGCAGCTGAAGCGGCTGTGCGAGCGGCTGAACTGCACGCCGACGATGGTGATGCACGCGGCGCTCGCGGTCCTGCTGCATCGCTACACCGGGCAGGACGATATCGTGATCGGCATCCCGTTCGCGGGACGAGATCATCCGGATGCCGAAGCGTTGATGGGGTTCTTCGTCAATCTGTTGCCGGTACGGTTGCAGTTGGACGCGCCGATGCGACTCGCGGACGTTATCGCAGCAAGTCGGCGCATGCTGCTCGAGGCCGGCGCCGGACAGTCGGTGCCGCTCGATCATCTCGTCGAAACGCTGAATCCGGCTCGCGCGCCGGGTCGGCACCCGTTCTTCCAGATCGGGCTGGTGGTGCAGAGTGCGGCGCCCGAGGCGCTCGACCTGGCGGGGCTGGCGGTGGACGAGCTCGCGGTCGCGCCCGCCGACGTCAAGCTCGACCTGATGGTCGAAGTGCGCGCATTCGACGGCGCATCGCTCGGCGGCAGCTTCAAGTACCGTACGTCACGCTACGCGCGCGCATTTGTGGGCGGGCTCGCGCGCCATTTCGGCGAATTGCTGCGCAATCTGCTGGCCGATGCCGGCCAGACCGTGTCGGACGTGATGATGCTGCCGGCCGACGAATACGCGGCATTGACGGACGCGTGCCGTGGGCCGCGGCGCGATTTCGGCGCGACGGGTGACGTGATCGCGCAACTGGAAGCGCACGCGGCGGCGACGCCGGACGCGATTGCGCTGGAGTTCGACGCACGGCGCTGGACCTACGCGCAGCTCGACCAGCTCGCGAACCGGATCGCCGGCGCGCTGCGCGCGCACGGCGCGACGCCCGGCACGCATGTCGGGCTGTTCACCGGACGCCATCCCTATCTCGTTGCAGGCATGCTCGGCGCGCTGAAGGCGCGCTGCGCGTTCGTGCCGCTGAATCCCGACGACACGGTGGACGGAGGTCTCGGCTACACGGTGGCCGACGCCGGCGTGCGGCTGGTCGTCGCCCAGCGCGACCTCGCGGCGCGCTGCGCCGCGCTCGGCGTGACGACACTGATCGCCGACGATATCGACGACGACCGCGCGCCGGCCGTGCGCGCGCCGGGTCTCGTGCACGCGCCGACCGATCTCGCGTACGTGCTTTACACGTCGGGCTCGACCGGACGTCCGAAAGGCGTGATGGTGACGCGGCGCAACCTGCTCAATACCGCGCACGCATTCGCAGCGTCCGTCGGGCTGCATCCGGGCGCGCGCCAGCTGCAGTATTTTTCGCCCGTCTTCGACGGCGTGTGCGGCGAAGTGTTTCCGGTGCTCGTGTCGGGCGCGACGCTCGTGTTCGCGCCCGCCGCCCGGCTGCTGCCGGGGCCCGAGCTGCTCGGGCTGCTGCGCGCCGAGCGGATCACGCATCTGCAGATCACGCCGACCGCGCTACGCCTGCTGCCGTACGCCGAGTTGCCGGAGCTTGCGACGATCGTGGCCGCGGGCGAGGCCTGTCCGGCGAACATCGCGCGGGAGTGGGCGCAAGGCCGGCGCTTCATCAATGGTTATGGGCCGACCGAGACGACGATCTACGCATCGGCGACCGACTATTGGGATGCCCGCGGCGCGCTGGTGTTGCGACCGCTGGCGAACGTGACGTTCGAGGTGCTCGATCGCTACGGCCATCCGTTGCCGTGCGGCGTGCCCGGTGAGCTGTACATCGGCGGCGAGGGCGTGGCGGCCGGCTACCTGAACCTCGACGAGGAGACCGCGCGCCGCTTCGTGCCGGATCCGCGTTCAAGCGAGCCCGGCGCGCGCCGCTACCGGACCGGCGACTACGTGATCCGCCAGCCGGACGGCAGCCTGACGTACGTCGGACGCGCGGACGCGCAGGTCAAGATCCGCGGCTTCCGGGTCGAACCGGGCGAGGTGGAGGCGCGCCTGAACGCGCTGCCGGGGATCACGCAGGGCGTCGTGCTCGCGCCGTTCGATGCGAACGGGCATCGGATCCTGGTCGGCTACTACGTGGGCGAACCCGCGGAAGGCGAGGTGCGCACGCGGCTTGCGCAGCAATTGCCGGCCCATCTTGTTCCGGAGCGCCTCGTGAGGCTGCCCGATCTGCCGCGCGCGCGTACCGGCAAGGTGGACCGCAACGCGCTCGCCGCCCAGGCGGCCGGGCCGGTCGCGCCTGTCGCGCCCGTCGCGCCCGTCGCGCCCGTCGCGGACGCACCGGCCGGCGATGCTTCGGCGCCACCGGCAGCTGCTGCCAAGGTGCAGGGCCAACGTGTGCCGACCGACGGCCGCCGGCTCCTCGCGCACGTGAAAGCGATCTGGCAAGCCGTGCTCGAACGCGACGACGTCGAGCCCGACAGCAATTTCTTCGATCTCGGCGGGCATTCGCTGCGGATCGTCGAGATGCGCAAGCGCCTCGAGGACGCGTTTGCGACTCGGATCGCGATTGCCGACCTGTTCGAGCATCCGACGTTGCGCGCACTGGTCGCGCACCTGGAGCGTAACCGCGTGAGCGTGGCCGAAGCCGAGGCCGACGATGCGCCGGCGCAGGCTGCGGCCGCGGCCGATGCGCCGGCCGCCGTGCCGCCGGCAAGCGATCGCGCGATCGCGGTGATCGGGATGGCGGGCCGCTTCTGCGGCGCTCCCGATCTGCAGACCTTCTGGGACAACCTGCTCGACGGCGTCGAGTCGACGCTGCACTTCAGCGACGAACTGCTCGCCGAACACGGCGTCGATGCGCAGACGCGCGCGCAGCCGGACTTCGTCGGGCTCGGCAACCGGCTCGAGGACGTGGACGGCTTCGACGCCGAGTTCTTCGGCTACTCCGCTCGCGAAGCGGCGCTGATGGACCCGCAGCAGCGACTGTTTCTCGAGTGTGCGTGGGAGGCTGCCGAGGCGGCCGGCTATGGTGCCGCGCGCGGCGCCCGGGTGGGCGTGTTCGCGAGCGCCGGCACGAGCCACTATCTGCTCGACAACGTCTATCCGCGCAGACGCGAACTGAAGCTCGAGAACATCCAGTGGCTGCTCGGCAACGGCCGCGACTTCCTCGCCACCCGCGTCGCGTACAAGCTGGGCCTGGCCGGCCCGGCCGTGACCGTCGAGACCGCCTGCTCGTCCTCGCTCGTGGCAGTGCATGCCGCTTGCGCGAGCCTGCGCGCGGGCGACTGCGAGATGGCGCTCGTCGGCGGCGTGTCGCTCGAGGCAGAGTATTACGGTTATCGACCCATGCCGGACAGCATCATCTCGACGGACGGCCGCTGCCGGCCGTTCGACGCCGATGCGTCCGGCACGACGGGCGGCAGCGGCTGCGCGGTCGTCATGCTCAAGCCGCTCGCGAAGGCGCTGGAGGACGGCGATCACGTGCATGCGGTGATCCGGGGCTCGGCGATCAACAACGACGGCGCCGGCAAGGTGAGCTACACCGCGCCGAGCGTCGCCGGGCAGGCCGGCGTCATCGCGGCCGCGCTGCGGGATGCCGACGTGCCGGCCGACACGGTCGGGTACGTGGAAGCGCACGGTACCGGCACGCGGCTTGGCGATCCGGTCGAATTCCGCGCGCTCACGCAGGCCTATGCCCCGAACGGCGCATGGCCGGCCGGCCGCCGGTGCGCGCTCGGCTCGCTTAAGGCGAACCTCGGGCATCTCGATGCGGCGGCAGGGATCGTCGGCTTCGTGAAGGCCGTTCTCGCCGTCGAGCACGGCGAGGTGCCGCCGATGCCGTATTTTACGAAACCGAATCCCGAGATCGATCTCGAGGGCAGCCCGTTTCATATCAACACCGAGCGGTACACGTGGCCCGATGCACCCTGGCCACGTCGCGCGGGCGTCAGCTCGTTCGGGATCGGCGGCACCAATGCGCACGTGATCGTCGAGGCGCCGCCGCCGCGGCCGTCGCCGTCGTCCGACGCACCCGATGCTGGCGTGCAGGTTCTGCCGCTGTCGGCCCGCACGCCGGCCGCGCTTCGACGCATGCGTCGCCGCCTGGCCGCGCACCTGCGCGCGTCGTCCGCGCGGCTGTCAGACGTCGCGTTCTCGCTCGGCGCGGGCCGTGCGCGATTGCCGGTGCGCGACACGATCGTGTGCGCGACGCGCGAGGCCGCATGCACGGCGCTGGACGCGCCGTGGGATGCGCCGGCGAGTGAGCCGCGAGAGAATCGCCCGGTCGTGTTCATGTTCCCCGGTCAGGGGGCGCAGCATATCGGGATGCTGAAGGGGCTCTATGAACGCGAACCGGCGTTCCGCGACGCGCTGGACGAATGCGCGGCGCTGCTGCGCACGCAGCACGGGCTCGACATCCTCGCGGCCATGTACCCGGACCCCGGCAGGGAGACCGATGCGTCCGCCGGGCTGCGCGAGACGGGTATCGCGCAACCGGCGCTGTTTGCCGTCGACTATTCGTGCGCGATGCTGCTGCGCGCTCGCGGTGTCGAGCCGGACGCGCTGATCGGCCACAGTCTCGGCGAGCTGGTCGCCGCGTGCGTCGGCGGCTACTACACGCTGGCGGATGCGCTCGCAATCGTCGCGACGCGCGGACGCCTCATGCAGGCCGCCGATCGCGGCGCGATGCTTGCCGTCGCGCTGGACGAGCACGCATGCGCGCGCTGGCTCGACGCGGACGTGGAGCTGGCGGCCGTCAACGGTCGCAACCAGTGCGTGCTGGCCGGCGGGACCGAGGCGATCGAGCGGCTGCGGCAAGCGCTTGCCGAGGCAGGCGTGCAGAGCCAGCCGCTTGCGACGTCGCACGCATTTCATTCGCACCGGATGGCGGCGGCCGCGCAGGCGCTCGAGGCCTTCGTCGCCCGGATTCCGGTGCAGGCGAGCACGGTGCCCGTCATATCGAACCGCACCGGCGCCTGGTTGTCGCTCGACGCCTCCAACCACGCCGGCTATTGGGCATCGCACCTGCGCGACACGGTGCGTTTCGCCGACGGGATCGCGACGTTGCACGACGCGTTCGATGCGCCGCTGCTCGTCGAAGTAGGCCCGGGGCGGACGCTGCGCACCGCGCTGGAGGCGGACGGCCGGGCATACGATGTGCTCGGCTGCGGCCGTCATCCGCGCGATCGTTCGGACGACGTGTCGACCTTCGCGCATGCGATCGCCACATTGTGGCGGCTGGGTGCACGCGTCGACTGGCGCCGCGCGTGCGGCAGCAACGCCGCGCGGCGCGTGCCGCTGCCGGCTTATCCGTTCGCGCGCACACGACACTGGATCGACGCGCCGGTCGAGCGAAGCGGGCCGCCGGCGCTTTACCGTCACTGGCGGCGTGTTGCCGGCGGGCGGCGCACGTACGAGCTTGCATTGCCGCCGTCGTGGTGGGTCGTCGACGAGCATCGCGTGTTCGACGGCAAGCCGGTGCTGCCCGGCACCGGCTGTCTCGAGCTCGTGCGAGGCGCATTCGAGCGGATGGGACACGGGCCGCGGATTGCATTGAGCGACGTCTATTTCCCGGCGCCGCTCGTGCTCGACGACGCGCACGGCGCACGTATCGTGCGCGTGAGCTTCGGCGGCGCGGACGGCGGTGTTCAGGACTTCGCAGTCACCTCCGCCGCCGCGGACGATGCGGAGGCGTGGACCGTGCACGCGCAAGGCACGATCGCCGATGCCGACCAGATGCCGGCTCCGCCGGCCCGGTTCGGGCACGTGCGCGCGCAGCGTGCGGACACGCTCGCGAGTCCCGCCGCGCGCGCCGCGCTCGACGACCGGCTCGCGCTGTTCGGCCCGCGCTGGCATTGTTTCCGCGCGTTGTGGCTCGCCGACGACGAAGGGGTCGCGCAGCTCGAGCTCGATCCCGCGTTCGCGGCCGACCTGGAGAATGCCCCGCTGCATCCGGCGTTGCTCGACATGGCCACCGGTTTCCTGTCGACGCTGGAAAACCGCGGCGCGCGGCTGCCGTTCCACTATCGCAGGCTGTCGCTCCATGCACCGTTGACCGCGCGGCTGTTCAGCCATGCGCGCCGCGTGCGCGAGAACGTCTTCGATGTGACGCTGTTCGCGCTCGACGAGGCGGGAGGCGTCGGGCCCGCGCTTGTCGAGGTGGAGGGCTTCACGCTGCGCGACGAGCGTGCGCCCGCGGCGGCGGCCGACCGCTCGTCGCCGGCCGCATGGTGCTCGCGCCCCGCATGGCGGCCCGCACTGCCGCCGCGCGGCGATGCGTTGCCCGATGCGGCCTGGACGATCGTCGCACGCGGCAAGTCGATGCGCGACGCGATCGCGACGCATGCACCGCACGGCAGCATCCTGGTCGACGAGGATGCGTGCGGCACGCACGCGCCCGAGGCCGGCGACGGCTACGGCCATGCGCGCGCGTTCGAACGGAATTCCCGGCCGGCGCAGATCCTCTATTGCGTCGGCGCCGACGATCGCGGTTCGGCGGTGGAGCGCTTCGACGATCTGATGCGCCTGTTGCAGACGTTCGGCCCGCAAGCCGCATCCGGCACGGTTCTGACGCTCGTCACCACGGGCGCCTGCGCCGTGCGTGCCGGCGAACGGCCGAGCGGCGTGCAAGCCGCGCTGGTCGGCGCACTGCGTGCAGCGAGCCGGGAGTTCGCGCATCTGCGCTGTCGCCACGTCGATCTTCCGGCCGAGCCGGGCGATGCCGATCATGCGGCGCTGCGCGGGCTGCTTGCGCGCGCCGACGCCGGCTCGCCGGCGCCGCTCGTGCCGACGCTCGCGCTGCGCGACGGCACGTTCCACGAGCCGGGCTTCCGGGCGCTGCCCGACGTGGACGCGACGCCTGTGCTGGTCGACGGTGGCGCGTACGTGATCACGGGCGGCCTGGGCGGCATGGGGTTGACGTTTGCCGAGCATATCGCGCGCCGAGTCGCCGCGCCGCGCCTGTTCCTGGTATCGCGCACGGTCGATGCGTCGCGGCCGGACGTCGCGGCGGCGACTGCCGCGCTGCGTGCGCTCGGCGCCGACGTGACGCTCGTGCAGGCCGACTGCGGCGAACCTCGCGCGTGGGCCGCGGCGCTGGCGGATATCGCCGCACGCTGCGGCCGCATCGACGGAGCGATTCACGCGGCGGGGATCGAGGCCAGCGGGCCTGTCCAGCTCGGCGAGCCGGCAGCATGGGCGCGCGTGCTGGCGCCGAAGACGCTCGGCACGGACGCGTTGCTCGATGCGCTGCGTGCGCACCGGCCGGATTTCGTGCTGCTGTGTTCGTCGCTGGCGGCGCTCGTCGGCGGTCTCGGCCAGGCCGACTACGCGGCGGCGAACGCGTATCTCGACGCGGTCGCGCATGCGGCGCGCCACGACGGGCTGCCGGTCGTCTCGATCAACTGGGATGCCTGGGCCGAGGTCGGCATGCGGGTCGCATACGATCGTGCTCATCCGAACCAGACGCCGATCGACGCGGCCCACGGTCTGCTGAACGACGAGGGCTGCCGCGTGTTCGACATCGCGCTCGCGCACGATGGCGCGCAAATCGCGGTGAGCAAGGCCGAGGACGTCGAGGTGTGGCTGCGCCGCCTCGCGGGCGGCACCGATGCGCGCGGCGAGCGCGGCGGCGCGCATGCGGCGCCGCCCGTCGACGAGCGGATCGCACCGCGCAACGACGTCGAGCGCGAGCTGGCGCAACTCTGGCGCGAGCTGCTGGGCGGCGAACTGCCCGGCGTGACCGACAATTTCTTCACGCTGGGCGGGCACTCGTTGCTCGGCGCGCAGCTGATATCGCGCGTGCGGGAGCGCTTTGCGAATTGCCTGACGCTTGCCGAGTTTCTGGACGAGCCTACGATCGAACGGATGGCGCGGTCGCTCGGCGCGCCGGACGCGGCCGATACGACCCGCGGCGAGGATGACGCGCACGTGCGCTACTGCCTCGTGCCCGTGCAGCGTACGGGTGCCGGGACGCCGTTCTTCTGCGTACCGGGCATGGGCGGCAACGTTACCCAGGTGCTGCCGCTCGCACGCGCGATGGGAGCGGCGCGGCCGTTCTACGGTCTGCAGTGCCTCGGGCTCGACGGCAAGGCCGAACCGCACGATAGCGTCGAGGCGATGGCCGAGCACTACGTGCGCTGCATCCGCACCGTTCAGCCTCACGGGCCGTATCTGCTGGGCGGCCATTCGCTCGGCGGCAAGGTCGCGCTCGAGATGGCGCGACGGCTCGACGCCGAAGGGGAGCCCCCCGGCCTGATCGCGTTGTTCGACTCCGCTGCGCCGCCGTATCTGCGCATGACGACGCCGACCGATGCCCAGGTAGTCGGTTCGCTGCTGGGCATTTTCGGACGCTACTCGGGCAAGCCAGTCGACGTGACGCGCGATATGCTGGCGCGTCTCGAAGCCGCATCGCACGAAGAACGCCTGCGCTTCCTGAAGACGCAGCTCCAGGCTCACGGGTTGATCGACGCGCGCGCCGACGACGGCAGCATCGGCGGCATCTTCAACGTCTATCGCGCGGCCGCGGCGTTCGGAATGGCTTACGACCCGCCGAAGCAACCGTCGGACTGGTCGTTCGTGCTGTTCCGGGCGGTCGATTCGATGCCGTCGGGCATCAATCTGCCGGAGATCCGGCAGACGCCCGCGTGGGGTTGGGAGGCATTCAGTCGCGCACCGGTCGAATGCATTGACGTGCCGGGCGATCACTTCACGTGCCTGTCCGACGTGCACGCTCATGCGATCGCGCTGCCGCTGGCCGATCGCCTGCAGGCGTTCGAGCGATGAGCGCGCAACTGCACGTCAACGGCGCGCCGCCTGCCGGGCACGGCGGCACGCGCGCGGTGCGCGTGGTGCTCGCGATCCTCGCGCTCGACGTTCTCGGCACGGGGCTGGCGATGCCGGTGCTGCCGACGCTCGTCGCGGGGCTCGCGGGCCTGTCGCCCGCGCGCGTTTCGCTCGTGCTGGGCGCGGCGATCGCGTCCTACTCGGCAATGCAGTTCCTGTGCGCACCGATGCTGGGCGCGCTCAGCGACCGGTACGGACGCCGCCCGGTGCTGCTGGCCGCGCTCGTCGGCATCGCGGCGAGCCACTGGACCGTCGCGTTCGGTGGCGGTCTGGCGTCGCTGCTGATCGGCCGCGCGCTCGGCGGTGCCGCCGCCGCGAACGTGTCGACCGTGATGGCGTATCTGGCCGATGTCAGCGACGGCGAGCGCCGCACGCATCTGTACGGCAGCGCGGGCGGGGTCATCGCGGTCGGACTCGTGGCTGGCCCGGTCGCTGGCGGCTGGCTCGCGTCGTTCGACCCGTACCTGCCGTTCGCGATCGCCGGCGCGCTGGCCGCGCTGAATGCGGCGTACGTCGCATCGTGGCTGCCGGAAAGCCTGCCTGCCGCGCACCGGCGAACGTTCGACTGGCGCCGTGCGCAGCCTTTGGGCAGCCTGCGCGCGCTGTTCGGCAACCAAACGCTGCGTCCGTACCTGCTGGCGTTACTGCTGACCTGGGCCGCATACGGCGTGTTCCAGAGCTGCTTCGTGCTCGCGAACCAGGCGCGTTACGGATGGAGCGTGATCGATGCGTCGCGGGCGCTCGCCGCGCTCGCTGTCGGGATGGCCCTGTCGCAACGCTATCTCGTGCGGCGGTTGACCGCGCGCGTCGACAACCGAGCGATCCTCGCACTGGGTTACGGCTGTTGTGCGGTCGCGTATCTGTGCTATTTCGCTGCTTCGTCTCCATGGCTCACGTACGCGGGGATGATGGCCCAGGCACTGGGACTCGTGGCCGACCCCGCGCTGCGCGCCGAGTTGTCGCGCCATGCGTCCGGCCGGCATCAAGGCGAACTGCAGGGCGGTCTCGCGTCGCTCGTCAGTCTGGTCGGGGCGATCGCGCCGCTCCTTGGGTCGGCCGCGCTCGCCGCGGCCGCGCGCACGGGCGGTGGCGCGGCCGCGGCGGGATGGCCGTTCGCGCTGGGCGTGGCGTCGTACGCGTGCGCGCTTGCCATCGTGGCGCGTGCGCCGGCGGGGCGCGCCGCTGCTCGCTGAGCGGGCCATGCCGCGCGGCGCATGTCGCGCGGCATGGTACGGCCTCAGATCAGGCCGAGTACCATCGCCTTCACGACCGCTTGCAGCGTATTGGTCGCATTCATCTTGAGCATCGCGTTTTTCAGGTGGAAATAGACGGTGCGTGTCGTGAGCCCGACGATAGACGCGACTTCGCCGGCTGTCTTGCCGAGCGCGGTCCACCGCAGCAGTTCCCGTTCGCGGTCCGTAAGACTGCACACGTCGCCCGTTTTCGGCGTCGGCGCCGACAGCGCGATGAACTTCGCATGGATCGCGCCGGCGAGCCACGCGATGTACGGGGCATTCGTCGCCTTTTCCTCGACTCTTACAGGTGTGATTTCTCGTCCGACCGAAAACAGGGCGGGTAAATCGGCACCGATCCAGCTGCACTGGGTAAGAACGAAGCGTGCGCCGTCGCTCCATTCTGCCAGGCCTTTGGTTCGGAGTGCGGCATAGACGGGACTGCCACCCGGAAGGAAATCCGCATCCTTGTAATACTTGATCCAGCTTTCGTATTGCCCGCGGTCGGAAAAGAATTCCGAGTCGTTGCCGGAGCATGTGGATTTGACTTCGAAAAGCCAGTTGGAAAAGCCGATCCTCGATACAGCGCGCGAGGCTGTATCGGCAAGATCGGACATGGTCTTCGCATTCTCTATGCCCAAGTAAATTTCATGCCATTGAGTCGTCATGGTTCGATACCCGATGAAATTTGAATAAATTCGGCCCGTGTTACTGAAGGTGTCTCCCGCTGACCGATAGCGCTTGCTTATTCATCGTTATGGACTTTCAACTCATACTGATCGTGTCGATCGAGGTCGTTCTCCTTTTCAATCCCGATGTCGGCATGCAATGCCGCAAATGCCGGCAGGTGCGACCGGTGCGCGGCACCGGGCGTACACTGGCCGGCAGATTTCCCCGCGGCATGCTGGTGCCGATTTGACGGGACTGCTACGTAGGGTCGGTCAGCGCGGCGACGACGCGGTTCCGAATCTCCTGTTCCCACGCCTGGAGAAAGAAGTGCCCGCCGTCGAACCGGTGCAGCGCGAATGGCCCCCCGCTGTAGCGGGCCCACTCGGCCAATGCATCGCTCGCGACATGGGGATCGCGCAGACCACCGAACACCGTCAGCCCGCACGGCAACACGAATGGCGTATCCACCCGGTACCCGTCGGCGAGTGCGAGATCGGCACGCAGCGACGTCAGGAAGTGCCCTAGCCATTCGGGCTCCGACAGCAAGGCAGCCGGCGTTCCGCCCATCGCTTTCAGCCACTCGATCAGTTCCGGATCGGATAGCCGATGGGCCGGCGGCCCGCTTGGCGCCACGTGCGGCGCGCGGTGTGCGGCGCTGAATGCGTGCGAAGGGGTGGGAAGGCCGCGCCGAACGAGTTCCCTTGTCCATTCGATGCTGACGACGCTGCCCAAGCTGTAGCCGAACGTGCCAAACGGCTTGTCGAGCAGGCCGGCCGCCGCCGTCGCAAGCGCGGTGCACATTGTGTCGAGCGACGTGAGCGCCGCTTCCGCAAAGCGGGTTTGGCGCCCCGGTGGTTCGATGGCGACGACTTCGAGCCAGTCTGGCAGTTCAAACGCCCAGCTCCGGTACAGCAGCGATCCGCCGCCGGCATACGGGAAGCAGAACAGCCGGTGCGTTGCCCGGGGACGCGGGCGATGCAGGACGAACCAGGGTGTGTGATTGATGAGCATGCGGATTCGGAGTGGAAATCACGGCGCAGCGCAGGCGGACAGCGTGTGTAGAGGGCACGGGACGCGCATTTCGAGAGGAGGCGGAATCGCCCCATTCCGACGTGAGCGTGACGTCCGGATGGCGAGTGAGCCGTCGCGAGGACGCATCAGATCCCGCAGGCAAGCACCACGGCCTGATCGGCGGGCGGCGCGTCGTGATGGAGGCGGAACCTGTCGATCGCACCGAGACTGTGAAGAAACGTGCGTCGGAAGAGGTCGGCATTCGTTTCGAGTAGATGTTTCGTGTCGGTCATGTTCGTATCGTTCTGTCGTCCATAACTTGATTCATGCAGCGATAAGCGACTCGCGCAACGACGGCAAACGTTTGCGCTTGCGAGCGTATGCGGAGAACGGCGAGTTCGTCGGGTTAACGAACACAGGACGAAAATATATAAGGTGAATCACGCCGGAATCCTCAAAAAATCTCATGGAAGGCATCAAGTGCTGTCGTAATCGCGGCGGAATTCCTGGTCATCCGAATATCGATGGACCACCGATGTCCGGATTATATGGATGAAAATCGCTTAAAAAGCACCAAATAAGCACAAAAAATCGAAAAATTTTTAGATATACGGCTAACTGAATTGATATGGATAGTTGGATTTTGCTAAGAGACGATTTCAAAAACACTCATCGAGAATGTTGACTTTCGTGGTGAGCTGTCAAGCGAGTCGCCGGGCGACTGCGCGGCGAGGGGCCGCGGACGCGCCATGCCTTTCCGCCCACAAGGGCCGACGATACGGTTGTCCGGTCCGAGCGAAGTGGAAAACACGCTGAACCAGCGCGCGGGCGTGTCCTTCGAGGGCGATCTGCCGAAATGCGCGCCGGCCGGCACGGCAACCGCGCCGGGCTCGACATGCGGCGGGCTGCGAATCAACGCGTAGCGGATCACGCCGGACGGCACGCTGAGCTTCGCCGACGAACCCGCGATGGTCGATGAGTCGGGGCGGCCGGTCTGGAGGTTCATCCGCTGTCGGGTGAAGCCCGGCCAGACCGTCGCGTTTTCGGCCGGTCCGTTTTCGCCGCCTACGGACAACCGGCTCGCGCCCCGCGTCGGCTATGTGTGCGCGATAGACCAAGGCATCGCGTTCTTCGCTGCGCTGCGCTGCGCTGCGCGGCGCGTCGCGGACCGGTCGCGCCTGCGGGCAGCGGCCGCCGCCACCGGTTCGCGGTGACGGCGGGCGGCCGGACACGATGCGCGACGAACCTGCCGCCGCGCACGCGTTCGACAGCCTACCTCACGCGGCCGGGTGCGGGCCGGCTGCTGTCGGCGCCGCGAATTCCGGCTCATGCGCGTCGCTGCACGACCCGACTTCGAGCTTGTAGCCAAAGCCATACACGGTGCGCAGCGCGACGTCGTTCGCAATGCCGAGCGAGAGCTTCTTGCGCAGCTTGTAGATGTGTTGCTCGATCGTCCGGTCCGCGCAGTCGCGGTAGTTGCCCCAGATCGATTTTGCGACCTGGCCGCGATTGAAGCAGGTGCCGGGGTTCGAGAAGAACAGCCAGGCCATCGCGAACTCGCGCGACGTCAGCGCGATCGCGCCGCCGTGCAGCTTGACCGTGCCCGTATCGCGATCGAGCGCATACGGACCGACCGACAAGCGGGCCGGGGCCGAGGCGGCGCGGGCCTGCCCGCGCCGGGCGAGCGTCGCGCGTACGTACAGCTCGTTGGGATCGAACGGCAGCGTCAACACGTCGGCCGCGCCGAGGTCGTACCAGAGGAACATCTCGGCGGGCCCGTCGAACGAGCCGACCACCACGACCGGCGCGCGGCTGTCCGCGTGGCACGCGCGCCACGACAGCACCGGATTGTGGGTAGCACTGACGCAGCGCGCGTCGAACACGATCAGGTCGTACGGCCGGTGGCGCAATGCGCGCAGCATCGTCAGCTCGTCGGCGAACCGGTCGCCGCGGCGCTCGCCGCAGTGCGCGCCGCGCCCGAGGCTGTCCGCGATGCGGTCGGCCAGACGCAGGTCGCGGGTCAGGAGGGCATAGTCCAAAGTGACCTCTTCAAATCGAAACGGAATATCGGCGTCCGCGCCCGTCGTCGCGCGGCGGCGCCCGGCAGTTCGCCGGGACGGGCCGTGCCTGCACGCACGGGACGGTTTTGCCGTTCGCCTGCGGTGTCGCGACTTCGCGGTGTTTCAGATTGCTTGTGCGACGAGTGACGAAAAGTGACGTGCCTTCCGCAAAAAATTTTTGCTGTCTGGCGTTGGATGGGTTACCACGGGCAATCGGGCGATCACCCGGGCAATCGCGCCGCGCTCCCGGTGCGCGTCAGGCTTGCGACGCGAGCGAAACGAGCACAACGCATCCCGCATAGCGCCGGACCTCCAGCGGTAGCGTCGCGGCGAGCGCGGCGAGGGTGCGCGGCGGATCGTCGAGTCGGAACACGCCGGTGACGGGCAGCGCGGCGGCGGCGTCGGTCACGCGGATCACGCCGGGGTAGTACGGACGCAGCCGCGCAATCACCGCGCCGAGCGGCTCGGTGTGTATGACCAGCTGGCCGCCGGTCCATGCGGCTTCGTCCGTCGCGTTGGCGGCGAGTGGCTCGATGAGGTCGGCGCCGGCGCGCGCGGTGAGTCCGGGCCGCAGCGACAGCGTCGCGCCACCCGGCACCGCGATTCCGACCGGCGCATCGAGCGCGGCGACGTGCAGCCACGGGCCGTCCACGCGAACCGCGAACCTGCCGGCGCGCGCGCGCACCATGCGCTCGGCATGCCGGACCACGAACGGGCGCGTGTTCGCCGCCGCGCGCACGAGCAGCGCGCCCGCGCGCAATCGCACGCCGCGCTCGTCCGCCCGGTAGTCGAGGTCGACCGCGCTGCGCGCGGCGAGCATCAGCGACGAGCCGTCGGCAAGCGTCGCGGTGCGCTGCTCGCCGGTGTTCGTCTGCAGGTCGGCCGACCACTCGGCGATGGGGGAGAAGCGATCGGCGAGCGCGCCCGCGCCGGCGACGAGCGCGCCGAACGACAGCACGCCGCGCACGACGCGCCGGCGTGCGGGTACGGCCAGTAGCGCATCGCCGAGCGCGCTCGGCGCGAGGCCGTGCGTTGCCGGCGGCGTCAGCGCGCCGAGCGATGCGTCGAGCCGCGCGACCGCGCGCGCGTGTGCGGGATCGGCGCGCAGCCACGCGTCGAAGCGCGCGCGGTCGCGCCCGGTCGCATCGCCCGAGCGCAGCAGCACCATCCAGCGGATCGCATCGTCGAGTACGCGCGGGTCGATCGCGTCGACCACTTTCGGTTGATCGGCCAGATTCACTGCAAAGACGCGAGATAGCACGCGCGCAGCGCCTGCGCGAGATAGTCGCGCACGGTGCGCTTCGATACGCCGAGCCGGTCGGCGATTTCGGCATGCGTGAGCCCGTGGAACTGGCTGTAGATGAACGCGTTGCGCGCCTTCGCGGACAGCCCGGCCAGCATCCGGTCGATCGCATGCAGCGTTTCGACGACAAGCGCGCGCTCCTCCTCGGACGGCGCGACGCTTTCCGGGCGTGCGGCGAGCACGGCGAGGTACGCGCGCTCGAGGTCGCGGCGGCGCCAGAAGTCGTAGACGAGGCGGTGGGCGATTGTCGTCAGCAACGCGCGCGGCTCCCGCACGGACGATGCGCCGGCTTGCGCGATCAGTTGCACGAACGTTTCGGAAGCGATGTCTTCAGCCGTAAACGCACAGCCGAGCTTGTAGCGCAGACGGCCGAGCAGCCAGGGGTAGTCGTTGCGGAAGATTGCTTCGACGGGTGGGACAGCGGCAAGCGTCGTCATGCTGAATTCCATGTTGCATCGAACGGTTGGAGCGGCCAGGAGCGCCTTGCACGCAGGCTAGCAAAGAATATACGAGCACTCAACCTCGATGCCGGTGCGCATTTTTACCCGCGATTCGCGCAAGACGAATTCGCTGCGGTGTGGCGACGTTGCCGTGACGGTCGCGCGGCCGCCGCATGGCTGCGCGTGTCGGGTTATCGGCCGGCCCGTACAGCCCGTCCACGGGCGTATCGCGTCGAGCGGGAGCGCCCCCCAGGCGTGCGTGCCCGAGGGCCGGAGCCTGCGTGTCGCAGGCTGCGAATCCGACACGGTTTCGCAATCGCTCTGCGGTGCACCGCCGCTGTTCTTCGTGATGCTACACATCCTATTGCCGTGAATGCATGCCGGCCACCGCTTTTTTTGACGTTCACGCGGACCCTGTATGCTCGCGCTCCGACCTGACAGAGAAGTAAGCATGTTTAGTGTGTTTAGTCGATTCGAAATAAACGACGTCGTCGGACGAGCGATGCTGGCGGGCGTCTGGTGGGGCGCGGCGACGGCCGCCGCCTGCGCCGACGAGGGCGTCGTCACCTTTCACGTACCGGGCGGCGCGCTCGATGCCGTGTTGCTCGAGGTTGCGCGGCAGGCGCACGTCGTGCTGTCGTTCGACAGCGCACTGACGGCCGGCCGCTGGGCCGGGCCGGTCGATGGCACGATGACCGCGCGCGACGCGCTCGCCTGCGCGCTGGCGGGCACGCCGCTCGAACCGACCAGCGTCGCGGGCGGCACGTGGACGCTGCAGCGCACCCGTACACCGGATGCCGGCGCGGCGACCATCATGTTGCCGCCCATTCGCATGCGCGCTCGGGTTGGCGCGGACGGCGGCTTCGCCGAGACGCGCTCGTCGGCCGCGGCGCGGCTCGACCTGCCGCTCGTCGACACGCCGCAGTCGGTCGGCGTCGTGAGCCATGCCGTGCTGACGAGCCAGCAGGCGGAATCGGTCGCGGACGCGATCGCGAACGTCAGCGGCGCGACGTCGGTGTTCGACGAAAACAACGCGAACTACGGCATCGGGATACGCGGCTATACCGCGCAGGCGCTGCTCGTCGACGGGAGCGTCGTCGAATCCGCCGATTACCCGCCGCTCGCGGGCATCGAACGCATCGAGGTCGTCAAGGGCCCTGCGACGGCGCTCGTCGGAGGCGCGCCAAACGGCGGCATCGTCAACCTGGTCACGAAGCGGCCGCAGTTCGCGCGCCATGCGACGCTGCAGACGACGCTGTCGTCGCGCGGGCGGCGCGAGAGCATGCTCGACATGAGTGACGTGTCGAGCGACGGGCAGGTCGGCTACCGGTTCGTAGCGAGCGGCAACCTGAACGGACGCAGCTATGGCGGCTACGATGGGCAGCGCGGCTTTTTCGTCGCGCCGTCGGTGCGCTACCGGGACGCCGACACCGATGTGACGCTGCGTCTCGAGCATTACCGGCAGCGCGTGCCGGTCCTGCCGTATTCGGTCGGCGGCGATGACGGCAATCCGTTACCGCAAACGTCGCTCGAGCCCGCCGGCGCGCGCGACGACCACATGGGCACCGATTCGCTGCGCGCGTCGCTGAACGCCGAGCGCGCGTTCGGCGACGGCTGGCAGGCGCGCGTGCGCGCGATCTGGCTGAAATACGAAACCGTGTCGCATTGGCACGTGCCCTACGCGCTGCTGGACGGCTCCGGCGACATCGCACTCTACGGCCTGCATTCCGTCGAGCGGCGGCATGAATCGGATGTGGCGGCGGAACTGCTGCGCACGTTCCGCGCGGGCGGTGTGTCCGGCACCATGCTCGCGGGCGTCGAGCACTGGCGGCTGTCGTCGACGGCCGACATCGCACCGTACGCGTCCGCCGTCCAGAACCTGTATGCGCCGCATCCGCTGCCGTCGATTCCGTCCGGTCCGCTCGCGCGCGAATCCGATTCGGCGATGCGGCAATTGAGCGGTTACGTGCAGCTCCAGGCGCTGATCGCCGATCGGGTGACGCTGCTCGCATCGCTGCGGCACACGAACGCGCTGCTGGACAAATCGCTAAGCTCGCCGTTGGTGCGCAATTCCGTCTGGTCGCCGAGCGTCGCCGCCAGCTACGCGATCACGCCGTCGGTCAGCATCTATGCAAACTGGATGCGCGGTTTTCGGCCGTCGCTCGACACCGTGTCGTGGGACGGCAAGACCCTGCAGGCCACCCGCACCGAGCAGATCGAGACCGGCATCAAGTTCACGCTCTTCGGCGATGCGCTGACCGCGACCGCCGCCGCGTACCAGCTGCGCGACGATGGCAAGATCATCGGCGATCCGACGCATCCGGGCTTTTACGCACGCGTGCCGGGCGAGCACAACCGCGGCGTCGAGTTCGACTTGGCCGGGAAGGTTCTGACGGGGCTGGACGTGATTGGCTCGCTGACGGTGTCCGATTCGGGCGTGGCGGTCGACCCGCGTGGTACGCAGGTCCGGGCGCCGGGCACGCCGGCGCGCGCCGGCAGTCTGTGGATGACCTACGCGCTGCAGGCGCCGGCGTGGCGCGGCTGGGGCGTCGGCAGCGGCGTGTTCTTCCGCTCGCAGCGGGCGACAGGCGCACCCGGCTACGTCGTGCCCGGCGATGCGCGCGTCGATGCGACGGTGTTCTACCGAGCGGAGAAGTGGGCCGTGCAGCTTGGCGTGAAAAACGTGTTCGACCGGAAGCTTTACGGCGCCGCGCTTTACCCGAACTTCATCCCCGTGCTGCCCGGGCGCACGTTCTTGCTGACGACGACGTTCTCGCCGGGCTGAATATCTTGCGCCGCGCTCACGGCTGCGTGCCGTACACGCGTTCGATTGGCCGGTAGCCGAGGCCTTCGAGCGCGAAGCCGGGCTCGGCGTCGGCCGTGCCGGTGACGATCATCCGCGCGCCGCGCAGCTTCAGCGCGGAATAATCAGGATGACTAGACAATATCGAGCCCGGTCAGGAGGCGCAAAAGTGCCCGGGTAAGCGCACCGGCGTGGTCGAGATTGCAAGAGGTCCGCCCCGAGGGAGTGTTTCGAAGCGGGCGCCCGGAATCATGGCCGCGAGCCGTCGCCCTTCGGTTGCCGGGAAAACGCCGCCGTCTTCGCTTTGCAGGACCGCGTTGCGCTGCGCACGGGATTCGGTCGCCTGCTCACGGCGTAGTTTGCGATGCCGTTGCAAAGGCGGGCAGGATGCACGGGATCGGTCGTGGCCGCATGCGCATGGCCGATCCGACGCGGTACGTACGACCCGGAGATTGAACGAACCTGGTCGATCGCCTTGGTGAGCGCGGTGGACCTGGACATCAACTTCTATTTGACGAAAAGAGCGAATTTCGGGCCGCCGTGATGACCTGTCTTGGGTGTTAACGAAAAACCGGCTCTCCTTCCGGGAATTGAAGCCGTTCCTCGGTTGAGGCTTGGCGTATCACGGACGACCCTTGCAACAAAGTCAGTGAATCCAGACCATGCCGTACGCGGAATTGGAACCATTGACCGCCTGGTTCGCCGTCCAGTTTCCGTATCTGGCCGATCCATTCCAGGAATACACATGCCCCCACGCGAAATGCCCATCCCCAATTTCGTCGATCGTGCATCGCTTGCTTGTGATTTGATACGCTCCTTGAAACACGCCTTGCTTCCAGCGACGCACGACAACCTCGACGAACGTGGCATATTTCCCCGCCGGAACCTGTTGACTCCAGCCAGTCGATTCCGTATTAGTCACGGTGCGCCCATACGAGGCGTCAACGTGAAGCAGATTCAAGATGCCTCCCACGATCGGAATACTTTCCGGATTCAAACTGGCACTGCCGCTGACGGTGTATCCATTGGAACGGGTTTTCGTCCATGTATACGTACACGGGGCAGCTACATTGCGGACGCCATTGCACAGGAAGGTATCACCTCTCCATATCCAGTCTTGCCACGTATTGGTTGCTTGCTGAATAGGAATCGACCAGGACGAGCTGTTTCCCACCAGATTTGCCTGGTTGGTTTGGCTATCGAGCAGGCACGTCGTCCCGGCAACGGCATGGCCGACCTGAAACAGGCAAACGACGCCCGCAATCGCGGAATTGAAAAGCGATTTCGACTTCACTTGTTACCCCCATCATTGGTTTGAAAAATATTCGCGACGTTGTTTTGTGTCGCATCGATGCCTGAAACCTTCTGGTCGGGTCCTCCGTTGGTATTTCCGCCGCCGGTGTTGAATATCGGGGTGATCAGATAGCCGTCGCCGTTCGGGCCTCGTTGAATTCGGACTGCGTCGCCGGCAACTGCGGTTCCCGGGCCGACAATTTGTTCTACGGCGGAATTGACGGTCGCGCCCCCGGGCTTTCCGCTACCGGCGGAATCGATGACTATCTCTTTGCCATTTCCCAGGCCGTCGACAATTTCCTTCATTACGCCCGGATTTGCAGTCTGGTCGCTGGAAACGACCAGAACATCGTAGTCGCCGGCCGTTCCCGGCGGGAGTTTCTCAGACAATGCCGACGCAACGAACCCCGTCCCCGATCCCAGATTTCGGACTTTCTGCTGAGGTATCGACCCGCTGGCTACGAGTACCGTGTTGCCCGGAGGCGGAGGCGTGGAGTTCTGATTTTGTGCGACATTTTGCTGATTCAAGCTTTGATCTGTTGAGTTCTGAGCCGGCTTTGACGGCAAGGCGTCGCCGCCGGAGCATCCCTGCAAAATAGAAGAAACAAGCAGAATCAAACCTGAAATATATGTGGTATTTAACATTCGATCCTCAAAAAATGTCATGGCCGATGGTTCGGTAATTTGCTTCGTCTGGAATTGATGCTATGAAATGCAAAATGTCATGTCTTTTTATGTTGGACGATTTGGACGAGTCTTGGTAAAGTATCCGCCATTCGGATCCGTGGCATGCGATTTTTAAATGATAAATATTTAAAGAGCGTGACTTCGCTCGGAGGTAATGCGGTATCGAACAAAATTGAACATTCGAAAGTGGAATAACGCCGGGCTAGATAGCGTCTTTCGTTTCTGAAAAATATAGGTATGTTCTTTCGATTGACATCGGCCCACATCCGGGGCGTAAAAATATTCGGTTGGTGGTGATTACGAAGGCCTGGCTCGTCGTGACGGCGTCGGTGCCGGTCGCGACGCGCGCAAGCGCGCGATTGCCCGCCGCTGCGTCTGCCGTGCCTGTCGCGCGGCCGGCGGCGGCCGCCTCGCTCGTATCCGGGCCGCTGCCGCACGCCGAAAGCGCGAGTGCGCCGAGGCTGTAGAGGAACGTGCGATGGGAAAGGCCAGCACTCGCTTCAAGTCGATGTTTCGTGTCGCTCATGTTCGTATCGTTACGTCCGTAATGTTGGCCACGCGGAGACAAAACTCTCGCGCGGCGGCGGCAAACGTTTTCGCTTGCGCGCGTATGCCGGGGACGGCGAACCCACCTTGTTATCGAACGCGTGGTGAAAATATATAGGTGTAGAAACTGTGGATTCTCAAAAATGCTCACAAGGAAGTGCGTGCGAAGCCTTGACCGGAGCGAATGTTTCGTTGCTCCGGTTGGCGATCCCATACGCTAAGGAACGCTAACAGAACGATTTTTGAACGTGCCTCCAGCAGATGATTCAGACGGCGATTTTCATGAACGCCTCATGTATGGTGGCGAGGCGTTCGAACCGGATACGCAGTGGGATTGGGTCCTGCTTTCGACCCGATCCCACTGTATGAATGGAGGGCGACGCCGCGATCGTCGAGACGCTTGCGTCCGGGGTATCGCGTCGGACGCCGCTTCGGTGGTGACAACAGCGGTTGGGTGAGTGACCACGATTCGTCATCGAGTATCGGTTTGGCCATGGCCTCTCGGCGAAACAACGAAGCGGTTAACGGAACGCGCGACGGGTTAGTGGCCTTCGCAATTTATTCTGTTGGAATTTCTTGGCGTTGCTTCCGTGAAATTGTCGTGCTAGTTTTTCATGAAATTTCGCAGAAAAATTTTCACGGAAGCTCGCATGTTCGTGCAGTCCGACCGTCACGTCGCAAGCTACTACGCCGGTACCTACCCGGCGCCGATCCCGCATCGGCCGGCGCTGGGCGAACGTGTCGACGCCGACGTGCTGGTCGTCGGCGCGGGCTTCAGCGGGCTGCATACGGCGCTGCGGCTCGCGCTCGCCGGCAGGCGCGTCGTCATGCTCGAAGCGAGCCGCGTCGCATGGGCCGCATCGGGTCGCAACGGCGGACAGGCGCTGCTCGGCTGGTCGTGCGACATGCGGCCGCTCGAGGATGCGCTCGGCCGCGACGGCGCCCGGTTGCTCTGGGACAGCATGCGCTGGGCGGCGGCCGAAGTGCGCGAACTGCCGGCGCGACACGGTTTCGACATCGACTACCGGCCCGGCAGCCTGTGGGCCGCGGTGCGGCCGCGGCGCGTCGCGATGCTGGCGCAGGCGCGCGACGAGGCCGCCGAGCGCTGGGGCTACGACCGGTTGCGCATGATAGGCCGTGACGAGATGCCCGAATGGATCGGCGGCACGCGCTATCTCGCGGCGCTTCACGATCCGGAGGCCGGCCACCTGAATCCGCTCAAGCTCGCACTCGGCCTCGCGCGAACGATCGAGCGCGCGGGCGGCCGCATCTTCGAACAGAGCCGCGTGCTCGACTGTCGCGAGACGGCCGGCGGCCACGTCGCCCGCACGGCGCGCGGCGAAGTGAGGGCGGACGTGCTGGTGCTCGCGTGTAACGCATACGTCGACCGGCTCGATCGCGACCTTGCGCGCCGGCTGCTGCCGGTCGGCACGTACCAGGTCGCAACCGCGCCGCTCGCACCCGACGTCGCGCGGGCGCTATTGCCGCGCAACAGTTGCGTGATCGGCAACCAGTTCGTGCCCGACTATTTCCGCCTGAGCCCCGACAACCGGCTGCTGTTTGGCGGCGGCTGCACGTATCTCGGCGGCATTCCGGCCGATATCGCGGCGGCGACGCGCCCGCGCCTCGAACGCGTGTTCCCGCAACTGGCCGGCGTGCCGCTCGACTACGCGTGGGGCGGTCACATCGACATCAGCATGCGCCGCACGCCGGACATCGGCCGCCACGGGCAGCGCTTCTGGCTGCAGGGCTTTTCCGGGCATGGCGTGCTGCCGACGCTCGCCGGCGCGCGCGCGGTGGCCGATGCCGTGCTCGGCGACGCGCACCTGCTCGCGCAGTATCAGCGCATTCGCAACCCGCGCTTTCCCGGCGGCGACCGGCTGGCCGCGCCGCTGGAGGCGATCGGCAAGGTCTGGTACCGCCTGCGCGATACCGTTTGATTGCATCGGAATCCTTCATGAACGAACAGGAAGAGATAGAAAGTCTGGCGATCCTGATCCGCGACCTGCGCAAGCATCGCAAGGTCACGCTGAGCGATCTCGCCGAACGGATCGGCCGCTCGGTCGGCTTTCTGTCGCAGGTCGAGCGCGGGCTGTCGCGTCCGACGGTCGCGGATCTCACCGCGATCGGCGAGGTGCTCGGCGTGCCGACCACGTATTTTTACAGCCTGAGCAAGCCGCGCAGCGTGCCGTGGGTCACGCGGCCCGACGAACGCCGCACCGTGCATTACGCGGCCGGCATTACCGACATTCTCGTGTCGCCGAACATGCGTTCGCGCTTCTCGATCCTCGAAAGCCATCTCGCGCCGGGCGCGAGCAGCGGCGAGCGGCCGGTCGACGACAGCGACGAGCAGGGCGGCTTCGTGCTCGAGGGAGCGCTGACGATCTGGATCGACGGCGACGACACGCCCGTCACGCTCGGCCCGAACGATGCATTCCAGCTTCCCGCGCACAAGCGCTTCCGGTATGCGAACCTGACCGACGCGCCGACGCGTGTGATCTGGGTATTTACCTGAGTTGAATGGTCGGCGGGGCGGGCGCCCCCGCAGTCCGTCGCGCCACACGGCCTGTTTGTAGTACTGATCGACATGCGGCGTGCGTTGCGCCGTGCGCCGCATGAATCCGGTTCACCGCGTTGCGGCACCGCCCTACAAGACATGGAAAGGATGAGACATGGCTGACGTCGTTCCCGCGCTGGTCGGTGAAGTTCGCGCATTCCGGCAGGCGCACCCCGAGATCCGTTATGTCGACCTGATCTGCCTCGACCTGCCCGGGCATTTCTACGGCAAGCGCTATCCGATCGACGCGCTCGAGAAAGTCGCGTCCGGCTCGCTGCTGAAGCTGCCGCAGAACTGCGTGCTGCTCGGCACGCAGGGTGGCCTCTACAAGATCGGCGATTACTGTTTCAACGACGGCGATCCCGACGCGCCGCGCCGCCTGATCCCCGGCACGCTGAAGCCTGTGCGCTGGGAGCGGCAGCCGCTCGCGCAGATGCTGATCAGCTCCGACGGTACCGATTCGCCGATCGAATTCGAGCCGCGCGAGGTGCTCGCGCGCGTGCTGCGGCGGTTCGCGGCGCGCGGCATCCGGCCGGTCGTCGCATTCGAGCTCGAGTTCTACCTGTTCGCCGCGCAGCTTGTGGAAGGCATGCCGCAGTATCCGCGCGATCGTCTCAGCGACGACCGCGACGATCAGCCGAACATGCATATCGAGCGCCTGTCGCGCTTCTCCGAGGTGTTGCATGAGATGGTCGACGCCGCGTGCGACCAGGGTGTCGATGCGACGGTGATCACCGCCGAGCTCGGGCCCGGCCAGTTCGAGATCAATTTCGGGCATACCGACGACGCGCTGCGCGCAGCAGACTGGTCGGCGCTGTTCTGCCGCAGTACGCGCGGCGTCGCGTTGCGGCATGGCTATCGCGCGAGCTTCATGGGCAAGCCGTATCTGCATGCGCCGGGCAGCGGGATGCACGTGCACGTGAGCCTGTATGACGATGCGGGACGCAACGTGCTTGCGGCAGACGGGCAGCGGCCGTTGCGGCACGCGGTGGCCGGCTGCCTCGCGCTGCTGCCGCATTGCATGCCGGTGTTCGCGCCGAATCACAACGCGTTTCGCCGCTACGGGTCGATGGTGAACGCGGCGAGCCGCGCGAGCTGGGGCTTCGAGGATCGCGACGCGTGCATCCGGATTCCGGCGTCGGACACACGCAACCTGCGGATCGAGCACCGGCTCGCGAGCGCGGATGCGAACCCGTACCTGGTGCTGGCGGCGATCCTGAGCGGGATGGAGCACGGGCTCGATGCACGGCTCGAGCCGATCGCGTCGCTCAACGACGATCGCGGCAGCGGCATCGATTTTCCGAAGGAGATGCTGTCGGCGGTCGCCGCGATGCAGGACCATCCGGCCGTGCGCAAAGGGCTCGGCAGCGAGTTCGTGATGGTGTATTGCGAGAACAAGCGGCAGGAGGAGCTGGATTTTCGCAACGAGATCGGCGCGCGGGAGTATCGGTGGTTTCTGTGATTGCCGCGCGCGTCGGAAAAGTCGATCAGGGAAGGGGGCGATCGTCGTCGTGTTCGACGTCAAGCGCCCTCGTGTGATTCATTTCGGGGTGCAATGCCGCGAAACGCGTCGCGGCATCGCATGCGTCGCGCCCTTACTCCCCGAGCTTCGACGTCACGCACCCGGTGCTCGAGCATTCGCGCTCACGCTCACGCAGGAACGACAGCCGCGCCTGCGTCATGTCGTTCGCGCACTGGATATCGACGAGGTAGCTGCTGCCGCGCGTCTCGCTGCACTGCGCATCGCGTTGTTTCAGCCACGCGAGCTGCCCGGACTTCAGCGCTGCCTGCTGGTCGCCGCTCAGTTGCTTGCGCAGCCGGCCGTACTCGTCGTTGAGATCGCGGTCGGACTGCGAGAACTGCGTGCTCGTGCAATACACCTGGTCGAACGCGCTGCGCGGCTTCCCGCAGCCGGCCGCATGCGCGGCGAACGGAACGGCAAGGGCGAGCAACGCGCAGGACGCGAGCAGATTCTTTTTCTTCATGATGAGTCTCCTGACTGGGGTGAAAACCGGTGAACCGGGCGGGCGATACCGTCGTTTATCCGGGCGTCGTACACGCGTCGATGCCGCCCGCGATCGCGGCGGACAGGCGCTGGATCGTCTCGCGGCGCGCGAGCCGCGCTTCTTCGTCCGGATTGACGATCACGCCAGCCTCGACGAGCACGGCGGGAATCGGCGCGGTGCGCAGCACGACGAGATCGTCGAAGCGATGGATGCCGAGTGGCGGGTCGATCAGCGGGCGGTTCTCGCCCTTGATCGGCTGCGCGTGATACAGCGACGGCCGTTCGCCGGCCGCGACCAGCCGCTCGGCGATCGCCTTCGCGCAACGCAGGCTTTCCGCATAGTGCGGGTTGCGCGCCGACACGAACACCGAGAAGCCGCGGAATTCGCGCTGCCGGCCCGCGTCGATGAACTGTTGCTGCATCGAGTCGTGATGGATCGATACGAACAGGTTCGCGTCGGGCGCTTGCGTCGAGCGCCGATCGAGCGCGATCTCGCGGCCGTCTGCCGACGTGCGCAGCACGCGATCGCCGTGCGCGGCGAGTGTGTCGGCGACCGCGCCGGACAGGTCGAGGTTGTACAGGTATTCGACGCGGCCGCTGGCGCCGGTGGAGCCCGGATGCGCGGGCGTGTGGCCGGTGTCGACGACGATGTAGCGCCCGGACGTGGGCACGGCAGCGGTCGTGCCGGCGGCGTCGGCCGCATGCAGCGCCAGTGGCCCGCCGAGGAGCGGGGCGCACGCGAGCACGCGCGCGGCGGCGCGCACGAACGGGCGAAGGCGTCGGAGGGTTTGGTTCGTCATTGTTGTTGTCGAGAAGGGCGTGCGGCGCGTCGAACGGCGCGCCACCGTCGGCCTGCTCAATGCAGTCGGAATGTCGCGCGATTATAGCGGGTGGCGGCGACGCCGCAATGACGAACGGCGGTTGTCAGGCCAGCACGCGCCGGGCCGCCAGCATGCCCCAGTACGACGCTTCCTCGAACAGCGACAGCCCGGACAGGTCGGCATGCGCGAACACGACGGGGCCGTCGGCATCGCGCAGCGCGAGCAGCCCCGGTCGGCTCAGGAAGCCGACGTCGGGTGTCGCCATCGCATGGCCGCGCACGGTGATCTCGAGTGCGGTCGCATGCTTCCACAGCTCGCGTCCGTACACGGCCTGCAGGTCGATTGCCGCCTGCTCGCGCAACGCGTCGGGCTTCGCCTGCGCGAGCCAGCGGCGCGTATCGTCCGGCGTTTGCGTGCTCAATGCCTGATAGGCGGAGAAGACGGAGCGCGTCGGCGGCGACATCCGGATCAACTGGTGCGTCGACACGACATAGCCGAGCCCCACGCTGTCGTAGACGACGTTGTCCCACGCGAGCGGTACGCCGGCTTCCTCGGCCGGCATGCCGTCGAGCAGGAAATTGGACACGAGCCACGGCGCGCGCGGCGGCAGGTCGCGTGCGGGATCGAAGCCGTATGCGGGCATCTGCGGAAACACGCGCGCCGCGACGAACAGCGGCATCGCGGAAACGACCCGGCGCGCCTTCAGCATGAACGTCGACAGCGCGCCGTCGTGGCCGACGCGGGCGCACAGCACGTCGACGCCGCCCGCACGTTCGGTCGCGCGCACCGCGAAGCCGTCGCGCGACCATGCGTTCGAGCCGGTGCGTGCGGCGATCGAATCGCTCAGCTTCGTCACCATCGTGTGCAGCCCGTCGGGCCAGGTCAGCACCGCGCCGTCGCCCGCATCGCCCGCATGGCCGCCGCGCGACGAGAAATAGTGCAGCCCGGCCCATGCGGAGACGTGCTCGTAACCGGCGCCGTAGTCGTCGCGGCAGCAATAGTCCAGATACCAGTGCAGCGCTTTCGCGGTGTAGCCCTCGTCGCGCAGCCACTGGCGAAACGAGCGCCGGTCGAGTGCGCGCCAGCGCGGGTCGCGCGACGATTCCGCGATCGGGATGCAGAACACCTTGCGGCCGTCGGTGCCACGCGCGGTGCGCAGCCCGTCGGTGTACGCGAAGAAGCGCGCTTGCTGCGCGAGTGCGTCGGCGTCGAGGCCGGCGGTCGGCACGATGCCGTCCTGCCACTGCCCGCCGATGAACAGCCGTTCGTCCGGCGCGTGGACGAGGGCACGCTCGTCGTACACGGGGCGCGCGGAGAACGGCGCGGATTCGATCACGCCGAGATCGGCGAGCATGTCGCGCAGATGCACGGATTCGAGCGACGGCAGCGGCAGGTAGTGCGCGCCCTTCGGATAGCCGAGCTCGCCGAAGCGGCCGCCGGCCGCGTTGCCGCCGAATTCGGGGCCGGCGAGGACCGTGAAGCGCGTATGGCCGGCGCGCGCGAGCTGCCATGCGCACGACAGCCCGGCCGCGCCGGCGCCGAGAATCGCGACGTCCGTCTCGATCGTGCCGGACGGCGGCGGCAGCGTGGCATGGTCGCGCAGCGCATGGCCTTCGCGCATGCCGGGGTAGTCGATGCGCGGCGTCGTCTCGATCCAGCCGGTGCGGCCGCAGGCGGCGAGCGACGCGGCCGCCGACGCGACGAGGAACGTGCGACGGTCCATCAGCGCAGTACGTGCTTCCAGTCGTCGTCGAAGCGGCGCACGAGCGGCTGGTCGTTGAGTTCGTTCGGCGACATCGGCAGCGCCGGCATGTCGGCCGGAAAGTGGAACATCTCGGCGGCCGTTTGCGGATCGAGCCAGCGCGTCGGCACCGAGTAGTGCGTCGGCACTGTGAAATCGCGGCGCTTGCCGGCGATCACGAAGCCCCAGTCGCCGAAAGACGGCACGTAGCAGTGGTACGGCCACGTGTTGAACCCGGCTTCGCGCAACGTCGCGATGATGGTCCAGTACGCATGCGGCGCGAAATACGGCGACGTCGATTGGATCACCGTGTAGCCGTTCTCCGACAGGTGCCGCGCGAGCAGCCGGAATACGGGCACCGAATACAGGCGGCCGAGTCCGAAGTTGGTCGGATCGGGGAAGTCGACGACGATCGCGTCGTACACGTCGGCATTCGATTCGAGCCAGCGCACCGCGTCGTCGTTGATCACCTGCACGCGCGGATCCTTCAGCGCGCCCTGGTTCAGCTTGACGAGCGGCGCGGACGTCGAGAACAGCTTCGTCATCGCGGGATCGAGATCGACGAGCGTGATGCGTTCGAGATTGCGGTGCTTGAGCAGTTCGCGCACCGCGAGGCCGTCGCCGCCGCCCAGCACGAGCACGCGCTTGGCCCACGGCAGCGCCTCGATGGCCGGATGGATCAGCGCTTCGTGATAGCGGTGCTCGTCGCGCGACGAGAATTGCAGGTTGCCGTTCAGGTACAGCCGCATGTCGTCGTGCCACTGCGTGAGCACGATGCGCTGGTACGGCGTCGTTTCCGAATAGATCGTCTCGTCGCCGTATACGCCGCGCTCGGCCCAGTGCGTGATGCGCTCCGACAGCGCGAACCCGGCGATCAGCAGCCCGATCACGAGCGACGCGCGCATCAGCTTGCCGCGCACGTTGCGGATTTCGTCGCGGAACAGGTGGGTCGTCCACAGTGCGACGAATGCGTTCAGGAGCCCGAACAGGAAGCTCGTACGCAGCAGGCCGAGACGCGGCGCGAGCACGAGCGGGAAGATCAGCGACACGGCGAGCGAGCCGAGATAGTCGAAGGTCAGCACCTCGCTGACGGTATGGCGGAACGCCTGGCGCCGCTGCTGGAACGCGCGCATCACGAGCGGAATTTCCATCCCGATCAGCAGGCCGAGCGCGAGCACCAGTGCGTAAAGCGCCGCGCGAAACGGTGCGGCGAGCCAGGCGAACACGACGAACAGCAGCGCGGCCGATACGCCGCCGAGCAGGCCGACGAGCAGCTCGATGTCGACGAAGCGGTCGAGCACGTCGTCGTCCTCGACGAACTTCGCGAGCCACGAGCCGATCCCCATCGCGAACAGGTAGCAGCCGATCACCGACGAGAACTGCAGGATCGAATCGCCGAGCAGGTAGCTCGACAGCGCGCTGCTGATCAGTTCGTAGCCGAGCCCGCACGACGCGAGCACGAGGATCGACAGGACGAGCGCACGCTTATGCAGCATCGCGCATCCGTTGTGCAGTGTTCGGCAATGTGGATATACTGGCGCGGATTTTCGTCTGGCGGCCCCGCGCGGGCCGACCGGCGACGGGGCGGCGAACCGAGCACAAAATCCGAGGAAAAGAATGAATAGTGCCTATCTTTATGCGGTTCATTTACTGTCGGCGTTCGTGCTGCTTCTCGTGTTCGCGGCAGTGTACCTGAAGGTCACCCCGTTCGACGAACTCGCGCTGATCCGCGACGGCAACGCGGCCGCGACGCTGTCGTTCGGCGGCGCGCTGATCGGTTTCTGCCTGACGCTCGCGTCCAGCATCGCGCACAATTCCACGCTCGGCGAAGTCGTGATCTGGGCCGTCGGCGCGATGATCGTGCAACTGATCACCTATGCGGTGCTGACGCGCGTGATGCCCGGCATGAATCATGCGATCGAGGATCGCAACGTCGCGATGGGCGGCCTGATGGGCACCGCGTCGCTCGTCGTCGGCATCATCAATGCCGCCTGCCTGACCTGACGCGCCACGCGCTTCGAGGAGACCGACATGAGTCTGGGTTCATTCATCCGCAAGCAGTTCATCGACGTCCTGCAATGGACGGAAGACACCGACGGCGTGCTGGCCTGGCGCTATCCGATGGAAGACCAGGAAATCCAGTACGGCGGCAAGCTGACCGTGCGCGAAACGCAGGTCGCGATCTTCGTCAACGAGGGCAAGGTTGCCGACGTGTTCCAGCCGGGGCTCTATACGCTGGAAACGGGCACGCTGCCGGTGCTCACGAACCTGAAGAACTGGGACAAATTCTTTCAGTCGCCTTTCAAGTCGGACGTCTACTTCTTCAGCACGCGGTTGCAGCTGGGCCGACGGTGGGGTACCGCGCAGCCGGTAACGATCCGCGATCGCGAATTCGGCTTCGTGCAACTGCGCGCGTTCGGCATCTACTCGTACCGGATCGTCGATGCGGCCGCGTTCCATCGCGAGGTCAGCGGCACGCGCGCGGCCTATACGGTCGACGATCTCGAGCAGCAACTGCGCAACCTGGTCGTCACCGCGATGAGCACGACGTTCGGCTCGGCCGACGTGCCGTTCGTCGACATGGCCGCGAACCAGTCGCTGCTGTCGCAGCGTGTCGCCGACGCGCTGGTGCCGGTGTTCACGCGCTACGGGCTCGCGCTCGACGCGTTCGCGGTCGAGAGCGTGTCGCTGCCGGCCGAACTGCAAAAGGCCCTCGATCTGCGGATCGGAGCGGGGATGGCCGGCGATCTCGCGCGCGCCACGCAATACCAGACCGCGCAGGCGATTCCGCTCGCCGCGCAAAACCCGGGCGGCATCGCCGGGGTCGGCGCGGGGCTGGCCGCCGGTGCGGCGATCGGCCAGGCGATGGCCGGCCAGATCGCGGGCGCCGCGCAACCGGCGCAGGCTGCGCCGCCCGCGCCCGTTGCGGCGCCGGTAGCCGCGGCAGCGGCCGAGGGCACCGATTACGTGCAGCGGCTCGAGCAGTTGAAGGCGCTGCTCGACAAGGGCCTCGTGACCGAAGACGAATATTCGCGCGCGAAGGCCGAGATCCTCGCGAAGCTCACGCGGTAAGCGTCGCGCATGTTCCGTACCTCGTGCCCCCAATGCGGCGCGCCGGTCGAGTTTCGCTCGGCCGCGGCGGTGATGGCCGTCTGCGCGTTCTGCCGCAGCACGCTGCTCAAGCGCGGCGCCGACGTCGAGCGTATCGGCGAACTGGCCACGGTGCTCGACGATGCATCGCCGATCCAGATCGGCACGGCCGGGCGCTTCGGTAACCGCGTGTTCACGGTGCTCGGCCGCCTCCAGATGACCTACGACGCCGGTGCGTGGAGCGAATGGTACGTCGTGTTCGACGACGGCGCGTTCGGATGGCTGTCGGATGCGTCGGGCCAGTACGCGATCACGGTGCGCGAACCCGACGATGCGGCAGGCCGAGCGTGGCCCGCATTCGGCACGCTCGAACCGGGCATGCGGATCGACCACGGCGGCCGCGCGTATCTGGTGTCCGACGTGCGTACCGCACGCTGCACGGGCGGCGACGGCGAGCTGCCGTTCCGCGTCGATGCCGGGTGGGAAGCGCGCGTCGTCGACCTGCGCACCGGCAATGCATTCGCGACCTACGACTATTCCGACGCCGAGTCGAACGGCGGCATCCCGGCCGTCTATTCGGGCGAGGCGCTGGAATTCGATGCGCTCGCGTTCACGGGCTTGCGCGATACCGAAAACGATATGCGCGAGAAACGCGGCGCGGAGATGGTGCCGTTCGCGTGCCCGAGCTGCGGTGCGCCACTGTCCTATGCGCCGAACGTGGCCGACTACGTCGTGTGCGGCAACTGCCACGCGGGCGTGCAGTGCACGGCCGAGCAGCAGACCGTGTTCGCGGCGCAGCGCAAGCTCGAATCGGTGAAGGGCGCGCTCGAACTCGGCGCGATCGGCACGTTCGACGGCGTGAAGTACACGGTGATCGGCATGATGTGCTGCCGGGTGCCGGGCGACGCCGAGACATGGGACGAATACCTGCTGCTGAACCCGAAGCGCGGCTTCCTGTGGCTGGTGCAGAGCGAAGGGCGCTGGGAGCGCGTGCAGGTGCTCGACCATTGGCCGACGATCGGCGGCGAATCCAGCGTGACGGATGGCGGCAAGACCTACCGTTTGCGCGAGGAATACGAATCGGAGGTCGTCTACGTGGTCGGGGCATTCAACTGGCGCGTGCAGGCGGGCGACCGCACGTCGATCGTCGACTACGGCTGGCAGAAGGACAAGCTGACGCGCGAGCGCAGTGATGCGGAGATCGTCTGGTCGCGTGCGCGGCCGCTGTCGGGCAGCGCGCTTGCCGAGCGTTTCGGCACGCCGGCGCTTGGGACAGCCACCGCGGCTGCCGCGGGCGCCACCGAATCGACGGGCCTGTTCGGCAGGAAGGGGTCGCACAGTTTCGCGCCGCTGCCGTTCGTGTTCAGCGCGTTGCTCGTGATCTTCAACCTGGGTTCGCTGTTCTCGTTTACCGGACGCTCCGTCTACGTGCTGGTCGGCCTGCTGGTGCTGTGGCTGCCGGAATGGCTGTGGGCGCGTTTTGCGTCGGACGGGGGCAACGCGTGATCCGGTACATCCTTTACGGCATCTACGGCCTGATCGTCGTCACGCTGTTCAGTTGCGCGTCGATCGGCGGCGGCGGTTCGGGCGGCGGCGGGTGGGGCAGTTCCTCCGCGCGCAGCGGCTACTCGTCGTACGGGTCGCACAAATGACCGCGCGCGACGGGATCGCGCCGCCCTGCGCGGTGCTCGGCTCGCACGTGCTGGCCGACCTGGCCGGCATCGACGCGGCGCTGCTGCGTGACGCCGCGCGGCTCGAGGCGATCCTCACCGACGCGGCGCAACGGGCCGGCGCGCGCGTGATCGGCGCGCACTTCCACCATTTCGGCGGCGAGCATGGCGTGACGGGCGTCGTGCTGCTGGCGGAGTCGCACATCACGATCCATACGTGGCCCGAGCATCGTTTCGCGGCCGTCGACGCGTTCATGTGCGGCGCGGCGCGCGCGGCCGATGCCGTCGATGCGATCGCCACGGCGCTCGGCACGCATGCGCAGGTTCGGCAGCAGGTGGCGCGCGGCGGCGTGCCGGCTTGAACAGGCATTTCGCGCCTTGGTCGTCAATACCGCAACGATGATGCGCCGCGAAGCGGGCGCGGAATCGTTCGTGACGCGCTAGCGTCCGAACCGGAACGTCGACACGCTGCGCAGCGTTGCATCGTCGGTGCCGACGATGCCGTCGCTTCCCGCGATGGCCGCGCGCTTGCCGTTGCCCGGCACGGCCCAGTAGCATTCGCCGCCGGCCGCGTGGAAGCCCGTTTCCGGGTCACTGACGCCGCACGTCATCGTCGCGTGCATGCCGCGCCAGCCAGGGCCGGAGAAGCGTTCGACTTCCTGCGGGATGCCCCATGGCCGGCAACGACAGGCCGATCACGGCCGACGTGAGTGCAACGCGAACGCCGAACATGGGCATCTCCTCATCGGGGTGGGGCGAGCGACTGTCACGCAGCCGCCATGCGCCGTGGCGGCGCGCGGATTGGTTAGAGCACGTTCGACCCCGCACGCCGCGCATCAATGTGCGTGTCAGCGATTGATTTCGTCCGCCGAGATCAGCTCGGCCACCAGCACCTGTGCGGGCCCTTGCAGGTAGTACTCGCTCTCGAGCGGCTCGCGCAGCTTCATGAACGTTTCCGTGCCGATCTGCATCGTTTCGCCCGCCTGCATCCGTGCGCCGCTGTCCAGCAGGTAGTGCATCACGTTGTTGAAGATGCCGGAATAGCGTTCGCCTTCGTGATGGCCCGCTGCGAGCGCGGCGAAATCGGGCAGGCCGAACACGTCGGCGCCGTAGGTGCGCATCCATACGCCTTCGACGCCTTCGACCTCGTATTTCACGAAGCCGCAGAAGAACAGGTTCAGCGGGATGTCGCGCAGCACTTCGAGGCTTTCTTCGCCGAGTTCCTTCGCGTTGAAGACGCCGGCCGGCAATGACGTGTGCGCGTGCTCGTTCAGCACCGCGACGCCGTTCTGTTCGGCCAGCGCGCCGGCGACGGCCGCCAGCGCGACATACTGGTCGAGCGGATTCGCTTCATGCCCGGCGTAATAGAGGATCACGTGGCTGCGGCTCGCGCGTACCTGCTGCTTCAGGTCCGGCCCGTAATGCGCGGGCGCGACGCACGTTTCCAGCGCGTCGGACGGATAGGGCGCATCGAAGCCGACCAGCCGGACGACATGGTTGCCCCAGCCGGCGAGCCCGAATACCTGCTCCAGCGTCGGCTCGGTTTCGACGCGTGCCTGCTTCATGCTGGGGTGGTACGCGCGCAGCGCAGCCGTCAGTGCGGCGATGTCGACCTGCAGCGGACCGTCGAAGACGACCGTCATGCTCAGCGGATTCTCGACTTCGGGTGCGGCGACCAGTGCGACGGGGTTTTCGGGCGCTTCCTTGCGGCCAAAGAATCGGGATATCAGGCTCATCGGATTGTGTTTGTGTCGATGTCGTTACAGTGAGCGCCCTGTTCTCTCGGTCAGGGCATGACGCGGGATGACGGTGGCCCGTAGTTTCCCCGGCTTCGTCGAATCTGGCAAATGTCTGATGGCGCGGGCGCGCGGCGGCGGCGCCGATCAGCGCGGCAGCGCTTCGGCTTCGGCCCAGCGCTTGAACGAATCGAGACGCCGACGCGTCTGCACGAGATAGAACGCGCCGATCAGCGGCTCCAGCAGCCAGCGCAGCCACGACGGCTGCGCCCGGAAGTGGTACGTGAACTTCACCTCGGTCGACCCGGGTGTGTGCTCGGTGAAGTTCCAGCTGCCGCTGAAGCGTTCGAGCACCTTCGGTCCTTCGACCATTTCGACGGCGGCGACCTGCGGCGGACGGTACGAGATGTAGCGCGACACCATCGTCGCGCCCGACCGGCTGCGGCAGAACGCGTCGACGCCGACGTCGGCGGTCGTTCCGTCGGGCAGATACGCATCGATGAGGAAGTTGTCCCACACGAGCCGCCGGCCGTAGTCCTGCGACCACGTGAAGAGGCGCCTGCGATCGACGTCGACGGTCCGGCTGACTGAGATCCTCATGAGGGCGGGCGCCAGGTTGCGGATTGGGATGAAATCGAGTGTAACGCGCCAATAAACGGTGTTTCGTCAGACTTCGTCAAGTCGAGTGCGGGCTCGACCCTGCTCGATTGACGTACCTCGGGATTTCCCCTAGGATTCGTTTCAACCCTTCGGGACAGACCCGGAGCGTTTCAATCTCTTGAGGGAGCCTCATGAGTACGCAACAGAACCGGCGCTTCGACGCGCTCGTTTTCATTGGTCGTTTCCAGCCTCCGCATCGTGGTCACCTGAACGTGCTGAAGTCGGCACTGAGCCGGGCCGAGCGCGTGTGCGTGCTGATCGGGTCAACCGACAAGCCCCGCACCATCAAGGATCCGTTCTCGTTCGACGAGCGCCGGCAGATGCTGGCTTCGCTGCTCGACGCGTCCGAGCGCGACCGCGTGACGATCGCGCCGCTGCAGGATTCGACCTACAACGACGGCGACTGGGTGCGCTGGGTGCAGGATGCGGTCGCCTCCGCGCTCGGCGACGTCGCGCAGCGCAAGGTCGGGCTGATCGGCCACGAGAAGGACGCCACGTCGTACTACCTGCGGATGTTCCCGCAATGGGAGCTCGTCGACGTCGACGCGACGGAAGACATTTCCGCGACCGAAATCCGCGACCAGTATTTCGCCGAACGAACCAACAGCTTCGTGCAGTGGGCCGTGCCGGAACCCGTGTTCGGCTGGCTCGAGCGGTTCCGCACGCAGCCGGAATTCGCGCAACTGAAGTCGGAAGCCGAATTCATCGCCGCGTATCGCAAGGCGTGGGCGGCCGCGCCGTATCCCGTCACGTTCGTGACGGTCGACGCGGTGGTCGTGCACTCGGGGCATATCCTGCTCGTGCGCCGCCGTAGCGAACCGGGCCGCGGCCTGTGGGCGCTGCCGGGCGGTTTCGTGAACCAGGACGAACGGCTCGATGCGGCCTGCATCCGCGAATTGCGCGAGGAAACCGGGCTCAAGCTGCCGGAGCCGGTGCTGCGCGGCTCGATCAAGGATCGCCAGGTGTTCGATCACCCGACGCGCTCGCTGCGCGGCCGCACGATCACGCATGCGTGCCTGTTCAACTTTCCGATCGGCGAGCTGCCGCGCGTGAAGGGCAGCGACGACGCCGACAAGGCGCGCTGGGTCCCGCTCAACGAATTCGCGCAGATGCGCAACGTGATGTTCGAGGATCACTTCGACATCGCATATCACTTCCTGGGGAAGCTGTGACGCGCTGATTCCCCGCATCCGGTCCGCCGCGACAGACGCGGCGGCACTTCAACGGCCTAGAGGAGCTCTAGCCATGCAAAACGTTCCCGGCGGCTTTGCCGCGGTTCTCGCCAATCCGATTCTCAACACGGATTCGTACAAGGCTTCCCACTTTCTGCAATATCCGCCGGACGCATCGGCGATGTTCTCGTACGTCGAATCGCGCGGCGGCCGCTACGACCGCACGCTGTTCTTCGGCCTGCAGATGCTGCTGAAGGAGTATCAGTGTAAGCCCGTTACGCACGCGATGATCGACGAGGCGCGCGATTTCTTCACCGTGCACGGCGAGCCGTTCAACGAAGCCGGATGGCGCCATATCGTCGAACGCTACGACGGCTACCTGCCGGTGAAGATCCGCGCGGTGCCGGAGGGTTCGATCGTGCCGGTGCACAACGTGCTGATGACGGTTGAATGCGACGATCCGCAGGTGTTCTGGCTCGCGTCGTATCTCGAGACGATGCTGTTGCGCGTCTGGTATCCGGTGACGGTGGCGACCCGCAGCTGGCACCTGCGGCAGACGATTCGCCGCTTCCTCGACAAGACCGACGACGATCTCGCGCAACTGCCGTTCAAGCTGCACGACTTCGGCGCGCGCGGCGTGTCGAGCGCGGAATCGGCCGCGATCGGCGGCGCCGCGCACCTCGTGAGCTTCATGGGTTCGGACACGGTGCTCGGCGTTCTGGCCGCGAACCGCTTCTATCGCGAGCCGATGGCCGCGTACTCGGTGCCGGCGGCCGAGCACAGCACGATCACGTCGTGGGGGCGCGAAGGCGAGGCCGATGCGTACCGCAACATGATCGCCCGCTTCGGTTTGCCGGGCGCGATCGTATCGGTCGTGTCGGACTCCTACGATCTGTTCGCCGCGCTGGAGATGTGGGGCGGCCCGCTGCGCCAGGCGGTGATCGATTCGGGCGCGACGCTCGTCGTGCGTCCCGATTCCGGCGACCCGGTGACGATCGTGCTGCAGACCATGCGTGCGCTCGACGCGTCGTTCGGCTCGACCGTGAACGGCAAGGGGCGGCGCGTGCTGAACCGCGTGCGCGTGATCCAGGGCGATGGGGTCGACGAGCAGTCGATCGAGGCGATCCTCGTCGCGCTCGACGAGGCCGGCTACGCGGCCGGCAACGTGGTGTTCGGCATGGGCGGCGCGTTGTTGCAGCGCGTGAACCGCGATACGCAGCGCTTCGCGATGAAGTGCTCGGCGATCCGGCGTGGCGACGTATGGCATGACGTCCGGAAGGACCCGGCCACCGATCAGGGCAAGCGCTCGAAGAAGGGGCGGCTCACGCTGCTGCGCAATCGCCGCACCGGCGAGTATCGGACGGTGACGCTGCCGGTTGCGTGGGACGATCGCACGCTGGAAGGCGAATGGGACGAAGCGCTCGAGACGGTGTTCGACACCGGCCGTCTGCTCGTCGATACGTCGTTCGCCGAGGTGCGGGCGAGGGCGCATGCGGGCGAGGTGTGACGCGGGCGGCGGGGTCTCCCGCCGCTGCGCCGCCGGCTTGCGTCAATTGCCGGCCGGCACGTCGCCGCGCGCCACCACTCGCGCCGCCTCCATCGCGCGCGCCAGTGCATCGAATACCGCCGGCCCCTTGCAGCGCGACACGTTGAAGCGCATGTACGACGTCGCGCTGCGCGACGCGCTGAACACGTCGCCCGGCGCGAGCACCACGTCGTGGTCCAGCGCATGACGTGCGACGCGCGCGGCGTCGAGCCCGTCCGGCAATTGCGCCCACACGAACAACCCGCCGCGCGGCTCGGTCCAGATTTCGAGCCCGGCCCGTGCGAGACGCCGGATCGTTTCGCCCATCGCATCCGCGAGACGCGCGCGCAGGCTGTCGAGATGGCGCCGGTACGTGCCGTCGATCAGCAGCCGGTGCACGACGTTCGCGCCGATTTGCGCGTTGCCGAACGACGTCGCGAGCTTCAGGTCGACGAGCGCGTCGATCCATTCCGGGCGTGCGGCGACATAGCCGCAGCGGATCGCGGCCGACAGCGTCTTCGAGAAGCTGCCGATCGACACGACCCGCGACAGCCCGTCGAACGCCGCGAGGCGCGGCGCGGGCGTGCTCTCGAAATCCGCGAAGATGTCGTCCTCGACGATCAGCAGCCCGTGCTCGGCCGCGAGCGTCAGCAGCCGGTGCGCGACGGGCGGCGCGAGCGTCGCGCCGGTCGGGTTGTGCAGCGCGGCGTTGGTGATGTACAGGCGCGGCCGATGCTCGGCGAGCACCTGTTCGAAGCGCACGAGATCGGGGCCGTTCGGCGTGAACGGCACGCTGACGATCCGTGCGCGGTGCGCGCGCAGCAGCGCCTGGAAGTTGAAGTAGCACGGATCGTCGAGCACGACCGTATCGCCGGGTTCCAGCAGCAGGCGGCACACGAGGTCGAGCGCGTGCGTGCCGCCGTCGGTCAGCATGATCTGCGCGGGTTCTGCGTGGACGCCGTGCTGCGCGAGCCGCCACGCGAGTTGCTGGCGCAGCGCAGGCAGGCCGAGCGGCGTCGCATAGTCGGTCAGCGCATCGGATTCGTCGCGCGACACGGCGCGCAGCGCGCGACGCAGGCTTTCGTCGGGCAGCCACGACGACGGTAACCATCCGCAGCCGGGCTTCACCGACGTCGGCGCCGCTTCGAGCGACTGGCGCGACAG
Source organism: Burkholderia sp. AU44665 (assembly GCF_030504405.1). Taxonomy (NCBI): domain Bacteria; kingdom Pseudomonadati; phylum Pseudomonadota; class Betaproteobacteria; order Burkholderiales; family Burkholderiaceae; genus Burkholderia; species Burkholderia sp. AU44665. The sequence continues at coordinate 35,878 of NZ_JAUJRI010000004.1, read as the reverse complement.
CCACAGCGGATCGAGCTCGCGATCGAGGCGCGGGCCGAGCTCCGCGAGCGCGAGCGGCGGGGCGTGCCCCGACACGTAGAAGCCCGAGCCGCGCCGGGCGACGAGCACGCCTTCGCTCGCGAGCCGCTCGTACGCATCGACGACCGTCGATTTCGATACGCCGAGCGCGTCGGCCATCATCCGGATCGACGGCACGCGCGCGCCGGGCATCAGCGCGCGGCTTGCGATCCGCGCGCGCAGCGTGTCCATGACGGTTTCCACGCGCGTGCGCGACGGCGCGGGTGGAGCGGGAATCGGGACGGGAAGCGGGGCGGAATGGCGCATGGCGAACGATGAACTGTACGGCCGGTTGTCCAGTACAGTTTGTCTGAATTGTATTGGGCTGTAGCTTACGCCGTTTTGGCCGGCGGCGGATCATCGGTCATCCCCCTTCCCATCAGGATCGACCGTGCAGAAAACGACCGACGGATGGCTCAGCGGCCTGCTGGGCGTCATCATCTTCAGTGGCTCGCTGCCCGCGACGCGCGTCGCGGTGCAAGGGCTCGACCCGCTGTTTCTCACGTTCGCCCGCGCGACGATCGCCGGCGCGCTCGGCCTGCTGCTGCTCGTCGTGCTGAAGCAGCGGCGGCCGTCGCGTGCCGAGGCCGCGTCGCTGGCCATCGTCGCGCTCGGTGTCGTGGTCGGTTTTCCGTTGCTGACGGCGCTTGCGCTGAAGCACGTGACGTCGGCGCATGCGATCGTGTTCGTCGGGCTGCTGCCGCTCGCGACCGCGCTGTTCGGCGTGTGGCGCGGCGGCGAACGGCCGCGGCTGCCGTTCTGGATCTTCTCGATCGTCGGCAGCGGCGCGGTGGCCGCATTTGCGCTGCGCAACGGCGGGCAGGCGTCGGTGGTCGGCGATGCGCTGATGCTGGCCGCGGTCGTGGCGTGCGGGCTCGGTTATGCGGAGGGCGCGCGCCTGTCGCGCGAGCTCGGCGGCTGGCAGGTGATCTCGTGGGCGCTCGTGCTGTCGTTGCCGCTGATGCTGCCGCTCACGTGGCTGACCTGGCCCGCGTCGTTCGACGGCGTCGATGCCGCCGCGCTGTGGGGGCTCGCGTACGTGTCGCTGTTCAGCATGTTGATCGGCTTCGTGTTCTGGTATCGCGGGCTCGCGCTCGGCGGCATCGCGGGCGTCGGCCAGCTGCAGTTGCTGCAGCCGTTCTTCGGTTTCCTGCTCGCGGCCGGGCTGCTGCACGAGACGGTGCCGCCGTCGATGGTCGTCGTGACGGTCGTGGTGGTGGGCTGCGTCGCGGGCGCGAAATATTTCTCGAAGATGGCGCCCGTGCAGCGCGCGGGTTGACGCAGGTACCGCGGTGCGCCGACCATCGGGCCGACGTCACCCGGTGCGTGGCAGGCGGCAAGCCGGTTGCCGCCGATGCGCACGATCGCGATCGTGAGGCCGACGGCGGCGACCCAACGCAAAACGGCCAGGCCGCCGGTCGCGGCAAGCCTGGCCGTGGTCGTTCGCCACGCCGGACGCGGGTTACTCGAACGTTTCCAGCGCGAGCAATTCGCCGATCGTCTGCCGGCGGCGGATCAGCCGTGGCGTGCCGCGATCGACGAGCACTTCCGGCGCGAGCGGCCGGCTGTTGTAGTTCGACGACATCGACGCGCCGTACGCGCCCGCGTCGTGCAGGAACAGCAAGTCGCCGATCTGCGGCTGCGCGAGCTTGCGGTGCGTGACCACGCCGCCTGCATCCTGCGTGAACACGTCGCCCGATTCGCACAGCGGCCCGGCGATCGCGAGGTCGACGAGCGGCCGGCCGGCAGGCAGCGCGCCATCATGCGCGTGCACCGACACCGCGTGGTAGCTGCCGTACATCGACGGGCGCATCAGATCGTTGAAGCCCGCGTCGATCAGCACGAAATCGTGCTTCGGCCGACGGTTGACGGCCTGCACTTCGGTGACGAGCGTGCCGGCTTCCGCGACGAGAAAGCGGCCCGGTTCGATCTCGATGCGCACCGGGTGGCCGAGATGCCGTTCAATGCGCTTGCGCGCGGCGTCCCACTGGCTGAAGTAGTGGCCGACGTCGACGCGCGGCTCGCCGTCGCGATACGGAATCGACAGGCCGCCGCCGGCCGAGATCGCGTCGATGTCGTGGCCGAGCGACGTGACGAGATCGACCATCGCATCGCACACCTGCGACAGATGGCCGTAGTCGACGCCCGAACCGATGTGCATGTGGATGCCGACCAGCTTCAGCCCGTACTGGCGCACGATCTCGATCGCGCGCGGTACGTCGTCGATCCAGATGCCGTGCTTGCTCTGCGGGCCGCCGGTGTTGGTCTTGTTGCTGTGGCCGTGGCCGAAGCCCGGGTTGACGCGCAGCCACACGCGGTGGCCGGGCGCGTGCTCGCCGACGCGCGCGAGCATGTCGAGCGAACCGGCGTTCACGGTCACGCCGTGCTTGAGCACCGCCGCGAGCGTCGGGCGGTCGATCAGGTCGGCCGTGAACACGACGCCTTCCGGCTCGCCTGCCGCAGGACCGCCTGCCGCAGGACCGCCTGCCGCAGGATCGCCTGCCGGACTGAACCCCGCCGCGAGGCTGCGCTCGATCTCGCCGAGCGACACGGCGTCGACGCACGCGCCTTCCTCGCGCATCAGCTTCAGGATATGGACGTTCGAGTTCGCCTTCTGCGCATAGCGGATCACGTCGAACTGGCGCAGTTGGGCGATGCGGTCGCGGATGACGTCGGCGTCGTACACCCACAACGGGGTGCCGTATTGCTGCGCGAGCGCTGCGAGCTGGCGGGAATCGAGGGACATGGCGGATGAATCGGATCGAATGAACGGATAGCCGGATGATGCGCCTGATCGGCTATACAGTAAAATGCCTATATATCGATACTCGATTCATTTCTGATATATACGATCATGCTCACGCACCGTCATATCGAGGTTTTCCGCGCGCTGATGGTCACCGGCAGCACGACCCGGGCGGCCGAGATGCTGTACACGTCGCAACCGACGATCAGCCGCGAGCTCGCGCGGATGGAGCAGGTCGTCGGCTTTGCGCTGTTCGAGCGCGCGCACAGTCGGCTGCGTCCGACGATGGCCGCACTCACGCTGTTCGACGACGTGCGGCTCGCGTATGTGGGGCTCGAACGCGTCGCGGCGACGGCCGCGCGCCTGCGCGAGTTTCGCGACGGGCAATTGTCGGTGATCGCGCTGCCCGCGTTCTCGCATGCGATCCTGCCCGGTGCGTGCCGGCGCTTTCACGACGCGCATGCGGGCGTCAGCGTGTCGGTCGCGACGCAGGAGTCGCCGGTGCTGGAGGAGTGGTTGACCGCGCAGCGTTACGACCTCGGGCTGACCGAGCACGATGTCGCGCCGGCCGGCACCGTGCTCACGCCGCTGCTGGAAGTCGACGAGGTGTGCGTGCTGCCCGACGGTCATCCGTTGCTCGCGCAGGACGCGATCGACCTGCTGGATCTCGCCGACCGTCCGTTCGTGAGCCTGTCACTGAACGATCCGTACCGCATCCTGATCGACGAGGCGTTCGCGCAGCTCGGCGTCGCGCCGCGCTCGGTGGTCGACACGCCGTCGGCCGTGTCGGTATGCGCGTTCGTGCGGCAAGGGCTCGGGGCCGCGATCGTCAACCCGCTCACGGCGCTCGATTTCGTCGGCCGCGACCTGCACGTGCGGCCGCTGACGCGTTCGTTTCCGTACCGCGTCAGCCTGATCGTGCCCGAGCACCGGCCGAAGAACCTGCTCGTCGACGCGTTCGCCGATGCACTGCGCGGCGAAGCGAAGGCGATCCGCCGCCGGCTCGCCGCACACCTCGGCTAGCGGCATCGCCGTATGATGGGCGCTTCACCGCCATCGCCGTCATTTCTCCGGAATCCCGTCATGACCGACGCATCGTCTTTCCTCGAACAACCGACCCTCACCGGCGAACGTGTCGTCCTGCGCCCGCTCGACGCATCCGATCGGCAGGCGCTGCTGGACGCCGCGGCCGACGGCGCGTTGTGGAACCTGAAGGTCACGGTCGTGCCGGGTGCGCAGACGGTCGACGCCTACATCGACACGGCGTTGCAGGGGCGGGCGGCCGGCACCGTGATGCCGTTCGTGATCGTCGATCGCGCGTCGGGCCGCGCGATCGGCAGCACGCGCTTCTGGAAGATCGATCGCAAGAACCGCAAGCTCGAGATCGGCCATACGTGGCTGAGCGAATCGGCCCAGCGTACGCGTGCGAATACCGAAGCGAAGTGGTTGCTGCTGGCTTATGCGTTCGACACGCTGCAATGCGTGCGCGTGCAGTTCACGACGGACGAACTGAACGAGCGATCGCGCGCGGCGATCCTGAGGCTCGGTGCGAAACAGGAGGGCATCGTGCGTCACGAACGGATCATGCCGGATGGCCGCAAGCGCAACTCGGTGCGTTTCAGCATCATCGACGACGAATGGCCGGAAGTGCGGGCACGGCTCGACGCGAAGCTGGCGACGTAACGCGGGACGCTTGATGCTTGACGTGCGTCGCGCTGCCGGCAGGGGAGGCGGCGGCGCGACGGCGGGGGAAACGGTGCGCCGCGCACGTGGCGCGGCGCGGCATCGCGGGAGTTACTGCGCCGATGCGAGGTGATGACGCTGCGCGAGCTTTTGCGCGTCCGCGTAGTGCGCCTGCAGGATCGGCAGCGCCTGGCGGGCGACTTCCTTCAGCTTGGTGTCGCGGCCCGACGCGATTTCGGCCTGGAATGCCGAGATCGTCTTCTGCTGGCCGGCGAGCGCGACCTGTTCGATATACGCCTTGTCGAACTCGGCGCCGCGCAGGCTCTTGATGCTGTTCAGCACGGTCGTGTCGGGGTCGTTGGCCGGCACGTCGACGCCGCGCGGGCTCGCCGCGCGCATCGCCTGGATGATCTTCGCATCGTCGGCCGACACGCGTTGCGCGAATGCCTTGACCTGGCTGTCCGACGTGCGCGAATCGGCGATGCGCGCGGCGTCGTGCTGCGTCGACACGGTCTTCGTGCCGTCGGTGATGAAGGTCTGGTCGGCTTCGTGGATGCGCGTCGCGGTCGCGGCCGGCGCGGCCGATGCGCCGGGCGCCGGCTGCGCGGTTTGCGCGGTCGCCGTCACGGCGACGAGAAGCAGGCCGGCGGCAGACAAGGCAACGCGCGAAATGTGGGGGAAGCGGTTCATGGGGACCTCCTTTCGATCGGGGCTCTGGTTGAAAAACGGATCGTGCGATCCGTCGCTGTGCGAGAGAGACCGGGCGCGCCCGGACCGGAATCGACCGCCGCTCTGCCGCGGCGTCGGTCGAAGTGTTTCCCGGCCCGACTGATTCTAGGAGAGCGGTCGGGTAGCAGGTGCAACCGTGCTGTGGCTTGTGTAACGGTTGGTAAGACGATTCGGTCGGCATGCGCGCAGGCAGGTAGCGCGTACCTGATGCGCATGCCGCGGCGGCAATTTTTGCGTGCGCGTGGCGCATGCAATGCATGAGATGCGCGTGCGTGTCATCGGCATTTGACGGGCGTGATGGCGTCGCGCGAGTGGGCTGCGTCGGTGCGTGGCGTGCGTGAAAGCGCTATACGCGCTCGAGCAGCGCATCGAGGCGCGGCAGCAACGGCATCGCGCAATGCGCCTGCAACGCGTCGGGCGCCGTGTAACCCCACGCGACGCCCTGGAACGCGATACGTGCGCGCCGTGCCGCGTCGGCATCGCGGATTTCGTCGCCGACGTACAGCACTTCGTCGGCGCGCACACCGGCCTCGCGAACGAGCGCGCGCAGCCGGCGCGCCTTGCCGAACAGCGGAATGCCGCATGCGAAATGGTCGACGCGCGCGCCGGCATGCGGGCCGAGCCGGTCGCGCACGATTTCCTCGGTGTTCGACGTGGCGATCGCGATGCGGATGCCGCGCGCGGCGAGCGCGTCGAACGTTGCGTCGACGCCGGGAAACAACTGCACGTTCGCGACGCGCGGCCGCATCAGGCGGCGCATGTCGATCGTCACGCGCGGCACTTTCCACATCGGCACGTCGAGCGCGCGGATGATTTCGCGCGCCGACATGCCGCGCAGCGCCGGGCGCAGCTCGGGCGTGGCGTCACGAAAGCCGTGCAGGCGTGACGCTTCCGACAGCGCGGCGAGAAAACTGTCGAGCGAATCGGCGAGTGTGCCGTCGAAGTCGAAGGCGATGAGGCGGTAGGTCATGAAGCAGCGTCGCGGGTTTATTGGGCGGATCCCATTGTCGCCGAATCGAGGGTGGGCAGTGCGGCTGTTCGTCCACGGCGGACCCTGGTACCCCTTGTCCCCCACCCGACAGCGCGGTATCGTCGATGCTCCGCCTTCCGCCCCTCGAACCGGAGAACAGACGTGCCCGCAGCCACCTCCGCCACGCTGAGATTTTCCACCGACAAGCGCGAACTCGACGTCGACGCGATCTTCGACTTCCTGCATCGCGATGCATATTGGTCGCAGGGCATTCCGCGCGACGTGGTCGAGCGGGCCATCGAGGGTTCGCTGTGCTTCGGCGCGTATGTCGGCGGCCGGTTCGTCGGTTTCGCGCGGCTCGTCACCGATCATGCGACGTTCGCGTACCTGTGCGACGTGTTCGTGCTGCCGGCCGAACGCGGCAACGGCTACGGCCGCGCGCTGATCGACCATATATTCGCGCAGGAGTGGGTGCAGCGCCTGCGCCGCATCATGCTCGTGACGACCGATGCACACGAACTGTATCGGCCGGTCGGTTTCGGTCCGTCCGCGAACCCCGAGCGGCTGATGGAGATTCGCCGCCCCGATATCTACACGAAACGCTGACGCGCGGCGCAGCGCATACAATACGCGCTTTCCGTTTTTGCCGAAGAGAAGCACACCATGACCGAACAGGAAGCCGAACAGCTCGCGACGCACCGCCACTACAAGGGCGGCCTGTACCGCTACATCGGCGTTGCCCGCCATTCCGAAACCGAGGAATCGGTGGTCGTCTACGAGCATCTGTGGCCGCATGCGCGCGGCCTCTGGGTGCGGCCGGAAGCAATGTTCAACGGCAATCTCGAAGATGGCACGCCGCGTTTTCGCAAGCTGCGCGACTGAGCGGGCGGGCGGCGCCTCAGCCGCCGTCTAGCCGGCGCCGCCCGGCTTGTCGTGCGGCGCCTGTTGCCGCAGCGCCATCGCAAAGAAGCGCCGGATTTCATCCATCAGTTCCGCGCGGGCCGACGCGAAATCGAACGCACGCCGGTTTTCGTGCGCGTAGCGCCGGCGCCAGTCGTCGGCCGCATGCCGCGCTTCTCGTGCGCGCAGATCGTCGAGTTCGGGCGTGCGCAGCGCGTGATCGGCGATCAGCGTCACGCCTTCGCGGCTGACTTCCAGCACGCCGCCCGCGACGAGCAGGCGGCGATGCTCGCCGGTCGGCGCATCGACGAGCATCACGACGCCCGGCCGGATCCGCGTGAGCAGCGGCGCGTGGTGCGGGTAGATCCCCAGTTCTCCACTTTCCCCCGGGACGACGACGAAATGCGCGTCGCCGGCATACAGCACCGCTTCCACGCTCACGATGTCGAGCCGCATCGACGTCTTCATGCGTACTCCTTCAGACTGCCGCCGCGCCGGCGACGATTTCGCACAGCTCGGTGGTGATCTGCGCCTGTCGCGTCTTCTGGTACAGGTGCCGCAGTTCGCGCAACACGCGGTCCGCGTTGTCCGTCGCGGTCTGCATGCTGAACATCCGCGCGCATTGCTCGCACGCATAGTTTTCGACGACGGCCTGATAGAGCGTCGCCTCGACGTAGCGCAGCAGCAACGTGTCCACGACCGGCTTGGGCGCGGGCTCGTACAGATAGTCGGATGCGGCCGCGCCGTCGGTCGGCGCGCCGGTGTCGAGCCCCGCGATCGGCAGCATCGCGTCGATGCGCGGCTCGTACGCGAGCGGGCTCGTCAGCCGGTTGTACGCGACGTGCACTTCGTCGAGCTCGCCGTTGACGAACGCGGTCAGCGGCACGAGCAGCGCCCCGAGCAACTGCTCGAAGTGCGGCTCGGCGGCCAGGCCGCCCGCACGGGCCGCGATGGTCGCGCCGTGGCGCAGCAGCGGCGCGAGGCCGCGCGCGCCGATCACGCTCAGTTCGCAGGCGACGCCGGCCCGGTCCCAGCGTTCGAGCGCATTCACGCATTCGACGAGCAATCGCGCATTGAGCGGGCCGCATAGCCCGCGATCGGTGCTGACGACGATCAGGCCGACGCGGCGCACGGTATCGCGGCGCGCCATCAGCGCCGATACGTGGTCGGGGCGGTCGCGCAGCACGCGTTCCGCCATCGCGCCGATGCGCGCCGCGTACGGGCGGAACTCGCGCGCGCGTCGCTGCGCGCTCGCCATCTTGGTGCGCGCCATCATCTCCATCGCCTTGGTGATCTTGCGCGTGGACGAGGTGCTGGCGATCTTCGAGCGGATTTCGCGTGTGTGCATGTCAGGGGGGAGGCGTCGCGGCCATCCGGATGTCATCGTGCGACTTCATGCTATCGGGACTTCACCTGAAACGATTGATGGAAATCAAACGACTTCGCCCGGTCCCGCACCAGAATCCGTTCACGTGATCCTTGCGAAGGGGCAGTCGATGACCGATGTACGCACGCATCAGAAATACGAAGCGCTGATCGCGCGTTGCCGCGCATTACGCCCGGTGACGGTCGCGGTCGCGCATCCTTGCGACGAGGTATCGCTGCACGCGGCGGCCGCCGCCGCTCGGGCCGGCATCGTCGTGCCCGTGCTGGTCGGCCCGGTGGCGCGGATCACGATGCTCGCCGCGACGCTGGGTATCGACCTGTCCGGCTATCGGCTCGTGGATGCGCCGCACAGCCATGCGTCGGCGGCGCGCGCGGTCGAACTGGTGCGCGCGGGCGACGCGCAGGCGCTGATGAAGGGCAGCCTGCACACCGACGAGTTGCTGGCGGAAGTGGTGCGCGCCGATACGGGGCTGCGCACCGGGCGGCGCCTGAGCCACGTGTTCATCATGGACGTGCCGACTTACCACAAGCCGCTGTTCATCACCGACGCGGCCGTCAATATCCGTCCGACGCTCGAGCAAAAGGCCGACATCGCGCAGAACGCGATCGATCTCGCGCATGCGCTCGGCATCGCCCGGCCGAAGGTGGCGATCCTGTCGGCGGTCGAGACGGTCAGCTCGAAGCTGCCGTCGACGCTCGACGCGGCCGCGCTGTGCAAGATGGCCGAGCGCGGCCAGATCACCGGCGCGCTGCTCGACGGGCCGCTCGCGCTCGACAACGCGATCAGCCCGGAGGCCGCGCGGCTCAAGCATCTCGGTTCCGCGGTCGCGGGCGATGCGGACATCCTGCTCGTGCCCGACCTCGAGGCCGGCAACATGCTCGCGAAGGAACTGACGTTCCTGGCGAATGCCGATGCGGCCGGCATCGTGCTCGGCGCGCGCGTGCCGGTGATCCTGACGAGTCGCGCCGACAGCGAACGCACGCGCCTGGCGAGCTGCGCGGTCGCGGCGCTCGTCGCGGCGGCGGCGCGCGCCACGGCCGCGCCCTTAGCCGCGCCGGCGCTTGCCGCCGACGCACGCTGACGGAGCCGCGATGCGACATCCCGTCCTGGTGCTCAACGCCGGCTCGTCGAGCCTCAAGTTCTCGGTCTACGACACGCGCGAGGATCGTTCGCTCGATGCGGGCCTGCACGGGCAGGTCGAGAACCTGCATGACACGCCGCATCTATTCGTGGCCGACGCGCACGGCACGACGCTCGCCGACAGCCCCGTCGCGCAACCGGGGCATCAAGGCGCGATCGAGGCGCTGCACGCGTGGTTCGCGGCTCATGTCGGGCGCGAGGCCGCGTTCGACGGCGTCGGGCACCGGGTCGTGCATGGCGGCCCGTATTTCACCGCGCCGGTGCGGATCGATGCGCGCGTGCTCGATGCGATCGCGTCGCTTTCGCCGCTCGCGCCGCTGCACCAGCCGCATCACGTCGACGCGATTCGCGCGGTTGCGGCGGTCGCGCCGAACCTCCCGCAGGTCGCGTGTTTCGACACCGCGTTCCATTCGACGGTGCCGGCACTCGAACGGGAGTTCGCGCTGCCGCGCGCGCTGACCGAGCAGGGCATCGTGCGCTACGGGTTTCACGGGCTGTCGTACGAGTACATCGCGACGGCGCTCGCGGCCCTCGATCCATCGTGGGTGCGGCACCGGACGGTGATCGCGCATCTCGGCAACGGCGCGAGCCTGTGTGCGCTCGCGAACGGCCGCAGCGTCGCGACGACGATGGGGTTCACGGCCGTCGACGGGCTGCCGATGGGTACGCGCACGGGCGCGCTGGACCCGGGCGTGATCCTGTACCTGCAGCGTCACATGGGCCGGTCGCTCGACGAGGTCGAGCATCTGATCTATGCCGAATCCGGCTTGCTCGGCGTATCCGGCGTGTCGAGCGACATGCGCGCGCTGCTCGCGAGCGACGCACCGTCGGCCGCGCATGCGGTCGAGTTGTTCGCCTATCGCGCGGCGCGCGAACTCGCCGCGCTGGCCGGCGTGCTCGGCGGCCTCGACACGCTCGTGTTCACGGCGGGCATCGGCGAGCACGCGCCGCGCGTGCGCGAACGGATCTGCAGCCGCGCGGCGTGGCTCGGCGTCGTGCTCGACGACGCGGCGAACGCCGCCGGCCTGCCGGTGATTTCGGGCGACGCGTCGCGCGTGACGGTGCGCGTGATCCCGACCGACGAGAACCTGATGATCGCGCGGCACACGCGCCGCGTGCTGGACGACGCGATCCCTTCCACGCCGTATCCGACCCGGTGAGACCTTCGATGACAGCACGCGACACGCCTTCTCCTGCCGCCAGCGCCCTCGCGCTGCCGATTTTCTGGCCGATGGCCGCCGCCAACGCGATGTTCGCGGCCGGCGCCGAGATCGCGGCGCGCAATCTCCGCTTCCTCGCGGAAGAGGAGAAGCTCCATTTCGAAGCGCATCCGGCGCTGGCGTCGGCGAACCGGCCGTTGCTGGAACTGCGCACGATGACGTTTCGCGATTATTCGGCCGCGCCGGCACACGGGCTGCCGACGATCGTCGATGCGCCGTATGCAGGGCACAGCGCGATGATCGCCGACTACCAGCCGGGGCAGAGCCTGATGCAGACGCTGCGCGAGCACGGCGTGACGCGTCTGTACCTGACCGACTGGCGCTCGGCCACCGAGGACATGAAGGATCTCGAGATCGACCAGTATCTGGCTGAACTGAACGTGTGCGTCGACGAACTCGGCGGCCGCGTGAATCTCGTCGGGCTGTGTCAGGGCGGCTGGATGTCCGCGATGTACGCGGCGCGTTTCCCGCACAAGGTCGCGAGTCTCGTGCTGGCCGGCTCGCCGATCGACACCGACGCGGGCGACGGCCCGATCAGGCAGATGGTGCACACGTATCCGACGTCGTTCTACGAGGAACTCGTCGCGCTGGGCGGCGGGCTGATGCGTGGGCGCTTCATGCTGCGCGGCTGGAAGAACATGCATCCCGACCAGCACTATCTCGCCGAGCACGTCGACCTGTACGAGCATCTCGACGATCCCGAATACCTGCGCAAGCGCGAGGTGTTCGCGAACTGGTACGAAAGCCCGATCGACCTGCCGGGGCGCTGGTACCTGCAGGCGATCGTGCAGATCTTCAAGGAGAACCGGCTCGCGAAGGGCACGTTCGTCGCGCTCGGGCGCACGCTCGACCTGAAGAATGTCGCGTGCCCGGTCTATCTGCTCGCCGGCGAGGCCGACGACATCACGACGCCGGAGCAGGTGTTCGGGGCGCGCGATCGTCTCGGCACGCCCGCGTCGCGCATCGAGAGCCGGCTCGTGCCGGGCGGCCATATCGGCCTGTTCATGGGGACGCGCACGCTGAAGACGGTGTGGCCGGACATTGCGCAATGGATCGCGGCGCAGCGCTAGGCCGGCGCGGATCGTTACGGAGAGCGACATGACGTTGCGACACAAGCGCGGGCTCGTCGTCGGCATCGCGAACGAACAGAGTATCGCGTGGGGATGCGCGCGCGCGTTTTGCCGGGCGGGCGCGACGCTCGCGGTGACGTGGCAGTCGGACAAGACCCTGCCGCACGTCGAGCCGCTGTTCGCGCAACTCGACGCGCCGATCCGGATGCCGCTCGACGTCGGGCGGCCGGACCAGATGGCGGCGGTGTTCGACGCGATAGCAGCGCAATGGGGCGAGATCGACTTCGTGCTGCATTCGGTCGCGTATGCACCGAAGGCGGACCTGCACGGCCGCGTGGTCGACAGTTCGCCGGAAGGCTTCTCGCTCGCGATGGATACCTCGTGCCATTCGTTCATCCGGATGGCTCGGCTCGCCGAGCCGCTGATGACGCGCGGCGGGAGCCTGATGGCGATGAGCTATCTCGGCGCGGAGCAGGTCGTCGCGAATTACGGGGTGATGGGGCCGGTCAAGGCCGCGCTCGAAGCGAGCGTGCGGTATCTGGCGGCCGAACTCGGCGGCGCGGGCATTCGCGTCAACGCGATTTCGCCGGGCGTGTTGCCGACCCGCGCGGCGTCGGGCCTGCCGGACTTCGGCCGGCTACTCGACGACACCGCGCGCCGGGCGCCGCTGCATCACGCACTGGACATCGACGACGTCGGCGCGTTCTGCGCGTTTCTTGCTGGCGACGGTGCACGGGCGATCACGGGCGGTACGCACTATATCGACGCCGGCATGCACATGCTCTAACGCGCTGGCGGCACGCGGCGCTCAGGTGCGCGCGAATGCCTGCACGAGGGCCGGCGGCGCGTGGGCGACCGTCACCTCCGGCGTGCCGTGCCACGCCGCGAGTTTCTTCACGGCTTTCGCGACGTCGGCCGCGAGCCCGGCGCCGAAGCGCACGCCCGGCTCGACGTGCACGGCCTTCAGTTCGAACGTGCCGAGCGTGCGATGCGCTTTCGCATCGACGCGGCCCACCAGCCGGCCGCGATGCAGCACGGGCAGGCAGAAATAGCCGTAGCGCCGCTTGTGCTCGGGCGTATAGCACTCGATCGTGTAGTCGAACCCGAACAGCGTCGACGCGCGCCGCCGGTCCCAGACGACCGGATCGAACGGCGACAGCAGCGTCGTGACCGTCGAGCGCAGCGTGTCGGCCGCGGCGGCCGGCAGCAGCGCATCGAGCGAGCGGTGCACGTAGGCCGGCTCCTTCCAGTCGTCGATCCGCACCGGAATCAGGTCGCCGGCCTCGGCGAGCCGCTCCAGCTCCGCGCGGTACGAGCGGCGCGGCAGCCGATAGTAGTCGGCCACCCAGTCCGCGCGCACGACGCCGAGCGCGCGGCACGTGTAGTCGAGCAGCGCGGGCAGCACGGCCTCGCGCGGCGGCAGGTCGCGCGCATCGTCCCAGTCGGGCAGCACGCGTTCGCGCACGTCGTACACGCGCTGGAAATTGCGGCGCTCCGACACCATCAGGTCGCCCGTCGTGAACAGCACTTCCAGATGACGCTTTTCGGGCTTGCGATCCCACCAGCCGTTGCCCTTCACGCCGTTTTCGCGTGCGAAATCGGCCGACCGCACCGGGCCTTCTTCGCGAATCCGCGCAAGCAGCCGTTCGATCTCCGGACGATTCTGCTCGTGCCATTCGGCCGCGTATTTCCAGCCCATTCCCGACGGGTCGAGCATCTTGTAGCGCATCAGACCGAACTGCTCGATCGGCAGAAAACACGCTTCGTGCGACCAGTATTCGAACAGGCGCGCCTCGGCGAGATGTTCGTCGAGCCAGTGCGGCGGGAAATCGCCGAGACGGCTGTACAGCACGAGATACGGGCTGCGCGCGACCACGTGGATGGTGTCGATCTGCAACTGCGCCATCCGGCGGATCGTGTCGAGCACGTCGGACTTGGTCGCCTTGCGGCGGGGTGGCGTGAGCAGGCCCTGTGCGGCGAGATGCAGGGCGCGGGCGGCGGCGGACGAAAGCGTGAGCATCGGCAGGACGGTCGAGGGTGGCGATCGGGAACCACTTTAGCGCGAAAGCGGCGTGCGCGTGCGACGTGCGGCTGCAACGCGTCTGACAATGGTTGACAGATACGTTTCGCAAGTTTCCCTATAGTGCGGTTCATGGCGCGACGACACGTGCGCGCACCGATTCCGCTTCCGACGCACATATGTCCATGGCACGCAGGAAGCGAATTCGGGTTTCCCAACCCCCATCGGGAGACCCGGAGCCCTGAGCGGACATCCATGCGGCTATGCACCGGCCCCGTGTGGATGTCCGCTGATTTTTTTGTTTTTCCGGTTTTTCCTCCATTGCCCGCGACAGGTCATGCCGCGGCGCTCGTCTGTCCGGGCCGCAGCGCGCGGGACAGGTCGTAGTGTTTCGCCGCGCCGTAACGCGGCGAACCGAAGTGCCAGTCGTAGTTGCCGCGAATGTACGTCCTGGCCTCGTCGAGCAGGCGCAGCGACGCACGATCGTCGGTGCGCGCGCGCACCTTTTTTTCCAGATCGAGATAACGCGCCAGATAGCCGTTGTGGATGTCCGCCGCCGCGTCGAGCGCGGCCTGCGGCGAGAGCCCGCGTTCGTGTATCAGCACGCACACGAGATTGCTGCTCGACTCGCCGGCCTCCTTCGGATACGAGAAGATATCGTTGCACAGGCACAGGATCGCGTTGGACAGCCTGCGCAGGCGCTCGACCGCTTCGTCTGCGTAGAACGCGGCCGGCGCTTCGTAGCCCGCGGCGATATCGATCAGCGCGAACGCACCCTCGCCGCAGCCGTTGTACGTGCGACCGGACAGGTATTCGGCCTCGCCGGGCACGACGTCGGTCGCGAACCGGCCGGCTTCCCACAGCGTCGAGAACAGGAACGTCATCATCCCCGCCACCCAGCGGGCGTACTGCACGCGCGTGGACACGGCGGCGATACGCGCGCATATGTCCTGCGTCGCGCGTTGCAGGGCGGGCAGGAACGCGGCCAGGTGCGGCAGGCGCGCCGCGAGCGCGGCGCGCAGCGGCGCGGGGTCATGGCCGGTCGGATCGGCGATCATTTCGTACAGCCACAAGTAGAGCGCCCCGAGCTCGCCCGGGGCGCGCGCGACACCGTGCAGGCTGCACAGGCCGTCGTCGATCGCGAAGATCCAGCCGTATGCGCGGGCGGTCGTGCACAGTCCGTCGAAAGACGAGTGCGCATAGACGCGCGCGCAGTATTCGCCGACCTTGCCGTGACGGATGCCGTGCGCCCAGCGCGGATCGTCGAGCAATCCGTGGCTGTTCATCCACGCGTACAGGTCGGCTTCGGCGCGCTCGGCATCGGGATGCACGGGTGTTTCGAACGGGTGGAACAGGTGCGGCAGCACCAGCGTGGGCGCCGCGGCTTCGGCGGCAACGGTTTCGACGGTGGACATGGCGTACCTCGCGGATGGCGGGTGACAACAGGTGTCGTGAGGAGCGCGCCGGGCTACTTGCCGAACCGGCGCGCGCGCTTGCCGTACGCATCGATGGCCTGTTCGAAATCGTCGCGTCCGAAATCGGGCCAGCACGTCGGCGTGAAATAGAACTCGGAGAAAGCGGTTTGCCACAGCATGAAATTCGACAGGCGCTGTTCGCCCGACGTGCGGATCACGAGGTCCGGCTCAGGCTGGCCGGCCGTATACAGCCGGCTCGCGATCGACTCCGGGCTGAGTTGCGCGAGCAACTGATCGACGGTGCCGGCCGCGACGTGCTCCGCGATCAGCGAGCGGACTGCGTGCAGCAGGTCGAGGCGGCCGCTATAGGCGACCGCGATGTTCACGTCGAGCCCGCGCGCGCGGGCCGTGCGTTGCTGCGCGGCGCCGATGCGCTCGGCCGTGGCGGGCGGCAGCTGCGTCAGGTCGCCGATCACGTGCAGGCGCCAGCGGCCGCTGGCGGCGAGCTCGTCGAAGACGTCGGCGATCACGGCGAGCAGGCCGCGCAATTCCCCGGCGTCGCGCTGGAGATTCTCGGTGGACAGCGGCCACAGCGTCACGAGCGGGATCCCGGCTTCCTCGCACCACGACAGCAGCGCATGCACGTTGCGTCCGCCGGCCCGATAGCCGTCGGCGGCCGGCAGGCCGAGGCGCTCCGCCCAGCGCCGGTTGCCGTCGAGAATGACGGCGAGATGGGTCGGCAACGGCGGCCGGGCCGCATCCGGTTCAGCGGGCGAGTCGATGGCGAATGTTTCCGGCGCGCGCAGAATCAGCTCTCGAGTCATGGAGACTCCTTCGAGGCGAGATAGCGATCGAAACGTGAAACAGCGGATGGGATGGTTATCGCGACTGCTGCAATCCGGCGGGGGGATTCTGTTCGCGCCGATGCGAGCGACCATTATCGATCAATGGATTTCGGATTATCAAGTCGTTCGCATGCACGATATCGGGGCGCCCGGGCGCGCAAGCGGCCGCGCAGGCGTGGCGCGGCGCCGGCGGATATCGAAAGCGGTGATGCGCGATCGATTTTCGAGCCGATGTTATTTCGGCAAGGGGATTCGGCGAGCGGTTTGTGTGTTTCGCGCGATTGAATAAATCGCGGAATTGGAAAATAAAAGCGACGTAATACCCGGACGATCGATTGTGGCAAAAACGCTTCGGCCGCAATCGACCGGCGACCGTTTACTGCCGCTTGCCGCGCGCGATTTCGTCGCCGGCGCCGGGCGGCAGCCGCCGCGTGATCGGAATCGACGCGAACGAGCACAGCCCGACCACCAGGAACGCGGGCCAGAAATCCGACCACACCATCGCCTGATGGCCCTGGAGCCAGTGCGACACGTGCAGCACGAGGCCGGCCACCGTGACGCCCAGGCCGAGCGACATCTGCTGCACGACGCTGCCGAGGCTCGTCGCGCGGCCGGCGTCGCGCGGCGAGATGTCCGCATAGATCATCGAATTCAGGCTCGTGAACTGCAGCGCGGGGAAGATGCCGCCGACGAGCACGATCAGCCAGATCGCCCAGGTCGCCATGCCGGGATGGAACACACCGTATGCGGCGATCGCGAGGCCCGCGAATGCCGCGTTGTAGATCAGCACCGTGCGAAAGCCGAAGCGGCGCAGCGTATGCGTGGCCGTCGAGCGGCTGACCGCGCCGCCGAGCGCGGACGCGCACGTGATGAGCCCCGAGTGGAACGCGCTCATGCCGAGCCCTTCCTGCAGCGCGAGCGGCAGCAGGAACGGCACCGCGCCGAGGCCGATGCGGAACAGCGACCCGCCGACGACGCTCGCGTGGTAGGTCGGGATCTTCAGGAAACCGAGGTCGAGCACGGGGCGCGTCTTGCGGCGCGCGTACGGCACATACAGCGCGAGCATCGCGGCGCCGGCCGCGCACATGATGATCGCGTTCGAGCGCGACGTGAGCGAGCCGTCGATCAGCGTGAGGCCCATCAGCAGCAGTGCGGCACCGCTGGCCGACAGCAGGAAGCCGAACCAGTCGAGCGGGCCCGGATCGGGTTCGTGCGTGTTCGCGATGTGCTTGCTCGCGAGGTAGATTCCGTAAAGGCCGATCGGCACGTTGATGAAGAAGATCATCCGCCAGTGCAGGTAGGTCGTGATGAAGCCGCCGACGAGCGGCCCGACCGTGGGCCCGAACAGCGCGGGAATCGCGAGGTAGTTCATCGCGCGCACGAGATCGGCGCGCGGCACCGCGCGGAAGATGATGATGCGGCCGACCGGGACCATCATCGCGCCGCCGACGCCCTGGATGAAGCGCGCGAACGTGAGCACGCCGAGGGAGTTGGACGCCGCGCACATCAGCGAGCCGACGACGAAGATGCCGATCGCGGTGCGGAACACGGAGCGGGCGCTGAAGCGGTCGGCGAGCCAGCCGCAGATCGGGATGAACACGCCGAGACCGACCACGTAGGCCGTGATCGCGATGTTCAGCGTGACGGGGTTGTGCCCGAAGTCCCTCGCCATCGCAGGCAGTGCGGTGACGATGATGTTCGCGTCGACGCTTTCCATGAACAACGCACAGGCAACGATGAGCGGTGCTAGAAAGACGGGCGACATGAGGAGGGCGCGCGGTAAAGACGCCATTATGCCCATAATGTGAGCGCTGCGTCACGTATGACAACAGTTGTTCCGCATGTTGCAACAGTCGTCTTTTCTGACGGGTGGCGTGGAAGGGATGACTGCGCACGCGCGAGCGGTGCGCTGCTTGCCCGGTGAACAAACCCGCATCGTCGCAGCGGGGCGCGCGCGCTTTCGATACCGGGCAGGATGTCGACGCGGTGATTTCCCAACCGCGTGTCGCACGGTAAATCGACCGCGCGCTTGCGCTTGAATGCGACGAGCGGCGCGTCGGCCGGCCATGTCGATTCCTTTTGACGGTGCGGCGGTGCGTTTCTAAAATATGAGCACTTGCTCATATTAAAAAGCCGCCTTCCCGCCATGTCCGAATCGTCCTCGCGCATCCCGCTTTTGCCCCGCAAGGCGCCGCGCCAGCGCCGCTCGATGGCCACCGTCGATGCGATCGTCGAGGCCGCCGCTCGCGTTCTGGAGCGCGACGGCTTCGATGGCTACACGACGAATGCCGTGGCCGCGCTGGCCGGCGTGAGCATCGGCTCCCTCTATCAATACTTCCCGAACCGCGATGCGCTGACGGCCGCGCTCGTCGAGCGCGAGAGCGCGCATCTGCTCGACGACGTCGACCGCGCGGCCGCGCGGTCGTCCTGCGACGACGTGCTGCGCGCGCTGGTGCGCGGGGCCGTCGCACACCAGATGCGCCGGCCGGTGCTCGCGCGGCTGATCGATTTCGAGGAGGCGCGGTTGCCGCTCGGCGCGCGCACCGAGCGCGTCGCGGACCGCATCCACGCGACCTTGCTGCATGCGCTCGGGCTGCGCGATGCGCCACGCGTCGCCGCGCCCGACGTGGTCGCGCACGATCTGCTCGCGATCGTGAAAGGCATCGTCGATGCGGCGGGCGCGCGCGGCGAGACCGATGCCGATGCGCTCGAAGCGCGCGCGTGGCGGGCGGTGCGCGGTTATCTGCGGGAGTCGCGCGAATCGAAACTTGCTTGACACGCATGTTTCGTGCGACAGTCGGGCCCATTCACACCACAACATGACGCGTATCGATCGAAGGCCATCGAGACGAACGCGCGCGCGAACGAGACCTCGTGCCGATCCACTCACCATTCGAAAGGAGGGGACACGCCATGACGTCACGTCGTGCCGCACCGCTTGCATCGCGTTTCTCGTCGCGTCAGTCGCCGCCCGCGCCGCGTCTGCGCTGGGCCGCCGCACTGGCCATCGCCTATCTCGCCGTCGCCGGCTGTGCCGCGCAGGCCGACAATGCGCATCAGGCCGCCGCGCAAGCGGCCAGCCAGGTCGCGTTGCCGGCCACCACCGCAGCCGCTTCCGCGCCCGCGTCGGGCACGCTGCTGCCGCCGCCGAGCCAGCTCTACGGCGACCTGTTCGTCGCGGTGCAGACCGCGCAGCTCTATCCCGACCAGAAGACCTTCGTCGACGCCACGCCCGACACCGATCCCGCGACGATCGTGCAGTTGTATCAGCAACAGAAATCGCAGCCGGGCTTCTCGCTGAAGGCGTTCGTCGACCAGCATTTCACACCGCCCGCGGCAGGCGGCGTGACGCCGCCGCCGAACCAGACGCTGCGCCAGCACATCGACTGGCTGTGGCCTCAGCTCACGCGCACGAGCGTCACGGCGCCCCCGTACAGTTCGCTGATTCCGATGCCGAAGCCGTACGTCGTGCCGGGCGGCCGCTTCCGCGAAGGCTACTACTGGGACACCTATTTCACGATGCTCGGGCTGCAGGTGTCGGGGCGCGAGGATCTCGTCGACGACATGCTCGACAACTTCGCCTACCTGATCGATACGGTCGGGCACATCCCGAACGGCAATCGCACGTATTATGCGAGCCGCTCGCAGCCGCCGTTCTTCGCGTACATGGTCACGCTCGCCGCGCAGGTCGAAGGCGACAAGGTCTACCAGAAATACCTGCCGGCGCTGCGCAAGGAGCATGCGTACTGGATGCAGGGCGAAACCACGACGCCGCGCGGGCAGGCCGCGCGCCACGTGGTCACGATGCCCGACGGCGCGGTGCTGAACCGCTACTGGGATGCGAGCGACACGCCGCGCGACGAATCGTATCTCCAGGACGTGACGACCGCGAAATCGGTGCCGTCCCGTCCGGCGAACGAGGTGTACCGCGACCTGCGCGCGGGCGCCGAAAGCGGCTGGGACTACAGCTCGCGCTGGTTCGGAGACGGCAAGACGCTCGCGACGATCCGCACGACCTCGATCGTGCCGGTCGACCTGAACAGCCTGATGTTCCATCTCGAGACGACCATCGTGAAGGGCTGCGCGCTCACGCGCGACATCGACTGCGTGGCCGATTTCTCGGCGCGGGCTGGACGGCGTGCGGCCGCGATCAATCACTACCTGTGGAACCGCCGCGGCTATTACGGCGACTATGACTGGCAGTTGCGCAAGCCGCGCGACGGCGTGACGGCGGCCGCGCTGTATCCGCTGTTCGCGGGCGTGGCGTGGCCGGAGCGCGCGAAGGCGACCGCGCGCGAAGTGCGCAAGACGCTGCTGCAGCCGGGCGGCCTCGTGACGACGACCGAGCACACGGGCCAGCAATGGGATGCGCCGAACGGCTGGGCGCCGCTGCAGTGGATCGCGATCGACGGGCTGCGCCGTTACGGCGAACCGGCGCTCGCGAAGGACATCGGCACGCGTTTCCTGGCCGACGTGAAGCAGGTGTACGCGACCGAAGGCAAGCTGGTCGAGAAGTACGTGGTCGAAGGCACGGGCACGGGCGGCGGCGGAGGGGGCGAATATCCGTTGCAGGACGGCTTCGGCTGGACCAACGGCGTCACGCTGAAACTGCTCGGGCTGTACGGCGAATAATGTGTAGTGCGCGGGAGGGGCGGCATGCCCGTACCGCAGGCCACCGCACGGGCCGGACCGTCGCGCAAGCGGCCGGCCGGCCCGGGTCTTCATGCGGCTCGCATCAGAACGTGATCGTCGTGCGCACGCCGACCACGGTTTCGTCGCCGATGCGCGCGCCGACCGCGTTCGGGTTCGGGATGCCGCCGCCCGGACGGAAGAAGTGCTGCAGGTCGGCCTGCACCTGCCACCACGGCGCGACCTGATACTGGTAGGTCGCCTCGATCACGGTTTCCGCGCGGCGCACCGGATAGCCGGGCGTCGTGTACACGCCGGTATCGCCGTCGAGGCCGCGCGCATGCGAGCCGATCTTCGCGTAGCCGATCGCGATGCCGGCGACGTCGTTGTCGCGTCCGGCGAACGGCGCCTTCAGCGTCACGCCGGCATTGGCCGCGAAATCGACGACATTGCGGTCGCCGGGCGAGCCCATCACGCGCGCGAACACGCCGACCGAGCGCGGGCTGTCGGCCGACGGCCGCCACACCATTTGATCCGCGACCGCATAGAAGCCGTAGTTGCCGCGATGCGTGGCGGGCGTGCCGTTGCTCGCCGGATCGGCGAGCGACAGCCCGTCGGTGCCGTAGCGCGGATCGTTCGCATGCTGCGAGTGATACCAGACGCCGAGCTTGTACGTGCCGGGCAGGCCGGCCGGCTGCGGCGCCTTCGGGTCGGCGGGCGGCGCGTTCAGCGCGTACTGCACTTCGCCGATCACGAATGCGCCGCTGCGCAGGTTGAAGTTGGTGCCGTGCGCGTTCAGCACCTGCGCGTCGCCGTCGGTGCGGCCGGCCGGGTTGCCGTCGAACACGCCGACCATCGCGGTCCACGCGTCGGCCGGCTTCACGCGCAGCCGCACGCCGAGCGACGACAGCGGATACGCGGGGCCGCCGGACGGCAGGTCGGTGGACGGCAGCACGGGCCAGCCGAACGTCGCGTTCATGAACGTCGCCGCGTTCTCGCTCACCATGAATTCCTGGTCGACGCTCTGCTGGCCGACTTTCACGTCGACCTTGCCGTCGAGCAGCGACTGCTGATACCAGAGCTCCCACAGGCGCGTGGTCGAATTGGCCTCGATGCCGGTCGCGGTCTGCAAGGTTTGCAGGTAGCGCTGCGACAGGTTGGTGCCGTGGATCTGCAGCCCCGACACGTTGAACGTGCCGCCCGGCAGGCCGATCGCCTTGCCGGTATCGACGTTGAAACCGAATTGCGTGAGCCCCTGGTACGCGCCGCCGCGGCCCGTGCCGCCGGACGCGTTGTACAGGTATTCGCTGGTTTCCTGCAGGCTCAGCGTGACGCCGTGTTCGTCGAGCACGTCGCGCAGGCCGCCCATGTTGCCGAGCAGATTCGAACGCTCCCACAAGCCGGTGGGCGCGGGCGTGGCGGCATCGGCGGCCGGTGGTTGCGCGGGGGCGGCGGCATCGTTCGTGCCGGCCGCCGGTTCGGCGGCGGCAGCCGAGGCTTGTGCGAATGCGGATGCGGTGGCGAGCGACAGCAGCAGCGCGGCGAGCGCGTCGAGGCGAAGCTTGCGCGGGACGGGAGTGAGCGGGTTCTTCATTTGGGTTGGCAGTTTGATCAGGTTGGCTGAAGAAACGGGAACGTGATGCGGGCCGCATGGCGAGACGGCCCGCATGGGGAAGGACTTACGGCAGCCAGCCGCCGACGCGCCACACCTGCGCGAAGCCGACGTGTGACGCGGCCGAGCACAGTAGCGCAACGAGCGCGACCGCGGCCGCCGTCGCGGCGATCAGCACGCAATCGAGCGGGCGAGGCGCCGCGGGGACGTGGGCGAGGGCCAGGCCACGCCAGCGGCCGAATGCACGGGCGAGCGGCGAGAAGCCGGAAAACGAGCGGTCGCACGCGACGTGCACGACGCGCTTGAACTTGAACGCGAACGATTGAAAGAACATGACGCTGCCTCCGTTCCGTCCGGCGAACGCCGGACGACGTGATCGAGCGCGGGTGCATGACGCGGCCTGCGATCGGAGGGTGGAACATGGCGAAGCGTGCGACTGACGAACCGGCGATGACCGGCCCGGATGGAGGCGCGCTAACCCGACGAGTGCGAGCTAGCGGCGAAAGACATGCGTCTGGCTGCTATCTCGCGATGGCTTGGCCGGCCTGGACCGGCATCGAACTGCAACTAGAGCATGCGTCCACGGAGGGACTCCCGTAATGAATTGGGGCGGATTGTAGTCGCGACTTTTGCTGCGGCGCAAGTAAAAAACGCATGACGGTTGCGCTGCGTGGTGTGCGCGTCGCAGCGGCGCGCGGCGGCCACGTACCCGCTCCGCGAGCGCGACGAGGGCGCGCGGCCGAGGTCGGGCCGTTGCTCCCGCGCATCGGCGCATCGTTGCGTCGTGACGACGCTGAAAGGTTTCAGAACGTCAATTCAAGGGCAAATCTTTCAGTCGCATCATGCGGGGAATTTATTTCGAAAAATGGGGTTTCAAGGGGTTGACTTCGCTTTCGCGCGATCCATAGAATCCGCCATCTTCACTCTTGGGGCCGCCGCCTTGGACGCCTGCAGTAGTCGATCTTCGAACGAAATTTCCGCCTGAGCGACCGACGTCCGCGCCTCATCGAAGCCGCCGTTTGTCTGCCAGGCAAACGGTGCGCGCAGCAGTATTCCGCAGCCACTCCCTACGTGCACCCTGATTCGCGCCGGTTAGCGTGATGCGTTCTCGCATGCGTTGCCCGGTTTCACCGCCGCCAGGCAGGCGGCCGCGTTCGCGCATCCGTTCTCCGGGCGCGCGAATGCCGGCCCGCCGGCCGGACGGCGGTCAACCGTGTTCCCCGGAACACCGCACAGGAGCCGCCATGAACGACAGTGACAGTTGTCCCTTATGCCCGTTGCATACGCAGACCCTTTCGAACCCGGGTCGCGGGGGCAATCCGGCCGACTAGCCTGACACGTCGTTCAGGCCCCGGACTGGCCCCGCGCCCATCACGCGGCCGGCACGCTGCCGTCGCCGCACGGAGCCAGACCATGAACTTCGGCCTTCTGCTGTCGAACCTTCCGCACGTCACGGAATCGCGCCAGCACTACGACGCGATGCTGACGCTCGACGCCCGTCCGCGGGTGTTCTCCCGTCTGCTGGACCAGCTCAAAGCATTGATCCACTGAAAAGAAGCGCCGAGCGCGCCTCGGCATGCGCACGCGCGGCCGCCTTCGAGCGGCCGCCCCGTGCGCATTCCAAGGTCGCACGCTCATCGAATCGCATAACCCTTAGCCGTACGGAACACATCATGTCCACGCCCTCCAACGTCTCTCCACCGATCGCGGTCGAGCGCGGCGCCGTGCTCGACGAAGCCCATCTGGGCGACATCCGCGGTGCGCTCGGCACCATCTCGCACCACGATACCGGCGCGCGCGGCACGTGGTGGGCGCGCCTGCGCACGCTGCTCGCGATCATCGGCCCGGGGTTGATCGTGATGGTCGGCGACAACGACGCCGGCGCATTCGGCACCTATACGCAGGCCGGCCAGAACTATGGCACGACGCTGCTGTGGACGTTGCTGCTGCTTGTGCCCGTGCTGTACGTGAACCAGGAAATGGTGCTGCGCCTCGGCGCGGTCACGGGCGTCGGCCATGCGCGCCTGATCTTCGAACGCTTCGGCAAGTTCTGGGGCGCGTTCAGCGTGATCGACCTGTTCCTGCTCAACGCGCTGACCATCGTCACCGAGTTCATCGGCATCACGTTCGTGCTCGATTTCTTCGGATTGCCGAAGGTGGCCGGCGTGTGCGTGGCCGCCGCGCTGACGATGGCCGCGGTGAGTACCGGCGATTTCCGGCGCTTCGAGCGGTTCGCGATCGGGCTGTGCGTGCTGAGCCTGCTGCTCGTGCCGGTGCTCGTGTCGATCCACCCGCCCGTCGCGCAGATGACGCGCGATTTCTTCGTGCCGAACTGGCCCGCGCACGCGAAGCTGTCGGACGTGATGCTGCTCGTGATCGGTATCGTCGGCACGACGGTCGCGCCGTGGCAGTTGTTCTTCCAGCAAAGCTACGTGATCGACAAGCGCATCACGCCGCGCTTCATGAAATATGAAAAGGCCGACTTGTGGATCGGCATCGCGTTCGTGCTGGTCGGCGCGGTCGCGATGATCGGCTTCAGCTCGGCGCTGTTCGGCGGCCATCCGGAAGCCGGCAACTTCACCGACGCGGGCGGCGTCATCGCGGGCCTCGAGAAGTATGCGGGCCGCACGAGCGCGACGCTGTTCGCCGTCGCGCTGCTCGACGCGTGCATCATCGGCGCGGCGGCCGTGTCGCTGTCGACCGCATACGCGATCGGCGACGTATTCCGGATCCGCCACTCGCTGCACCGCGGCGTGACCGACGCGAAGGGCTTCTATCTCGTCTATTTCGGCATCGTCGCGGCCGCGGCCGCGCTCGTGCTGATCCCGGGCAGCCCGCTCGGCCTGCTGACCGAAGCCGTGCAGACGCTGGCCGGCGTGCTGCTGCCGAGCGCGACGGTGTTCCTGCTGGTGCTGTGCAACGACCGCCAGGTGCTTGGGCCCTGGGTCAACTCGACGAAGCTCAACATATTTACGGGCGCGGTGATCTGGGTGCTGGTGCTGCTGTCGATCATCCTGACCGCATCGGTGATGTATCCGGACATCAGCGGCGAGGCGATCGTCGACGTGCTGGTGGGCGGCACCGTGCTCGCGATCGCCGGCTATCTCGCGACGGTACTGATTCGCCGCAACAGGCGCGTCGTCGAGCCGGCCGTCGATCGTTCGCTGCGCGACACGTGGCGCATGCCGCCGCTCGATACGCTCGAACCGCGGAACATGACGCTCGCGACGCGGATCTGGATGGCCGTGCTGCGCGGCTATCTGGTGATCGCGGTCGGCCTCGTGATCGTGAAGGTCGTGCAGATGACGCTGATGAAGTAACGGCGATCGTCCGCCAGCAAGCGGCGCCGCGCCGCCACCCGCACATGCCGGCCCGCGAGGCCGGCATGTGCGTTGACGCGTTCGTCGGCGCGAAACCGCGCTGCGCCGCCGTCGTCAGATCAACTCGAGCTTCGACGTCAGATAGGTGAGCTGGATCCGGTTCGCGACGCCGAAGCGCTTGCGCAGCTTGCGCAGGTGATAGTCGACGTTGTGCGCGCTGGTGTCGAGACGCCGGCCGATTTCCTTGTCGGACGCGCCTTCGGCGATGCCGAGCAGCAGTTCCTGCTCGAACGGCGTGAGCCCGTTGACCGCGCGCTCGCGCGACGTCGAGATCAATTGCGGCGACGCGAACTTGTGTACCGACAGCCCGATCGACAGCGCCTGCTCGATCGTTGCCGGCGTGATCCATTCGCGCGTGCGGCGCGGCGCGGTGAAGCTCATGAACGCGTGCAGCCGCGTGCCGGGCACGGCCATCGAATACATGATGCCGCTGCACATCCCGTCGTCCTGCATCGTCTGCAGGAAGCCGTCGAGCGCGGCAGGGCTCACGCGCGGTGCGTCGTCGCGCTCGCGGTGCTCGCGGCGCAATTGCTGCAGGTCCCACACGATCGGCATGTTGCACACGCGCGCGCCGAGCGTGCGCGGATCGACGTCGTGATGGTTGTGGCGCACGTAGTCGCCGCGATAGGTGGCCGGCGTGAACGCCTCGTGCAGGTAGAGACTTTCGACGCGCTCGCGCGTGAATTCGAGTGCGAAGTACGCGAACGTCGAGAAGCCTGTCAGATGCAGCAGGCTCGTGACGATCCGGTTGCGCTCGGCCGTGCTCTGCGCGTGCGCGAGCGTATCGGCCACGCCGAGCTTCGGCGCGTGCGGCTGCGCGACGTCGCCGCGCTTGACGTCGTCGCACCAGACGACCTGCACGGTGCGCTCGCGCAGCGCGTCCGCGCCTGCGTCCGATCCGCGCGACGCGCGCGGCAAGGTGGTTGGGGCGACCGCTTCTTCGTGCAATGCAATATCGGACATGAGCCATCCCTCGGAATCGACGCGCATCGCCTGGCGGCGGCCGTATCGAGTACGGCATTCGCGGCGGTGCGACCGAGCATCGTTGTGATCTGCGCCGACCGTCATCCCTGACGAAACGCGGGGGCATTGTACAAAAATGCCGGTGTGTGGGTAATATGCCGTAATACTAATGTCGGCGAAAGGTTCATGTTCGCGCGCATATAACGACGACCAGAAAATCATAAAGAAAAGACCAGATCGTGACGGGGCGCAGTTTCACATATTGGGAAAGGGCGGGCTCCTCATGACATATGCTGACGGCGCACCACGCGTCGAATGGTTCTCACAAGCCGATATAGCGGCCGCTGCCGCTTATTCGAACGAATATCACGCAGTCGAGCGCGACTTTTTTACCGGTATTCAAATAGCGCCCGGTAAAACCGACCTCGCGTCATTCGATTTCGCGCAATGCCATGCGCGATTGCGGCAAATCGGATTCAGTACGCTCGGTTACGGCGCCTACGAAATGATCGGGCGGCGCATTCTGCGCGCGCATCTGCTGCGCGACCTCGCGCCGGCGACGTTCATGCAGCCGTTCATCGAAGGGATGCTGTACGACAGCGACCCGCGCTTCGCGCAGGTGCGGCAGAGCGGCTTCCCGGTCGCGTGGCGGCTCGACGAGATCGAGGCGGCCGCGCACGGCAGCGGCGACCGCAAGGTGCTGGCGCTCGCCGGCCATCTGCGCGCGCATGCGATGAACAGCGGCGTGATCTTCAGCCTGTCGGCGCCGCGCCTCGACCTGCGCGTCGCGGTGAACCTGACGTCGGAAACGCACGGCACCGAATGGATCGACGATCGCGTGATCGGCGGCGCGCTGTCGGTCAGCCTTGCCGTGCATCGCGTCGCGCTGCCGTTCCTTGAGGCGCGCGTCGCGCGCATGCGCGGCTTCGCGCTCGCCGACGAGCAGCAGCAGGTGCTCGACCGGCTCGTGCACGGGCTGTCCGACCAGGAGATCGCGAGCGCGCTGCGCACGTCGCTGCACAAGGTCGGGCACCACATCCGCTCGCTGGAAAAGCTCTTCAACGTGCAGAACCGCGCGCAGCTCGCGTACCTCGCCGCGCGGCGGCTGCCGTCCTGACGTAAGCCTGCCGGACACGCGCGCCGGCGCCCGCGGCGCGCGATGGAAGCGGTTCCGGCGGCGCGTGCCCGAGCGGGCCGCCGGGTTTCGTAGTCCGATTCGATCGTCTGAGGAAAACGCGCTTTCACGCTACGAGGCGCGCTTCTTTTTCCGCGGTTTCCCGTCGCTACACTCGTCCCATTCAACGGTCCGCGCAGCACGGGGAAGGGTTGCCCGTGCCAGCCGGCGATAACGACAGGACAACGGCACGATGGCTGAACCGAAGGCGCTCCCCCGCGACTGGCAGCGGTTGTTTTCCGCCGGCCGCGGCGTGTCCGGACGGCGCCTCGGAGGCGCCTCGCCGCGCGCCGACCTGTTTCTCGCGACCTTCATCGTCGCGGTCGTCGCGCTGTTCATCCTGCCGCTGCCACAGGCCGCGCTAGACGGGATGATCTCGCTGAATCTCGCGGCGAGCGTCGTGCTGCTGACGGTGTCGACCTATGTGCCGTCGGCGGTCAGCTTCTCGTCGTTTCCCGCGCTGCTGCTGTTTACGACGCTGTTCCGGCTCGCGCTGAACATCGCGTCGTGCAAGCTGATCCTGCTGCATGCGAACGCCGGCCACGTGATCGACGCGTTCGGGCGGCTGGTGGTCGGCAACAACGTGGTGGTGGGCGGCGTCGTGTTCCTCGTGATCGCGGTCGTGCAGTTCATCGTGATCGCGAAAGGGTCGGAGCGCGTGGCCGAAGTCGGCGCGCGCTTCTCGCTCGATGCGATGCCGGGCAAGCAGATGAGCATCGATGCGGACTTGCGCGCGGGCATCATCAGCGCCGACGAGGCGCGCGAGCGCCGCGAGAAGCTCGAGCAGGAATCGCAGATGCACGGCGCGATGGACGGCGCGATGAAGTTCGTGAAGGGCGACGCGATCGCGGGCCTCGTGATCGCGTTCATCAACATCGTCGCGGGGATCGCGGTCGGCACGCTGATGCACGGGATGGACATCGGCGAGGCGCTGCAGCGTTACGCGATCCTGACGGTCGGCGACGGGATGGCGTCGCAGATTCCGTCGCTGCTGGTATCGATCGCGGCCGGCATCGTGACGACGCGCGTCGCGACGCGCGATGCGCGGCAGCGCCAGCTCGGCGAACAGCTCGGCGAGCAACTGGGCGCGCACCCGCGCGCGCTGCTGATCGCGGCGTTCGTGCTGAGCGGCTTTCTGGTCGTGCCCGGCTTTCCGAAATGGTCGTTCGCGCTGATCGCGCTCGGCCTCGGCGCCTTCGCGTTCACGCAGTTGAAGCGCAAGACGTCCGCGCCGAGCTTCAACCTGATTCATGTCGCGGGGCGCGTCGGCGCGGCCGACGACGGCCAGCCGGCGAAGGTGCCGCACGCGGCCGGCGTCACGTCGTTGATCGCGGTGTCGCTGTCCGACGACCTGCGTACGGGCCTGAACCTCGCGCAACTGCAGGCGGCGCTGTCGAGCGCGAAGGCGCGCGTCGACGCGGACATCGGCACGGTGTTTCCGCGCATCACGCTGAACGACGACGAGGGCGCGCCGGCCGGCACGTACCGGATCTACCTGCAGGACGTGCTCGCCGCGCACGGCGCGCTGAAGCCGGGCTGGCTGCTGTGGGACGGCGTCGCGCCGCTGCCGGAGCGTGCGGAGCGCCAGCCGGCCGAGGCGTTCGGCCCGTTCGCGACCGCGCTGTGGATCAAGCCCGACGGCGCGGCGCCGGACGGCAAGTGGCTGTCGAGCGAAAGCGCGCTGGCCGCGCACGTCGAGCAGATCGTGCGCCAGCATGCGGACGAATTGCTCGGCATCCAGGAGACGCAGGCGCTCGTGCATCTGGTGCGTCGCGATCACCCGGAGCTCGTCGGCGAACTGACGCGGCTCGTGCCGTTGCAGCGCGTGACCGAAGTGCTGCGCCGGCTGCTCGCCGAACAGGTGCCGATCCGCAACCTGCGCGTGATCTTCGAGAGCCTGATCACGTGGGCGCCGAACGAGCCCGACGACGTGATCGCGCTGGTCGAACTCGTGCGCGTCGACCTGCGCCGGATGATCACCGATCGCCACGCGGGCACGGCGCGCCAGCTGCGGGTCGTGCTGTTCGAGCAGAACCTGCAGGAGCGGATCGAGCGCGCGGTGATGCGCACGAAACAGGGCAATTTCCTCGCGCTGTCGAGCGCGGTCAAGCAGGACATCGGCGAACAGGTGCGTGCGATCGTGCAGGCCGCGCAGGCGGCCGGCCCCGGCGGCCACGGCAACGCGTCGGGCGCCGCGCGGCTCGCGGTGATGGTCGCGCTCGGCGCGCGCCGCTACGTGAAGACGATCCTGCAGCCGGTGCTGCCGGACCTCGCGGTGCTGTCGTACCAGGAAGTCGAGGAGGACGTGCAGTTGCATACGGTCGGCTGGGTGAAGAACCCGCCGGACGACGGCACGGTCGGCGCGGGCGCCGACGTGCGCGCGCCGGGAGCCGTGCAATGACGAGCTCGACGATCCTCGACCTGACGCGCCAGGCGCTGATGCTCGTGCTGCTGCTGTCGCTGCCGATCGTGCTGATCGCGACCGTCACGGGCCTCGTCGTCGCGATCCTGCAGGCCGTCACGCAGGTGCAGGACGCCAATATCGGCATCGCGGTGCGGCTGATCGCCGTGATGGTCGCGCTCGTGCTGCTGTCGGGCTGGCTCGGCGGCGAAGTGCTGCGCTTCGCGCAGCAGGCGCTGGAACGCATGTTCGTTTCTTCAACAGGAGTCCTTTGATGCGTCGACGCGTCGCCTCGATCCGGTTTCAACCGCGCAGCCTGCAACGGGCCGCGCTTGCCGTGTGCGCGACCGCGCTGCTCACGGCGTCGCTGTGCATGGCGCCCGCGCAGCATGCGCGCGCCGCGGACCTGCGCTGGCGCAACAAGCCGTTCACGATCGTCGCGAACGGCAAGAAGATCGGCGACTTCATCCGCGAGCTCGCGTCGTCGCAGGGCGTGACGGCGGTGGTCGACCCGAAGGTCGACGGCGTGATCAGCGGCCGCTTTTCCGGCACGCCGCAGCAGACGCTCGACACGATCTGCTCGACCTACGGGCTCACGTGGTACTACGACGGCTCGTTCCTGTACGTCGATCCGGCCGACCAGTCGCAGACGCAGATGATCCCGATTCCGCCGAACGCATCCGGCGAAATCGGCCGTGCGCTGCAGGCGATGCAGATTCCGGACAAGCGCTACACGCTGGTGATCAACGACCGCTCGAACAGCGTGTACGTGGCCGGCCCGCGCCGCTATGTCGAACTCGTGCGGCAGGCGATCGGCTCGGTCGGCGATCCGTCGGCGAACGGCGCGCATGCGGATATCCGCGCATTCCGGCTGAAATACGGCTGGGCGTCGGACTTCACGATCAACCGCTCGGGCAAGGAAGTGACGGTGCCGGGCGTCGCGACGATCCTGCGCCGGCTGTTCGGCAAGACCGGCGACACGGCCGCGGCGCCGGCGAGCACGCCGCTCGGGCAGGCCGCGCGACAGGTGAAGCTCGGCTCGGGGCTGACGATCGCGGTGCCGCGGCTCGACTTCCCCGACATCTCCGGCGGCCCGCGACAGGGCGGTTATGGCGGTACGGACGGCAGCATGGGCGGCGGCTTTTCGCCGTTCTCGACCGGCGGCGGCGACACGCTGCCGCAGATCGTCGCCGATCCGGCGATCAACGCGGTGATCGTGCGCGACCTGCCGGAGAACATGTATCGCTACCAGTCGCTGATCGGCCAGCTCGACGAGCGGCCGCGCATCGTCGAGATCAACGTGACGATCATCGACATCAACGAGGATTCGCTCGACAGCCTCGGGATCGACTGGCGCCTGCACACGACGCACGGCGACGTGCAGATCGGCAACGGCCAGAACCCGCTGAACGGCAACACGCAGTACAACGGCGTCGGCAACCCGCCGCTGACGTTCGGCATCGGCACGTCGGAAACCGGGCAGACGGGCACCTTCATGCCGACCGGCATCGCGCTGACCGCGTCGATCGGCGGGTCGCTGCGCAACTACCTGCTCACGCGCGTGAACGCGCTCGCTCAGAAGGGTCAGGCCCAACTGCGATCGAAGCCGAAGGTGCTCGCGCTCGACAACACCGAGGCGATCCTCGAAAACCTCACGCAGTTCTACGTGCAGGTGCCCGGCTACCAGGATTCGTCGCTGTACAGCGTGACGACCGGCACCAGCATCAAGGTGACGCCGATGATCGTCGACGAGGCGATCCGCAACGCCGCGGCCGTGTCCGGCAGCCCGCAGAGCGTGATGATGTCGATCGACATCCAGGACGGCAACATCGTGCCGGGGCAGGCCGTGTCGAACGTGCCGGTGATCCAGCAGCGCAACATCGTCACCAAGACGATGATCGACGAAGGCAAGAGTCTCCTGATCGCCGGCTTCAACGACGACGAGGTGCGGCTGAACAAGAGCGGCGTGCCCTGGCTGTCCGACATCCCGCTGATCGGCAACCTGTTCAAGTACACCGACAAGTCGGGCAACCACATGGAGCGCTTCTACCTGCTGACGCCGCGCGTCGTGACGAATGCGTCGATGTATGCGCCGGACGGCTCGCCCGTGAACCCGGGCGTCGACGGTCCGGCGAACCCGGAAGGGATGTCGATGTATCGGCCGCCGGACAACGACGTCACGGTGCCGCTGACGCCGAAGCCGCTGCCCGGCACGAAGTTCGGTCCGCCCGCGTTGCCGCCGCCCGTGGGCGCGGCGTCGCAGCCGGCGGCGACGACCGCAGGAGTGGTCACGCATGTCGACGAGCATCATTGATCCGCACGGCGACGGCGCATTGCCCGGCGGCGCGGCAGGCGCGGGGGCCGGTTCGGCCGCGCTCGCGTCGCCGTGGAACCTGTGCTTCCTGAGCGGGCCGATGTACGGCCGCACGATGTCGCTCGCGCGCGGCGCGAACTGGGTCGGCACGGCGGCCGACTGCGAAGTGATCCTGCCCGATCGCGAGATCGGCGCGAAGCAGGTGTGCCTGCAGGTCGGCGCGCTCGCGGTGACCGTGCAGAACCACGGCGGCGACACTGGCGCGCCGGTGCTGTTCAACGACGAGCCGCTCGGCGCCGGCCGCCGCTCGCTGACGCCGAACGACGTCGTGACGGTCGGCTCGATCCGGCTCGGCATCGCACGGCATGCGCAGGCGAGCGTCGCGGTGCCCGACGAAACGGATGCGCCGGACGCCGCGCGCGAGGCCGCGTGGCTCGGCTGGCTCACGGGCGGGCTGCGGCGGCTGGGCAGCCGGCGGCTCGTGATCGCGCTGGTCGCGCTGTGGGTCGGCGTGCTGCTCGGCGCGCTCGGCTACGGCTTCGTCGCGTGGTCGGGGCGGCTGCCGTGGCAGCACGAATCGGTGCTCGCGCGCACGCACCGGCTGCAGCAACTGCTGCACGCGTATCCGGAGCTGGCGGTCGCGCCGCGCGACGACGGCGTGATCGTGTCGGGCTACGTGAGCGACCCGGCCGCGCGCGAGCGCGTCGCGCAGATCGTCGCGGGCGTCGACAACGCGGCGCTCGGCAACATCTACGTGGTCAGCGATCTGGTCGCGACCGCGCAGACCTATTTCAGCGACACGGCGCTGACGGTCACGTATCTCGGCCGCGGCCGGATCGAGCTGACGGGCGCGGCCGCGCGCGCGCAGATCGAGCCGCGCATCCGCAACTACATGAAGGATGCGCGCCCGGCGCTCGAGGTGGTCGATCACGTGCGCGATGCCGACGCGGCCGCGCCGCGCACGGCGACGACGCTCGGCGGCACGGCGGGCATTCCGGAGATCACGACCGTGTTCGCCGGCGACGGCGACCAGCGCTACATCGAGACGGTCGACGGCAGCCGCTATTTCGAAGGTGCGCGGATGAAGGAAGGCGCGACGGTCGTGTCGATCGGCCCGGACGAAGTGGTGTTCGCACGCAACGGCCAGCGCATCACGATGCCGCTCGGCGGCGCGCCGGCGAGCGCGCCCGAGCAGGCGAGCGCGCCGCCCGTGGCGCCGCTCGCGAGCGGCGCGGCGGCCGGCGTCGCGCGGCCGGTGCCAGGGCCGACGCTGCTGCCCGGCGAGCCGGCGGCCGGTGTCGGGGTATCGGCGAAGGAGGCGGCGCATTAGCGTCGCGACGAATCAGGCGCAGCGCGTTTCGCGATGCGCGCATCACGCGACACGCCGCATGCATGCGGCGCGTCACGTCGCCGGCGGGGCATGGGGCCGCCGCCGGAATGTGGAGTGTGGTTCACGTAAAGGAGCGAAGCATGGGTACCTCGGCAGCAGGTGGTGTGACGAACACGGGCGACGTGCAGAAGCAGGCCGACGACCTGACCAAGACGCAGCTCGAACTGACGAAGATCAATTTCCAGGTTCAGCAATCGACTGCGACGTTCGAAACCAGCAACGCAGTGACCGCGCAGGAGGGGACGGCGAACGCCCAGGTTGCGCAACACCTGAGTTCCGCCGGCCGCGCGTGACGCCGGTCGCCGGCCGTGCCGCGCGACGCCGCGTACCGGAGCCGCCCATGACGGGCGCCCGGCGTGGCGTGTGCGCGTGCCGGCCGGCCCGTTTCCGGCCCTGCCGGTCAAGGAGGACACGATCATGTCGGTAACAGGCGTAGGCGCGGCGCCGCCGGGCGCAGCCGCGCTCGCGGGCGCCGCGCAGCAAACGGGCGCGACGTCCGATCCGGCGCAGGTGCGCCAGTTCGATGCGCTGATGCAGCCGGGCGCGTCGCCGGCCGCTGCGCCGTCTTCGTCGGGCGTCGCGATGTCGCGCGCGCCGGCGGATGCGGCGCCGGCCGTGCGGATGACGCCCGCGCAGGCGAACCCGTCGTCGCTCGTCGAGCGGTTGCGCACGTACGGCAACGATCTCGATTCGCGGTACGCGAACATCGACAAGCATCGCACCGAGATGCTGACGTCGATGGCGGACAGCCGCAGCGATCCGCTGATGACGATGGTGAAGGCGATGGATTTCCAGTGGACGGCAACCACCACGATTTCGGAATACCAGTTGAGCCTGTCGGTTGCGCAGGCGGCGAACGGCTTCACGCATACGGTGCTGAAGACGCAGGAGTGAAAGCGCGTGCGGGCCGGACGATACGGCCTCATGCGCCCTGAACCGGACAAACGGATGACGACGATCGATTCGACGCCGCGCACGCATGCGTGGCGCAGCCGGGCGGCGCGCGCGCTGCTCGCGGGGCTGCTCGTGCTGTTGGCCGGGTGCCAGAAGGAGCTGTACTCGGGCCTGTCGGAGCGCGACGCGAACCAGATGATCGCGGTGCTCGGCGACGCGGGCATCAGCGCGTCGAAGGACAACGACGCGCGCGATACGTCGGACCGCAACGCGTGGCTCGTGAGCGTCGCGGACGGCGACATGCAGGCGGCGCTCACGGTGCTGCACGCGAACGGGCTGCCGAAGCCGAGCTATGCGAGCCTCGGCGAGCTGTTCCAGAAGCAGGGCCTCGTGTCGACGCCGGCCGAGGAGCGCGTGCGCTACCTGTACGGCGTGTCGCAGGACCTGTCGCGCACGCTGCAGGACATCGAGGGCGTGGTGGTCGCGCGCGTGCAGGTCGTGATTCCGGAGAACGATCCGCTCGCCGACAAGATCAAGCCGTCGTCGGCGGCGGTGTACATCCGCTACCGGCCGGGCGTCGACCTGCGCGCGATGGCGCCGATGGTCAAGGATCTGGTCGCGCACAGCATCGAAGGGCTGCAGTACGACAACGTGTCGCTGTTCCTGCAGCCGGCCGCGGCGCGCGCGACGCGCGTGGACGGGATCGGCAGCGCGGTGTCGGACATCCTGCGGCTGCGCTCGCCGCTCGGCTGGCTCGTGTTCGCGCTGATCCTGCTGACCTGCGCGGTGATCGCGCTGTCGGCCGCCCGGCGCGGGATGTTCGGCGCGCGACTCGCGGGCCTGCTCGGCGCGCCGCGCGTCACGTGCAGATAGCGATCGGGCCGCAGGTTGAAGTCGCACACGAGCGCATGAAACGCGGCGGCACGCGCGGCAGGCGGC
>NZ_JAUJRI010000048.1:0-1312 GCF_030504405.1 Burkholderia sp. AU44665 | reverse complement strand
TGGAGTATCCATGGCTGAATACATAGGCCATGTGAAGCGAACGCGGTGAACTGAAACATCTAAGTAACCGCAGGAAAAGAAATCAACCGAGATTCCCAAAGTAGTGGCGAGCGAAATGGGATGAGCCTTGCACTCTTTATTTGTATTGTTAGCCGAACGCTCTGGAAAGTGCGGCCATAGCAGGTGATAGCCCTGTAGGCGAAAACAGTATGAAAGAACTAGGTGTGCGACAAGTAGGGCGGGACACGTGAAATCCTGTCTGAAGATGGGGGGACCATCCTCCAAGGCTAAATACTCGTGATCGACCGATAGTGAACCAGTACCGTGAGGGAAAGGCGAAAAGAACCCCGGGAGGGGAGTGAAATAGATCCTGAAACCGCATGCATACAAACAGTCGGAGCCTCGTAAGGGGTGACGGCGTACCTTTTGTATAATGGGTCAGCGACTTACGTTCAGTAGCAAGCTTAACCGTATAGGGCAGGCGTAGCGAAAGCGAGTCCGAATAGGGCGTTCAGTTGCTGGGCGTAGACCCGAAACCAGGTGATCTATCCATGGCCAGGATGAAGGTGCGGTAACACGTACTGGAGGTCCGAACCCACTAACGTTGAAAAGTTAGGGGATGAGCTGTGGATAGGGGTGAAAGGCTAAACAAACCTGGAAATAGCTGGTTCTCTCCGAAAACTATTTAGGTAGTGCCTCGTGTCTCACCTTCGGGGGTAGAGCACTGTCATGGTTGGGGGGTCTATTGCAGATTACCCCGCCATAGCAAACTCCGAATACCGAAGAGTGCAATCACGGGAGACAGACATCGGGTGCTAACGTCCGGTGTCAAGAGGGAAACAACCCAGACCGCCAGCTAAGGTCCCCAAATATAGCTAAGTGGGAAACGAAGTGGGAAGGCTAAAACAGTCAGGAGGTTGGCTTAGAAGCAGCCACCCTTTAAAGAAAGCGTAATAGCTCACTGATCGAGTCGTCCTGCGCGGAAGATGTAACGGGGCTAAGCTATATACCGAAGCTGCGGATGCGAGCTTTGCTCGCATGGTAGGAGAGCGTTCCGTAAGCCTGCGAAGGTGCCTTGTAAAGGGTGCTGGAGGTATCGGAAGTGCGAATGCTGACATGAGTAGCGATAAAGGGGGTGAAAGGCCCCCTCGCCGTAAGCCCAAGGTTTCCTACGCAACGTTCATCGGCGTAGGGTGAGTCGGCCCCTAAGGCGAGGCAGAAATGCGTAGCTGATGGGAAGCAGGTCAATATTCCTGCACCATTGTTAGATGCGATGGGGGGACGGATCGCGGAAGGTTGTCCGGGTGTTGGA
>NZ_JAUJRI010000047.1:0-1319 GCF_030504405.1 Burkholderia sp. AU44665 | reverse complement strand
GTCCCGGTCGCTGCATTGGAGAAGGCGCTTAGGCAAATCCGGGCGCAGGATTCAAGGGTGTGGCGCGAGCTCCTTCGGGAGCGAAGCAATTGGAAGTGGTTCCAAGAAAAGCCTCTAAGCTTCAGTCTAACGATGACCGTACCGCAAACCGACACAGGTGGGCGAGATGAGTATTCTAAGGCGCTTGAGAGAACTCGGGAGAAGGAACTCGGCAAATTGGTACCGTAACTTCGGGATAAGGTACGCCCTTGTAGCTTGACTGGCCTGCGCCAGGAGGGTGAAGGGGTTGCAATAAACTGGTGGCTGCGACTGTTTAATAAAAACACAGCACTCTGCAAACACGAAAGTGGACGTATAGGGTGTGACGCCTGCCCGGTGCCGGAAGATTAAATGATGGGGTGCAAGCTCTTGATTGAAGTCCCGGTAAACGGCGGCCGTAACTATAACGGTCCTAAGGTAGCGAAATTCCTTGTCGGGTAAGTTCCGACCTGCACGAATGGCGTAACGATGGCCACACTGTCTCCTCCCGAGACTCAGCGAAGTTGAAGTGTTTGTGATGATGCAATCTACCCGCGGCTAGACGGAAAGACCCCATGAACCTTTACTGTAGCTTTGCATTGGACTTTGAACCGATCTGTGTAGGATAGGTGGGAGGCTATGAAACCGGAACGCTAGTTTCGGTGGAGCCGTCCTTGAAATACCACCCTGGTTTGTTTGAGGTTCTAACCTTGGCCCGTGATCCGGGTCGGGGACAGTGCATGGTAGGCAGTTTGACTGGGGCGGTCTCCTCCCAAAGCGTAACGGAGGAGTACGAAGGTACGCTAGGTACGGTCGG
This sequence comes from Burkholderia sp. AU44665, assembly GCF_030504405.1. Classification (NCBI taxonomy): domain Bacteria; kingdom Pseudomonadati; phylum Pseudomonadota; class Betaproteobacteria; order Burkholderiales; family Burkholderiaceae; genus Burkholderia; species Burkholderia sp. AU44665. The sequence continues at coordinate 484 of NZ_JAUJRI010000047.1, read as the reverse complement.
AAATCGTGCTGATAGTGCAATGGCATAAGCGTGCTTAACTGCGAGACCGACAAGTCGAGCAGGTGCGAAAGCAGGTCATAGTGATCCGGTGGTTCTGTATGGAAGGGCCATCGCTCAACGGATAAAAGGTACTCTGGGGATAACAGGCTGATACCGCCCAAGAGTTCATATCGACGGCGGTGTTTGGCACCTCGATGTCGGCTCATCTCATCCTGGGGCTGTAGCCGGTCCCAAGGGTATGGCTGTTCGCCATTTAAAGAGGTACGTGAGCTGGGTTTAAAACGTCGTGAGACAGTTTGGTCCCTATCTGCCGTGGGCGTTGGATATTTGAAGGGGGCTGCTCCTAGTACGAGAGGACCGGAGTGGACGAACCTCTGGTGTACCGGTTGTCACGCCAGTGGCATCGCCGGGTAGCTATGTTCGGAAGAGATAACCGCTGAAAGCATCTAAGCGGGAAACTCGCCTTAAGATGAGATATCCCTGG
>NZ_JAUJRI010000046.1:0-1357 GCF_030504405.1 Burkholderia sp. AU44665 | reverse complement strand
TGGGAGGTATCCGGAATTCCGTGTGTGAGGCGGGTTGAGATTCAGACTCCAATGTTGAATCGTTCCGGGTAAAGCAGCGCGAACTGAGTCATGGCGCTCTTCCAATCGTGCCGGGAACCGGTCCACTTGGCCACGACGTTGCGCAACGCCAGCCAGATCAGCTTGAGCGCGGCCTCGTCCGACGGGAAGTGGCCGCGCGCCTTGATGATCTTCCGAAGCTGCATGTGCAGCGACTCGATCGCGTTGGTCGTATATACGATTTTCCGGATGTCGGGCGCGAAGGCATAGAACGGAATCACCTGATCCCAGGCCCGGCGCCAGAGCGCGGCAATCGGAGGGTATTTCGTACCCCATGGGCTCGTATCGAACGTATCCAGTGCCACGGCGGCGGCTTCGGCGCTCGGTGCCCGGTAGACCTCCTTGAGCGCCGCCGCGACCGATTTCCTGTCTTTCCAGCTGGCGAAGTCCAGCGAGTTCCGGATCAGATGCACGATGCAGGTCTGCACCGTCGTTTCCGGAAACACCGTGTTGATCGCTTCCGGGAAGCCCTTCAAGCCGTCGACCACGGCGATCAGGATGTCCTGCACGCCGCGCAGCTTCAGGTCGTTCACCACCCGCAGCCAGAACTTGGCCCCCTCGGTCTGCTCGATCCAAAGGCCCAGCACGTCACGTGTGCCGTCGCGGCGCACGCCCAGCGCCAGGTAGATCGCCTTGTTGCGCACGACGCCTTCGTCGCGGATCTTGACTCGCAAGGCGTCGAAGAACACGACCGGGTACATCGGCTCGAGCGGCCGCTGCTGCCATTCGCGCACTTCGTCGATCACGGCATCGGTCACCGTGCTGATGAAGTCCGGCGACACCTCGATGCCGTACATCTCCAGCAGGAAACCCTGAATCTCCCGCACGCTCATGCCGCGTGCGTACATCGCGATGATCTTGTCGTCGAAGCCGGTGAAGCGTCGCTCGCCCTTGGCGATCAGCACCGGATCGAAGGTGCCCTCGCGGTCGCGCGGAATCTCGACGTCGAGCAGGTCATCGTCGGTCGTGATGCGCTTGCGGCTGGTGCCGTTGCGGTGGTTCGTGCTACTCGCCGGCTTGGTTTCACCCTTCCCGTAACCGAGATGATGGGTCAGTTCGCCGCCCAGCGCACGCTCGAAGATCGCCTTCTTGAGCGCGGCCAGTTGCTCATTGATCGTCGCCCGGTCCAGCGTCCCGGGCACCAGTTGCTTGATCAACTCCGGGTCCAGATTCAAGCCCTTGCCCGGTTCAATCGTCACTTCTTCCTTGCGTTTGCGTGGCATAAAGTGGCTCCTTGGTCGCCAGTTTATGCCTCACACACAAAGATTCGGATAGGCTC
>NZ_JAUJRI010000045.1:0-2104 GCF_030504405.1 Burkholderia sp. AU44665 | reverse complement strand
CATACAGGTGCGACCTGAAAGTCGCTATCACAACTGTCTTGCCAATAGCAACCGGACAAGACCTGCTGTTCTGCCAGCAGTAGCCCACTCGGTCGTGCGTCGCTGGTAACGGCGGGGTGCGGAGCATCGAGGACAACAATCGGGGCCGCGAGGCCTAGCCCGAGCCGCGAGGCGAAGGCGACACCTGCAAGCACCAATGCGGGAGCCGTAAGGGCTTGGGTGGCATGGTTAACGGAAGTGAATTCTCGCAAGCGTCGTGAGCACAGTCCAGCCAAAGGTGCTGTCAGGCTGAGGGCAAAAGCTAAGCGATCGGGTGCATTCAGTCTGTAGTGGGTGCACGCAGAACACAGCGTCGCCGGCGTAAAGGGAAAACCGTCGCCATCTCGTTGCGATAGCGGAACAGGGTAAGCCCATCCCGTCGCCCATACCGGGCAGGCCAACCGCAAGGAAAGCTGGTGGCGGAGTGGGTAAAGGAGGTTGGAGAAAGCGAACGCCTGACTGTAATGGCCGGGATACGGGCTGAAACATCGCTCGACACGAAAGTGGGCAGACTTCCAACTGGTCTCTCATCACGAGATAACTTGCGTAATCTTTGAAGGCGAGAAAGCAAATGAACGGGCAGCCAACGTGTGCACTGGCCGACCAAGGTACGTCGTGGCACAGCATCGACTGGGACACGGCCCACGCCACGGTCAAAAGAATGCAGGCGCGTATCGTGAAGGCGACACAGGCCGGTCGCTGGAACAGGGTCAAGGCCCTGCAACGGCTGCTGACCACCTCGTTCTACGGCAAAGCATTAGCCGTTAAACGAGTGACGGAAAACCAAGGCAAACGTACACCGGGCGTCGACAAAGTGCTCTGGTCGACCCCGGATGCCAAATACATGGCGATAGACTCGCTGAAGCGGTGCGGGTATCAACCGCTGCCGCTGAAGCGTATCTATATACCCAAGAGTAACGGCAAGCTGCGCCCGCTGAGCATCCCCACGATGCGAGATCGGGCGATGCAGGCCCTATACCTGCTCGCTCTCGACCCCGTATCCGAAACGATCTCCGACGGGCAATCCTATGGATTCCGAAAAGAGCGATCCACTCATGACGCGATAGCACAATGCTTCATGAACGCCCGATATCACGGCAACCCAAAAGACCGGGGCGCACGGGTCTCGGCGCAGTGGATTCTCGAAGCGGACATCCGCGGCTGCTTCGACAACATCGACCACGCGTGGCTCTTAAAGCATGTGCCGACGGACAAGGCCGTGTTGGCGAAATGGCTGAGGGCCGGTTACTTGAAGGACGGCGTATTCGCGAGAACAACCGAAGGGACGCCACAGGGCGGCATCATCAGCCCTGTGCTCGCCAACTTTGCGCTGAACGGGTTGGACAAGGTTCTATCGTCCGTCTTCAAATACCCGTCACATCGCATAGTCCACAAGGTCAATCTTGTGCGATACGCCGACGACTTCGTCATCACTGGAGTGAGCCGGGAAGTGTTGCAAGACACAGTTACTCCGGCAGTCACCGCGTTTCTTGCAGATCGGGGACTGGAACTCGCTCCGGAGAAGACGAAAATCACCCATCTGACGGAAGGCTATGATTTCCTTGGCCAGAACATCCGGCGATACGGCAAGAAGTTGCTTATCAAACCGGCGCGGAAGAACGTGCAGTCCTTCCTGCAAAAGGTTCGGGACATCATTAGACGGCTACGGTCGGCACCGCAGCATCTGCTGATCGACGCCCTGAATCCTGTGATAACCGGCTGGGCCATGTATCACCGCCACGTCGTTGCTCAGGAGACCTTCTCGAACGTGGACAGCCATATCTGGTACGCAATATGGCAATGGGCCAAGCGACGCCACCCCAAGAAACCTCCGGAATGGGTACGACGACGGTACTTCCACCAAATCGGCCTGCGACGATGGGTATTCGCCGCCGCCACCGACCAAGTGGACGATAGCGGTCATCCCCTGCTTCGGACGCTTCGGACGGCGGCAAGCGTAACCATCGAACGGCATCCGAAAGTCCAGTCGGATGCGAACCCCTACGACCGTGAGTGGTTTGCCTACTTCGCGCAGCGTGCTGCGATCCGAAGCCGGGTCTCCCGC
>NZ_JAUJRI010000044.1:0-3189 GCF_030504405.1 Burkholderia sp. AU44665 | reverse complement strand
CCGAACAGGACCGTGAAACGACTCTACGCCGATGATAGTGCGGATTCCCGTGTGAAAGTAGGTAATCGTCAGGCTCCCTAAGCCAGAAACCCCCGCCCGACAAGGCGGGGGTTTTTGCATTTCGGCCGGCGAAAACAACGTCTCCATGGCAATGGCAAGAGCGGACAGGATGTCGCCGCTCCCGGCTCCCTTGCCGCATGTTCCTCGCGACTGTACTGCTCCGCCACAAGAGCCGCGACATTATTATCAAACGCCATTTTCGATCCAGCTCGCCGCATCTCGCCCTAAAGAGCCCTATCGGGGCGCGGCGCACGCTTGGCTTGCGGCAAGAAGCGAATCGACCCACGGGCCCGCTGTGCCGTGCGCGTATTGCGTGTCTGACAGGATCAACAATCGGCGCGATTCTTTTCGACGGTCGCTCGTTGGACCGTCCCGTACCGAGTAAATTTCTTCGATGAGCGAATAGGCGCTGTCGCCTACGCGGCCACCCATCGCAGGGATGTGTTCCCGTGTCGGCGCGTGCCGTATTCGGATCGCCGATCAGAGAGCTCCGCAAGGGAAGGTCGGCGTACCATGCTTCGCTCTTGAATCGCCGCTTCAGCTCAAGTTGCCGGGCAGCGCGCGTCGGATGTCGATGCACCGGCGCCATATATCGGCTTTATAACGACTTCGTAAGCGCGAGGTGGGAGTGGCTACGCAGCCGATGATCAATTTGATGCGCGACGCGCTGCTCGAGTCGGACGTGATCTACGGCGACGAGACAACCTTCCAAGTGCTGAAGGAGCCAGGACACAGGCGAAGAGTTATCTGTGGGCGCAGGTCAACGGCGCTAGGCCACAGTACGGATGTTCTCGTACTCGCAGGGCCGCGGCGCCCAGCACGCGCAGAAGCTCTATGCCGGCGTGCAGCCTGGCACCGTGCTGATGATTGACGGGTACGAGCTCTATAACGGCATCGCCCACGATCATCAACTCGTGCATCTGGGTTACTGTTCGTTGACACGGTTGCCCAGTGCGCAAGCCAGCGCCAACCTGTACTCTCTCGTCGAAACGTACAACGCGAACGGCATCAATCCGTATCGATATCTCGTCTGGCTATTTGCCAGGCTGCCGTTGGCCGAGACTGTCGATGACTACGCCGAGCTACTGCCTTGGAAATTATTGCCCTGACCTAAACTGAGCGATCGTACCGCTTACGAGCTTACATCCCTGATGAATGACAGTCTGGTGAACAGGGTCGCGCTGGTCCCCTTCGAAGAAAGCGCAACTGAAACGCAGGAGCTCTTCGCGCAATATGAGGCTGCGCTGCGCGATCACATCGATTCCGCGTTCGGTTGGGATGATGAGTTTCAACGGCGTCGATTTATAGAGTCTTACACTCGCTCTGATATACGATTGGTCAGAGTTGGCGCCAATACAGCAGGTTACGCGGTCGTCAGGATGCTAGACGACGCTATTCACCTGTCGCTTCTGATACTGAAACCAAGCTTCCAGCGACAGGGGATTGGAAAAGACGTTCTGACATCGCTGATGTCAGAGGCCGCGCGGACCGGAAAGGCCATCACACTGTCTTGCCTCCGCTCAAATTCGGAGGCTGTTGCGTTCTACGAATCGATGAAATTTCAAGTCACGTCTACCGAGGAACACTTCGTAAACTATCGATTTCCAAAACCTACCAAGTAGTTTCATCCGACGAAGCTGACTCCGGGTCGTGCGCACCTGCTGCGTTATTAGATGACCGCTTACGGTGCAACCACAAAAAGTGTCGTTCCAGAGAGGCGGGTGCATGGAGGTCTTTACCTGGGGTAGGCGGGCGACTCGAGACGGCCTCATGCCTTGTGGTGAAGCCGGCGAACGCAGCAGTAGTCGAAACCGGCGACGGAGCCGACAGCAATCGTCAGAAGGGGTGCGTCGTCGTCGGCTGCAGAGCCTTTATTTCACTCCGGAGGCACCGCGCCCAACCTCCAGGAGCAACCACCAGCCGGCTCGCCAAACTCGCCCGGCACGAAATTTGCGGAAAATTTGCGTCTACCCGCTTGGCATTGTGCGAAAGAGGCCGTATGATGGCGGTCTTTCGTTTTTAGCGCAGATGCAGATCGGCGCTGAAGGCGGAGTCTGACGAAGATGTGGTGCCGGTCGGCAACATCTCGCGCTTGCCTTAGCCGGGCAAGGGCGGCGATCGGCGGGAAGCAGAGGTCGGGAAGAAAGTGAAAATAATCTTCCGGATATGCTTGACAGGAGTGCGATGCACCCCCATAATCGTCAGTTCTCTACGGAGGGGTGCCCGAGTGGCTAAAGGGGGCAGACTGTAAATCTGTTGGCTTACGCCTACGTTGGTTCGAATCCAACCTCCTCCACCAAGATATCAGCGCAGTGAGCGGCAAGGAATCGTTAGTGGCCCGTGCGGGTGTAGCTCAATGGTAGAGCAGAAGCCTTCCAAGCTTACGACGAGGGTTCGATTCCCTTCACCCGCTCCAGACCGCTAAGTTGAAGCGTAGCGCCCATGTGGCTCAGTGGTAGAGCACTCCCTTGGTAAGGGAGAGGTCGGCAGTTCGATCCTGCCCATGGGCACCAGCAGTAAAAAGTCAGTGTCTTGTTTGCGCGCGGCGCAACCTGTGAAATTCCTTTTGGGAGTTGAAAATGGCCAAGGAAAAGTTTGAGCGGACCAAGCCGCACGTGAACGTTGGTACGATTGGTCACGTTGACCACGGCAAGACGACGCTGACGGCAGCGATCACGACGGTTCTGACGAAGAAGTTCGGCGGCGAAGCGAAGGCGTACGACCAGATCGACGCGGCACCGGAAGAAAAGGCGCGCGGCATCACGATCAACACGGCACACGTCGAGTACGAAACGGCTAACCGCCACTACGCACACGTCGACTGCCCGGGCCACGCTGACTACGTGAAGAACATGATCACGGGCGCGGCGCAGATGGACGGCGCGATCCTGGTTTGCTCGGCAGCAGACGGCCCGATGCCGCAAACGCGTGAGCACATCCTGCTGGCGCGTCAGGTTGGCGTTCCGTACATCATCGTGTTCCTGAACAAGTGCGACATGGTTGACGACGCGGAACTGCTCGAGCTGGTCGAGATGGAAGTTCGCGAACTGCTGTCGAAGTACGACTTCCCGGGCGACGACACGCCGATCGTGAAGGGTTCGGCGAAGCTGGCGCTGGAAGGCGACACGG
>NZ_JAUJRI010000043.1:0-3656 GCF_030504405.1 Burkholderia sp. AU44665 | reverse complement strand
TGGCGCCGCCGCGGCGGGCGGCTATGGCCCGCGTCTGGCGAAGACGGCCGCCCCGGCGGACAAGCCGGCCGCGCGACGCTGCGCGCCGGCGCGAGCGCGATGCCGCCCGCGACGCGCCAGCCCGACACGATCGCCTTCATCTGGCGCGTCTGCTCCTCGAGCGACGCGGCCGCGGCGGCCGCCTGCTCGACGAGCGCCGCGTTCTGCTGCGTGACCGCGTCCATCTGGCCGACCGCGCGGTTGACCTGCTCGATGCCGGTCGACTGCTCGTCGGACGCGGCGCTGATCTCGCCCATGATGTCGGTCACGCGGCGCACGGCCTGCACGATCTCGTCCATCGTCGAGCCGGCGCGCGCGACGAGCGCCGACCCGCTGTCGACCTTCTCGGCCGAATCGCCGATCAACTGCTTGATTTCCTTCGCGGCGCTCGCGCTGCGCTGCGCGAGCGAGCGCACCTCGCCCGCGACCACCGCGAAGCCGCGGCCCTGCTCGCCGGCCCGCGCCGCCTCGACGGCCGCGTTCAGCGCGAGGATGTTGGTCTGGAACGCGATGCCTTCGATCGTGCCGATGATGTCGACGACCTTGCCGGAGCTCGCCGCGATGTCCTGCATCGTCGACACGACCTGGCCGACCACCTCGCCGCCCTGCGTCGCGATGTCCGACGCGTTCACCGCGAGCTGGCTCGCCTGCCGGGCGTTCTCCGCGTTCTGCCGCACGGTGCCCGTCAGTTGCTCCATGCTCGACGCGGTTTCCTGCAGCGACGCGGCCTGCTCCTCGGTGCGCTGCGACAGGTCGATGTTGCCGGTGGCGATCTCGCGCGCGCCGACGTCGATCGATTCGGTGCCGCGATGCACGGCCTGCACCATCGTCGTCACCGCGTCCTGCATCCGCTTGATGCCGCCGAACAGGCGGCCGATCTCGTTCGTGCTCGCTACGTTCACCGGCTGCGTGAGGTCGCCCCCGGCAATGCGCTCGAAGTGCGCGATCGCATCCTCGATCGGCTGGACGATCAGCCCGCGCAGGACGAAGCGGATCGCGATCACGACGACGAACGCGATCGCGATGCCGGCCGCGATCAGCGCGACCATCATCGAGATCTGCGACTGCGTCGCGGCCTGACGTTCTTCCGCGCGCTTCTGCAGCGCCGCGATCACGGCCGACGCCGTCTGGTCGAACGCGACGAACATCGGGCTGATCTTCGTGTCCGCCACCGCGTGGTACGCAGCCATGTCGCCCGCGCGCGCCGCGGCAAATTCGGGCTCCACGCCTTCCTTCACGATCGTCGTGTAGCGTGCGGCGAGCTCGTCGAGAAGCGCCTGCTCGACACCGAGCTTCGGCGTCGACTGGAACGCCTGCCAGTTCTGGTTCGACTTCGCGAACAGCTCCTGCGCGCGGTCGAGCACCTTCCCCGCGTCGGCCGCGTTGCCGGCTTCGGTCAGCGTACGGAAGCGATCGAGCGCCACGCGCGAGCGCAGCAGTTGCGCGGCCGTGTCGTCGAGCGTGTGGATCGCCGGCAGGTCGACGTGCGCGATCTCGTCGAGCGAACGGCTCGCTTGATTGAGCGCGTAGAGGCCGAGCCCGCCGACCGCGGCGGCCAGGCACACGAGGATGAGTCCGACCGCCGTGAGCGTCGTGCGGATCGACCAGTTATGCAACATTGCAGATTCTCCCGAAATTGCTGCGCGCGCGGCGCGCTTACCCGCCGAGTGTCTCGATCAGCGCCATTTCACGGCTCGACATCAGCTTCTCGATGTCCATCAGGATCAGCATCCGGCCGTCGACCGTGCCGAGGCCCGTCAGGTACTCGGTCGTCAGCGTCGCGCCGAATTCCGGCGCCGGCATGATCTGGTCGGTCTGCAGCGTCAGCACGTCCGACACGCCGTCGACCACCATCCCGACCACGCGGTTCGACACGTTCAGGATGATCACGACGGTCTGGTGGTCGTACTCGACGCGGCCGAGGTGGAACTTGATCCGCATGTCGACGATCGGCACGATGATCCCGCGCAGGTTGATCACGCCCTTGATGAACTCGGGCGCGTTCGCGATTCGCGTGACGCTGTCGTAGCCGCGGATTTCCTGCACTTTCAGGATGTCGATCCCGTATTCCTCGTCGCCGAGCGTGAAGACGAGGAATTCCTGGCCCGTCGCATCGCCGTGTTCGGCGTCGCGGCGGCTCGTGGCCGCGTTCGCCGCGGCCGGATTGATCATTTGAACTTCAGCGGACACGTTTGCCCCCAATCGGTTGATGGCGAGAGTCAGAAGACGGCGAGTTCGGCGCCCGCACGGGCGCCGTGCGTCGCACGGGTTTCGCGGTTCAGCGCCGCGACGTCGACGATCAGCGCGACGCTGCCGTCGCCCAGGATGGTCGCCGCCGAGATGCCGTGGACCTTGCGGTAATTGGTTTCGAGGTTCTTCACGACCACCTGCTGCTGGCCGACCAGCTCGTCGATCAGCATCGCGAAGCGGCGCCCCTCGGTTTCCATGATCGTGACGATCCCCTGGGTCGGGTCGGTGCGCGCGTCGTCGACCGAGAACACCTCGTGCAGCGCGACGAGCGGCAGGTATTCGCCGCGCACGCGCACCACGCGCTCGCCGTTGCCGACCGTGTAGATGTCGTCGTTCGACGGCTGCAGCGACTCCATCACGAAGTTCAGCGGCAGGATGAAGATCTCGCTGCCCACCTTCACCGACATCCCGTCGAGGATCGCGAGCGTGAGCGGCAGCACGATCCGCGTGGTCGTGCCGCGGCCGGCCTGCGACGAGATTTCGACATGGCCGCCCATCGACTGGATGTTGCGCTTCACCACGTCCATCCCGACGCCGCGGCCCGACACGTCGGTCACCGTCTCGGCCGTCGAGAAGCCCGGCGCGAAGATCAGTTGCCAGACTTCGTCGTCGCTGATGTTCTCGGAGATCTGCATGCCCTGTTTCGCGGCCTTCGCGAGGATCCGCTCGCGGTTCAGGCCCGCGCCGTCGTCGCTCACCTCGATCACGATGTTGCCGCCGTGATGCGCGGCCGACAGCACGAGCTGGCCGACCGCGTCCTTGCCGGCGGCGACGCGCTTGTCGACCGTTTCGATCCCGTGGTCGAGGCTGTTGCGCACGAGGTGCGTGAGCGGATCGATGATCCGTTCGATCAGGCTCTTGTCGAGCTCGGTCGCCTGGCCGAACGTCACGAGCTCGACCTGCTTGCCGAGCTTGCCGGCGAGATCGCGCACAAGGCGCGGGAAGCGGCTGAACACGTAGTCCATCGGCATCATGCGGATCGACATCACCGCTTCCTGCAGGTCGCGCGCATTGCGCTCGAGCTGCGCCATCCCGTTGAACAGGCGGTCGTGCAGCGCGGGATCGAACGCGCTCGCCGTCTCGGCCAGCATCGCCTGCGTGATCACCAGTTCGCCGACGAGGTTGATCAGTTGGTCGACCTTCTCGACGCCGACGCGGATCGAGCTGCCTTCGGCGCCGCCCGCGGCCGCGGCGGCCGGGCGGGCGCGCTTGTCGTCGTGATGCGCGGCGGCGGCCGGCGCCGCGTGTTCGGCCGGCTGCGGTTGCGCGTGCTGCTGCGGCTGCGCGTGTTGCTGCGGCTGCGGGGCGGCTGCGGCCGCGGTGACGGCGGGCGGCTCGGCCGGCGCCGGTGCCGGCGCAGCCGGTTG
>NZ_JAUJRI010000042.1:0-13724 GCF_030504405.1 Burkholderia sp. AU44665 | reverse complement strand
GCGCTGGCGCCTGCCGCGCCCGAGGCGCCCGAGGCGCCCGAGGCGCCCGAGGCGCCCGACGCCGCGTCGGCCGTGCTGGCTGCCGACGGCACGACGGGCTGCGGCAGCGCGGTGAAGCCGGCCGCGATCGTGGCCGGCTTCGATGTGTCGCCGACCACGGGCGCGCTCACCGGCTCGGTGGCCGACGCCGCGGCGGCCACGGCCGCGGCTTCGTTCTTCGGGTTCTGGCGCTCGACCAGGTAGTAGTCGAGCACGCGACGCGCGACCGGGCCGGCGGCCTGGGCGCCCCAGCCGCCGTTTTCGACGACCAGCGCGACGGCGATCTGCGGGTGGTCGACCGGCGCATACGCGATGAACAGCGCGTGGTCGCGCAGGTGCTCGGCGAGCAGGTGGCCCTTGTAGTTCGAGCCCTGCAGCGAAAACACCTGCGCGGTGCCGGTCTTGCCGGCGGCGAGGTACTGCGCGCCGCGGAACACCTTGTACGCGGTACCGGACGGGTTCTCGATCACGTTCTCCATCCCGCGTTTCACGACGTCGATGTCGGCTGCCTTCAGCGGGATCACGTCGCTTTCCTTCGGCACCGTCAGGTGGCGCGCGCGCGTGATCGGATCCTCGACTTCCTTCACGAGGTGGGGCTTCATCACGACGCCGTTGTTCGCGAGCGTCGCGGTCGCGTGCGCGAGCTGCAGGATCGTGAACGAGTTGTAACCCTGGCCGATCCCGAGGCTGATCGTCTCGCCGTCGAACCACTTCTGCTGCGCGGGCTTCTTGAACGCCTTCTTCTTCCAGTCGGTCGACGGCAGGATCCCGCGCGCCTCGCCCTGGATGTCGATGCCGGTGATCTGGCCGAAGCCGAACGGCTTCATGAAGTTCGCGATCGCGTTCACGCCGAGGTCGCGCGCGAGCATGTAGAAGTAGGTGTCGTTCGACACCATGATCGCCTTGTTCATGTCGACCCAGCCCTGGCCCGAGCGCACGTCGTTGCGGAACGTGTGGCCGCCGAACGTGAAGTAGCCCGGGTCCTGGAAGCCCCAGCCCGGCGTGCGCTTGCCGAGCGTCAGGCCCGCGAGCGCCATGAACGGCTTGTACGTCGAGCCGGGCGGGTAGGTGCCGTGCAGCGGGCGGTTCAGGAGCGGCTTGTCGGGCGAGTTGTTCAGCTCGTCCCAGGTCTGCTGGTCGATGCCGTCGACGAACGAGTTCGGGTCGAAGCTCGGCGACGACACGAACGCGAGCACGTCGCCCGTCTTCGGCTCGATCGCGACGAGCGCGCCGCGCTTGCCGGCGAACGCCTGCTCGGCGACCTGCTGCAGCCCGATGTCGAGCGACAGCACGAGGTTGTTGCCGGGCGTCGCCTGCGTGCGCGACAGCGTGCGCACCGGCCGGCCGCCGGCCGTCACCTCGACTTCCTCGAAGCCCGTGAGCCCGTGCAGCTCGGTTTCGTAGCTCTGCTCGACGCCGATCTTGCCGATGTAGTCGGTGCCCTTGTAGTTGTTCGCGTCGCGACGCGGATCGTAGTGTTCCGGGTCGCTGTCGTTGTCGTCGCTCATCGCGTCGATGCGATCCTGGTCGCGCTTCGAGATCCGGCCGATATAGCCGATCACGTGCGCGGCCGTCATGCCGAGCGGGTACTGGCGGAACAGCCGCGCGCGCACGTCGACGCCGGGGAAGCGGAAACGCTGCGCGGTGAAGCGCGCGACTTCGGCGTCGGTGAGCCGCGTGCGGATCGGCAGGCTCTCGAAGTTCTTCGAGTCTTCCTGCAGCTTCTTGAAGCGGCGGCGGTCGCGTGCGTCGATCGGGACGATCTCCGACAGCTTGTCGATCGTGTTGTCGAGCGTGTCGTCGAGCTTCGACGGCGTGATCTCGAGCGTGTACGCCGAGTAGTTCTTCGCGAGGATCACGCCGTTGCGGTCGGTGATGATCCCGCGGTTCGGCACGATCGGCGCGACCGAGATGCGGTTTTCCTCGGCCTGCAGCGCGTATTTGCCGTGCTGCATCAACTGCAGATAGAAGAAACGGCTCGCGAGCAGCCCGAAGCAGACGAACACGAACACGCCCGCCGCCGCGACGCGCAGGCGGAACCTCGAGAGCTGCTGTTGGGTGTCGTTGAATTCGGTCATTTACTGGCAATCTGGCCCGCGCGCGGGCGAGGGCGAGGTGCCGCCCCGGAGCGCGGCGCGCGGCGGGCGTGGGGGCGGCGGGTATTCAAGGTCGGTCCGGCTCAGATCGGGCGCGTATCGTCCGGGTCGACCGGGCGGCGTTGCGGCATCAGCAGCAGATGGCTCGCGATCGGCCACAGCGCGGCTTCGACGAAACCGTCGACGAGGTAGCGCCAACCGGGGAACGCGGCGCCCATCAGCAGGCGGATCACGAACGGCACGAGCTGCGCGGCGACGAGCAGCGGCGTGACGTACAGCACCTGCACGCCGATCGGCATCCACAGCACGCGGCGGTGGATCGTGATCGCGCCGTACGACAGCAGCGTATAGGCGAGCGCATGCTCGCCGAGCAGCCCCGCGTCGTGCACGTCCATCAGGATGCCGAGCGCGAACGCGACGCCCATCCCGACCTTGCGCGGCTGGTGGATGTTCCAGAACAGCAGCACCAGCGCGACGAAGTCGGGCACGCCGGGCAGGCGGCCCCACGGCATCAGGTTCAGCAGGAACGCGGCGGCGAGGCTGAAGACGATGAAGTACGGATTGACCGGCTGCAGGATGTATTGCGGGCGGTTCATCGCTGGGCTCCAGATTGCCCGGCGGCGGGCTTCGCGGGCGCGGCGGCGGGCTGGGCCGGCGCCGGCGCCGGCTTCGCGCCGGGCTGGGCCGCGGCGGCCGGCTTCGCGTTCGCGTCGGCCTTGTCGGTTTTCTCGGCCTTCTCGCCCTTTGCGGCGGCTTTCGCGCCCTTCTTGCCCTTCGCGTTCTTCTCGGCGGCGGGATCGGGCTCGGCCGGGCGCGGCGGGATGTCGTTCCGGTAATGCAGCACGAGCATCTGGCGCGCGCCGCGCACGGCCGCGACCGGTGCGCAGGTCACGCGCGCGAACGCGGTATCGGCGAGCTTGTCGACGCGCACGACCTTCGCGACCGGCAGCCCGGGCGGATAGACGCCGTCGAGGCCGCTCGTGACGAGCTCGTCGCCGGCGACGAGATCCGCGCTCGTCGGCACGAAGCGCAGGTCGAGCGAATCGCCCTTCGGCGTGCCGTAGATCACGCTGCGCAGGCCGGTGCGCAGCACCTGCACGGGAATCGCGAGATCGCGGTCGGTGACCAGCGTGACTTCGGATTGCAGCGGGAACACGCGCGTGACCTGGCCGACCACGCCGTCCTCGCTGACGACGGGCGAGCCGTCCTGGATGCCTTGCTGCGAGCCTTGGCCGATCACGATCTTCTGCGTGAACGGGTCGCTCGTGTCGTACTGGATCTCGACCGGCGTCGATTGCGTCGCGATGTGCTGGCGCAGCTCGAGCACCGCGCGCAGATGGATGTTCTCCTGCGCAAGCACCGCGGCCTGGTTGGCCTGCGTGGACAGTTGCAGGTTGCGTTTGCGGAGGTCGTCGTTCTCGTGGCGCAGCGACGCGCCGGTGACGGCGATGTCGGCCGCGCCCATGAACAGGTCGCGCGGCACGAGCGCCGCGCGTTGCAGCGGGTAGAGCACGGTGCCGAGCACGCCGCGCACGATTTCGAGCGTGCTGAAGCGCGCGTCCGACACGAGGAGCGCGATGGCGAGGGCGACGAAGAAGATGAGCCGCGCGAGCGCGGGCGGACCTTGCTTGAAGAGGGGCGGCGGACTGTATTCCATGGTCGGCGCCGGGCGCGTGTGATCGGTTAAATAATGCTCAGACGCGCAAACGGCGCGGCGGTTCGTTCTGAACGAGCGATCCGGCCACGCCGCGGGTGCGTCATATCAAACGGGACTGCCTAGGCGATCACTGGGCGATCACTCGTACGAGAAGATGCTGCCCAGCTTGTCCATGCGCTCGAGCGCCATGCCCGAACCGCGCACGACGCAGGTCAGCGGATCTTCCGCGACGAGCACCGGCAGGCCGGTTTCTTCCGCGAGCAGGCGATCGAGGTCGCGCAGCAGCGCGCCGCCGCCCGTCAGCATCATCCCGCGTTCGGCGATGTCGGCGCCGAGTTCCGGCGGCGTCTGTTCGAGCGCGATCTTCACCGACGACACGATCTGGTTCAGCGGATCGGTCAGCGCTTCGAGGATTTCGTTGCTGGAGATCGTGAAGCTGCGCGGGATGCCTTCCGACAGGTTGCGGCCCTTCACTTCCATTTCCTTGACTTCGGAGCCCGGGAACGCGGAGCCGATTTCCTTCTTGATCGCCTCGGCGGTCTGCTCGCCGATCAGCATCCCGTAGTTGCGGCGGATGTAGTTGACGATCGCCTCGTCGAACTTGTCGCCGCCGACGCGCACCGAGCCCTTGTAGACGATGCCGCCGAGCGAGATCACGCCGACTTCGGTCGTGCCGCCGCCGATGTCGACGACCATCGAGCCGGTGGCTTCCGATACCGGCAGGCCCGCGCCGATCGCGGCCGCCATCGGCTCCTCGATCAGGTAGACCTGCGATGCGCCGGCGCCGTGCGCGGCTTCCTTGATCGCGCGGCGCTCGACCTGGGTCGAGCCGCACGGCACGCAGATGATGATGCGCGGCGACGGCGAGAACATGCGCGACTCGTGCGCCGTCTTGATGAACTGCTTGATCATCTGCTCGGTGACGGTGAAGTCGGCGATCACGCCGTCCTTCATCGGGCGGATCGCCTCGATGTTGCCCGGCACCTTGCCGAGCATCTGCTTGGCTTCCTTGCCGACCGCCTGGATCGTCTTCTTGCCGTTGGGGCCGCCTTCCTGGCGGATCGACACGACGGACGGCTCATCGAGCACGATGCCCTTGCCGCGCATGTAGATCAGGGTGTTTGCGGTGCCGAGGTCGATCGCGAGATCGTTGGAGAAGTAGCTGCGCAAAAAACCGAACATTCAGAATCCTGTTTCGCTCTGGGCCGGCCCTGCATAGCGAGCGCTGAGGGCGGCAGCGGAAAAAATAACAGCCTCGGGAAGCGTGGCGGAAGCGGCCGCCGCGGCGCACGAAGCTGCGAGTGATGTCTACCGGGGATCGCACGAAGCACGCACGGCTTGCCGAAACAGGGCGAAACGGTGCGGGAAAAGGCTGCCGGGTTTGGGTCGAACGCGTAATGATACCTTATAATTTCACGGTATTTGAATCGAAACGGGCGGTATTTTTGCCGCTTCGGCCCCGATTTTTGAGGGTGGGATCGCACCCTCCAACCCCCCGCCGCAGTGCTGCTTCGATGCACTGCGCAGCCTTGTTTTTCCGGTGATCGCATGGCCCTGACCCTGACCGATGTGAAACGCATCGCGCACCTGGCGCGACTCGAAATGGCCGACGCCGACGCCGAGCACATGCTCGGCCAGCTCAACGAATTCTTCGGCCTCGTCGAGCAGATGCAGGCGGTCGACACCGCCGGCATCGCGCCGCTCGCCCACCCGATCGAACAGATCCAGGCAGTCGCGCAGCGCCTGCGCGACGACGCCGTGACGGAGCTCGTCAATCGCGACGACAACCAGCGTCCGGCGCCGGCCGTCCAGGACGGCCTCTATCTCGTGCCGAAGGTGATCGAGTAAGCATTCGATGACAAGCGCGCCGGCCGTCCAGCGCCGCGCGCCACCCAGAATTCCCAGGAAAACCACTCAATGCACGCAAAAAGCCTGACCGAACTGCGCGCCGCGCTCGCCGCCAAGGAATGCTCGGCCGTCGAGCTCGCGCAGCACTATCTGAAACGGATCGACGCCGCGCGCGACCTGAACGCGTTCGTCCACGTCGACGCCGACCTCACCCTCGCGCAGGCGAAAGCCGCCGACGCGGAGCTCGCCCGCGGCGCGGGCGGCGCGCTCACCGGCCTGCCGATCGCGCACAAGGACGTGTTCGTCACGCGCGGCTGGCGCTCGACCGCCGGCTCGAAGATGCTCGCGAACTACGAGAGCCCGTTCGACGCGACCGTGGTCGCCCGCCTGCAGGCGGCCGGCATGGTCACGCTCGGCAAGACCAACATGGACGAGTTCGCGATGGGCTCGTCGAACGAGAACTCGGCGTTCGGCGCGGTGAAGAACCCGTGGGACACGGACGCGGTGCCGGGCGGCAGCTCGGGCGGCAGCTCGGCCGCCGTCGCCGCGCGCCTCGCGCCGGCCGCGACCGGCACCGACACCGGCGGCTCGATCCGCCAGCCCGCGTCGTTCGCGGGCGTGACGGGCATCAAGCCGACCTACGGCCGCGTGTCGCGCTACGGGATGATCGCGTTCGCGTCGTCGCTCGACCAGGGCGGCCCGATGGCGCAGAGCGCGTCCGACTGCGCGCTGCTGCTGAACGCGATGGCCGGCTTCGACGAGCGCGACTCGACGAGCCTCGAGCGCGACGACGAAGATTTCACGCGTCACCTCGGCCAGCCGTGGGCGGCCGGCAACGACGCGGGCAAGCCGCTCGCCGGCCTGCGCATCGGCCTGCCGAACGAGTATTTCGGCGCCGGCCTCGCCGACGACGTGCGCGCGACGATCGATGCGGCGCTCAAGCAGTATGAAGCGCTCGGCGCGACGCTCGTGCCGGTGTCGCTGCCGAAGACGGAACTGTCGATCCCCGTGTACTACGTGATCGCGCCGGCCGAGGCGTCGTCGAACCTGTCGCGTTTCGACGGCGTGCGCTTCGGCCACCGCGCCGCGCAGTACGGCGACCTGCTCGACATGTACAAGAAGTCGCGCGCCGAAGGCTTCGGGCCGGAAGTGAAGCGCCGGATTCTCGTCGGCACCTACGTGCTGTCGCACGGCTACTACGACGCGTACTACCTGCAGGCGCAGAAGATCCGCCGCATCATCGCGAACGATTTCCAGGAAGCGTTCAAGTCCTGCGACGTGATCATGGGCCCGGCGTCGCCGACGGTCGCATGGGATCTCGGCGCGAAGGGCGACGATCCGGTGCAGATGTATCTCGCGGATATCTACACGCTGTCGGTGAGCCTCGCGGGCCTGCCCGGCATGAGCGTGCCGTGCGGTTTCGGCGCGGGCGCGAACGCGAAGCGCCCGGTCGGCCTGCAGATCATCGGCAACTATTTCAACGAAGCCCGGATGCTGCAGGTTGCCGACGCGTTCCAGCGCGCGACCGACTGGCACAAGCAAGTTCCGGCGGGGGTGTAAGCATATGGCTACTCAGTGGGAAGTCGTCATCGGTCTCGAGACGCACGCGCAACTGTCGACCGTCTCGAAGATTTTCTCGGGCGCATCCACGCAGTTCGGCGCCGAGCCGAACACGCAGGCGTGCCCGGTCGACCTGGCGCTGCCGGGCGTGCTGCCGGTGCTGAACCGCGGCGCGGTCGAGCGCGCGATCCGCTTCGGCCTCGCGATCGGCTCGACCATCGCGCCGCGCAGCATCTTCGCGCGCAAGAATTATTTCTACCCCGATCTGCCGAAGGGCTATCAGATCAGTCAGTACGAGATTCCGGTCGTGCAGGGCGGCCGGATCACGATCCAGGTGCCCGCCAACGAAAAGGCCGGCAAGCCCGCGTACGAGAAGACGGTCAACCTGACCCGCGCGCACCTCGAGGAAGACGCGGGCAAGTCGCTGCATGAAGACTTCGCCGGGATGACCGGGATCGACCTGAACCGCGCGGGCACGCCGCTGCTCGAGATCGTCACCGAGCCGGAAATGCGCAGCGCCGCCGAGGCCGTCGCGTACGCGAAGGCGCTGCACGCGCTCGTCGTGTGGCTCGGCATCTGCGACGGCAACATGCAGGAAGGCTCGTTCCGCTGCGACGCGAACGTGTCGGTGCGCCCGGTCGGCCAGGAGAAGTTCGGCACGCGCGCGGAAATCAAGAACCTGAACTCGTTCCGCTTCCTCGAGGAAGCGATCAATTACGAAGTGCGTCGCCAGATCGAGCTGATCGAGGACGGCGGCGAAGTCGTGCAGGAAACGCGCCTGTACGATCCGGACAAGCGCGAGACGCGTTCGATGCGCAGCAAGGAAGACGCGCACGATTACCGCTACTTCCCCGATCCCGACCTGATGCCGCTCGTGATCGGCCAGGACTGGATCGAGCGCGTGCAGTCCGGCATGCCCGAGCTGCCGGCCGCGATGCAGCAGCGCTTCGTCGACGAATACGGCGTGTCCGCGTACGACGCGGGCGTGCTGACGTCGAGCAAGGCGATGGCCGCGTACTTCGAGGCGGTGGTCGCGAAGGCCGGCGCGGCGAACGCGAAGATCGCCGCGAACTGGCTGATGGGCGACGTGTCGTCGCAGCTGAACCGCGACGGCATCGAGATCGACGCGATTCCGGTGTCGGCCGCGCAGCTCGCGCTGTTGCTGCAGCGCATCGCCGACGGCACGATCTCGAACAAGATCGCGAAGGAAATCTTCGCGACGATCTGGGACGAGAAGGCGACCGACGAAGGCGCGGTCGATCGCATCATCGACGCGAAGGGGCTGAAACAGATCTCCGACACCGGCGCGCTGGAAGCGATCATCGACGAAGTGCTCGCGGCGAACGCGAAGTCGGTCGAGGAATTCCGCGCGGGCAAGGAAAAGGCGTTCAACGCGCTGATCGGCCAGGCGATGAAGGCGACGAAGGGCAAGGCCAATCCGCAGCAGGTCAACGAACTGCTGAAGAAGAAGCTCGGCTGAGCATGCGCGCGCGCCTGACCCGCGCTTGACGACGGGCCGCACCGAACGCGTTCGGGCGGCCCGTCGCATTTGGTGGATGCGTTATCGTATGCATCGCACCGCCCAACGGAGGAACGAATGGCGAAACAACCGTCGCTCGACGATTTCCGCGTGCCGTACAGCACGCGCGAGAAGGAAGCCGCCGCATTCAAGCTCGACGCGTTCGACCCGGCCGCGAAGCCGTTTTCGTCCGGCTCGAAGGAGGCCGACCGCGAACGGCTGTCGGCCGTGTCGACCGAGCTCGACGTGCAGCAGGAGCGCCTGCACACGCAGCAGAAGAAGCGCGTGCTGCTCGTGCTGCAGGGCATGGATACGAGCGGCAAGGACGGCACCGTGCGCGCGGTGTTTCGCGACGTCGATCCGCTTGGCCTGCGCATCGTGCCGTTCAAGGCGCCGACGCCGATCGAGGCCGCGCACGACTTCCTGTGGCGCGTGCATGCGCAGGTGCCGGCCGCGGGCGAGCTCACGATCTTCAACCGCAGCCACTACGAGGACGTCCTCGTGCCGCGCGTGCTCGGCGCGATCGGCGACAAGGAGTGCGAGCGCCGCTACCGGCAGATCCGCGATTTCGAGACGATGCTGTTCGAGAACGGCACGACCATCGTCAAGTGCTTCCTGCACATCTCGAAGGACGAGCAGCGCGAGCGGCTGCAGGCGCGCATCGACGATCCGACCAAGCACTGGAAATTCGACATCGCCGATCTCGACGCGCGCAAGCACTGGGACGCCTACCAGTCCGCGTACCGTGACGCGCTCGCCGCGACGTCGGCCGAGCATGCGCCGTGGTACGTGATCCCGGCGAACTCGAAGACGCACCGCAACGTGATGATCGCCGAGTTGCTGCTGCGCACGATGACCGACATGAAGCTGGAATTCCCGCCGCCGAAGCCCGAGCTCGAAGGCGTGAAGATCCGTTAACCCTGTAAAAACATCGAACTGAACGGAACCCGACATGATGCGAGTGATTACCGCCAACCTGAACGGCATCCGCTCCGCCGCGAAGAAGGGCTTCTTCGACTGGCTCGGCGAACAGAACGCCGATTGCGTATGCGTGCAGGAAATCAAGGTATCGGCCGACGACCTGCCGGCCGAATTCGTCGAGCCGCACGGCTTCAAGAGCTATTTCCACCACGCGGAGAAGAAGGGCTACAGCGGCGCCGGCGTGTACAGCCGCCGCGAGCCCGACGACGTGATCATCGGCTTCGGCAGCAGCGAATTCGATCCGGAAGGGCGCTACGTCGAGGCGCGCTACGGCAAGCTGTCGGTCGTGTCGGTGTACGTGCCGTCCGGCTCGAGCGGCGAGGAGCGCCAGCAGGCGAAGTACCGCTTCATGGCCGAATTCATGCCGCACCTCGCCGCGCTGAAGAAGAAGCGCGAGGTGATCCTGTGCGGCGACGTGAACATCGTCCACAAGGAAATCGACATCAAGAACTGGAAGAGCAACCAGAAGAACTCGGGCTGCCTGCCGGAAGAGCGCGCGTGGCTCACGAAGCTGTTCGACGACGTCGGCTACGTCGACGTGTTCCGCACGCTCGACCCGCGTCCCGAGCAGTACACGTGGTGGAGCAACCGCGGCCAGGCGTACGCGAAGAACGTCGGGTGGCGGATCGATTACCAGATCGCGACGCCGGGCGTGGCCGGCACCGCGAAACGCACGTCGATCTTCAAGGACATCAAGTTCAGCGACCATGCGCCGCTGACGATCGACTACGACTACGCGAAGTGATGGCCGGCGCCGCGCCTGGCGCGCAGCCGCCGAGCCATTCGTCCGGTCGCCGGATGCAAGACGGGCCGCCTGTCCGACAGGCGGCCCGTTTCGTTTGCCGCGGCGCTTACTGCTTGAGCGACGCCATGTCGATCACGAACCGGTATTTCACGTCGCTCTTGAGCATCCGCTCGTAAGCGGCGTTGATCTGCTGCATCGGAATCGTCTCGATGTCGGACGTGATCCCGTGCTCCGCGCAGAAATCGAGCATTTCCTGCGTTTCCGCGATCCCGCCGATCAGCGAACCCGCGAGGCGGCGGCGCTTGAAGATCAGGTTGAACACCTGCGGCGACGGATGGTCGTGCTCCGGCGCGCCGACGAGCGTCATCGTGCCGTCGCGCTTCAGCAGGTTCAGGAACGGATTCAGGTCGTGCTGCGCGGCGACCGTGTTCAGGATGAAGTCGAAGCTGTTCAGGTGCGCGTTCATCTGCGCTTCGTCCTTCGAGATCACCACTTCGTGCGCGCCGAGCCGCTTGCCGTCGTCGATCTTCGACGGCGACGTCGTGAACAGCACGACGTGCGCGCCCATCGCGCGCGCCAGCTTCACGCCCATGTGGCCGAGGCCGCCGAGGCCGACGATGCCGACCTTCTTGCCGGGGCCGACGTTCCACTGCCGCAGCGGCGAGTAGGTCGTGATCCCCGCGCACAAGAGCGGCGCGGCGCCGGCCGGGTCGAGCGTGTCCGGCACGCGCAGCACGAACGCCTCGTCGACGACGAGCTGCGTCGAATAGCCGCCGTACGTGATGTCGCCCGTCACGCGGTCCTGACCGTTGTAGGTGCCGACGAAGCCGTTCTCGCAATACTGCTCGAGGCCTTCTTCGCAGCTTGCGCAGGTGCGGCACGAATCGACGAGGCAGCCGACGCCGACCAGCTCGCCGACCTTGAAGCGCGACACCTGCGGGCCGGTCGCGGTCACGCGTCCGACGATTTCATGGCCCGGTACGACCGGGTAGATCGTGTTGCGCCATTCGTTGCGCGCCTGGTGAAGATCCGAGTGGCAGACGCCGCAGTAGAGGACGTCGATCTGGACGTCGAGGTCGCGCAGCGCGCGACGCTGGAATTCGAACGGGGCGAGCGGCGATTGCGAATCGGTCGCCGCGTAGGCATAGGTCGTGCTCATGCAATGGGCTCCTTGTCCGGAAAACATCCGGCGAAACAGACTGCCGCCGCACCCTGTGGCGATGCGGCGAGACAGGCCCTCATCGTAAGGAGCGCGGCGCCGCGGCGAAATACACGAAGGTCTGGAAGATTTGCCTATTCCTCTCGAATTTGCCGCGAACGGCCGTCAAAATACGTTCCAGGTGCTACATTGCGAGCCAGATTCTCTTGCCGGACAGGACCACGCCGATGAGCTTCCAGCCCCTTTTGGCCGACGCGGGCGAACGCCTGCAGCGCCGCATGATCGAGCTGCACACGCGCCTCGCGCCGAACGAGGGCGACACGCTCGCGGCGCTCGACGGCGTGCGCTTCATCCGTGTGACGCATCCCGTGCCGCGCATGCCGGTGCTGTACGAGCCGAGCATCATCGTCGTGTGCCAGGGGCGCAAGCTCGGCTATCTCGGCGACCGTTCGTTCGTGTACGACGCGCAGCAATACCTGGTGCTGTCGGTGCCGCTGCCGTTCGAATGCGAGACGTTCGCGAGCACGGACGAGCCGTTTCTCGCGATCTCGATCCGTGTCGATCTCGCGGTGATCGCCGAGCTCGCGATCCTGCTCGACGAGACGCTCGGCGCGGCGGTCAGTGAGCCGCTCGGCGTGTACTCGACGCCGCTCGATGCGCCGCTGGCCGATGCCGTCGTGCGGCTGCTCGAAGCGCTCGCGTCGCCGCACGACACGCGCGTGCTCGGGCCGGCGATCATGCGCGAGATCGCGTATCGCGTGCTGACGGGCGAGCAGGGCGACGCGATGCGCGCGGCGCTCGTGCAGCAGCACCATTTCGGCCGCATCGCGAAGGCGCTGCGGCGCATTCACGCGGAGCTGAAGGCCGATCTCGACGTCGAGACGCTCGCACGCGAAGCCGGGATGAGCCTCGCGGTATTCCACGCGCAGTTCAAGCACGTGACGGCGACGTCGCCGATGCAGTACGTGAAGACCGCGCGGCTGCACCAGGCGCGGCTGATGATGGTGCGCGACGGGCTCGGCGCCGGCGCGGCGGCCGCGCGGGTCGGCTACGCGAGCGCATCGCAGTTCAGCCGGGAGTTCAAGCGGCTGTTCGGCCGCAGCCCCGGCGACGAGGTGCGCTGGATGCGTGACAGCGGCGTGCGCCCGGCGATGGCCGACGCGCACGCGTAGCGCTCAGCGCCGCACGACCTTGCGCCGCTGCGCGCTGATGCCCGCGTAGTCGGGCAGCGATTCGACGCGCTTGCCCGTTGCTTTCGCGTACAGCGGCATCAGGTCCGGCAGCCGGTTCAGCAGATCCTGGCGGCGCGCGGCGCCGTACGGATGCGTGTAGATGAAACCCGTCGCCTTGTTCGCGCGCGTCGCGGCCGCGAGCTTGTCCCACAGCGTGATCGCCGCGCGCGGATCGAAGCCCGCGCGGGCGGCGATGTCGCCGCCGATCACGTCGGCTTCGGTCTCGTCGGTCGGATCGTAGTGGAGCGACTGCAGGCGCTCGCCGAGGTTCAGCGCCTGCGGCAGCGGATCGCCGACGCCGAACAGCGGCGGCAGCGCGGCCGCGCGCAGCGACGTCTGCGAGGTCGCACCGAAGTTGCTGCGCGCGTGTTCGCGCAGCGCATGCGCGATGCCGTGCGCGAGCAGCACGCCGAGCTCGTCGTCGTTCAGGCGCACACGCTCGAGCATGCCGCCGTACACGAGCACCTTGCCGCCCGGCAGGCAGGTCAGGCGAATGTCGCGCGAACGGATCGCATTGACGTCCCATGCCCAGCTTTTCACGCGGTCGTTCCACTTCACCGAATACGGCGCGAGCTTCGCGACGATCGCACGCAGGCGCTTCACGCGCGGCTGGTTCGCGGGCAGCAGGCGGTTGCTGTCGGCGGCCGTCTGCACGATCTGCGCGTATTCGTTCGCGGTGAGCTGTTCGAGCAGCGGCGACGGAATCAGCGTGCGGAACGCGATCGCGTTGCCGTAGCGGACCTGCTGCGGCGTCGGCGTATAGGCCTTCGCCGGCACCGCGGCGCCGGTCGGCTGCGCGCCTTCGGCGGCGGACGGCGGGGCGGGCGCGGCAGACGTGGCAGCGGCGGGCGGCGTGGCTTGCGCCGCGGCCGGCGCGGAGCCCGCGGC
>NZ_JAUJRI010000041.1:0-14172 GCF_030504405.1 Burkholderia sp. AU44665 | reverse complement strand
CAGAAGGGCCGATCGCTGCGTCATGCTCCTCGCGAATACGTCGAGTATTCGCTTCGTCGCAATCCTCGCGCTCGGCCCTTCTGGGGGCCAGCGCAAGCCCGTTATTAGCGTGAACACGCCCTAGGCGGCACGGCACGCGCCTCCGGACCATCGGCCGCACCGACCCGCGCGGCGGCGGGGCATCGTTCCCGCCGTTGCGTTCAACTCCGCCCGCGCCGCATCCTGAGCGTCGCCGACGGCGATTCGCCGAACGCCCGCTTGTACTCGATCGCGAACCGCCCGAGGTGCGCGAAGCCCCATTTCAGCGCGACGTCGGTGACCGACGCGAGCCCCGGCGTGTCGCCGGCCAGCAGTTCCTCGCGCACATGTTGCAGCCGCAACTGTCGCACGAAGCCCATCGGCGTGATCCCGTGGCGATGGCGAAAGCCGGCGAACAGCGTGCTCGGGCTGACGCCGGCGAGTTCGGCGAGCCGTTCGATCGTCAGCGGCTCGTCGAGATGCGCGCGAATGTATTCTTCCACGCGCCGCACGTAGAACGGCGCGAGCGCCGTCGGCACGTGTCGCGTGCCGTTGCGCGCGCTGTTCGGGTGGCCGTGCAGCAGCAGGTTGAGCAGCGTCGATTCGAGCTGCTCGAACGCGAGCGGATGACGCAGCGGATGCGCGTCCGTCGCGATCGCGCCGGCGAGCACCGGCAGCAATTGCGCGAGACAGGTACCCTGCGGCGACGCCAGGTCGAATTCCGGTTCGAATTCGACGCTCGCGCGCCGGTCGTCGCCGAAATGCCGCTGTGCGTGGCGCTCCATCACTTCCCGCTCGATGCGCAGGATGACCTGCGGGCACGCATCGCCCCAGCGCATCTTCAGCGGCAGCGTCGGCGAAAGCAGCGACGCGGTGCCCGGCGACGACACGAAGCGCGTCGCGCCGCATTCGATTTCGGCGTGGCCGCGCAGCGGAATCTGCAGCAGGAAGAAATGTTCGAGCGGCCCCGGCTCGATGCTGACGCCGCCGCCGTAATCGAGCAGGTTCAACGACAGGTTGCCCCAGCGCGCATGATGCATGCAGCTGTGCAGCGCGCGCGATTCGCCGGTCGGCGTGAGCCGGTGCGGCTTGAACACGTCGGCGACGCGCGCGCGCACCTCGTCGACGTCGTTCGACTCCAGCAGCAGCGTGTCGTGATTGAAACAGGCGGCGTCGGCCAGCCAGCCGGTTTCGGAAAATTGCGCCATCGAAGTTCTCCCGTCGTGCTCGATCGCACTCGCGCCGTGCACGCATTCCCGATCTCGGGGAATCCGTCGCACGATCCGGACAGCGCTCGCAGTATCCGGACAGTCCGTCCCGCGAAACACGCAAGTCCAGCCCAAGCCATGCAAGAAGCGGACCGTTCGCGCATCGTAGAAAACTGGGCGGGCTGTCCGCATCCGCACATACCCGCGGTCCGCCGAGGCCCGCCGGCCCGCCGCGGCCGCTGTCGCAGGTTTCCGGAATTCGCGGATAACGGCCGAAGAAAGCGGATAGAAGCGCGCATTTCGTCCGCCAATACTGGGCCCGTCACCGAAACCCACAGCATGGAGGGACACATGAACGGACGTCACATCGAGGTTCCATCGCCGGACGGCGGCGCGTTCCGCGCGTACCTGAGCACGCCGGCCGGCGGAACCGGGCCGGGCATCGTGCTCTGTCACGAAATTTTCGGCGCGAACGCGACGATGCGCGACGTGGCCGACTACTACGCCGAGGAAGGCTATACCGTGCTCGTGCCGGACCTGTTCTGGCGCCAGTCGCCGGGGATCGAGCTCGGTTACGCGGCGGCCGATTTCGAACGCGCGATGGCCCTTTATCGCGAATTCGACGAAAACAAGGGCGTGGAGGACATCGGCGCCGCGCTGGACATGCTCCGCCAGCGGCCGGAATGCACGGGCGAGGCCGGCGTGCTCGGCTACTGCCTCGGCGGCAAGCTCGCCTATCTCGCCGCGTGCCGGCTGCCGGGCGTGGCCGCGGCGGTCAGTTACTACGGCGTGGGCATCGAGCATGCGCTGGACGAAGCGGCGCACCTGCGCGGGCGGCTCGTATTGCAGATCGCCGCGCAGGACCGCTTCTGCCCGCCCGACGCGCAGCAGCGCATCGCGGATGCGCTGTCCGGCCGCGACGGCGTCGAAGTGTACGTCTACCCCGGCGTCGATCACGCGTTCGCCCGCGCCGGCGGCGATCATTTCGACAAGGCCGCCGCGGTCATGGCTCACCAGCGCGCGATCGCCGCGTTCCGCGCCGCGCTCGGCCCGCACTACGACCTGTCCGCGCTGTGGGAAACGCACCTGAAGCACGAGTTCGACACGCGCAACGTCGACGCGACGATGGCCACGATGGTCGCCCAGCCGTACGTCAACCATATTCCGACGCTGACGGGCGGCGTCGGCCACGACGAGCTCAAGCGCTTCTACACGCATCACTTCGTGCATGCGAACCCGCCCGACACGACGATCACGCCGATCTCGCGCACGATCGGCGCGAGCCAGATCGTCGACGAGCTGCTGTTCCGCTTCACGCACACCACCGAGATCGACTGGATGCTGCCGGGCGTCGCGCCGACCGGCAAGCGCGTCGAGATTCCGCTCGTCGCGATCGTCAAGTTTCGCGGCGACAAGCTCTATCACGAGCACATTTACTGGGATCAGGCGAGCGTGCTCGTGCAGATCGGCCTGCTCGACCCGTCCGGCCTGCCGGTCGCCGGCGTCGACACGGCCCGCAAGCTGCTCGACGAAACCGTGCCGTCCAACGGCCTGATGCGCCGCTGGCACGACAGCGCACCGTCGACGGAGGCGCGCTGACGCGGCCCCATCCTCACCCCACGATTCCCGGAGACACCCCATGAATGCCCTTGCTGGCAAAGTCGCGCTCGTCACCGGCGGCGCCACGCTGATCGGCGCCGCGGTCGCGCAGGACCTGAGCCGCGCCGGTGCGAGCGTCGCGATCCTCGATCTCGATGCGGACAACGGCGCACGCGTTGCCGCATCGCTCGGCGAACGGGCGCTGTTCCTCGCGCTCGACATCACCGACGACCGCGCGATCGAGCGCGCGATCGCGACGATCGTCGAACGGTTCGGCGCGATCGACGTGCTCGTCAACCTCGCGTGCAGCTACGTCGACAACGGCATCCACGCGACCCGCAACGACTGGCTCGCGGCGATGGACGTCAACGTCGTGTCGGCGGCGATGCTCGCGAAGGCCGTGCATCCGCACATGGCCCGGCGCGGCGGCGGCGCGATCGTCAACTTCAGCTCGATCTCCGCGCAGTGCGCGCAGACCGGCCGCTGGCTGTATCCGACCTCCAAGGCCGCGATCCGACAGCTCACGCGCAGCATGGCGATGGATCTCGCGCCCGATCGCATTCGCGTCAACTCGGTGTCGCCGGGCTGGACCTGGTCGCGCGTGATGGACGAGCTGACGCACGGCGACCGCGCGAAGACCGATCGCGTCGCCGCGCCGTTCCACCTGCTCGGCCGCGTCGGCGATCCGTCGGAAGTCGCGCAGGTCGTCACGTTCCTGTGCAGCGACGCCGCGAGCTTCGTGACGGGCGCCGACTACGCGGTGGACGGCGGCTATGCCGCGATGGGCCCCGAACAGGCGGTGCCGGCGATTCCGCGGCTCGCGGAGTGACCGCTTCGCGCCGCCCCTTCACGCAATCATTCCGGCCGCCACACGGCCAACCAAGGACACTCCCATGAGACGCATCGCTATCGTCGGCGCCGGCCAGTCCGGCCTGCAACTCGCCTTCGCCCTGCTCGACCAGGGTTACCACGTCACGCTCGCGACCAACCGCGACGCTGAGCAGATCCGCTCGGGCAAGGTCATGTCGAGCCAGTGCATGTTCCACACGTCGTTGCAGATCGAGCGCGATCTCGGCCTGAATACGTGGGAGGAAGCGTGCCCGTCCGTCGAAGGCATCGGCATCGCGGTGCCGCACCCGGACGGCAACGGCCGCAAGGTGATCGACTGGTCGTCGCGGCTGACCCGCTACGCGCAGTCGGTCGACCAGCGCGTGAAGATGGCCGACTGGCTCGACGGCGTCCGCCGCCGCGGCGCGGACGTGCGGATCGGCGACATCGGCGTGCCCGAACTCGAGGAACTCGCGCGCAGCCACGACCTCGTGCTGCTCGCGGCGGGCAAGGGCGACATCGTCAACCTGCTCGGCCGCGACGATGCGCGCAGCCCGTTCGACCGCCCCCAGCGCGCGCTGGCGCTCACCTACGTGAAAGGGATGACGCCGAGCGAGCCGTATTCGCGCGTGCGCTTCAACCTGCTGCCGGGCATCGGCGAGTACTTCGTGTTTCCCGCGCTGACCACCACCGGCCCGTGCGAAATCATGGTGTTCGAAGGCATCCCGGGCGGCCCGCTCGACTGCTGGGCCGACGTGAAGACGCCCGAGCAGCATCTGGACCGGAGCCTGTCGTTCCTGCAGCAGTACGTACCGTGGGAATTCGAGCGCTGCCGCGACGTCGAGCTTACCGATCCGAACGGCACGCTGGCCGGGCGCTTCGCGCCGACGGTACGCATGCCGTTCTTCCGGCTGCCGTCGGGCCGCACCGTGTTCGGGATGGCCGACGCGGTGGTGGTCAACGATCCGATCACCGGCCAGGGCTCGAACAACGCCGCGAAATGCGCGAACGCGTATTTCGCGGCGATCGTCGCGCGCGACGCCGCGCCGTTCGGCGAAGAGTGGATGCAGCAGACGTTCGAAAGCTACTGGGCCTATGCGCAGCATGTCGTGCGCTGGACCAACTCGCTGCTCACCCCGCCGCCGCCGCACATCCTCGAACTGCTCGGCGCGGCCGGCCAGTCGCCGTCGCTTGCCAAGGTGATCGTCGACGGCTTCGACGATCCGCGCCGGTTCTCGCCTTGGTGGTTCGAGCCGTCGGCGTGCGCGGCGCTGATCCGGCAACACAGCGTGCGAGCGGAGTAACCGTCATGGAAACGACCGTTACCGACCGTCCGGCCCTCGACCCGATGCAGTTGCGCGCCGCGTTCGGACAGTTCCCGACCGGCGTCACCGTGATCACCACGTGCGCGGCCGACGGGCGCAAGGTGGGGCTCACCGCGAATTCGTTCTCGTCGCTGTCGCTCGATCCGCCGCTCGTGCTGTGGAGCCTGCGCAAGGTCGCGCCGAGCCGCCCGGATTTCGTCGCGGCGACCCATTTCGCGATCAACATCCTCGCGCACGACCAGATCGACCTGTCGCGCCGCTTCGCGACGCCCAGCGCCGACAAGTTCGACGGCGTGCCGCACGCGGAGTCGGAAAGCGGCGGCGTGCCCTGCCTCGACGGCGCGAGCGCGCGCTTCGTGTGCCGCAACGTCGGCCACTACGAAGGCGGCGATCATTTGCTCTTCATCGGCGAGATCGAGCAATTCGACGCGTTCGGCAAGGCACCGCTCGTGTTCCATACCGGCCAGTATCGCGCGATCGCCGATCACCCCGATCTTTCACGCGCGCTTTGATTAGTACATACAAATAATATCCAGGAGGTGGTGAACATGAAATTCGGCTCTCGCCTGCTCGTCGCCGCAGGCTTCGCGCTCGTCGGTCTCGCCGGCCACGCGCCAGCCCATGCGGCCGACCTGCCGGCCGTCAACCTCGGCATGACGAGTTTCCTCGACGGCATGCCGCCGGCCGGCGCCGGCTGGTACGGCACGCAGTACCTGCAGTACTACACGGCTGGCCGCGTCAACGACAATGCGGGCAACAAGGTCGGGTTGCCGAAGCAGGACATCGACCTGTTCGCGGGCTTGAGCCAGCTCGTCTATCAGTCGCCGCTGACGTTCGCCGGCATGCATCCGGGCCTCGACGTGATCCTGCCGTGGATCGCGTCCGCGCGGACCGACGACGGCATCGGCAACGTCGCGCTGAATGCGCGCGCCGGCTTCGGCGATCTGCTGATCGGCCCGTTCGTCCAGTTCGACCCGGTGATGGGCGCGCAGGGCCCGCGCTTCGCGCAGCGCGTCGAATTCCAGTTCATCGTGCCGACCGGCGCGTACGATCCGTCGCGCGCGATCAATCCGGGCAGCCATTTCTGGTCGTTCGATCCGTACTGGGCGGCGACGCTGTGGGTCACGCCGAAATGGACCGTATCGTGGCGGCTGCACTATCTGTGGAACGCGACCAACCATCGGCCGGCCACGGCACTCGGGCCCGACGTGACGTCGACGCAGGCCGGCCAGGCGATCCACGTGAACTTCGCGACCGAGTACGAAGTGCGGCCCGGCCTGCGGCTGGGGCTCAACGGCTACTGGTTGCGCCAGACCACCGACATGAAGGCCAACGGGCAGGACGTGCCGGGCACACGGGAAGCGGTATTCGCGATCGGGCCGGGGGCGATGGTCAGCTTCTCGCCGCACGATCACCTGCTGTTCAACGCGTACTTCGAGACGTATGCGCGCAACCGGCCCCAGGGGACGCGGATGGTACTGCGCTACGTGCATCATTTTCAGTGACGCACCGCGCGCCGGCCGCCCCGATCCGGCGCACGCCGTGTCAAACGGTTAGCAGTAGGGGGCAGCCGTGAAGGCGGTGGACTACGGCTTGTTCCATGATCGACCATGGGTCGAGGATACATTGACGCCGCTATGGTCGATCTGTCTCGCGGCGCCGCCTGGGGAGGGAGCCTCCATGAAGCCTGTCGCAGTGCCGGCCGCCGATTGGCCCGGAGGCCGGCACACGTAGCCTTTATCGATGCGAACGCAGCCGCATCCGTGCATCGCTCATTGCGCGATGCCGACGAACGTGGGCAGCAGCACGCGATACACGTGAATCATCGCCGGGCCGAGCAGCACCACCATCAGCGCGGGGAAAATGCAGAAGATCAGCGGGAACAGCAGCTTCAGCGCGATCTTCGCCGCGCGTTCCTCCGCGCGCATCCGACGCCGCGTGCGCAGCATGTCCGACAGCACGCGCAGCGATTCGCTGATGCTCGTGCCGAACCGGTCCGCCTGGATCAGCATCGCGCAGAACGATTCGATGTCCTCCACGCCGGTGCGCAGCGCGAGATTGCGCAGCGCCGTTTCCTTCGTGAAGCCGGAGCGCATCTCGAGCAGCAGCAGATCGAGTTCGCTCGCGACCACCTCGCTGCGAAACCGCAGTTCCTCGCTCACCTTCATCAGTGCCGCGTCGAGCCCGAGCCCCGCTTCGACGCACACCGTCAGCAGGTCGAGCGCGTCCGGGAAATCCTCGAAGATCTTCTGCTGGCGCACCTTGACCCGCTGCGACAGCACGACGTTCGGGATGTAGTAACCGATGCCGGCGAGCGCGACGAGGATCAGCGACAGCAGCGCGCGCTCGTCGCCGAGCGACGTCGTGATCAGCACCAGCAGCGCCGCGCACGGCAGGCCGAGCGCGAGCACCGTCTTCGCGGTGAAATACAATGCGGCCGCGCTCTGGTTGCGCCAGCCGGCATTCATCAGCCGGATGCGCAGCGGCGAACTCTCCCAGCCTTCCTTCGGCACCGACAGCTTCGAGATCGGGGTGGACAGCTCGACCAGCTTCGCGACCCAGCGCGACGCCATGTCGTCGCCGTCGCCCGGGCCGGCGACGGCGCCCGCCCCGGCTCCGCCGGCCTGCTCGATCCGGCGCTGGATGCTGCGCGGCGCGAACAGCAGCATCGCGACGAGCACGCCGCCGGCCACGAAGATGAACAAGCCGCCCAGCATCACGGCCTGGACCACGCTCAGGTTTTGCATGACAACCTCGCAACGGTTCGTTATTCGGCGCGCGCGTCAGACGCGAATGCGCACGATTCGGCGGATCCAGAACAGGCCGAACAGCATCGACACCAGCATCGTGCCGACCATCCGGATGCCCGCGGGATCCTCCCAGAGCACGGACAGGAATTCGCGGTTCAGCAGCGCCATCACCGCCGCGGTGCCGAACGGCAAGAGCCCGAGAATCCACGCCGACAGCCGCCCTTCCGCCGACAGCACGCGCACCTTGTCGAACAGCTTGAAGCGCTCGCGGATCAGCCCGGCGATGCTGTCGAGCAGCTCGGCCAGGTTGCCGCCCGTCTCGCGCTGGATCAGCACCGCGATCACGAAGTAGCGCAGGTCCTGCACCGGCACGCGCGTCGCGAGGTTCATCAGCGCGTCGTGCAGCGACACGCCGTAGTTGACCTCGTCGAACGTGACGCGGAACTCGCCGCCCATCGGCTCGGAAAACTCGTCGCCGACCATCCCGAGCGTGCTCGTGAACGAATGACCGGAGCGCAGCGCGCGCGCGATCATGTCACAGATGTCCGGCAACTGCCGCTCGAGCTTGCGCATCCGTCGCGCGCGGCAGCGCAGCACGTACGCCATCGGCATCCAGCCGGCGACGAGCGCGATCGGCACCGCGGCCAGTTGCGGCAAGCGCGCGAAACTCGCCGCGAACCACGCGAACGCCGCGAACGTCGCGCTGAGCGTGATCAGCTTCGGCAGCGTCCAGTCGAGGCCCGACTGCTGGATCACGAGATCGAGCGCGTGCACGCGCGGCATGCGCAGCAGCAGCCGGTCGAACGATTTCGACTCGTCGAGCATCCGCTTCTTCAGGATCGACAGCCGCTCCTGCTGGACGTTGCCGCCGGCCGACATCGCGCGAATGCGCGATTCGATCCGGCGCGCGGCGGTGCCGTGCCGCGCGTTCCACCATTGATAGATGCCTTCGATCGACAGCACGACCGCGACGAAGGTAAGAATCACAAAACCGTAAAAGATCGCATTCATGAGGCCTCCCCGGCAGCACACGGCGCCTGTCGTCAGTCCGTTTCGTAACGCACGGACGGGTCGTACAGCGAATCCGGCAGGTTGATGCCGAACGCCTGCAGTCGCTCGACGAACTTCGGCCGCACGCCGGTCGCGCAGAAGTGGCCGCGCACCGAGCCGTCGCGGTCCACGCCCGTGCGCTTGAACGTGAAGATCTCCTGCATGTTGATGATGTCGCCTTCCATCCCGGTCAGCTCCTGGATGCTGACGATCTTGCGCTTGCCGTCGGTCAGCCGCGCCGCCTGCACGACCACCGAGATCGCCGACGCGATCTGCTGACGCATCGTCTTCGGCGGCAGCGTCAGGCCCGACACGCTGACCATGTTCTCGAGCCGCGTCAGCGCGTCGCGCGGCGTGTTCGCGTGGATCGTCGCGAGCGAGCCTTCGTGGCCCGTGTTCATCGCGTTGAGCATGTCGAGCGCTTCGGCGCCGCGCACTTCGCCGAGGATGATCCGGTCCGGGCGCATCCGCAGCGCGTTGCGCACCAGCGTGCGCTGCGTGATCTCGCCCTTGCCCTCGATGTTCGGCGGACGCGTTTCGAGCCGCAGCACGTGCGGCTGCTGCAGTTGCAGCTCGGCCGCGTCCTCGATCGTCACGATCCGCTCGTTGCGCGGAATGAAGCCGGACAGGATGTTGAGCAGCGTCGTCTTGCCGCTGCCCGTGCCGCCCGACACCAGCACGTTCACCTTCGCGCGCGACAGCGCGTCGAGCAGCTCGGCCATCGGCGGCGTCAGGCTGTGGAAGCGCACCAGGTCGTCCATCTTCAACGGGTTGACCGCGAAACGCCGGATCGACATCAGCGGCCCGTCGATCGCGGACGGCGGGATGATCGCGTTCACGCGCGAGCCGTCCGGCAGCCGCGCATCGACCATCGGGCTCGATTCGTCGATGCGGCGCCCCACGCGCGACACGATCTTCTCGATCACCTTCATCAGGTGCGCGTCGTCGTAGAACGTCACGTCGGTCAGTTCGAGCTGCCCGCACCGCTCGACGTAGACCTGCCGATAGGTGTTCACGAGGATGTCGGAGATGCCGGGGTCGCGCAGCAGCGCCTCGAGCGGGCCGAAGCCGAACATCTCGTCGTACACGTCGATCGCGAGCTGGCGCCGCTCGATGTCGTTCGCCGGCATCCGCTCCTCGTCGAGGATGCGCGCGATCAGCGAGCCGATCTCCATGCGGACCTGATCCTGATGCAGCCGCGACAGGCGCTCGAGCTCCACGCGCTCGAGCACGGCCAGGTGAATTTCGCGGCGCAGCTTCTGGTATGCGTCGCGCACCGACGAATGCGCCGGGCCGGCCGGCTCGCTGCCCGCCGCCAGCGGCTGGGCCCGGTGCAACGACATCTGTTCGCGCAATGACATGATGGTTCCCCGAAAGAATTACATCGACTTGAGCTTCGGCGTGGCCTTGCGACCGAACAGCCGGGACATCAACGGTTCGCTGTGCGTCGCGCCGCGTCCCGCGCGCACTCCGCCGTCGACGAGTTGCTTCGCGCAGCCCTGCAACGCACGCGCGACCGCCGAGCCGCGCGCGAGCCGCGACACCGGATGGCCCTGGTTGATCGCTTCGAGCACGGTGTCGGCGTCGTCGGGAATCGTGCAGGCCGCGTGCAGGCCGAGCACTTCCTCGAGCGCGGTGCGGGTGCGCTCGCTCGCGCGCGTCGTGCGGTTCACGATCAGCCGCATCTGGTCGGTCGAGTAGCCGAGCGACACGAGAATCTCCAGCAGCCGGCGGCCGGCGCGCACGTGCGGCATCGCGGGCTGCAGCACGATCTGGATCTGGTCGCTGCGATCGAGCGCGACCATCGACAGCGGGTTGATGGCGACGCCGACGTCGAAGATCACGAAGTCGTAGCGCGGCGCGGCGACGCCGAGTATCCATTCGAGCGCGTCCTCGCGCATCTCGGCAGCCTTGACCGGGTCGCCCGCGCCCGCGAGCACGTGGAAGTTGTCCGTCACGTGCGCGACGCTCGCGTCGAGAAACGCGCTGTCGAGCCGCTCGATCTGCGCGCACAGCTGCGGCAGCGTCGACGGCGGGGCTTCGTCGCTGACGAGGAACGCCGCGTCGGCGAACTGCTGGTTCAGGTCGATCAGCAGCACGCGGCGCTTGAAACCCTCGGCGATCTCGAACGCGACGTTGCCGGCCGCGAAGCTCGTGCCGGCCCCGCCCTTGCACGACAGGAACGACACGATGCGCGTGTCGTCGGTATCGCGCGGCGTGCTTTGCGCGGCCGCCCGGCCGAGTGCGTTGCCGAGCGCCTGCGGATCGAGCGGCCACTGCAGCACGTCGCGCGCGCCCGCCCGCATCGCATCGAGCAGCACGTGCGGCGAAGCGTCGGCCGTCACGAGGATGCAGGTCAGGCCCGCATGCGCGCGGCAGATGCGCTCGATCGCCGACAGCTCGGACGGCTCGAGCGACGTGCCGTCGATCAGCAGGATGTCGAACGCGTCGAGCCCGTCGGTGCGATGTTCGATCTGCGACGGACGGCCGGTGGCGCGCGTCGTGCGATAGCGTCCGCAGTCGGCCACGAGACGCGCGATCTGCGAAAGCCGCGCGGTATCGTCGGAAGCTACGAGGATGTTGATCATGTCGTGTGCCTCGTCTTTTCGATTAGTTGCAGGCGGAGCCGCCCGTCGCGGAATTCAGGCTTTCGCGCGGCAGCGTCGTCGTGAACGGCGGCATTTTCACCGTGACGTTCATGAACGGGATCATGGTCTTGACGGTGACGTTCGTGACGCTCACCGTCACGAACGAGCACGTGTTGATGTCGCAACTCGACGGCGTGTAGTTCACCGACACGTTCGCGTTCGACAGCAGCGGCAGCAGCGATCGCACACGCTTCACGACGCCCGCGGCGTTCACGTCGCACACCACCGCGGTGCGCGCGCCGAGGCGCACGGCCTCGCTCGCGGTATTCCAGTAGAACAGCACGCGGCCGAACTCGAAGATGCCGATCAGCAGCATGATCAGCACCGACGCGATCAGCGCGAATTCGACGATCGCGACGCCGCGCTGCGTGCGCCGGCGTGACAGCGGGAAATGGCGCGCATTCATGACACCTGCCTCATCACGGTGACGATGTTGCCGAAGGTGATCGACGGCAGCCCGGGGAACGCAGGGATCGGCTGGTAGTGGTAGCCCGAGATCTTCACTTCGACGACGTTGATCGCGCCCGTGGCCGTGCCGCTCGGCGCGTTGTTGTTCGAATCGTAGGTCGGCAGGTTCGCGAACTGCGACGGGTCCGACGCATCGCTGCAGCCGGTCGTGCGCTGTGCGTCGCAGATCGTGACCATCGACGTCGTGAGCCCGGGCACGAGCTCGGTGCCCGACGTGCCGCACGTCGTGCTGCCGTAGACGACGAGACACTGCGCCTGCGATACCGGATACGCGCTGTCGGTCGGCAGCCAGACCGACAGGTAGCGTGCCGCATCGCGCGTGGCCTTGGTCAGCGTCTCGTACTGGTAGATCGCGCGGCCGAATTCGGCCACGCCCGTCGCGAGCATGATCATCGGCATCAGCACGAGCGCGAACTCGACGGCGACGACGCCGCGGGTGCGCGAACGACGAATCGGCGGCTTCTTCATGATCGTCTCTCCGCTATTGAACGAGCATCGGCACCTGCGTGCCCGATGCGCTGCCGCTGCCGGGCAAGCCGTGCGTCGCGCACGGGTTGTTGCCCGACACCGACGAGCCGAGGTATTCGAGGTGCGCGACGACGGCGCCGCTGCCGGCGCTGAACGGGAGCGGATCGAGCATCAGCACGCAATCCCATTGCGTGACGTGCACCTTGCCGCTGGTGCCCTTCAGCGCCGAACAGTCGCCTTCCGGCGCGAGCGCGAGGCGGCGGTCGCTGCCGTAGGTCGCGTAGTTGCTCGCCGTCGCCGTGCCGTTGGTGGCGATGCCGCTGCCCGACGGTGGCGCGCCGTCGCCCTGGTAAGGCTTGAAGCTCGCGCGGTCGGCCACGAACTGCGTGTACGCGTCACCCTTGATGCCCGGCGTTCCCGGCGGCCCGTAGTTCGGGCCGACATACGCGTAGCCGGTGAAGTCGGGCTGGCCGCTCGAGCCGTTCGCGCCGTTCGTGTAGATGCCGAAGCGCGTATTCCATGCACGCTGCGACGCCGCCTTCATGCCCGTGGTGGCCAGATCGGGCGGGCTCGTGATGTTGCAGGTATTGCCCGACAGCTCGCTCGCGAGCGTCGTCTCGTTCGTCGAGCCGTCGAGCGCCGCCCAGCCGAAGTTGCCGGGCCCGTACGTGGACGACGACCCCGACGGCGACGAAATCCAGTCGCCGACCTTGTAAGCCGGGTCGGACGGGCCGCGGCACACGAACACCGGAATCGCGCAAGTCGTCTGCCCGCCGCCGACGGTCGCGATCGCGCTCGCCGACACTTCCGCCGCATTCGCGAGCTTCGTGCCCGGCAGCACGTTCAGCACCTCGATGAACCAGTGCGCGATGCTGCTCAGCGTCGCGGTGCACTGCACGTACTTGATGTTCGCCGGCGTCGCGACCGCGTCCTTGGTCAGGAACGGGTTGGTCAGCGAATCGCTGAACGTGACGTTCGCGTTCGTCGACATCTGCACCGACTTCTTCTGGAAAAACACGAAATTCAGATGGCCGGCGGCGATGCCGTCGGCTTCGGCCACCGACAGGCTGATCGCCGAGGTCAGGTCGCGCGCAGCCGACAGCGCGCAGGCATCGGCGCTGTTCTGCAGTTCGCTGCGCGTGACGTACAGCTTGCCGAGATCCAGCGCGAGCCCGACGAACCCGATCATCACCGCCAGCGAGAGGCCGACGATGATCGCGACGGCACCGCGCTGGCGATGCGGGCTGCGACGCGTGAGTTTCGGATAGCGGGCTGCGCGGTTCATGGCGTTCTCCCTGAGCGTGGTGTCGTTACTGCGTGGCCTTGCCGATGCCGATCACGAATGCGTTGGCGGGCGGCACGGCCTGCTTGAACGACTTGTCGTAGTTGTCGAGCGCGGCCGCGGCGGCGTTGCCGTCGACTCCCGATGCCGACGAAGGATGTTCGCCGGCATGCGGATCGATGATCTGGGCGTGCATCACGGTGCGGACCGAATCGCCGAAGCGGCTGTCCCACACGGGGGTCGACGACATGCAGCCGGCAAGCGCGAACGCGAGCGGGACGGCGAGCGCCGCGCGGCGCACGAATACGAGGTAGGCGGATTTCATGAGCTTCCCCTTGGATGGCTTCAACGATCGGTGGACTGCGGTTCCGCGCCGGCGCGCGCAATCTGCGCGTTGGGCGCCGCGGCGATCCGGTGCTTCGCGCGCACCGCCGGCTGGGCCGGCGAATCGGGGCCGGCTGCCGCGAGGCGCGCGGCGGCGGCTTCGATGCGCGCGACACGCGCCGCGGTGGCCGCATCGGGCTGCGG
>NZ_JAUJRI010000040.1:0-18290 GCF_030504405.1 Burkholderia sp. AU44665 | reverse complement strand
GGGCGACAACGTGTCGATCACGGTGAAGCTGATCGCTCCGATCGCGATGGAAGAAGGTCTGCGCTTCGCGATCCGCGAAGGCGGCCGTACCGTCGGCGCCGGCGTCGTCGCCAAGATCATCGAGTAAGCCAGTTATTCGTTGATCGACAGTTTTGGGGCTGGCAGCAGCCGGCCCCAACATGGTTTAGGGGTATAGCTCAACTGGCAGAGCGTCGGTCTCCAAAACCGAAGGTTGGGGGTTCGATTCCCTCTGCCCCTGCCAAAAATCGCCACGTGTCCCACGTGGCATTTGTTTTAAGGTGTTATGGCGAATCCATCCGTCGAAACTGTAAATACCTCCGGCGATAAGCTGATGCTGGCCCTGGGCGTATTGCTGGTGTTGGCCGGATTCGTGGGCTTCTTCTGGCTGGCCAATCAGCAGTGGTATGTCCGCGGTGCCGCGTTGGCGGTAGGTATCATCGCCGGCGTGGCCGTCGGGCTGATGTCCGCCCCTGGCAAGAGCCTCATCGCGTTTGCCAAGGATTCGTACAAGGAAGTCCGGAAGGTCGTATGGCCCACCCGCAAGGAAGCAACGCAAACCACACTCGTCGTGTTCGGTTTCGTGCTCGTGATGGCGATTTTCCTCTGGTTGAGCGACAAATCGATCGAATGGGTGATTTTCTCGGCGATTCTGGGTTGGAAATGATATGAGCGATACTCCGGCATCCCCGAGCGGAAAGCGTTGGTACGTCGTGCACGCCTACTCCGGTATGGAGAAGAGCGTGCAACGCGCGCTTCAAGAGCGCATCGAACGTGCTGGCATGCAGGACAAATTCGGTCAGATCCTGGTTCCGACCGAAGAAGTGGTCGAAGTCAAAGGCGGCCACAAGGCTGTGACCGAACGTCGTTTCTTCCCTGGCTACGTGCTGGTGGAAATGGAAATGACGGACGAAACGTGGCACCTCGTGAAGAACACCGCGAAGGTCACTGGTTTCGTCGGCGGTGCGCGTAACCGCCCGACCCCGATTTCCCCGAAGGAAGTCGAGAAGATCATGTCGCAGATGCAGGAAGGCGTCGAAAAGCCGCGCCCGAAGACCCTGTTCGAAGTCGGCGAGATGGTGCGTGTCAAGGAAGGCCCGTTCACGGACTTCAACGGCACCGTCGAAGAAGTCAACTACGAGAAATCGCGCGTGCGTGTGTCGGTCACCATCTTTGGCCGCTCGACCCCCGTCGAACTCGAGTTCGGTCAGGTCGAAAAAGTTTGATCCCGATTCGGTGGGCAGCCTCGGCTGCCCACCTTCGCGCTTACGGCCCGCGTCATGGCCGTTGAGGAGCGTCAGTAGCCAGCGGCGAAAGCGCGTTATCACTCACCGAACGCCTTCTCCGGCGTTCCAATGAGGTTTCAAATGGCAAAGAAGATTATCGGCTTTATCAAGCTGCAGATCCCTGCAGGTAAAGCCAACCCGTCGCCGCCGGTTGGTCCGGCACTGGGCCAGCGCGGCCTGAACATCATGGAGTTCTGCAAGGCGTTCAACGCGCAGACTCAAGGCATGGAGCCGGGTCTGCCGGTGCCGGTGGTCATCACGGCATTCGCTGACAAGAGCTTCACGTTCGTGATGAAGACGCCGCCGGCGACCGTCCTGATCAAGAAGGCGGCGAAGGTGGACAAGGGCTCGAGCAAGCCGCACACCGACAAGGTCGGTTCGATCACGCGCGCTCAAGCCGAAGAAATCGCGAAGACCAAGATGCCGGACCTTACGGCAGCTGATCTGGACGCAGCCGTTCGCACCATCGCTGGTAGCGCACGCTCGATGGGTATCACTGTGGAGGGCGTGTAAATGGCTAAGATCTCCAAGCGCCGTCAGGCATTTGCCGCCAAGGTCGACCGTCAGAAGCTGTACGCGATCGAAGACGCACTGAGCCTCGTGAAGGAATGCGCGAGCGCGAAGTTCGACGAGTCGATCGACGTCGCAGTCCAGCTCGGCATCGATGCGAAGAAGTCGGACCAGGTCGTTCGTGGTTCGGTCGTTCTCCCGGCAGGTACGGGCAAGTCGGTTCGCGTTGCCGTGTTCGCGCAAGGCGAAAAGGCCGAGCAAGCTCGTGCAGCTGGCGCGGAAATCGTCGGTATGGAAGACCTGGCCGAGCAGATCAAGGCTGGCCAGATGGACTTCGACATCGTGATCGCTTCGCCGGACACGATGCGTATCGTCGGTACGCTCGGCCAGATCCTCGGCCCGCGCGGCCTGATGCCGAACCCGAAGGTCGGTACGGTCACGCCGGACGTCGCAACCGCCGTCAAGAACGCGAAGGCTGGTCAGGTGCAATTCCGTGTCGACAAGGCCGGTATCATCCATGCGACCATCGGCCGTGCATCG
Organism: Burkholderia sp. AU44665; assembly: GCF_030504405.1. NCBI lineage: Bacteria > Pseudomonadati > Pseudomonadota > Betaproteobacteria > Burkholderiales > Burkholderiaceae > Burkholderia > Burkholderia sp. AU44665. The sequence goes on along the minus strand of NZ_JAUJRI010000040.1, from coordinate 15,936 downwards.
TTCGAGCCGACCGCGCTGCGTTCGAACCTGTCGGCGCTGATCGAAGCGCTGCAGAAGGCAAAGCCGGCAACGAGCAAGGGCGTGTACCTGCGCAAGATCGCACTGTCGAGCACGATGGGCGTCGGCGTGCGCGTCGACCAGGCTACGCTGGCAGCACAGTAAGCAAGTATTCGGGCCGCTTCGCTCGCGAAGCGATCCACATGGGCTTTGGGCGGTTGTTCGTGCAGCAGGGCGGGCAACCGGTTATCAAAGACCGTTGGTGGGGCGCAGCAGTCAGGTGATCCCCTTAATTCAAGCCAACGCAGATGGCGAACCCGAAAAAGTTTTGCAGTGGTGAAGCCGCAGGCCGCGAAGCGATTCGCGGCATGAGGTGGAAATACTCCTAACGAGGTCGGACGCCGTTGTTGAACGAGGTACGTGAGGTTTCGCCATACCGGCAAGGCCGAACGTATCGTTTCTGGAGGCTAACCGTGCCGCTTAATAGAGAAGACAAGCAAGCCGTCGTCGCTGAGGTTTCCGCGCAAGTCGCGAAGGCCCAGACCGTTGTGCTGGCTGAGTATCGTGGAATTGCGGTTGGCGATCTGACCAAGCTGCGCGCGCAAGCGCGTGAGCAAAAGGTTTACCTGCGCGTGTTGAAGAACACGCTGGCGCGTCGCGCTGTCGAAGGTACGCCGTTTGCTCCGCTGGCAGAGCAGATGACTGGTCCGCTGATCTACGGCATCTCGGAAGATGCAATTGCCGCTGCTAAGGTCGTCAACGACTTCAGCAAGAGCAATGACAAGTTGGTCATCAAGGCTGGTTCGTTCGATGGCAAGGTGATGGACAAGGCTGGCGTGCAAGCGCTGGCAAGCATCCCGAGTCGCGAAGAACTGCTCTCGAAGCTGCTGTTCGTTATGCAAGCGCCTGTTTCGGGCTTCGCGCGTGCTCTGGCCGCGCTGGCCGAGAAGAAGCAAGCGGAAGCTGCGTAAGCGAACGTGCATCAGCGTCATTGATCGCTGGCTGTATCCGAATTCAATTTAGGAGTATTTCAAATGGCAATCGCAAAAGAAGACATCCTGGCAGCAGTCGAAGGGATGACCGTTCTGGAACTGAACGAACTGGTCAAGGCATTCGAAGAGAAGTTTGGCGTGTCGGCAGCTGCAGTGGCAGTCGCTGGCCCGGCAGGCGGCGGCGCTGCTGCTGCTGCAGAAGAGAAGACCGAATTCACGGTCGTCCTGGCTGAAGCCGGCGCCAACAAGGTTTCGGTCATCAAGGCCGTTCGCGAACTGACGGGCCTGGGCCTGAAGGAAGCGAAGGACCTGGTTGACGGTGCACCGAAGCCCATCAAGGAAGGCGTCGACAAGGCTGCTGCTGAAGAAGCCAAGAAGAAGCTGGAAGAAGCTGGCGCGAAGGTCGAAGTCAAGTAAGTTTCGGCGCGCTGTGCGAAGGCTGGCGGTATTTTCACCGCCGGCCTTTTTGTGCTTTGTGGGGACGTTATTCTGGCACTCATTCGGGAGCCCGAATAATCGGCCCCAGAAGCCAAAGAAAACCGCCTGATCGTTGTGATGCATCACTCACGATTGGCGGTTCTCTTTGTCTTCTGAAGCGACTGCAGAAGGCAAGTTTGGTCGGGTAGCGGGCAACACAGGCATCCGCTGCCGTCAGCCAGCGGTTGGTAGCGGCCAACCACCAAGCTTCTCGGCTCGTTCAAGCCGTCGAACGGCCATCGGGTCTCAGTCGGTGAACACTCGGGTTTGAAACGTCCAGGTATTCCGCCTCGATAGCACCCGCCGTGATTCGGAGATCGTATGCAATATTCCTTCACCGAGAAGAAGCGCATTCGCAAGAGTTTCGCGAAGCGCCCCATCGTTCACCAAGTTCCGTTCTTGCTGGCTACTCAGCTTGAATCATTCAGCACGTTTCTGCAAGCCGATGTGCCCGCGACGCAACGTAAGCCCGAGGGTTTGCAGGCCGCGTTCACGTCGGTATTTCCCATTGTTTCGCACAACGGTTTCGCGCGCCTCGAGTTCGTGAGCTATGCGCTGTCGTCGCCGGCATTCAACATCAAGGAATGCCAGCAGCGCGGCCTGACGTACTGCTCCGCGCTGCGCGCGAAGGTCCGCCTCGTCATCCTCGACAAGGAATCGCCGAACAAGCCGGTCGTCAAGGAAGTGAAGGAGCAGGAAGTGTACATGGGCGAAATTCCGCTCATGACGCCGACGGGCTCGTTCGTCATCAACGGCACCGAGCGTGTCATCGTCTCGCAGCTGCATCGTTCGCCGGGCGTGTTCTTCGAACACGACAAGGGCAAGACGCACAGCTCGGGCAAGCTGCTGTTCTCGGCACGGATCATTCCGTACCGCGGCTCGTGGCTCGACTTCGAATTCGATCCGAAGGACATCCTGTACTTCCGCGTCGACCGTCGCCGCAAGATGCCGGTCACGATCCTGCTGAAGGCCATCGGCCTGACGCCGGAACAGATCCTCGCGAACTTCTTCGTGTTCGACAACTTCACGCTGATGGACGAAGGCGCGCAACTCGAGTTCGTGCCCGAGCGCCTGCGTGGCGAAGTCGCGCGCTTCGACATCACGGATCGCGACGGCAAGGTCATCGTCCAGAAGGACAAGCGGATCAACGCGAAGCACATTCGCGACCTCGAAGCCGCGAAGACCAAGTTCATCTCGGTGCCGGAAGACTATCTGCTCGGCCGCGTGCTGGCGAAGAACGTCGTCGACGGCGACACCGGCGAAGTGATCGCGAGCGCGAACGACGAAGTCACGGAAAGCGTGCTCGAGAAGCTGCGCGAAGCGGGCATCAAGGACATCCAGACGCTCTACACGAACGATCTGGACCAGGGTCCGTACATCTCGTCGACGCTGCGTGTCGACGAAACGACCGACAAGACGGCCGCGCGCATCGCGATCTACCGCATGATGCGTCCGGGCGAGCCGCCGACCGAAGAAGCGGTCGAGGCGCTGTTCAACCGTCTGTTCTACAGCGAAGAAGCGTACGACCTGTCGAAGGTCGGCCGCATGAAGTTCAACCGCCGCGTGGGCCGCGACGAGATCGTCGGCCCGATGACGCTGCAGGACGACGACATCCTCGCGACGATCAAGATCCTCGTCGAGCTGCGTAACGGCAAGGGCGAAGTGGACGACATCGACCACCTCGGCAACCGTCGCGTGCGTTGCGTCGGCGAACTGGCGGAAAACCAGTTCCGCGCCGGTCTCGTGCGTGTCGAGCGCGCGGTCAAGGAACGCCTCGGCCAGGCCGAAAGCGAAAACCTGATGCCGCACGACCTGATCAACTCGAAGCCGATTTCGTCGGCGATCCGCGAGTTCTTCGGTTCGTCGCAGCTGTCGCAGTTCATGGACCAGACCAACCCGCTGTCGGAAATCACGCACAAGCGCCGTGTTTCCGCACTGGGCCCGGGCGGTCTGACGCGCGAGCGCGCAGGCTTCGAAGTCCGCGACGTGCACCCGACCCACTACGGCCGCGTGTGCCCGATCGAGACGCCGGAAGGTCCGAACATCGGCCTGATCAACTCGCTCGCACTGTACGCGCACCTGAACGAGTACGGCTTCCTCGAGACGCCGTACCGCAAGGTCGTGGACGGCAAGGTGACCGATCAGATCGACTACCTGTCGGCGATCGAGGAAGGTCGCTACATGATCGCCCAGGCGAACGCCGCGATCGACGAAGACGGCCGACTGATCGACGAACTCGTGTCGTCGCGCGAAGCCGGCGAAACGATGATGGTCACGCCGGACCGGATCCAGTACATGGACGTCGCGCCGTCGCAGATCGTGTCGGTGGCAGCGTCGCTGATCCCGTTCCTCGAGCACGATGACGCGAACCGCGCACTGATGGGTTCGAACATGCAGCGTCAGGCCGTGCCGTGTCTGCGTCCGGAAAAGCCGGTCGTCGGTACCGGCATCGAGCGCACCTGCGCGGTCGACTCGGGTACGACGGTTCAGGCGTTCCGCGGCGGTGTGGTCGACTACGTCGACGCAGGCCGTATCGTGATTCGCGTGAACGACGACGAAGCGGTCGCGGGTGAAGTCGGTGTCGACATCTACAACCTGATCAAGTACACGCGTTCGAACCAGAACACGAACATCAACCAGCGTCCGATCGTGAAGATGGGCGACAAGGTCTCGCGCGGCGACGTGCTGGCCGACGGCGCCTCGACGGACCTGGGCGAGCTCGCGCTCGGCCAGAACATGCTGATCGCGTTCATGCCGTGGAACGGCTACAACTTCGAGGATTCGATCCTGATCTCGGAGAAGGTGGTCGCGGACGATCGCTACACGTCGATCCACATCGAAGAGCTGAACGTCGTTGCACGCGACACGAAGCTCGGGCCGGAAGAAATCACGCGCGACATCTCGAACCTGGCGGAAGTCCAGCTCGGCCGTCTCGACGAATCGGGCATCGTGTACATCGGTGCGGAAGTCGAAGCAGGCGACGTGCTGGTCGGCAAGGTCACGCCGAAGGGCGAGACCCAGCTGACGCCGGAAGAGAAGCTGCTGCGCGCGATCTTCGGCGAGAAGGCTTCGGACGTGAAGGACACGTCGCTGCGCGTGCCGTCGGGCATGAGCGGTACGGTGATCGACGTCCAGGTGTTCACGCGTGAAGGCATCCAGCGCGACAAGCGTGCGCAACAGATCATCGACGACGAACTGAAGCGCTACCGTCTCGACCTGAACGACCAGCTGCGCATCGTGGAAGGCGACGCGTTCCAGCGTCTCGCGCGCATGCTCGTGGGCAAGGTCGCGAACGGCGGTCCGAAGAAGCTCGCGAAGGGCACGAAGATCGACCAGGCTTACCTGGAAGACCTCGACCATTACCACTGGTTCGACATCCGCCTCGCGGACGACGAAGCGGCGGCGCAGCTCGAAGCGATCAAGAACTCGATCGAAGAGAAGCGTCACCAGTTCGACCTCGCGTTCGAAGAGAAGCGCAAGAAGCTCACGCAAGGCGACGAACTGCCGCCGGGCGTGCTGAAGATGGTCAAGGTGTACCTCGCGGTGAAGCGCCGTCTGCAGCCTGGCGACAAGATGGCGGGCCGTCACGGTAACAAGGGTGTCGTGTCGAAGATCGTTCCGATCGAAGACATGCCGTACATGGCCGACGGCCGTCCGGCAGACGTCGTGCTGAACCCGCTCGGCGTGCCGTCGCGGATGAACGTGGGTCAGGTTCTGGAAGTGCACCTCGGCTGGGCCGCGAAGGGCCTCGGCTGGCGTATCGGCGAAATGCTGCAGCGTCAGGCGAAGATCGAGGAACTGCGCGCGTTCCTGACGAAGATCTACAACGAGTCGGGTCGCCAGGAAGATCTGGAAAGCTTCACCGACGACGAGATCCTCGAACTCGCGAAGAACCTGCGCGAAGGCGTGCCGTTTGCGACGCCGGTGTTCGACGGTGCAACCGAGGAAGAAATGGGCAAGATGCTCGACCTCGCGTTCCCGGACGACATCGCCGAACAGCTCGGCATGAACCCGTCGAAGAACCAGGTCCGCCTGTACGACGGCCGCACGGGTGAAATGTTCGAACGTCGCGTGACGCTCGGCTACATGCACTACCTGAAGCTGCACCACCTGGTCGACGACAAGATGCACGCGCGTTCGACCGGCCCGTACTCGCTCGTCACGCAGCAGCCGCTGGGTGGTAAGGCGCAGTTCGGTGGCCAGCGTTTCGGTGAAATGGAAGTGTGGGCACTCGAAGCGTACGGCGCGTCCTACGTGCTGCAGGAAATGCTGACGGTGAAGTCGGACGACGTGACCGGCCGGACGAAGGTGTACGAAAACCTCGTCAAGGGCGATCACGTGATCGATGCAGGCATGCCGGAATCCTTCAACGTGCTCGTGAAGGAAATCCGCTCGCTCGGTATCGATATCGATCTCGACCGCAATTAATCGGACTACGGAGAGAAAGCAATGAAAGCTCTGCTCGATCTATTCAAGCAAGTCCAACAGGAAGAAGTTTTCGACGCGATCAAGATCGGTCTGGCCTCGCCCGACAAGATCCGTTCGTGGTCGTTCGGCGAAGTGAAGAAGCCGGAGACCATCAACTACCGTACGTTCAAGCCGGAACGCGATGGTCTGTTCTGCGCGAAGATCTTCGGGCCGATCAAGGACTACGAGTGCCTGTGCGGCAAGTACAAGCGTCTGAAGCACCGCGGCGTGATCTGCGAGAAGTGCGGCGTCGAAGTGACGCTGGCGAAGGTGCGTCGCGAACGGATGGGCCACATCGAGCTGGCCTCGCCGGTCGCGCACATCTGGTTCCTGAAGTCGCTGCCGTCGCGTCTGGGCATGGTGCTCGACATGACGCTGCGCGACATCGAACGCGTGCTGTACTTCGAAGCCTATGTGGTCATCGAACCGGGCATGACGCCGCTGAAGGCGCGGCAGATCATGACCGAAGAGGATTACTACAACAAGGTCGAGGAATACGGCGACGAATTCCGTGCCGAAATGGGCGCGGAAGGCGTGCGTGAACTGCTGCGCGCGATCAACATCGACGAGCAGGTCGAGACGCTGCGCACCGAGCTGAAGAACACCGGCTCGGAAGCGAAGATCAAGAAGTACGCGAAGCGCCTGAAGGTCCTCGAGGCATTCCAGCGCTCGGGCATCAAGCCCGAGTGGATGATCCTCGAAGTGCTGCCGGTGCTGCCGCCGGAACTGCGTCCGCTCGTGCCGCTGGACGGCGGCCGTTTCGCAACGTCGGACCTGAACGACCTGTATCGCCGCGTGATCAACCGGAACAACCGGTTGAAGCGTCTGCTCGAGCTGAAGGCGCCTGAAATCATCGTCCGCAACGAAAAGCGGATGCTGCAGGAAGCCGTCGACTCGCTGCTCGACAACGGTCGTCGCGGCAAGGCGATGACGGGCGCGAACAAGCGTCCGCTGAAGTCGCTCGCCGACATGATCAAGGGCAAGGGCGGTCGTTTCCGTCAGAACCTGCTGGGCAAGCGCGTCGACTACTCGGGCCGTTCGGTCATCGTGGTCGGCCCGACGCTGAAGCTGCACCAGTGCGGTCTGCCGAAGCTGATGGCGCTCGAGCTGTTCAAGCCGTTCATCTTCAACAAGCTGGAAGTGATGGGCGTCGCCACGACCATCAAGGCGGCGAAGAAGGAAGTCGAGAATCAGACGCCGGTGGTGTGGGACATCCTCGAAGAGGTGATCCGCGAGCACCCGGTGATGCTGAACCGTGCGCCGACGCTGCACCGTCTCGGTATCCAGGCGTTCGAGCCGGTGCTGATCGAAGGCAAGGCGATCCAGCTGCACCCGCTCGTCTGCGCGGCGTTCAACGCCGACTTCGACGGTGACCAGATGGCCGTTCACGTGCCGCTGTCGCTCGAAGCGCAGATGGAAGCGCGCACGCTGATGCTCGCGTCGAACAACGTGCTGTTCCCGGCCAACGGCGATCCGTCGATCGTGCCGTCGCAGGACATCGTGCTGGGTCTGTACTACGCGACCCGCGAAGCGATCAACGGCAAGGGCGAAGGCCTGTCGTTTACCGGCGTGTCGGAAGTGATCCGCGCGTACGAGAACAAGGAAGTCGAGCTGGCCTCGCGCGTCAACGTCCGGATCACCGAAATGGTCCGCAACGAGGACACGTCGGAAGGCGCGCCGGAATTCGTGCCGAAGATCACGCTGTACGCGACGACCGTCGGTCGCGCGATCCTGTCGGAGATCCTGCCGCACGGCCTGCCGTTCTCGGTGCTGAACAAGCCGCTGAAGAAGAAGGAAATCTCGCGCCTGATCAACACGGCGTTCCGCAAGTGCGGTCTGCGTGCGACGGTCGTGTTCGCCGACCAGCTGATGCAGTCGGGTTTCCGTCTCGCGACGCGTGCCGGCATCTCGATCTGCGTGGACGACATGCTCGTGCCGCCGCAGAAGGAAACGATCGTCGGCGACGCCGCGAAGAAGGTGAAGGAGTACGACCGCCAGTACATGTCGGGTCTCGTCACCGCGCAGGAACGCTACAACAACGTGGTCGACATCTGGTCGGCAACGTCGGAAGCGGTCGGCAAGGCGATGATGGAGCAGCTGTCGACGGAGCCGGTGATCGATCGCGACGGCAACGAGACGCGCCAGGAGTCGTTCAACTCGATCTACATGATGGCCGACTCGGGCGCCCGGGGTTCGGCGGTTCAGATTCGTCAGCTGGCCGGTATGCGTGGCCTGATGGCGAAGCCGGACGGCTCGATTATCGAGACGCCGATTACCGCGAACTTCCGCGAAGGTCTGAACGTGTTGCAGTACTTCATCTCGACCCACGGTGCACGTAAGGGTCTGGCTGATACGGCACTGAAGACCGCGAACTCGGGTTACCTGACGCGTCGTCTCGTCGACGTCACGCAGGATCTGGTCGTGGTGGAAGACGATTGCGGCACGTCGAACGGCGTGGCGATGAAGGCGCTCGTCGAAGGCGGTGAAGTCGTCGAAGCGCTGCGCGACCGTATCCTCGGCCGCGTCGCGGTCGCGGACGTCGTGAACCCGGAAACGCAGGAAACGCTGTACGAATCGGGCACGCTGCTCGACGAAACGGCGGTCGAGGAAATCGAACGCCTCGGCATCGACGAAGTGCGCGTGCGCACGCCGCTGACCTGCGAAACGCGTTACGGCCTGTGCGCAGCCTGCTACGGCCGCGACCTTGGCCGCGGCTCGCTCGTGAACGTCGGCGAAGCGGTCGGCGTGATCGCCGCGCAGTCGATCGGCGAGCCGGGCACGCAGCTGACGATGCGTACGTTCCACATCGGTGGCGCGGCGTCGCGTGCGGCAGTGGCCTCGTCGGTCGAAGCGAAGAGCAACGGTATCGTCCGCTTCACGGCGACGATGCGCTACGTCACGAACGCGAAGGGCGAGCAGATCGTCATTTCCCGTTCGGGCGAGGCGATGATCACCGACGACTTCGGTCGCGAGCGCGAGCGTCACAAAGTGCCGTACGGCGCGACGCTGCTGCAGCTCGACGGCGCGACCATCAAGGCCGGCACGCAGCTCGCCACGTGGGATCCGCTGACGCGCCCGATCATCACCGAGTACGGTGGTACGGTGAAGTTCGAGAACGTCGAGGAAGGCGTGACCGTCGCGAAGCAGATCGACGACGTGACGGGCCTGTCGACGCTGGTCGTGATCGACGTGAAGCGCCGCGGTTCGCAGGCGTCGAAGAGCGTGCGTCCGCAGGTGAAGCTGCTCGACGCGAACGGCGAGGAAGTGAAGATTCCGGGCACGGAGCACGCAGTGCAGATCGGCTTCCAGGTCGGCGCACTGATCACCGTGAAGGATGGCCAGCAGGTGCAGGTCGGTGAAGTGCTCGCACGTATCCCGACGGAAGCGCAGAAGACGCGTGACATTACCGGCGGTCTGCCGCGGGTGGCGGAACTGTTCGAAGCGCGTTCGCCGAAGGATGCCGGCATTCTCGCGGAAGTCACCGGTACGACGTCGTTCGGCAAGGACACGAAGGGCAAGCAGCGTCTCGTCATCACGGACCTCGAGGGCAACCAGCACGAGTTCCTGATCGCGAAGGAAAAGCAGGTTCTGGTTCACGACGCCCAGGTCGTCAACAAGGGCGAAATGATCGTGGACGGTCCGGCCGATCCGCACGACATCCTGCGTCTGCAGGGTATCGAGGCGCTGTCGCGCTACATCGTCGACGAAGTGCAGGACGTGTACCGTCTGCAGGGCGTGAAGATCAACGACAAGCACATCGAGGTGATCGTTCGCCAGATGCTGCGTCGTGTGCAGATCACCGACAACGGCGATACGCGCTTCATCCCGGGCGAACAGGTCGAGCGTTCCGACATGCTGGACGAGAACGACCGCATGATCGCCGAGGGCAAGCGTCCGGCTTCGTACGACAACGTGCTGCTCGGTATCACGAAGGCTTCGCTGTCGACCGACTCGTTCATCTCCGCGGCATCGTTCCAGGAAACGACCCGCGTGCTGACCGAAGCGGCGATCATGGGCAAGCGCGACGATCTGCGCGGCCTGAAGGAAAACGTGATCGTCGGCCGTCTGATTCCGGCCGGTACGGGTCTCGCGTTCCACAAGGCACGCAAGGCGAAGGAATCGTCGGATCGCGAGCGTTTCGACCAGATCGCAGCGGAAGAGGCATTCGACTTCGGCACGCCGAGCGCGCCGGCGGAAGAGCCGCAACACCCGGCAGCCGAGTAAGCGCGGGGCGGCGCAAGCCGCGTTGCCTTGCTATCATCGCTGTCACCGAAACCGCCCGGTTCTGCCGGGCGGTTTTTTTTCGTCCTTCGTTCACGCGCATGACGTGCCTGTGCCGCGCCGGCGCATGCTCCGCGATCGCCTTCGGCATGGCGGCGACAGGCATCGTGATGCACGCGAAAGAACCCTGACCGAATGGCCAACATCCTGCGATTCGCCACGCGTCGCGCGAGCGGGTTGTTAAAATTGCGGTCATCGCTCAGCCGTCCCTGGTCTCATTCATGTCCCGCGCCCTCGAAATACTCGACGAAGTCTTTGGTTATTCCGCCTTTCGCGGCCAGCAGGGCGAGATCGTCGAGCACGTCGCCGGCGGCGGCGATTGCCTCGTGCTGATGCCCACGGGCGGCGGCAAGTCGCTGTGCTACCAGATCCCCGCGCTGCTGCGCCGCGAGGCCGGGCAGGGCGCCGGCATCGTCGTGTCGCCGCTGATCGCGCTGATGCAGGACCAGGTCGCCGCGTTGAGCGAAGTCGGTGTGCGCGCGGCTTACCTGAATTCGACACTGTCGGGCGCCGAGGCGGCAGCCACCGAGCGCGCGCTGCGCGAAGGTGAAATCGACCTGCTGTACGTCGCGCCGGAGCGGTTGATGACGGGGCGCTTCCTCGACCTGCTCGAGCGCGCGAAGATCGGGCTGTTCGCGATCGACGAAGCGCACTGCGTGTCGCAATGGGGGCACGATTTCCGTCCGGAATACATCCAGCTGTCGGTGCTGCACGAGCGCTTCCCGTCGGTGCCGCGCATCGCGCTGACCGCCACGGCCGACGCGATCACGCGCGACGAGATCATCCATCGGCTCGCGCTCGACGACGCACGCGTGTTCGTGTCGAGCTTCGACCGCCCGAACATCCGCTACCGGATCGTCGAAAAGGACAACGCGCGCTCGCAACTGCTCGACTTCATCCGCGCCGAACACACGAATGCCGACGGCACGACGGATGCGGGCGTCGTCTACTGCCTGTCGCGCCGCAAGGTCGAGGAAACGGCCGAATGGCTGAAGGCGCAGGGCGTGCGCGCGCTGCCGTATCACGCGGGGATGGAGTTCGAGGTGCGGCAGAAGCACCAGGAAATGTTCCAGCGCGAGGAGGGCATCGTGATGTGCGCGACGATCGCGTTCGGCATGGGTATCGACAAGCCCGACGTGCGCTTCGTTGCCCACCTCGATTTGCCGAAGAGCGTCGAAGGCTACTATCAGGAGACCGGCCGCGCGGGCCGCGACGGGATGCCCGCGAACGCGTGGATGGCGTATGGCCTCGGCGACGTCGTCCAGCAGCGCAAGATGATCGACGAGTCGGATGCGGACGACGCGCACAAGCGCGTGCAGACGTCGAAGCTCGACGCGCTGCTCGGATTGTGCGAGACGATCTCGTGTCGCCGCGTGCGGCTGCTGAACTACTTCGGCGAGGCGAGCCAGCCGTGCGGCAACTGCGACACGTGCCAGGAGCCGCCCGATTCATGGGACGCGACGCGCGAGGCGCAGATGGCGCTGTCGTGCGTGTTCCGCGCGCAGCGCGCGAGCGGCTTCAACTTCGGCGCGAGCCATCTGATCGAGATCCTGCGCGGCGGCCGCACCGAGAAGGTGCTGCAGCGCGGCCATGACCAGTTGAGCACGTTCGGTATCGGCGCGTCGCTGTCCGAGCCCGAGTGGCGCGCGATTTTCCGGCAACTGGTCGCGTACGGCTACCTGGCGGTCGACCATGGCGGCTTCGGCGCGCTGGTGCTCACCGAGGCCGCGAAGCCGGTGCTGAAGAACGAGGAAAAGGTCACGCTGCGCCGCTACGTGAAGCCGCAGCGCACGCGCCAGTCGTCGAGCCGCAGCGGCACGCGGGTCGACCCGACGGCCGGCATGGGCGCGCGTGAGCGCGCACGCTGGGACGCGCTGCGTGCGTGGCGCGCGGAAACCGCGAAGACGGACGGCGTGCCGGCCTACGTGATCTTCCACGACGCGACGCTCGCCGAAATCGCGCGCAACGCGCCGGAGACGATCGACGACCTGCGTCACATTCCCGGCATGGGCGTGCGCAAGCTCGAGCGCTTCGGCGACGAGATCATCGACGTCGTCGAATCGGCTTGACACAGGGTTCCGACCCCTTCCATAGACCGCGCGGTCGGCCGGCAAATCACGCAAGCCGTTGACTTCGTTGGTATTTCCGGAATATCATGTTGGGTTCCGGTATTCGGAGGCCGCGTCGCGTTCGAAAGTTCGCGCCCGATCCGCCGGTTCGGAAGTCAACTGTGCGTCGATTCTCGCTTTGCCCGAAATCGATGTGCAGATTTTGTTCAATTTCAGGAATAAACAATGCCAACCATCAACCAACTGGTTCGCAAAGGCCGTCAGTCGGAAACGACGAAGAGCAAGAGCCCGGCCCTGCAGGACTGCCCCCAGCGTCGCGGCGTGTGCACCCGTGTGTACACGACGACGCCGAAGAAGCCGAACTCGGCACTCCGTAAGGTCGCCAAGGTTCGTCTGACGAACGGCTTCGAAGTGATTTCGTACATCGGCGGTGAAGGCCACAACCTGCAGGAACACTCGGTTGTGCTGATCCGCGGCGGCCGTGTGAAGGACTTGCCGGGTGTGCGTTACCACATGGTTCGCGGCTCGCTGGATACCCAGGGCGTCAAGGACCGTAAGCAAGCGCGCTCGAAGTACGGCGCGAAGCGTGCAAAGGCTGCCAAGTAAGCAGTTTTTGATCAGGGATCGCCGCAGGGCGGTCGAGGCGGGAGTGCCGGATTGCCGGTGCTGTCGAGTAAGTGGTCACCCGGCCAAGCTGGTTAGTCGTGAAGATGTGATCGGGTTTGTTGGTGGCCGCGGAGCTGAATCCAGCTCCAACTGAACAAGTAAAGGAAGAATCATGCCGCGTCGTCGCGAAGTCCCCAAGCGGGAAGTGTTGCCGGATCCGAAGTTCGGCAACGTTGATGTTGCCAAGTTCATGAACATGCTGATGCTGTCCGGCAAGAAGTCGGTCGCAGAGCGCATCGTTTATGGCGCATTCGAACAAATCCAGACCAAGGGTGGCAAGGACCCGCTGGAAGTGTTCACGGTTGCGCTCAACAACGTGAAGCCGGTGGTCGAAGTGAAGAGCCGTCGCGTTGGTGGTGCCAACTATCAAGTTCCGGTCGAAGTGCGCCCGTCGCGTCGTATGGCATTGGCGATGCGCTGGCTGCGTGAGGCTGCGAAGAAGCGCAGCGAGAAGTCGATGGCCCTGCGCCTGGCAGGTGAACTCTCCGAAGCGGCCGAAGGCCGTGGCGGCGCGATGAAGAAGCGCGACGAAGTTCACCGCATGGCAGAAGCCAACCGCGCGTTCTCGCATTTCCGTTTCTAAGCGCCTGGCTGGGCTGTTTGCGGAAATAAATTCCGGGCGGGTGCGCTTTTCAGGCGCCTCGCCCGTTTGTGTTGAGGCGTGATGCGGCAAGGCTGCATCACGTCATCCCAGTAGAGGATCAAAGTGGCTCGCAAGACTCCTATCGAGCGCTACCGCAATATCGGTATTAGCGCTCACATCGACGCCGGCAAGACGACGACGACCGAGCGCATTCTGTTTTACACCGGTGTGAACCACAAGATCGGTGAAGTCCACGACGGCGCAGCCACGATGGACTGGATGGAGCAGGAACAGGAACGTGGCATCACGATCACGTCCGCTGCTACCACGGCCTTCTGGAAGGGCATGGGCGGCAACTATCCGGAACACCGCATCAACATCATCGACACCCCGGGCCACGTCGACTTCACGATCGAAGTGGAGCGTTCGATGCGCGTGCTCGACGGCGCGTGCATGGTGTACTGCGCAGTGGGCGGCGTGCAGCCGCAGTCGGAAACGGTGTGGCGTCAGGCGAACAAGTACAAGGTGCCGCGTCTCGCGTTCGTCAACAAGATGGACCGTACCGGCGCGAACTTCTTCAAGGTCTACGACCAGCTCCGTCTGCGCCTGAAGGCGAACCCGGTTCCGGTCGTGGTGCCGATCGGCTCGGAAGAAAACTTCAAGGGCGTGGTCGACCTGATCAAGATGAAGGCGATCATTTGGGACGAGGCGTCGCAAGGCACGAAGTTCGACTACGTCGACATCCCGGCCGAACTCGCCGAGACCTGCAAGGAATGGCGCGAAAAGATGGTCGAAGTGGCTGCCGAAGCCAGCGAAGACCTGATGAACAAGTACCTGGAAGAAGGCGATCTGCCGGAAGCCGACATCGTCAAGGCGCTGCGTGATCGTACGATCGCATGCGAAATCCAGCCGATGCTGTGCGGTACCGCGTTCAAGAACAAGGGCGTGCAGCGTATGCTCGACGCCGTGATCGACTTCCTGCCGTCGCCGGTCGACATCCCGCCGGTCAAGGGCGAACTCGAGAACGGTGAAGAAGCAGAGCGCAAGGCGTCGGACGACGAGAAGTTCTCGTCGCTCGCGTTCAAGATCATGACCGACCCGTTCGTCGGCCAGCTGATCTTCTTCCGTGTGTACTCGGGCGTCGTCAACTCGGGCGACACGCTGCTGAACTCGACCAAGGGCAAGAAGGAACGCCTCGGCCGTATTCTGCAGATGCACGCGAACCAGCGTGAAGAAATCAAGGAAGTCCGCGCAGGCGACATCGCCGCAGCGGTCGGCCTGAAGGAAGCCACCACGGGCGACACGCTGTGCGACCCGGCGAACCCGATCGTTCTCGAACGCATGGTGTTCCCGGAGCCGGTGATTTCGCAGGCGGTCGAGCCGAAGACCAAGGCCGACCAGGAAAAGATGGGCCTCGCCCTGAACCGTCTGGCTCAGGAAGACCCGTCGTTCCGCGTGCAGACCGACGAAGAGTCGGGCCAGACCATCATTTCGGGCATGGGCGAGCTCCACCTCGAAATTCTGGTCGACCGGATGAAGCGTGAATTCGGCGTGGAAGCGACCGTCGGCAAGCCGCAGGTTGCGTACCGCGAAACGATCCGTTCGACGGCGAAGGATGTCGACGGCAAGTTCGTCAAGCAGTCGGGTGGTCGCGGCCAGTACGGTCACGCGGTCATCACGCTCGAGCCGAACGAACAAGGCAAGGGCTACGAGTTCTTCGACGAGATCAAGGGTGGTGTGATTCCGCGTGAATACATCCCGGCGGTCGACAAGGGTATCCAGGACACGCTGAAGTCGGGCGTGCTGGCCGGCTTCCCGGTCGTCGACGTGAAGGTTCACCTGACGTTCGGTTCGTACCACGACGTCGACTCGAACGAAAACGCGTTCCGCATGGCCGGTTCGATGGCGTTCAAGGAAGCGATGCGCAAGGCGAACCCGGTCGTCCTCGAGCCGATGATGGCTGTCGAAGTCGAGACGCCGGAAGACTACATGGGCAACGTGATGGGCGACCTGTCGGGCCGTCGCGGTATCGTCCAGGGCATGGAAGACATGGTTGGCGGCGGCAAGATCGTGCGCGCCGAAGTGCCGCTGTCGGAAATGTTCGGCTATTCGACGTCGCTGCGCTCGCTGACGCAAGGTCGTGCAACGTACACGATGGAGTTCAAGCACTACGCTGAAGCTCCGCGCAACGTTGCCGAAGCGATCATCAGCGCGAAGTCGAAGTAAATCTGTAGCTCTCAATCGATTATTTTTTGAAAGAAGAGAATCATGGCAAAAGAAAAGTTTGAGCGGACCAAGCCGCACGTGAACGTTGGTACGATTGGTCACGTTGACCACGGCAAGACGACGCTGACGGCAGCGATCACGACGGTTCTGACGAAGAAGTTCGGCGGCGAAGCGAAGG
>NZ_JAUJRI010000003.1:0-552781 GCF_030504405.1 Burkholderia sp. AU44665 | reverse complement strand
TCGCCACTCGCCACCAGGTGCAAGCACCCGTGCTGCCGTTCGACTTGCATGTGTAAGGCATGCCGCCAGCGTTCAATCTGAGCCAGGATCAAACTCTTCAGTTCAAACCTGTTACTGTTTTCGGTTCCGTAGAACCGGTCGCTCACTCAAAGCTGACAGGAATATGAATCACTTCATAAACCTGACTTACTTTAGTGTGAGACTCTTGATACTTTCGCTATCTGATCCGAGGATCAGCTCGCTTTCATCAAGCGCCCACACTTATCGGCTGTTAATTTTTAAAGAGCATTTCTGCGAGAAACTTCGTGTTTCCCAGCAGCGCTGCGTTTTCAGCAGCAGAGAAGCGAGATTATGAACCGTGTTTCGCAGCTCGTCAACAACTTTCTGAACGACTTCGTTGCGACCGCGGGGCTCAACTTCCTGCGCCGCCGCAGCTCGTTACCACCGAACCTCAACAGCACCGCTTCCCTCTCTCCCGCGCCGCGTTTCCGGTAGCGCGAAAGAGGCGTGATTCTAAGCAGCTCGCGGCATTCGCGCAAGGGATTTCGCAAAAAATTTAAGGGGCCGCACGCTGCCGCGTGCGGCCCCTTAAATATGGAGGCAACCGGCCCTGTCAGAAGGCCGCGCGCATCTGGCGTGCGACGATCTCCATATAGTGATCGAGATCCGGCGTCATCTTGCCTTGCTTCTTCGCCGTATCGTCCCAGCGGCGCAGGCGCAGCGCCTCCTCCGCGTACGGGCGCTGCAGAAACGCCGCCGCCTCGTCGTCGCTGAAAATGCCGCCCTGCAACGCAAGACTGCGCACCGAGTCCGGCGACAGGCTCTCGAAGTAGCCGGCGTCCGTGCGGCACAGGCAGCGCTTCGCGTCGACGTGCAGCCGGATCGGTTCCAGCACCGCGTCGGAAAACAGCGGCCGCAGGAACGGCAGCACGTAATACTGGTGCAGATCGTCTATCCCGCGCGCGCTCGGCGTCTCGCCCTGGCGATTCAGCAGATGGCCGAGATCGTGCAGGAACGCCGCCGCGACCAGCGCTTCGTCGGCCCCGGACTCCTCCGCGAGCAATCCGCTCTGCAATGCATGTTCGAGCTGCGTGACCGGTTCGCCGCTATAGGCCACATGGCCATGCTCGCGATACAGCGCGTGAATCTCGTCCATCGTCAGCGCCATTCGCTTACTCCCAAGGCAGCGAGAACGTCTTCAGGTTCGTGAAGCTCTTCATCGCCTCCTGGACGCCCTCCTTGTACCCGAGCCCCGAATCCTTGATCCCGCCGAACGGCGACAGTTCGATCCGGTATCCCGGCACTTCCCACACGTTCACCGTGCCGACTTTCAGCTCGTTCACTAACCGCACGACGGCCGCCGTGCTGTCCGTACAGACGCCCGACGACAGCCCGAACGCCGTGCCGTTGCTGATCCGGATCGCGTCGTCGATCGTGTCGAACGCGATGACGGGCGACACGGGCCCGAACGTCTCCTCGCGCACGATCGTCATCGACGGATCGACGTTGTCGAGCACGGTCGGCGCGTACAGCGCGCCGCGCCGCACGTTGCCCGTCAGCAGGCGCGCGCCCTGCGCCACCGCCTCGTTGACGCGCGCCTCGAACAGCCGCGCCGCCGCTTCGTCGATCACGGTGCCCATTTCGTTCGCGGGATCGAACGGATCGCCGTGTTTCCATGCACGTGTCTTCTCGACGAGCAAGTCGGTGAACGCTGGCGCGATCGAGCGCTGCACCAGTATCCGCTTGACGGCCGTACATCGCTGGCCCGAATTCCGGTACGACCCGCACACCGCAAGCGACGCCGCGCGGTCGAGATCGGCATCGGCGAGGACGATCAGCGGATCGTTGCCGCCCAGCTCCAGCACGATGCGCCGGTAGCCGGCCCGCGCGGCAATCGCCTTGCCGATCGCGACGCCGCCGGTGAACGTGATCAGCGACGCATGCGGATGCGTGACGAGCTCGTCCGCGATTTCGGCCGGGTTGCCGGTCAGCACCTGCAGCATCGGCTCCGGCAGCCCGGCTTCGTACAGCAGATCGGCCAGATAGAACGCCGACAGCGGCACCTTCTCCGACGGCTTCACGATCACGCGGTTGTTGGTCGCGATCGCCGGCGCGATCTTGTGCGCGACCTGGTTCATCGGATGATTGAACGGCGTGATCGCGACGATCACGCCGTCGAGCGGCTGGCGCTGCGAGAACACGCGCCGCGCCTTGCCGTGGGGCGTCAGGTCGCACGAAAAACTCTGCGCGTCGTCGCGCAGCGCCTCGACCGCGGCGAACTTCAGCACGTCGGCGACACGGCCGATTTCGTAGCGGGAATCCTGTTTCGACAGCCCCGACTCGAGCGTGATCAGGTCGGACGCTTCGTCCGCACGTTCGCGCAGCAGCGCGGCCGCACGTTCGAGAATCTGCGAACGCTCGTAGCGCGTCAGCGCCGGCCGGTACGCCATCGCGTAATCGAACGCGGCGCGCACGTCGTCGACGCTCGCCAGCGGCGCCGTACCGACGCGCGCGCCGGTGTACGGATCGGTGACGTCGAACACACGAGCACGCCGCGCGCGCGTGCCGCACCACCGCAGCGCCTCGGCGCGGAACGCCGGGTGGTCTTGCCGGGGATGAGCCATCATGTCGCGATCCGGTTCAACACGAAATCGAACACGTCGAAGTTGCGCGGGCGACGTGAGGGATCGTCCCGCTCGACGCGGCGATTGAACAACAGCGGCACCTCCTGCTCGGACACGCCGCCATGCGAACGCAACGGCACCGTGAGGCCCGACAGATCGTGTTCGCGCTCGCGCGTGCCGAGCGTCATGTCGCGACGGCCGATCACGACGAGATCGCCGATCCGGTCGGCCGGCAGTTCGAAACGTGCCGCGGCTTCCGCGTTGTCGAGCACGAGCTCGACGCCGTCGAGGCCGCCGACACGCCACATCGCCTCGGCCCGGTCGACGCCCGGCGCCAGGTAGATCGTCGCAAACGAACCGAGCGCGCCGTGATGGACGACGTACGGATCGGTAATCGGCAGGATCACGCGCGCAGCCTGCGTGCCGTACCAGCCGTCGAAAGCGTCCTGCAGATAGATCACGTTCGGCCGCCCCGTCGCCGGATCGTGCTTCGCGTTCATCCCGTGGTCGGCCGTGAGCCCGATCGCCCAGCCGAGCGCGTCGAGCTGCGCGAGATAGCCGTCCATCATCGCGTAGAACGCGTTCGCCCCGGCACTGCCCGGCTCGCACTTGTGCTGCACGTAGTCGGTGGTGGACAGGTACATCAGGTCGACCTGACGCGTCTGCGCGAGCCGCACGCCGGCCGCGAACACGAATTCGGACAACGCCGCGCTGTATACATCCGGCGACGGCAGGCCGACCCAGTCGAGCACGTCGACGATCCCGTTTTCCGCGAGATTGGCCTGCGCGGCCTTCTCGGCCGAAAAGCAGACGCCGTTCAGTTGCCAGCCGAGCAGCCGGCGCAGCTTATCCTTCGCGGTCACGACGGCCACCCGCGCGCCGGCGTCGGACGCCGCCGCGAGCAGCGTGCCGGCGCGCAGGTAGGCCGGGTCGTTCATCATGACTTCGGCGCCGCGCCCGCCGTCGGCGGCAGGATCCCAGAAATAGTTGCCGCAGATGCCGTGGACCGACGGCGGCACGCCGCAGACGATCGACAGGTTGTTCGGGTTGGTGAAGGTCGGCACGACGCAATCGGCGCGCCACGCGGTGCCTTCCGCGATCATCCGGGCGATGAACGGCGCGACGCCCGCTTCCACCGTGCGTTCGAGATAGTCGTATTCGCAGCCGTCGACACAGACGACGACGGTCGGCTCGACCGGCAGCCGGTAGCGTCGGCCATTGACGTCGATCGAGCGTCCCGCGAGATTCGCCGACCCATTGCCGGCGGCCCGTTGCTCGCCGGGGCGCCGCAACGCGAACGCGGCGTTCACGATGCCGCCCGCTTGCCGCGCGGCACGCGCGCGGCGATCAGCAGCAGCGCCGCGAGCGACGCGCCGAGCATCAGCAGCGACAGCGCGGACGCCGGCAGGTAATAGCCGCGCTCCACCTGGCCGATCACGACGATCGGCACGGTCGCGAAGCCGGGCGGATACACCGTCAGCGTCGCGCCGAGCTCGCCGAGCGACAGCGCAAAGCCGAGCGCGAGGCTCGCGCGCAGCGCCGGCACGAGTTGCGGCAGCAGCACGCGGCGCAGCACCATCGCGGGCGGCGCACCGAGGCTCGCCGCGGCTTCGCGCAGCACGGTCAGCTCCGGACGCAGCGCGGCGGCCGCGCAGCGATAGCAGAACGGCAGAATCAGCGCGAGCTGCACCAGCACGACGATCGCCGCCGAACTCGACAGGTCGAGCGGCTTCTGGTGATACGCGATCAGCACCGCGAGCCCGAGCACGACGCTCGGCACGCCGTTCGGCACCATCACGAGTGCGTCGACGACCGCGCCGAGGCCGCGCCGGTCGCGCCCTTCGAGCGCGAGCGCCAGCCACAACCCGAGGACCGTGCCAAGCGCCGAGACGCCGAAGCCGATTTCGAGGCTCGTCAGCAGCGCGTCGTATTCCTGCGACCCGAGCCGCTCGAACCAGCGCAGGCTGTAGCCGGCCGGCAGGATCGTGCCCGACCACTGCGTCGACACGCTCGACAGCGCGACGACGATCACCGGCAGCACGAACAGCCAGAAGCACGCGAACGCGGCCAGCGCGAGCGCGGCGCGCGACGCATGCTCGAGCAGCGCGTCGGTCCAGCCGATCCGGTGACGCGGCACGGCCTGCCCGATACGAAATTCAGCGGACATCGTTCCCTCCCGTCGCACGCCGGTTCACCCGGCGATAAACCGCATACAGCGCCAGCGACAGCGACAACATCACGACCGCGCCGGCCGACGCGGTCGGCAGGTCGAGATCGACGGTCGCGCTGCTGTAGATCGCGACCGGCAGCGTGACGAGCCGCGCACTGCCGAGCACGAGCAGGATGCCGAACTCGTTCAGCGTCAGCAGGAAGCACAGCACGGTGCCGGCGGCGATGCCCGGCCATGCGATCGGCAGCACGACGCGACGCGCGAGCATCCAGCTGGGCGCGCCGAGGCTGCGCGCGGCTTCGATCAGCCGCAGGTCGAGCGTCGCAAACGACGCGAGCGTCGGCCGCACGACGAACGGCGTGTAGAACACGGTCTGCGCGAGGATCACGCCGCCTATGCCGAACAGGAAGTCCAGCGGCGGATTCTCGAGATGAAACAGGTGCTGCAGCGCAATGCTGATCGAGCCTTGCGAGCCGTACAGGAAGATCAGCGTGAACGCGACGAGAAACGACGGAAACGCGACGTACAGTTCCAGGAAGCGCGTGACGAGCGACGCGCCCGGGAACGGCCTGAAGAACAACAGCGCGGCCAGCAGCACGCCAAGCACCGACGCGGTGCCGGCGCTCGCGAACAGCACGCCGAGCGTCGTCAGCAGCACGTTGCGCGTGTCGGGATTGCCGAAGAAGGTCCGGTATGCGGCGAAACTCAGCCCATGATCGCCGGACACGCTCAGCAGCACGAGCCGCACCAGCGGATAGACGACGAGCGGGCCGAGCACGACGATCGCGAGCGCGGCGAGGTGCAGATCGCCGATGCGCCTGCGGCGCCGCGCGGCGGCGGCATGCGCGGCGGCCGACGCGAGCACCTGCGGCGGGAGGCCGGCTTCAGGGCTCGATAAGGACGACATCGTCTGCCTCGCAATGCAGGGACACGCGCGCGCCGCGCTCGGGAGCCGCGCCGCGGCCGCGTTGCATCGTCACGCGCACCGGCTCGTCGGGCGCCGCGTCGATCACGACCGCGATCGACAGGTCCGCGCCCTGCCATTCGACCGACGACACCGTGCCGTGCAGGCCACCGGCCGCGGGCGGCATCACGGTCAGGCGCTCGGGGCGCACGCACGCGACCTTGCCGCGCACTTCGTGGCGCGGATCGCCGAGCGGGAAGATCACGTGTGGCGGCAGCAGGTTCGCCGGGCCGAGATAGCGCGCGACGTAGCCGTCGCGCGGCGCGTCGTACAGCTGCTGCGGCGTGCCGAGCTGCGCGATGCGGCCGTCGCGCATCAGCAGCGCGCGGTCGGACAGCACGAGCGCGTCGTCGCGGTCGTGCGTCACGCAGACGACGGTCAGGTTCGGCAGGCGCTCGTGCAGCGCCTTCAGTTCGCTGCGCACCGACGCGCGCAGGTTGGCGTCGAGCGCCGACAGCGGCTCGTCGAGCAGCAGCACGTCGGGCTCGATCACGAGCGCGCGCGCCAGCGCGACGCGCTGCTGCATCCCGCCCGACAGCTGCGCGGGCAGATGGTGGCCCGCATCGCCGAGCTGCACGAGCTTCAGCGCATCGGCGACGCGGCGCGTCACTTCCGACGACGCCATGCCACGTGCGCGCAGCCCGAATGCGACGTTCTCGAACACCGACAGGTGCGGGAACAGCGTGTAATTCTGGAACAGCAGACCGAGGTTGCGCTTGTGTGGCGGCGCATAGGTCAGGTCGCGTCCGGCCACGGTCAGCGTGCCGGTCAGGCCATCGGCCTTCACGAACCCGGCGATGAAGCGCAGCAGCGTGGTCTTGCCGCAGCCGCTCTTGCCGAGCACGGTCAGAAATTCGCCGGCGCCGATCGACAGCGACAGATCTTCGAGCACCGTGCGTGCGCCGTAGCGCACGCTCAGGTGTTCGATCTGCACGCCGCCCGGCGCGCCGGACCGCAGCGTCGCGTGCGGTTCGACGGCGCCGAATGCGCCGGGATGGGTCAGTGTGGTGTCCACCGGGTTCATCCTCTTGCTCGCTGATACGGGCGGCGTGCGCCGGTCACTTCGGCTTGACGACGTCGAGCGGCTTGCCCGAGCTGCCGATCACGTCCTTCTTCCAGCGCTCGATCCATTCCGGCTTCTTCGCCATCACCTGGGCCCAGTCGACCGGAATCAGCTTCACGCCCGCGATCGCCTTCTTGACCGCTTCGCCGTTCTTGCCGGCCAGCGGCACGTCGGTGCGGCCCGGGATGCCGTACATGTCCGGCACCTTCGACTGCACTTCCGTCGACATCAGATAGTCGATCAGCTTCCTGCCGGCATCCTGGTTCGGGCCGCTCTTGATCAGGCCGATGCCGTACGGGAGCTGGAACGTGGTCGGCTGGTCGCCGGCCTTCGCGGCCAGGAAGATCGGCTTGACGGACAGCGCGCCGTGTTCGGCGTCGTCGAGGTCCATCTGCAGATCGCCGTTCGCGACGCTGATCTCGTTACGCGACAGCAGCACGTTCAGGTATCCGGTACCCTTCGTGTGGAACTTCACGCTCTGCGACAGCTTCGCGAGGTAGTCGAATGCCTTGTCCTCGCCCATCAGCGACGTCGTCAGGATCAGCACGGCCATCCCGTCGCCGGCCGTGGCCGGGTTCGAGTACGCGACCTTGCCGGCGTAGGCCGGCGCGAGCAGGTCGGCGAACGTCTTCGGCTGGCTTTTCACGACGTCCGGATTGATCGCGAACGAGAAGTAGTTGTTCACGAACGTCGCCCACGTGCCGTCCTCGGCCTTCGCGATGGCCGGCACGTTCTTGTAGTTCACGCTCTGGTACGGCTGCAGCAGGCCCATCTGGCCGGCCTGCTGGATGAACGGCGGCAACGTGACGATCACGTCGGCCTTCGGGGAGCTCTTCTCGATGTTCGCGCGGTTCACCACCTCGCCGCTGCCCGCCGTCACGATGTTGACCTTCACGCCTTCCTTCTTCTCGAAAGCCGGCAGCACATCGCGATAGAGATTCTCGAGACCGTCCGCCGTGTACAGCACGACCGCGCTTGCCGCATGCGCCGGCAGCGCGGCGCCTTGCAGCAGACCGGCGGCGCAGGCGGCCAGCGCGAGCTTGCGGAACGCGCCGGCAGCGGCGCGCGAGGGTTTCTGCAGTGTCATCTCACTTCTCCGTAGGCGGAACACCAAACGGCCGGGGCACGATCCGGCTCTCCTGTTATCTCCGGGCAGGCCGCCTCGCGGCCCGCCGCGCTACCGCGCTCGGGCTGCGTGTCGCGCGGCAACCGAAGGATCACAGCGTTCGATGACAAAGCCGTGACGAATGCCACAATTTCCAAAAAATGACACATTTTGCCACTATCATGCAAGTCATTCAGAAACGCCGTCCGGCGTTTCCTTCGCCCTTTGCTGGAGATAAAGACCATGCCCGCCCCGATCTTGCTGACGCCCGGCCCGCTCACCACGTCCGCCACAACACGCCACGCAATGCAACATGACTGGGGGTCGTGGGACGCCGCCTTCAACCAGCTGACGGCCAGCGTCTGCGCCGATCTCGTCGCCATCGCCGGCGGTGGCGACGCATACGTGTGCGTGCCGATGCAGGGGAGCGGCACGTTCTCGGTCGAAGCCGCGCTCGGTACGCTGGTGCCGCACGACGGTGTCGTGCTGGTGCCCGACAACGGCGCGTATTGCGCGCGCATTCTGAAGATTCTCGGCAGGCTGGGCATCGACGCGATCGCGTTGCCGTTCGGCGAAGACGCGGCCGTCGACGCGGCGGCCGTCGAGGCCGCGTTCGCGCGCGAGCCGCGCATCACGCACGTCGCGCTCGTGCATCTGGAGACGAGCGCCGGGATCCTGAATCCGCTCGATGCGATCGCGGCCGCGTGCCGGCGGCACGGCAAGCGGCTGATCGTCGATGCGATGAGTTCGTTCGGCGCGCTGCCGATCGCGCTGGCTGGCAGCGGCATCGACGCGCTGATCTCGGCCACCGGCAAATGCCTCGAAGGCGTGCCGGGAATGGGATTCGCGATCGTGCGGCGCGACGCGCTCGACGCGAGCGAAGGCCACTCGCCGTCGCTCGCGCTCGATCTCCACGATCAGTACGCGTATCTGCGCAAGACGGGGCAATGGCGCTTCACGCCGCCGACGCACGTGATTGCCGCGTTGCGCGCCGCGCTCGACCAGTACCTCGCCGAAGGCGGCCAGCCGGCGCGCGGCGCGCGCTATGCGGACAACTGCCGGACGCTGATCGAATCGATGCGCGCGCTCGGCTTCGTGCCGTTCCTCGACGCGAGCGTGCAGGCGCCGGTAATCGTCACGTTTCACGCGCCCGACCATCCGGCCTACGATTTCCGCCGCTTCTACGACGCGGTGCGCGACGCGGGCTTCATCCTGTATCCGGGCAAGCTCACGCGGCTCGAGACGTTCCGCGTGGGCTGCATCGGCGCGATCGACGCGGACGATATCCGGCGCGCGGTCGCCGCCATCGCGGCCGCGGTCGAATCGCTCGGCATCGCGATGCAGCACGCATGAAGTGGGGTGCATGCCGGCCCGCGCGCCGGCGCACGCAAACAAAAATGCCCGGCGGCCGATCGGCCACCGGGCGAACGCACCGCGTGTGCGGGGAGCCTGTACTTACAGCTCGATCCGCTTGATGTCGCCGACGACGAAGATGTACGACAGCGCACCGATCAGCGCGATCACGCCGATGAACACGAGCGCGCCGACGAACGAGCCGGTCGACGCGACGATGAAACCGACGACGAGCGGCGTGATGATGCCGGCGAGGTTCGCCGCGAAGTTGAAGATGCCGCCCGTCACGCCGAGCAGGCCGTCCGGCGCGATGTCCGACACGAGCGTCCAGCCGAGCGCGGCCATCCCTTGCGCGAAGAACGCGACCGACATGATTGCGATCACGGCTTCGTTGCTCTGCACGTAGTTCGCGAGAATGATCGTCGATGCGAGCAGCAGCCCCGCGATGATCGGCAGCTTGCGTGCGAGGTTCGCGGACTTGCCGCGGCGCAGCAGCCAGTCGGAGAAGATGCCGCCGAACATCACGCCGACCGACGCGGCGATGAACGGCATCACCGCGAAGAAGCCGATCTTCAGCCAGCCCATGTGGCGCTCGGTGGCCAGATAGGTCGGGAACCAGGTCAGGAAGAACACGAGCGTCGAATTACCGGCGAACTGGCCGAGGCAGATGCCCGCGAGCTGGCGCTTCTTCACCAGTTGGCCAACCATCGACCAGCTGAACTTGGCCTGCGCCGGCTTGTCGCCCTTGTCGCCGTTCTTGCGCGCGCCATGAACGAGACCGCCGCCCGCCTCGATATAGGCCAGTTCCGCCGCGTTCGCGCCCGGATGGTTGCGCGGCTCGTGGTAGAACTTCCACCAGACGAAGCCGAACGCAATGCCGACCGCACCCACGACCCAGAACAGCGAGCGCCAGCCGAACGCGCCCATCAGCGCGAACAGCACCGGGCTGAAGAACGCGAGGCCGATGTATTCGCCGACGGTATAGGTGCCGGTCGCCATCGCGCGTTCGTTCTGCGGGAACCACGTCGCGACGACGCGGCTGTTGGTCGGGAAGCACGGCGCTTCCGTCACGCCGAGACCGAGGCGGCACGCGAGCAACGTCGCGACGCCCGGCACGAAGCCTTGCAGGAACGTGCACAGCGACCACAGCGTCATCGACCAGTAATAGGTGATCTTGCTGCCGAAACGGTCGAGGAACAGGCCGCCGGGCACCTGCATCGCCACGTACGTCCACGAAAACGCGGAGAACATGATGCCCATCACGGCCGCATTGATGCCGAGCTCCTTGGTGAGCTGCGGCGCAGCCACGCCCAGCACGGTGCGGTCGAGATAGTTGATCATCGTGCCGATCGCGAGCAGCGCGAGGATCTTGTAGCGTGCCGACGTGCGCCGGACCGTGCCGGCCGCCTGCGCCGACGCGGCGCTCGTGTGGGTGGTGTGCTGCATGGTCGTCTCCTGGTCTCTTTGTGTGTCTGTAAGGGGTCAGCGCGCGACGAGCGACTGAAAATGACCGAACATCCGCTCGGCGTCGGGCGTGCGCCCGGTGAAGAGCTCGAACGCGTCGACGGCCTGGTACACGGCCATCCCGCCACCCGGCAGCGTCGCGCAGCCGGCCGCGCGCGCGGCGTGGATCAGCTCGGTTTCGAGCGGGAAATACACGATGTCGGCCACCCACATGCCCGCGTGCAGCAGGTCGGCCGGCAGCGGCAGGCCCGGATGCTTGGCCATGCCGGTCGGCGTGCAGTGGATCAGGCCGGTCGCGGCGCGCATCGCGGCCGCGAGCGCGCCGCCAGAGGGCGCGCCGCCCGACACGACCTGCGCGGCGGGGAAGCGCTGCTGCAGCTCGGCCGCGAGCGCGGTGGCGCGCGTGCCGTCGACGTCGAAGATCGTGAGTTCGGCCGCGCCCATCTGCAGCGCCGCGTGCGCGACGGCCGCGCCCGCGCCGCCCGCGCCGAGCTGGACGACGCGTTCGAGCGACGCGCCGGGCAGCCCTCGGCCGAACGATTTCGCGAAGCCCGACCAGTCGGTGTTGTGGCCGATCCGCTTGCCGTCCTTGAACAGCACGGTGTTCACCGCGCCGAGCGCGCGCGCGTCGTCCGACAGCGCGTCGAGGTGCTCGATCACGCGCTGCTTGCACGGGTGCGTGATGTTCAGCCCGTTGTAGCCCATCCGCTGCGCGGCATCGAGCAGCTGCGGCAGCGCGTCGACGCTCACGCCGAGCACGTCGAGATCGAGGCGCCGATACACGTAGCCGAAACCCTGGCGGAAGCCTTCTTCCTCGTGCATCGCCGGCGACAGCGAACCGCCGATGCCCTGGCCGATCAGGCCGATCAGAAACGACGGGCGGCTCATCGTGCGGCTCCCTTCGCGAACAGGGTCGCCAGGCGCTGCAGCGCGAACACGTAGCCCTCGGTGCCGCAGCCGCAGATCACGGCTTCGGCGAGCGCCGACACGTACGAATGGTGGCGGAACGCCTCGCGGCGATGGACGTTCGAGATATGCACTTCGATCACCGGCTTCGCGATCGCGGAAAGCGCGTCGGCCAGCGCCACCGACGTATGCGTATAGGCGGCCGGGTTGATCACGATGCCGTGCGTGTCGTGACGCGCGGCATGCAGCCAGTCGATCAGCTGGTGCTCGGCATTCGACTGGCGAAAGTCGATGTCGAGCCCGAGCCCATCCGCCGCCGTGCGGCAGCGCTGCTCGAGATCCGCGAGCGTTTCCGCGCCGTAGATATGCGGCTCGCGCGTGCCCAGCAGATTCAGGTTCGGGCCGTTCAGCACCAGCACCTTGTGCTTGCTCATCGTGTTTCTGCTCCTGAAACAGGGGCGGACCACGATCGGCGCCGCCCCGAAGACATCGGAATTTGGCGCTAGTGTGCGCCCGGGCGAGCGGGCTGTCTTTTCGGGTTTTCGCTAATTTGTACCATCTAGTTAGTTTGTACAATACGCATCACTAGCCTAGTAAATTCGGGATATGGCGCGCGCACCGAACTCAACGACTGGTTCATTCAGGGTCGGTTCGAGCGGCGCCATACCCCGCTCATCCGCAGGAATCGCCATGCAGCGCTCGATCGCCACCGTGTCACTGTCCGGCACGCTCGCCGAGAAACTCGCCGCCATCCAGGCCGCGGGCTTCGACGGCGTCGAAATCTTCGAAAACGACCTCGTCTACTTCGACGGATCGCCGGCCGATGTCCGGCGCATGGCCGCCGATCTGGGCCTCGACATCGTGCTGTTCCAGCCGTTTCGCGACTTCGAGGGCGTGAGCGCGGCCCAGCTCGCGCGCAATCTCGACCGCATCAAGCGCAAGTTCGACGTAATGCATGCGCTCGGCACCGACCGCATCCTCGTCTGCAGCAGCGTGGCGGCCGACACGATCGCCGACGACGCGTTGCTCGTCGACCAGCTCGGCGTGCTCGCCGAAGCCGCGCGGCAGGCCGGCGTGGTGGCCGCGTACGAAGCGCTCGCGTGGGGCCGCGTCGTGAAGCGGTACGGCCACGCGTGGAAGCTCGTGAATGCGGTGAACAGCCCGCATCTCGGCCTGGCGCTCGACAGCTTCCACACGCTGTCGCTCGACGATTCGCCGGACGCGATCGCCGACATCCCCGGCGACCGGATCGCCTTCGTGCAGATCGCCGACGCGCCGAAGCTCGTGATGGACGTGATCGAATGGAGCCGCCACTACCGCTCGTTCCCGGGCCAGGGCGACTTCGACCTGGCGCGCTTCACCGCGCGCGTGATCGAGTCGGGCTATACAGGGCCGCTGTCGCTGGAGATCTTCAACGACGGCTTCCGCGCGGCGCCGACCGCGCTCACGGCCGCCGACGGCCATCGCTCGCTGCTCTATCTGGAAGACCTGACGCGCGCGCGGCTCGCCCAGGAGGGCCGCGCGCCGGCCGCCAGCCAGCCGCTGTTCGCGCCGCCCGGGCCGCCCGCGCACGTCGGGTTCCAGTTCATCGAATTCGCGGTCGACGCGCAGGCGGCGGCGACCGTCGGCGAATGGCTCGGCCGGATGCGCTTCCGGCTCGCCGGCCGGCATCGCTCGAAGGACGTGACGCTGTTCCAGCACGGCGCCGCATCGATCGTGCTCAATGCCGAGCGCGACTCGTTCGCCGATGCGTTCTTCCAGCAGCACGGGCTGTCGCTGTGCGCGTCGGCGTTTCGCGTCGACGACGCGAAAGTGGCGTTCGAACGTGCGGCCGGCTTCGGCTATGCACCGTTCTCCGGCCGCGTCGGGCCGAACGAGCGCGTGCTGCCGAGCGTGAAGGCGCCGGACGGCAGCCTCGAATATTTCGTCGACGAAGCGCCGGATGCGCCGACGCTGTATGAATCGGACTTCGTGCTGACCGACATCGACGGCCCGACCGAAGTCGGCCCGCTGACGGGCATCGATCACGTGTGCCTCGCGCTGCCGGCCGACGCGCTCGACACGTGGATCCTGTTCTTCAAGACGGCGTTCGGCTTCGAGGCCGAGCGCAGTTGGCTCGTGCCCGATCCGTACGGGCTGATGCGCAGCCGCGCGGTGCGCAGCGCCGACGGCTCGGTGCGGATCGCGCTGAACGCATCGGTCGACCGTCATACGGCCGTCGCGGAATCGCTCGACCGCTACCACGGCACGGGGCTGAACCACGTCGCGTTCCGCACCGACGACATCGTGAAGACGGTCGCCGCGTTCGCGGCCGATGGCGTTCCGTTCCTGCGCATTCCGGCCAACTACTACGACGATCTCGCCGCGCGTTACGCGCTGCCGGACGAACTGATCGACACGCTGAGCGCGCACCACCTGCTCTACGACCGCGACGAGGACGGCGGCGAATTCCTGCACGCCTATACGGAACTGGTCGACAACCGCTTCTCGCTCGAGATCGTCGAGCGGCGCGGCGGGTACGACGGCTATGGCGCGGCGAATGCGGCCGTGCGGCTCGCCGCGCAGGCGCAGCGCAGGAAATAGGGCGAATCGGGTATCGTGGGCATCGACAGTGGAGGTGGTCCGCGGTTGAAGCAAGGAGGCACGTCCCGCGCGCACCATCGTGGCGAACGAGACAGCCGCGGATCAGCCCGCGCGGGTCACCGCGATCGGCCCGGGGACGCTCATAAAAAAGCCCGCATCTCTGCGGGCTCGTAAGATTAACGGCGCATCTTCATGCAGGTTTGGCATGCGCTTCATGTAAGGCCTCCAACGCCGCACGCGCCAGGAAACCACTCCTGGTTTCGTGACGGGATGCCACATACGCGTCAATCTTATGAAGTACAAATCTTGGCAAACTTACGTTAATACGCTCAGGCTTCGAGTCAAGCTGAGATAAGTCAACGCTCACGAAAGCCCACACAGCCCCTGCGTAGTCCGGGTTGCTTGCCAAATTTTCGATGGTCGAGCAATTAAAGGCGACGTCCTCGCCCAGCTCGATTAAGGTCTCGACATGAGAGACGATTGCTTCTTTTGTGTTCCTGATTGCATCATCGATGGTCTCGCCCCAGGAATGAACGCCCGGTATATCCGGAACAATCACTCCGTAGACGGTCCCATCGTCCTTATGGATTGCGATGGGAAATTCCATGTTTGCCATTCCTTTGTTGTCCTGCTTCCGTGGTAGCACTAGCTTCTCTTATGTACCGCTTATTGACATTCGTCTTATGTGAAGCGACCTTGGTTGCATCAATTTTAAAAGTACTGCTTCCTTCCCCTGCATCCTGTTGGGTCGGTAAAAAACCGCCGGTCACTTCAGACCAGCGGTTTTCAGGATGCTCTTTGTTGTCCCCATTGGCAGGTCCTTGTTCGGGTGTGGAACCGTCGCAAGCCCCGGCTTCGTGGGGTGTTTGAAGTGGTGGTGGCTGCCTTTCGTTCTTACCAAAAACCAGCCGTCCTCTTCCAGCATCCGGATAAGCTCTGTTGAACTCATGGCTCCTCCGCTGTGCTTGTGTGTAATTATACACACGGACAAGGAGGGCACAAGTATTTTTGTGTAGTTGTGTGTATAGCGACAGGCCGTCGCTTGGGCGAGGTGTTCAAGGCGCGGAAACGCCGGGAGGCGGCCCCTGAGGATGACTCTGAGTTACATCCCGTAACTCGCACCGCAGTGCAGCATTGCGTCGCCTGCCCCGATTTTAAGAATCGCTTAAGTCTTCGACGGCACCATCCGCAGCCAGTACCCGATGGTTATCTCGAAAAGGAGGAAAGCGATGAGCGCCGTAGAAGCACCCGCGGGCCGCCCGGCCGCGCCCCCTGCAAAGAAGACGATGCTGCGCCGCCTGCTCAGTCATCATGAAATCGCGACGCTGCTCGTGCTGCTGCACGCACCGATCGGCGCGAACGCCAAACCCGAATTGCCCGCGCTGCAGGAAGCCGGCCTCGTCGAAATGGTCAAGCTCGACCCCGATACGGCCCCGAGCTTCCGGCTGACCGAAGACGGCACGGCCGTCCTGAAAGGGCTCGGCTACCGCTGAGCCGCCGGCTTCAGTCTCTCCCGCTTCCCCGCCTTACCGCCTCACCCGATCCCCGCGACGCGCCGGCCACGCCGGCGACTGGCGTCACCCCGCCCGCTCCTGCAGCATCAACCGGTATTCCGTCGGCGTCACGCCGACCGTCGCCTTGAACTGGCGCGTGAACGCGCTGTGATCCGTGTAGCCGCATAGCGCGGCGACGTCGGTCACCTTGTCGTGCGTGACGAGCAGCGCGGTGGCCGCGTCGAGCCGCGTCTTCAGCAGCACCTGGCGCGGCGTCAGATGGAACACCTTGTGGAAGTAGCGTTCGAGCTGCGCGACCGACATCCCGGCCATCTGCGCGAGCTGCTTCAGGTTCAGCGGCTGCACGTAGTGATCCTGGATGTGCTGGACCACGTCGGCGAGCCGGCTGTACGCCGGGTGCGATCCCTCGTGCGCCTTCAGGTCGCGCGAGATGCCCGCGAGGCCGACCACCCGGCCCGCGGCGTCGCGCAGCGGCTCCTTGCAGGTCAGGCACCAGCCCGGCTGACGGCCCGGATACAGGTGCAGCTCGAGCTGATCCATCAACTGCTGGCCGGCATTGATCGTCGCCATGTCCTGCTCGAAATAGCTGCGGCCGAAGCGGCGCGGAAACACCTCGTCGGCCGTCTTGCCGAGCAGGTCGCGCTTGTCCTTGTAGCCGCAGCGCATCGCCAGCGTGCGGTTGACGAGCGCGTAGCGGCCGCTCGCATCCTTCACGAAGAACGCGACGTCCGGCAGCGCATCGAACACCGGTTCGAGCAGACGGAAATGCGCGAGCATCGCGCCGAAATCGGCGTTGTCGGGCGGGTCGCGCAACGTGTCGGACAGGCTCATGGGCGGTACGGCAGGCAAGGTCGTCATCCCGGCAACCGCGAAGCGAGTGGCAGATGGCGTCGATTATAGGAGCGCCCCTTCGATCGCGTTGCATCGAACGCGGGGCGGGCAAGACGGTGGCCGGCGGCATCGCGCGCCCCGACAGGCTCCATCGGAGGGGCAATGCTGGTTGCGCACGCAACCAATGCGCCCGGCGTGCGGGCCGGCGACCGTTCCGCCTTCGCCGCAGCCGGCGCAGCGCATCGACACGCCGGCGCCACGCACCGGATCCGTCATCCTAAAAATGCCGGCGACCCGCGTCTTGGCGGGTTTGCGCATTCGCCATGACGATTTCGGCATATATCAGGGTAATCGACGATATGCCGATATCGTCGCCGGCCACGCATCGAACGCGCAAGACGCCCGTATTTTCGTTACCTAGACTTCGCTTCACGGTCACGAGACGACCTCCCGCCGCTGCCGCAATCGGCATGCACGCTCGCCGCATCCACGGTCGCGCACGCCGATTCCGGCACAGCCTGCGCAGCAGGCGGCACGCCTGCATGGCCTGCGCATCGGCTTGCGGACCGAACCGTCTCGCCCGGTTTACCGGCGCCGGCCCGCATGCCGGCGGCGGCCCAACCACGCCATCAAGGGGAAGTGAAAGTGAAGCTGAAGGTATCGCACGTCGCGCTGGCCGCTGCCTGCGCACTGTCGGGCGCGCACGCCGTCGCCGCCGACGTCGTCAAGATCGGTTTCGCCGCGCCGCTGACCGGCCCGCAGTCGAATTACGGCACGGACATGCAGAAGGGCGTGCAACTCGCGATCGCCGATTTCAACGCGACGCATCCGACGATCGGCGGCAAGCCCGTCACGTTCCAGCTCGACTCGCAGGATGATCAGGCCGACCCGCGCACCGGCACGACCGTCGCGCAGCGGCTGATCGACGGCAACGTCCGCGGGATCATCGGCCACTTCAACTCCGGCACGAGCATTCCCGCGTCCGACCTGTACGATCGCGCGGGGCTGCCGCAGATCTCGATGGCGACGTCGCCGCAATACACGGCGCGCGGCTACAAGACGACCTACCGGCTGCTGACGAGCGACGCGCAGGCCGGCCGCATCGTCGGCACGTACGCGGTGAAGACGCTGCGCTTCAAGCGCATCGCGATCATCGACGACCGCACGGCCTACGGCCAGGGCATCGCCGACGAATTCGCGAAGGCCGTGGAAGCGGCGGGCGGCACGATCGTCAAGCGCGACTTCACGAACGACAAGGCGCTCGATTTCTCGGCGATCCTGACCAACCTGAAGGGCGTGAATCCGGACGCGGTGTTCTACGGCGGCGGCGACGCGCAATCGTCGCCGATGATCCGCAAGATGCGCCAGCTCGGGATGAAGTCGGCGTTCGTGACAGGCGAGATGTCGCGCTCGCCGACGTTCCTGAAGGTCGGCGGCGACGCGGCCGAAGGCGCGATCGTCTACATGGGCGGGCTGCCGAAGGAAAAGATGCCGGGCTTCTCCGGCTACGCGGCACGCTACAAGGCGCGGTTCAACGAAGACGTGATCACGTACTCGCCGTACTCGTACGACGGCACGATCGCGCTGCTCACCGCGATGAAGGACGCGAACTCGACCGATCCGAAGGTGTATACGCCGTATCTCGGCAAGGTGTCGATCAAGGGCGTGTCGGCGCCCAGCATCGCGTACGACGCGAAGGGCGACCTGAAGGATGCGCCGGTGACGATCTACAAGGTCGAGCGCGGCGCGTTCAAGCCGGTCGATACGATCGCCGGCAACTGACCAGCGAGGCCCTGCCCCGCGCGGCGCGCCAGCGGCTCACCAGCCGCCCGCGCCGCGCGCGCTTCGGCGGCATGGTCCGAAGCCGTTCCCGGCGCGCGCCCGCGCGCAGGCATTTCGCGCTCCTGTAGAATCCCCCCACCCGCTTTGACGCTTCGTCCGCGCCGCGCCCCATCCTGGTGCGGCGGCACGTGTTTCGCGCCTCACCCGGCGCGCGGCACGCCTCGACGACGCAAGCCGCGCCTTGCCAGTCCATGCCGAAAAGCGGGCCCTGGAGACGCAGCACCGACAACTACATTCGAAAACCGATCGTCCTGACCATGCAAGCTTCCGAATTGAGCGGCGTGCCTCGCGCCGCCGAACGCGCGCTCACGCGCAGCGACTACAAGACCCTTGGCCTTGCCGCACTCGGCGGCGCCCTCGAGTTCTACGACTTCATCATCTTCGTGTTCTTCGCGCCGGCGATAGGACAACTCTTCTTCCCGCACGACATTCCCGACTGGCTACGCCAGTTGCAGACGTTCGGCATCTTCGCGGCCGGCTATCTCGCGCGCCCGCTCGGCGGCGTGATCATGGCGCACTTCGGCGACCTGTTCGGCCGCAAGCGCATGTTTACGCTGAGCGTGCTGATGATGTCGGTGCCGACGCTGCTGATGGGCCTGCTGCCGACCTACGACACGATCGGCATCCTCGCGCCGGTGTTGCTGCTGCTGTTCCGCGTGCTGCAAGGCGCGGCGGTGGGCGGCGAAGTGCCGGGCGCGTGGGTGTTCGTGTCCGAGCACGTGCCGTCGCGCCATATCGGCTATGCATGCGGCACGCTGACCGCGGGCCTCACGGCCGGCATCCTGCTCGGCTCGCTCGTCGCGGCCGGCATCAACAGCCGCTACTCCGCGGCGGAAGTCGGCGCGTTCGCGTGGCGGATCCCGTTCCTGCTCGGCGGCGTGTTCGGGCTGTTCTCCGTGTACCTGCGCCGCTGGCTGCACGAAACGCCGGTGTTCGCCGAGATGAAGGCGAAGAAGGCGCTCGCGGCCGAGATTCCGCTGAAGGCGGTGCTGCGCGACCACGGCCGCGCGGTGATCGTGTCGATGCTGCTCACGTGGATGCTGTCGGCCGCGATCGTCGTCGTGATCCTGATGACGCCCGCGCTGCTGCAAAAGCAGTTCCACCTGTCGCCCGCGACCACGCTGTTCGCGAACAGCGTCGCGACGCTGTGCCTGACGGCCGGCTGCATCACCGCCGGCTCGCTCGCGGGCTGGATCGGCGCGAAGCGCGTGCTCGCGATCGGCGGCATCGGGCTGGCCGCGTGCTATTACCTGCTGTTCGCGCAGGTCGCGGCCGATGCGTCGACGCTGCCGCTCTACTACGGGATCGCGGGCTTCATGGTCGGCACGATCGGCGCGGTGCCGTTCGTGATGGTCAAGAGCTTCCCGGCCGTCGTGCGCTTCTCGGGCATCTCGTTCTCGTACAACGTCGCGTATGCGATCTTCGGCGGCCTCACGCCGGTGATCGTGTCGCTGATGATGAAGTCGAATCCGCTCGCACCGGTCGTGTACGTCGCGGCGATCTGCGTGCTCGGCGCGATCGCGGTGCAATTCTCGAAGGATGCGAAGGACGTGAAGGACGCACGCTGAACGTCGGCGCGCATGCGCCGGCCGGATGAACGAAGGGCCGAATCCCGCGGCGTGCGGGATTCGGCCCTTTTGATTTGCGTCGGCGCAGCGGCGACGGCGCAGGCGTGCTCAGTTCAACGCAGCACGCCGTACGACGAACTCGGCCGACGCAGCGCGTCGATGCTCGCGCCGCCGGCGCCGGTGACGAACAGCAGCAGGAAACCGCCCGCGATCGCGACGTTCTTCCAGAAGTGAATCACCATGTCGTGCTGGACGGCGGCGCTCGTCGCGTCCCAGAAATTGTGCCCGACCATCGCGGTCGCGATCGTGTAGACCGCCATCAGCAACGCGAGCGGCCGTACCTTGTAGCCGACGATCAGCAGCAGGCCGCCCAGCCCCTCGATCGCGACGACGATCGGCGCGACGACCTGTTGATAAGGCACGTTCATCCCGTGCAGATACGCGACGAAGTCGCTGTAGCCGAGCAGCTTCATGATGCCGCCCCACAAGAACAACGCCGCCAGCGCCAGGCGCGCGAAAAAAATGACGCCGGAATCGACGGTACGCGTCATGCCTTTCTCCTCGTATGCAATTCGGCCGTCCGCGCGGGGGGCGCCCGGGCGGTTCGGCGCCGCGCGGCCCGGCAGGGCGCGCGGCAAATGGGCCAGCATAGAGGGTCTTTTCGCGGTGTCCAAGACCTTGTAGCAAATCTTTACAACGCGGCGACCGCGCCGGCAGCCCGGCGCGCTGAAAAACGCGTTTAGCCCGCGTCGCTCAACAACACGCCTTTCTTGAAGATGAAGCAGCCGTAGCCGCGCGTTTCGCCGGTGACGATCACTGCGTACGCCTGCTGCGCGCGCTCGTAGAACGCGAAACGTTCGACGCCGGCAAGCGGCACCGCGCGCCCTTCCGCGCGGTCGATCTCGGCCTGCACTTCGCGCTGCACGGGCGGCACCGCGGCCGCGTCGCCGACGACTTCCATCCGCCATGCGGGCGTGTCGACGAACGTATCGAGCGGCAGCACCGACAGCACGGCGCGCACGACGCGCGCCGAATCGGCGCCGTCGATGCGCAGCGCGCGGCCGACCACCGTGTGCTCCGCGACGGATTCCGCCGGAAAATTCGCATCGCAGATCGCGATTTCGTCACCGTGGCCCATCGCGCGCAGCGTGTGCAGGATGTCGGCGTGCAGCAGCGGGTCGAGATTCTTCAGCATGTCGGTTGTCTCCGGGATCAGGAACGAATCGCATAACGTTACCCGATCCCGGCGGCCGCTGCGCATGTGCCGTTCGCGTCACGCCGCCGCGGCCGGCATTTCGTCGATGAAACCCGTGACCGAAGCGAGGCGGCCCGATGCGTCGACGGTGCCGAAGTCCGAACCCTTCACGATCGCCGCGCCGTCGGGCGACACGAGCGCCCACGAGAACCGCAGGTGCTGGCCGAACGCGTCGACGTCGGTCGTGCGGCGGAAGCGGTACGCGGGGAAGCGTTGCTGCACGGCGGCGATCATCGTGTCGATGCCCGCGTGGCCGTCGCCCGCCATCAGCGGATCGCGATAGGCCGCGTCGCTCGCATACGTCGCGTCGATCAGCGCACGACGGCGTGCGCCGTCGGGTTCGTTCCACGCGGCGAAGTAGCGGTCGATCAGGTCGGCGTGCACGGACGATGCGGATTGAGCGGTGTTCATGGCGAGACTCCTTGTGTCGGTGGACGATATCGCGAACGTTTCGTGTCCGCGTGCCGCCATCGTCGCCGGTCTCGCGCGGGCGGTCGATTACGCAGGAGGTAAGGGAAATCGCGCGTGCGCCATCCCGAAAGAAAACGGGCGCACGAAGGCGCCCGCATTGCGTACCGTCGCTGCCGCGCGCGTCAGGTCACCGGCGCCGGATTGAACAGCGTCAGCGCATTCGCGAGCTTCCATTGCTCGGCCCACGTGCGGCGCTTGCCGCTCGCGACGTCGAGCATCAGCCGGAACAGTTCCCAGCCCATGTCCTCGATCGTCGCCGTGCCGGTCGCGATCCGCCCCGCATCGAGATCCATCAGGTCGTGCCAGCGGCGCGCGAGATCGCTGCGCGTCGCCACCTTGATCACCGGCACCTGCGCGAGGCCGTACGGCGTGCCGCGGCCGGTCGTGAAGATGTGCAGGTTCATCCCCGCCGCGAGCTGCAGCGTGCCGCAGATGAAGTCGCTCGCGGGCGTCGCCGCATACAGCAGCCCCTTCTGCCGTGCACGATCGCCGGGGCGCACGACGCCGGCGATCGGCGCGCTGCCCGACTTCACGATTGATCCCATCGCCTTCTCGACGATGTTCGACAGGCCGCCCTTCTTGTTGCCCGGCGTCGTGTTCGCGCTGCGGTCGACACGGCCGCGCGCCAGATAGCGGTCGTACCAGTCCATCTCGCGAATGATCTCGCGGGCGACCGTCTCGTTCGCCGCGCGCGACGTGAGCTGCGCGACGCCGTCGCGCACTTCGGTCACTTCCGAGAACATGATCGTCGCGCCCGCGCGCACGAGCAGGTCGGCCGCGAAGCCGACCGCCGGGTTCGCGGTGAGCCCCGAGAACGCGTCGCTGCCGCCGCACTGCACGCCGACGACGAGATCCGACGCGGGGCACGTCTCGCGGCGGCGGCGGTTGAGCCGCTCGAGATGCGATTCGGCCATCTTCATGATCGAGTCGATCATCGAGTTGAAGCCGACGTGCGCGGCGTCCTGCAGGCAGACGACGCCGCCGTTGTCGCTCGCGCCGTCGGCGGCCACCGGAATCGCGCCCGGCGGCAGCAGGCGCTCGGGCTGCAGCTTCTCGCAGCCGAGGCTCACCGTCATCACCTCGCCGCCGAAGTTCGGGTTCAGGCTGATGTTGCGCAGCGTGCGGATCGGGATGTCGGCGTCGGGCGCATCGATCGCGACGCCACAGCCGTACGTATGCTCGAGCCCGACCACGTCGTCGACGTTCGGGTAGCGCGGCAGCAGTTCGTCCTTGATCCGCTTCACCGCGTGCTCGACGACGCCCGACACGCACTGCACGGTCGTCGTGATCGCGAGGATGTTGCGCGTGCCGACCGAGCCGTCGGCATTGCGGAAACCCTCGAACGTATAGCCTTCGAGCGGCTCGAGCGGCGGCGCGGCGCGCGTGGCGAGCGGCAGGTCGTCGAGCCCCGGCGGCTCGGGCATGCGCATCGTGCGCTCGTTGACCCAGCTACCGCGCCGCAGGTCGGTCAGCGCATAGCCGATCACCACGTTGTAGCGAATGACCGGGTCGCCGGCCGCGAGGTCGACGAGCGCGACCTTGTGCCCCTGCGGCACGCCTTCGCGCAGCGTCAGCCCGTCGGCGAACGTCGCGCCTTCGGGCAAACCGCCGTCGTTGACGACGATCGCGACGTTGTCGTCCGCATGCACGCGGATGTAGAGAGGGGAAGCAGTCATCGGAATTCCTGGAAGCAGTCTGCGATATCGTTAGTCATCATATGACATTCAACCGCATTCCACGATGCTACGTAAACCCTTATCCGGAAAGACCCTACTCTTTGCCAGTCAGCAAACCGCTTGCGCCGTGCTTTCTTGCGTTGTACGATGACATACAACGACATCGCCACTTCGGCTCGTATGCCGTTCCCGACGAACCAGCACTCGCGCTAGACGGACGACCCAACCATGACTTCACCGCAAGAACTCAAACAGATCATCTCCCACGGCCTGCTGTCGTTTCCGCTGACGGATTTCGACGCCGACGGCAGCTTCCGTCCGTCCACCTATGCCGAGCGTCTCGAATGGCTGGCGCCTTATGGCGCGAGCGCGCTGTTCGCGGCCGGCGGCACCGGCGAATTCTTCTCGCTCACGCAGCGCGAGTACTCGGACGTGATCCGCGTCGCGACGGAAACCTGCAAGGGCAAGGTGCCGATCCTCGCCGGTGCGGGCGGCGCGACGCGCGTCGCGATTGAATATGCGCAGGAAGCCGAGCGCCTCGGCGCGAGCGGCGTGCTGCTGATGCCGCACTACCTGACCGAAGCCAGCCAGGAAGGGATCGCCGAGCACGTCGAGCAGGTCTGCCGCGCGCTGAAGATCGGCGTGGTGGTGTACAACCGCGCGAATTCGAAGCTGAATGCGGACATGCTCGAGCGCCTCGCCGACCGTTGCCCGAACCTGATCGGCTTCAAGGACGGCGTCGGCGAAATCGAAAGCATGGTCACCATCCGCCGCCGCCTCGGCGATCGTTTCGCGTACCTCGGCGGCCTGCCGACGGCCGAAGTCTATGCGGCCGCGTACAAGGCGCTCGGCGTGCCGGTGTACTCGTCGGCGGTGTTCAACTTCATCCCGAAGACGGCGATGGCTTTCTACGAAGCGATCGCGAAGGACGACCACGAAACGGTCGGCCGCCTGATCGACGAGTTCTTCCTGCCGTACCTGAAGATCCGCAATCGCCGCGCAGGCTACGCGGTCAGCATCGTGAAGGCCGGCGCGAAGCTCGTCGGCCACGACGCGGGCCCGGTGCGCGCACCGCTCGTCGACCTGACCGACGAAGAGGCGGCCGAGCTCGACGTGCTGATCAAGAAGATGGGCCCGCAGTAAGCGGGGTTCGCCGGCGGCGCGGGCCCTTCATCGGCACGGCGCGCCGGCTCCGCGCTGATCCGTATCCGTATCACGCGATGGCCGCGCGGCTCGACGAGCCAGCGCGGCCATTCCATTACATCTGCGCGATCGCGCCGATGATCCGCTGGCGCACGCCGGCAAGCGTGCGCTGCGTCTCGTCGATCCCCTTGCGCGCGGCAACCGGCCGGCCGCGCGCCGGCGACTCGGCGCCCACGATCTGTTCCAGCACGTCGCGGTCGACGACCGCATCGAAGAACCGCCCGACCGTGAACATCGCGTACTGCTTCGCGGTCGCGAGATGCGTGTTGGCCTGCGTGAGTGCGTCGGCGCGCTGCGCGCCGTTCGGCCCGTCGATGCTGCGGCGGTGCTTCAGCGCGAACACCACCGCCTCCATGTCGTACCTGAAACGCTCGACGGCCCTGCCGAAGATCAACGAATGCGGATCGGAACCCGCCACGGGCCGCCCCTGGTTGATCGTCACGTCGAATTCGCTGCCGCCCAGCTCGCGCTGCAGCGCGAACAGCGCGTCGGCCAGCACGCGCCCTTCGCTGTATTCGCCGATCTGGGTACGGACCGATTTCGCGACGTCGCCGATCGCTTTCCACAACCCGGCCGCGAACAGGTGGTCGCCACGCTTGCTGATATTCATCGGATGGTTCCTCGTTGGTCTTGTGATCTCTCAGGCTCGCCCGCGGGCCGGACGGCCCGGGGCTTCGCTACTGTAGGAGAATTGCCGGCGACAGGAAAGCCACCCCGAAAAAAAGCGGAGACGGCCACCGGCCGCCTCCGCTTTCGTCCATCCGGCAAGCAGCCCGGCGTTCCCGCCGGACCGCCGCCACGTCACTCGGCCTTGCCGTCCCGCAGCCGCGGAATCGCGAGCGGATTGCCTTCCTGCAGCGCTTCGGGCAGCAGGTCGTCCGGGAAATCCTGATAGCACACGGGCCGCAGGAAACGCTCGATCGCGGTCGCGCCGACCGACGTGACGGCCGGGTTCGACGTCGCGGGGAACGGCCCGCCGTGCACCATCGCGTCGCACACCTCGACGCCGGTCGGGTAGCCGTTGACCAGCAGGCGCCCGGCCTTGCGTTCGAGGATCGGCAGCAGCCGGCGCGCGAGCGGCTTGTCGTCGGCGTCGACTTGCAGCGTGGCCGTCAACTGGCCTTCGAGCGCGTCGAGCACGCGCGCGACTTCGTCGAGATCGCGGCAGCGCACGATCAGCGACGCCGGCCCGAACACTTCGTGGCCGAACGCCGGCTCGGCCAGGAACGCCTGCGCGCCGACTTCGTACAGCGCGCCGCCGGCCTGGCAGTGACTCTGCGCGGCCTCGCCCGCGCCGATTTCGCGCACGCCCGGCAGTTCGGCCAGCTTGCCGCGCCCGTTGCGGTACGCATCGGCGATGCCCGGCGTGAGCATCACGCCGGCCGGCTTCTTCGCGAGCGCCTGCGCGGCGGCCGTCTCGAAGCGGTCGAGATCGGGGCCGTCGATCGCGAGCACGAGGCCCGGATTGGTGCAGAACTGGCCGACGCCGAGCGTCAGCGAATCGACGAAGCCCGTCGCGATCGCGTCGCCGCGCGCGGCCAGCGCGGCCGGGAACAGCACGACGGGGTTGATGCTGCTCATTTCCGCATAGACCGGAATCGGCTGCGGACGCGCGTTCGCAAGCTGCACGAGCGCCATCCCGCCCTGCCGCGAACCGGTGAAACCGACGGCCTGGATCGCCGGATGGCTGACCAGCGCCGCGCCGGTCACGCGGCCGGGGCCGATCAGCAGCGAGAACACGCCGGCCGGCATGCCGGTTTTCGCGACGGCGGCGCGGATCGCGCGGCCGACCAGTTCGGACGTGCCGAGATGCGCTTCATGGGCTTTCACGATCACCGGGCAGCCGGCCGCGAGCGCCGACGCGGTGTCGCCGCCGGCCACCGAGAACGCGAGCGGGAAATTGCTCGCGCCGAACACGGCGACGGGCCCCAGCGCGACCTTCTGCAGGCGCAGGTCGGAGCGCGGCAGCGGCGTGCGCGCGGGCTGCGCGGGGTCGATCGACGCGGCAAGGAAGCGCCCGTCGCGCACGACGCGTGCGAACAGCCGAAGCTGGCCGACGGTGCGGCCGCGCTCGCCCTGCAGCCGCGCGACGGGCAGCCCCGTTTCGGCGTGCGCGCGCTCGATCAGCGCGTCGCCGAGCGCGACGATTTCATCGGCGATCGCTTCGAGAAACGCCGCGCGGGCCGCGAGCGGCTGCGTGCGGTACGCATCGAACGCGTCGCGTGCGAGCTCGCACGCGCGGTCGACGTCGGCCTGCGTCGCGACGCCGAACGCCGGGGCCTCGATCGGCGCGCCCTTCGTCGGATCGAACGCGTGCAAGGTGCCGGCCGAGCCGGCCACCGCTTCGGCGCCGATCAGCATCTCTCCTGTCAGTTGCATGGGGTGTGCTCCGTGGTTCGGGAATGGATAGCGCATTGTAGCGCAACAGATACGATGTCTGCCGACATCATGACATCGTTCACGCCGCCTGCGAACGCGCCGACGATACACTCCGCCGGCCTTGTCCGGCCAGCGAATCACGACTTTCCCACATTGTGACGAGGCCTTCAGAGGGAAAACCCGAGGTTTCTGAATTCGGCCATCGTCAATAAACTTTCGGCCATGTCATACGACGACGTACATTTAAAGTGAACAATCAGACCTCCCCTCGCGATCTTCCGCTCGATCTCGCGCGCACCGCGCGCCGGACCGCCGTGCGCTACTGGATCCTGGCGATGCTGTTCGTCGTCACGACGCTCAACTATGCGGATCGCGCGACGCTGTCGATCACCGGCACGCCGATCCGCAAGGCGTTCGGCATCGACCCGGTGACGATGGGCTACATCTTTTCGGCGTTCAGCTGGGCGTACGTGCTCGCGCAACTGCCGAGCGGCTGGCTGCTCGACCGCTTCGGCGCGCGGCGCGTGTATGCGGCGAGCATCTTCCTGTGGTCGGCGTTCACGCTGCTGCAGAGCACGATCGGCCTCGGCGGCAGCGCCGCGTTCGCGGTCGCCGCGCTGTTCGCGATGCGCTTCGCGGTCGGCATCGCGGAGGCCCCCGCGTTTCCGGCGAACGCGAAGGTCGTCGCGAGCTGGTTCCCGACCGCCGAGCGCGGCACCGCGTCGGCGATCTTCAACGCCGCGCAGTACTTCGCGGCCGTGGTGTTCTCGCCGCTGATGGCCTGGCTCACGCATGCGTACGGCTGGCACCAGGTGTACCTGTGGCTCGGCGTGGCCGGCATCGCGCTCGCGTTCCTGTGGCTGCGTGTCGTGAAGGACCCGGCCGACCATCCGGCCGTGAACCGCGCGGAACTCGACCATATCGAGCAGGGCGGCGGGCTCGTGCGGTCGAGCGGCCAGCCCGCCGGCGCGCGCGGCGGCGGCGCTTCCGAAGGCAGCCGCGTGGCGGGCTGGTACTACGTGCGCCAGTTGCTGTCGAACCGGATGCTGATCGGCGTGTACCTCGGCCAGTACTGCGTGAACGTGCTCACGTACTTCTTCCTCACCTGGTTCCCGATCTACCTCGTGCAGGCGCGCGGGATGTCGCTGCTGAAGGCCGGCTTCATGACGTCGCTGCCGGCGATCTGCGGGTTCCTCGGCGGCGTGCTCGGCGGGATGCTGTCGGATGCGCTGATCCGCCGCGGCGTCTCGCTGACGCTCGCGCGCAAGATCCCGATCGTCGGCGGGATGGCGCTGTCAATGGCGATCATCGGCTGCAACTACGTCGACAGCGAAGCGCTGGTGATCACGCTGATGGCCGTGTCGTTCTTCGGCAAGGGGATCGGCTCGCTCGGC
Organism: Burkholderia sp. AU44665; assembly: GCF_030504405.1. Taxonomy (NCBI): domain Bacteria; kingdom Pseudomonadati; phylum Pseudomonadota; class Betaproteobacteria; order Burkholderiales; family Burkholderiaceae; genus Burkholderia; species Burkholderia sp. AU44665. The sequence continues at coordinate 524,416 of NZ_JAUJRI010000003.1, read as the reverse complement.
TGGGCCGTCGTCGCGGATACCGCGCCGAAGGAAGCGATCGGCCTGTCGGGCAGCCTGTTCAACATGTTCGGCAACACGGCGGGCATCGTCGCGCCGATCGCGATCGGCTATCTCGTCGGCGCGAGCGGCTCGTTCAACGGCGCACTCGTGTTCGTCGGGCTGAACGCGCTCGTTACCGTGTTCAGCTATCTCGTGATCGTGAAGGACATCAAGCGCGTCGAACTGCGTCATCGCGACGCGTGAGGCTCGACCTCGGGAAAGAGGCGGCCGCGTAACAGCGGCCGCCATTTTTGCATCGGATCCACGTCAGGTCGACGCGTGCACGGCGCGCAGCATGTCGTGCACGCCGGACGTCATCAGCGCGAGGAACGCGACCAGGCCGACGTAGCAGAGCGCGTAGGTCGTCTTCGTCTCGATCGACGTCGCGTAGTACACGCGGTTCTCCGGCGCGTCGGGATCGTAGCGCCACGCGCGCCTCAGCTGAGGCAGCGCGAGGATCGCCATCACGATCAGCAGCGGGCTCGGCCGATACGCGAACAGCGCGATCAACACCGGTACGCCCGCGAACCAGATGCGCGGCGACAGCACCGCGGTGATCCGCCCGCCGTCGAACGGCGACAGCGGAATCATGTTGAACAGATTGAGGAAGAAACCCGTGTACGACAGCGCGAGCAGCAGGTTGCTGTCGGTGTGGCGCGCGGCCGCGTAGCACGCCAGCGCGCCGAGCGTGCCGACGAACGGCCCGGCAAGGCCGACGTACGCTTCCGTTTCCGCGTCGTGCGGCATCGCCTTCAACTCGATCCACGCGCCGACGAACGGGATGAAGGTCGGCAGCCCGACGTCGAGCCCGCGCCGCTGCGCGGCGACGTAGTGGCCGGCTTCGTGCACCAGCAGCAACGCGACGAAACCGGCCGCGAAGCGCCAGCCGTAGAACAGCGCATAGACCGCGACCGACGCGAGCATCGTGCCGGCCGATACGAGCACCTTGCCGAGCTTCAGGCCGCCGAAGATCAGCAGCAGCAGCTTCGTCATTCCTTGCGCTCCGTGGCGGCCGCGTCGGATGCGTCGGCGACGGCCGGCATCGCGGCCGCCTTCGGCTTGCGCCCGAAGAAACGCTTGAGCGCCGCGCCGCCGGCCAGCAGCGCGACCGCGCCGACCTTGAAGAACTTCACCGCGAACGCGCCGATCAGCGCGAGCAGCCCGAGCTTCTTCGCGCCGACGCCGACGATCAGCGCCGCGAGCCCGTACTCGGCGACGTGGTCGGTCGACTGGTTGAAGTCAGCGTAACGCTTGCCGTCGTTGAAGCGGATGTTCGACAGCAGCGCGTCGGCCGACGCCTTGTACTTCGGCAGGTCGGCGAGCGTCGACGCCATCGTCAGCGACAGGTAGCCGTCGCGGCCGAGCACGAGCGTCCGGTAGTTCACGCCGTCGGTCCCCGCATTCGGCGCCGCGCCTTTCTCGCGGATGATCGCGGACCACACGAGCCGGTGCGTGGCCGCGTCGTACGCGGGCGCCTTCGCCCAGCCGACCACCTCGGTTTCGGGCAGGCCGCGCGCCTTGCGCGCCGGGTTGTTTTCCTCGGTGCCGGCCTGCAGGCTTTTCAGCAGCTCGTCGGGCTTCCAGTCCTTCGCGTCGTCGTCGCGGATGTAGCCGCTCGGCTCGAACGACACGACCGAGATCCAGTCGGCGTCCGGATCGTCGGGCAGCACGAGGCCGACCAGCTTCGATTCGTCGATCGCGTTGCCCATCGAGCGCAGGTAGCGGCCGGCTTCGGCGGCCGGCACGAACGATTCGCCGGCCTTCAGCTTCAGCACGGCTTCGTGTTTCACGTCGATGTCGGTCGGCCCCTTCACGACCGCTTCGTTGGCGGCCGCGGCGGCGGCCCTCATTTCGACCTGCGCGGCTTCGGTCTGCGCGTGGCCGCTAGTGGCGGCGAGGGCGAGCGTCGCCACGCAGGCGAGCCGGACGGCAAGTTTTTTCATTGTTGGATTCCCCTGGAATGCCTTGTTGTCGATGTGCGCGGCGTCCGGCCCTGGCATCGTGGCCGCGGGTCCGGCGCCGCCTCTCAGGTGGCACGGGGGCTATGGTAACGCAGCGGCGCGACGCGCCAGGGAGCGAAATGCGGGGCGGGCGGGAGGCCACGGCGACAGCCGGCGGAATCGATTCAAGCGGCGAAGCACGCCGGCCTGAAATGCTTACCTGCCGGGTAATGCCCGACGCGCGCAGGATTGCCTATCATCTCCACCATGAACTCGACCGCCGCCCTCCATTCGCTTCCCCCGTCCGCCGGCCGCGTATCCGGCATCGGCCCGCTGCTGCGCACGTGGCGTCAACGCAGGCGCTTGAGCCAGATGGCGCTCGCGCTGGAGGCGGACGTATCCGCGCGACACCTGAGCTTCGTCGAATCGGGCCGCGCGCAGCCGAGCCGCGAGATGGTGCTGCACCTCGCGGAGCGCCTCGACGTGCCGCTGCGCGAACGCAATGCGCTGCTCGTCGCGGCCGGCTATGCACCGCTGTTTCGCGAGCGGCCGTTCTCCGATCCACAGCTCGATGCCGCGCGCCACGCGGTCGAAGCCGTGCTGCGCGGCCACGAGCCCTACCCCGCGCTTGCGGTGGATCGCCACTGGACGCTGCTCGCCGCGAACCGGATGCTCGGCGCGCTGGTCGCGCAGGCCGATCCGGCGCTGCTGCAGCCGCCCGTGAATGTGTTGCGACTGAGCCTGCATCCCGACGGTCTCGCCTCGCGGATCGTCAACTGGCACGAATGGCGCGCGCATATCCTGCATCGGCTGCAGCGGCAGATCGACGCAAGCGGCGACCGCACGCTGCATGCGCTGCGCGACGAGCTCGCCGCGTATCCGGCGCCGGCCGGCCAGCCCGACGATTCGCACGCACGCACCGATTTCGCGGATATCGCCGTGCCGCTGCGGCTACGCACGGCGAACGGCGAGCTGACCTTCTTCAGCACGACGACGGTATTCGGCACGCCGGTCGACGTGACGCTGTCGGAACTCGCGATCGAGGCGTTCTTTCCGGCGAACCCGGAAACGGTGGACGCGATGCGGGCGCTGGCGGACGCGTTGCCGGCGCAGTGACGCGCCGACAACGCAGCGCGTCGCACGGATCCCGTCTTCATGTGGACCACCGGCAAGCGCAGGCCGGTGCCGCCGCCGGCGCGAGCACATGCATCAGGCAGCGTCGCCGCCTCCTCTTCCTCGCCAGCGAGCGCGTGATGGTCGGCAACCCGGCTGCCCGGCGCCGGTGATCGCTCACTGCCTCATCACGCCCCCACTCGACGAGTGTCTGCCGAAGCATAGCGTTCAGCCGCCGCGGCAAACATGCGCACGACTCGAATCCATCAAAATGCGTCGTCGCGATCCGGACTTCGGATTCGCGAAGTTTTGACACAGCCGTGACGGAAACAAGCAAGTCGCCGTAATCCGCGCCCGGCTCCCGTCGCGTCGAGACCGACGAAGGTTAAATTTCGTTAGTAGACCTTTCATTTTTACAGATCGAAAAATCGATATTCGTCACGAAAGAGACACGAACGAATCGATGCAACGGGGATGGCGAGCGGGGGCCATGCAAGCCACAACACGATTTTTACATCGAGCTCAGGAAAACGAATGAACACGCATCATCAAGGGTTGGGAAATTCCGTACAACGCGCACCGCGCAAATCGAAGGTCGCGCTTGCCGTCACGGTCAGCGCAGCCGTGGCCGCATTTGCCGCTTCCGCGCCCGCGCGAGCCGACTATGTGCAGAACGGCACGTCGACCGAAACGTCCGCGGGCTGCGTCGGCAACATCGCCATTTCGGGCAGCAGCACGTATCCGGCCGCGGCAACCGGCTGCGACAACGTCGCGATCGGCACGGCGGCCGTCGCGAATTCGGGCTCGTCGACCGGCGCCTATAGCGAGACCGTCGCGATCGGCCGCATGGCGGCCGCGACCGGTACGTTCGCGACGGCCGTCGGCGGAAACGCCGTGGCGACCGGCGACCAGGCGACGGCGATCGGAACGGCTTCGAGCGCAGTCGGCACTCAGGCAACGGCGGTCGGCAACGGCGCCATCGCGAACGGCGCCACGGCGTCCGCCTTCGGTCAGGGCGCATTCGCCGTCGACCAGTCGACAGCGGTCGGGCAAGGCGCGAGCGCCACCGCGACGTTCTCGACGGCCGTGGGCAAGGGCAGCATTGCCGCAGGCGGTACGGCTCTCGGCTTCCAGGCCAATGCCGGCGCGGCCGATGCGGTCGCGCTCGGTGTCGACAGCTCGGCATCCGCGACCGGCAGCGTCGCCATTGCCCGTGCGACGGCCTCCGCCGTGAACGCGGTCGCCATCGGCGAAGGGGCGAACGCCGCCGACGCGAACTCCGTCGCGCTGGGCGCGAACGCGACCACGCGCGCCTATACGACCGTCAACAGCGTGGCGCTCAACGGCGTGACCTACAGCGGCTTCGCGGGCACGCCGGTCGGTGTGGTCAGCGTCGGCAGCGCGGGTGCCGAGCGTCAGATCGTCAACGTCGCGGCTGGCGCCATCAGCGCGACCAGCACCGATGCGGTGAACGGCTCGCAGCTCTTCTCGATCGCCAATCAGGTGTCGACGCTGACGGCGGACCTGGCCAATCTCACGACGACCGTCGGCAAGATCTCGTCGAGCGTCCCGGGCGGCACGGTGACGAACCCGACCGACACCGCGATCGGCACGAATACGTCGGTCACCGCGACGAACGGCACCGCGGTCGGCAACGGCTCGAACGTCTCGGGCGACAACGGTACGGCTGTCGGCGTCAACGCCACGGTCACCGCAACGAACGGAACGGCCATTGGCACGAATTCGAAAGTCACGGCGGCGAACGGAACGGCGATCGGCACGGGCTCGAACGTGTCCGGCACGGATTCGACCGCGATCGGCACGAACAGCCGGGCCACCGCGAACAACGCCGTGGCGCTGGGCGCGAATTCGGTTGCCGATCGGGACAACACGGTGTCGATCGGCTCGCCCGGAGCCGAGCGCCAGTTGACCAACGTGGCGGACGGCACCGCACCGACGGACGGCGTGAACATGCGCCAGTTGAACGGTGCGATCAACTCCGTGCGCGAGGAAATGTCGAAGTACCGCAAGGACGCGAATGCGGGCACGGCAAGCGCGATCGCCATGGCGAACCTGCCGCAAGCCGTGCTGCCGGGCGAGAAGGTCGTCGCGCTCGGCGGCGGCACGTACGGCGGTCAAAGCGCGATGGCGGTCGGCTTGTCCGTCGCGACGGCGAAATGGCTCGTCAAGGGCTCGGTCACGACGGCGGTGTCGGGGCACGGCTCGTTCGGCGCGGGGGCGGGCGTCGGCTACCGCTGGTAATCGGCTTGCGACAACGACGCGTCAGGGCGGTGCCCCTGACGCGGGACGGCCCGCCATCGGCGCCACGGCGCAGAGGGCGGGCCGCCTTCACGTATAGAGCGACGCCTGCGGCAATTCCGCGGTCAGCGCGAACCGGCCCACATCGCGCAGGCGGTAGTCGAGCGGATCGTGCAGCGTATGCGTGCGCGCGTTCCGCCAGAAGCGGTCGAGGCCCAGCGACGCGGCCGTCGCGCGCGCGCCGCATGCGTCGAACAGCGCCTCGCCGTTGTCGAGCGCCGCGCGCTGCGCGACGATCTTCGCTTCGGATACCGCGAGCGCGACTTCGGCGCGTTCGTCGGTTGTCAGCGCATCCTGCCGCGCCCATGCGTGCTGCAACGCGACGGCCGCGCGATCGGCCAGCGCCGCCGCGGCGATCGCACGCACACGCATGTCGCCGAAGCGCTGCAGCGTGTACGGATCGTCTTCGGCCCGCTCGACGTCCGAATGAACCCACGGGCGGCCATGCTGCCGCACGTAGTCGCGCGCCTCGGCCAGCGCGCCTTCCGCCAGACCGACGAACAGGTTGGTCAGCACGAGCTGCGACACGAGCGTGCGCAATGTCGCGCGCGGCGTCGGCGGCGCTTCCGAGCGATGCAGCACTTCGTCCGCCGCGAGCGTCACGCCGTCGAAGCGCACGCTGCCGCTGTCGGTCTGGCGCTGGCCGACCGGATCCCAGTCGTCGTTGACCGTGATTCCGGCCCGATCGGTCGGCACCACGCCGAACACGGTGCGGCCGATGGCCGGATCGTGCGCGGACACCGTCATCCGATGCGAGCCGCGCGTGCCGGAACAGAAGCCCTTCACGCCGTCGAGCCGGTAGCCGCCGTCGGGCGTCGCGGTGGCCACGAGCCGCGTGTCGAGCGGATTGACCGCGTTGCCCCACCACCAGCGCCCGTCCACCGTGCCGCGCAGGTAGCGCTCGCGCTGCGCGGCGTTGCCCCATACGTCGACGCTCACCACCTGCAGGCACTGAAAGCCGACGAGATGCGCGAGCGCGCTGTCGACCCGCGCGACCTGCCGGATCACGTCGTAGATCGCCGGCCACGCCGCTTCCTGTCCGCCGAACGCGCGCGGCACCGCGAGCGTCAGCAGGCCCGCGTCGGCGAGCCACTGCTTCTCCCGCGCGGCATGACCGCCCGCGCGGTCGCGCTCGGCGGCGCTCACGCGCAGCGCGTCGATCGCGCGGGCCAGCGCAGCGCGGTCGACGGCCGGTGTATCGGTATCCGGCGCCAGCGTCGCCGGGCCGCGTGGATCGTTCATGCGACAGCTTCCTGTTCAACGGTTTCGCCCGACAGCGGTACGAGCGCGCCGAGCCGGCGGCCGGTCAGCCGCGACAGGATCTCGCGCCGCCAGTCGTCGTAGATCGCACGATATTCCGCGATATCCGCGCCGAATACCAGTGCGGTATGCGCGTACTCGTCGTGCAGATAGCCGTCGAGCCGCGCCTGGGTTTCCTCGTCGGCCGCGATCACGCGATCGATCAGCGCGTCGCGCTCGGCGGGCGCAAGCGCGTGCAGCGTGTCGAACCACCACTGGACGATCTGCACGCGATGCCATTCCTCGTCCGGCCGGATCCGGTTCTCGCCGTGCTCGCGCATCGCGCTGTCGCCGATACGCCCCGTCTTGCGCTGGATCCACAGCTTCGCGAGGATGTGCAGCTCGTAATGCCATTCGAACGCGAGAAAGCCCGCGACGTCGCGCACCGCGATGTCGCCGATGCGCGCCCAGTGCGCGGCGACGAGCCGGTCGACTTCCGGCAGCGGATCGCGCCCGGTGAGTTCGGTTACGCGCTCGCGGCCGATCACCGCGTGCGCGCCGTCGTCGCCGAGCTGGCGCGACAAAATCAGCTGGAAATGCGGATCGTCGCGGAACAGCGTGTCGATCGCCTTCGCGACGACCTGCACGATGAAGAGATCGTGCGACGCCATCTTCGTGTAGTACTCGGCGACGGCGGCCCGTTCGTCGTCGTCGCGCGGCTCGCGCGGCGGCGTCGCGAGTTTGTCGGGGAAGTCCGGACGATGGCGTCGCGCCACCTCCAGAAACAGTGCTTCCTCGAATTGTCCGTTCCATTCGCGCGGCGCGCCGATGGGCAAGGTCATGTTTTTTCTCTCAGGATCAGGAATGAAACGAGCGGACGCTCGTGGCGTCGCTCAGGTACGCCGGGTCACGCGTCGGACCAGGCGGTCGCCCGTGATTTGCACGGCCGAGACGAGCGCGATCAGGATCACGATCACGGTCGCCATGACGGTGGTGTCGAAACGTTGATAGCCATAGCGGATCGCGAGATCGCCGAGGCCGCCCGCGCCGACGGCGCCCGCCATCGCGGTCGAGCCGATCAGCGCGACGACGGTGATCGTGAAGCCGCCGAGCATGCCGGGCAGCGCCTCCGGCAGCAGCACGTGCCAAACGATGTGGCGGCGCTTCGCACCCATCGCGAGCGCGGCCTCGATCAGCCCGCGATCGACTTCGCGCAGGCTCACTTCGGCGATTCGCGCGAAGAACGGGATCGCGGCGATCGACAGCGGCACGACGGCCGCCCACACGCCGATCGTCGTGCCGATCAGCACGCGCGTGAACGGCAGCAGCGCGACCAGCAGGATGATGAACGGCGTCGAGCGGAACACGTTGACGAGCGCGCCGAGCACCGCGTTCACGCCGCGCCGCGCGTAGATGCCGCCGGGCGCGGTGGTCACGAGGATCACCGCGAGCGGGATGCCGATCAGCGCAGCGATCGCGGCCGACGCGGCGACCATCGACAGCGTGTCGCGAATCGCGTCGAGCAGTTCGGGCCACCAGAGCTCAAACATAGCCGAGCACCTCCGCATGATTCGCATGACGGCGCGCGCGCTCGAGCAGCGCGGCGACCGCCGCGCCGTGCGCCGCCGACGCGCCGGCGTCATCCGCACGCGGCGTCGCGGCGATCACGAGCCGCCCCTGCGCGTGCCCCTGGATGCTTTCGATGCCGCCGTGCAGGAACCGCACGGAGCCGCCGAGCGCCGCCGCGAGCGCGCCGACGTCCGGCTCGCCGCCGCTCTCGCCCGTATAGCGGACGTCCAGCACGATCCGGGCGCCGTCGGGCAGCGCGAATTGTTCGGGCAGCGGCCGCACGCGCGCGGCCAGTTCGGCCGGCAGGTCATGCTGCAGCGTGCTCAGCAGCGCGCGCGTCGCGCCGTGGCGCGGATCGCCGAACACGCGCCACACTGGGCCCGTTTCGACGACTTCGCCCTGTTCGATCACCGCGACCGTGTCGCACACCGCGCGGATCACCTCCATCTCGTGCGTGATCAGCACGATCGTCAGACCGAGGCGGCGGTTGATGTCGGCGAGCAGCGCGAGGATCGATTGCGTGGTTTCCGGATCGAGCGCCGACGTCGCTTCGTCGCACAGCAGCACCTCCGGATCGTGCACGAGCGCCCGCGCGATGCCGACGCGCTGCTTCTGCCCGCCCGACAGGCTCGCCGGATACGCGTCGCGCTTCGCGGCGAGCCCGACGAGATCGAGCAGCGCGTCGACCTTGCGCGCGCGCTCGGCCTTCGGCACGCCGGCGATCTTCAGCGGCAGCGCGACGTTCTCGAACACCGTCTTCGCGGACAGCAGGTTGAAATGCTGGAACACCATGCCGGTGCGGCGCCGCAACGCGACGAGGCCGTCCTCGTCGAGCGCGCCGACGTCGACGCCCTGCACGCGCACGCGGCCTGAGCTCGGCCGTTCGAGGCCGTTCAGGAGCCGCAGCAGCGTCGACTTGCCGGCGCCGCTGCGGCCGATGATCCCGAACACCTCGCCGCGCTGCACATCGAGCGTCACGTCGCGCAGCGCGGCCGCCTGGCCGCGCGGCGTCGCGAATACCTTGCCGACCTGCTCCAGCGACACGGCCGCGCAGTCGGCCGGCGTCACGGCTTCGTCATGCGCCGCCGCACCGCAGCCTCCCCCGGCCCGCACGGCCGACGCCTCGATGAAACCCAGCGTATCGAACAATTGCGTCATCGCTTCGCTCCATCACGTTCAGGCATGCGCGGGATGCGCGGGTTCGGCCACGGCCGCCGGCCGATGCCGCGCGCCGGTGTGCCAGGCGGGCAGGCGCGGGCCGGCGCCGAACAGCTTCTCGCGCAGCGTCGGCGCGGGATCGTAGTCTTCCTTGTAGACGCCGCGATTCTGCAGCTCGGGCACGACCCAGTCGACGAAATCCTCGAACGACTCGGGCATCACGGTGCGCGTCAGGTTGAAGCCGTCGATGCCGGTCTCGTCGATCCACGACTGCAGCTCGTCCGCGACCTGCGACGGCGAACCGACGATCGGCGCGTAGCGGCCGCCGAGCGACATCTGTTCAAGCATCCGGCGCACGGTCCACGTGCCGGTCGTGCTCTTGCGCGAGATCGCGTCGACGGCCGACTGGATCGAATCGGTCTTCACGTACGAGATCGGCTCGTCGAGGCCGTACTTCGCGAAGTCGATGCCGGTCGAGCTCGCGAAATGCGCGAGGCCGGCTTCCGGGCTCGCGTAGCGCCGGTATTCGTCGAACTTTTCGCGAGCGAGCAATTCGGTCTCGGCCGTCACGACGCTCACGCCGGCAAAGATCCTGATCGACGCCGGGTCGCGCCCCTGCCGCGCCGCGGCCGCGCGAATGTCGAGCGCCGCCGCGCGCGCCGCGGCCTTGCTCTGCCCGTTCACGAACACGCATTCCGCGTGACGGCCCGCGAACTCGACGCCGCGCGCGGACGAGCCGGCCTGGTACAGCACCGGCGTGCGTTGCAGCGACGGTTCGCTCAGATGAATCGCATCGATCGAATAGAACGGCCCGTCGTGCGTCACGCGCCGCACCTTGCCCGGCTGCGCGAACACGCGCGCCTGGGCGTCGCGAATCACCGCGTCGTCGTCCCAGCTCTGTTCCCACAGCTTGTAGACGACGTCCATGTAGTCGTCGGCACGCTCGTAGCGGTCGTCGTGGCCGATCTGCTGCGCAAGGCCCATCCCGCGCGCGGCGCTGTCGAGGTAGCCGGTGACGATGTTCCAGCCCACGCGCCCTTTCGTCAGATGATCGAGTGTCGACATGCGGCGCGCGAACAGGTACGGCGGCTCATAGGTCAGGTTCGCGGTCACGCCGAAGCCGAGATGCCGCGTGACCTGCGCCATCGCCGGCACGAGCAGCAGCGGATCGTTGACGGGCACCTGCACCGACTCGCGCAGCGCGGCGTCCGGCCCGCCGCCGAACACGTCGTACACGCCGACGATGTCCGCGAGAAAGATTCCGTCGAACTTGCCGCGCTCCAGCGTCCTCGCGAGATCGGCCCAGTAGTCGAGATCGGTGTAGTGCGCGGAGCGGTCGCGCGGATGCGTCCACAGCCCGTGGTTGATGTGCCCGACGCAGTTCATGTTGAACGCGTTGAGCAGGATCTTCTTGCGGTTCGCCGTCGTCATGCCGCCTCCGTCACCACGCGATCGCGTACAGCGAGCCGAACGCGTTGTCGAGCGCCTTGCGCACCGCCGGCGAGTGTTGGTAGATCGAGATGAACTTGCGGATGCGCGCGTCGTTCGCGCTCTCGGGCCGCACGACCCACTGGATCGCGAAGTTCTTGTTCTCGGTGCCGTCGAACAGCAGCGCGCTGTTCGGGTCGGTCGTGCCGGCGAGCTTGATGAAGCTCGGGTAGCCCTGCGCGAGATCGACGTCGTCGAGCGAACGCGCGAGCTGCGACGCTTCGAGCGGAATGATCTTCAGGTGCTTCGGGTTGGCGACGATGTCGTGCGTCGTCGCGCGGTAGTCGGCGCCCGGCTTCAGCGTGATCAGCCCCGCGCGCTGCAGCAGCAACAGCCCGCGCCCGCCGTTGACCGGATCGTTCGCGATCGCGACGCGCGCGCCGTCCTTCAGCTCGGCGAAGCTTTTCACCTTCTTCGAATAGAGGCCGATCTTCATGATCGTACCGGGCGCGATCGAGATGAAGTTGTAGCCGCCCTGCTTCTTCGCGTTCTCGAGAAACGGGATGTGCTGGAAGTAGTTGACGTCGATGTCCTTGTTCGCGAGCGCCGCGTTCGGCGTATTCCAGTCGGTGAATTCGACGATCTTCACGTCGAGGCCCTGCTCCTTCGCCTCCTTCGCGGCGATCTTCAGCGCCTCGATCTGCGGGCTGGTCGAGATGCCCACCTTCAGCGGCGCGGTATCAGCACGGGCGCCGTTCAGCAGCACGACGCCGAGCAGCGCGGCCGTCAGCAGGCGGGCCAGGCTGGCCACACGGCCGGCGGAAAAGCGGGCGGAAAATACGGGATGCAGCATGGGAACCACTCTCCTGTCCAAAGACGGTATCGACGGATGAGCGACGCCGCGGCGAACGCGCGGGCGTTCTCCGGACAGTCGTCGTCGCATCGGAAAAAGATCAGCCGATGATAGAGAGCGGCGGGTGGGCGGTCTACGAAGCGATTGTGCGAAGAAAATCGCGCGCGGCGATATGGCGGGCGGCGGCCCGGGCGGCTGGCGTGGCCGGCCGCCCGGGCCGCCGCCAGGCCGAAATCTCGGCCTGAGCGCCGCGCCGATTCCGAAATCTCGGCCAGCCTGCCTGGAAAACCCTTTCCGCAGACGAAACAAATCCCTTATGAATCAATGCATTAAAAATATTCCGGCAAGCCGGAATACTGGCACGGGGGTTGCGTAATAGACGGCACACGATGCCGCGAAGCGATGCAGGCATTCCAAACATCAGGAGACACGTCTTGCAGACCTCTATCCACACCCCGTCCCATCCGGAACCGATTGCCGCCGCCGGTCCCGCCACGCGTGAACGCTTCTGGCCGGAAGGCTGGTGGAAGCTGATGGAAATCCGCATCGGCATCATTCCGCTGCCGATCTACGTGATCCTGTTCGGGCTGATCGTCGGCTTCGCGGTGACGGGCAAGGTGCCCGGCGAGATCTCGATGGCGATCGCGGTGCTCGCGTTCTTCGGCTTCACCTGCGCCGAACTCGGCAAGCGCCTGCCGCTGCTGCGCAACATCGGCGCGGCCGCGATCTTCGCGACCTTCGTGCCGTCGGCGCTCACGTACTACCACGTGCTGCCGAAGCCGGTGCTGAACCTCACGGTCGAATTCACCAAGTCGACCAACTTCCTGTACCTGTTCATCGCGTCGATCATCGTCGGCAGCATCCTGAGCATGGATCGCCGCGTGCTGATCCAGGGCTTCGTGAAGATCTTCGTTCCGCTCGCCGTCGGGTCGGTCGCCGCGGCGATCGTCGGCACGGCGGTCGGCACCGCGCTCGGCCTCGGCGCGCGCCACACGCTGCTGTACATCGTCGTGCCGATCATGGCGGGCGGCGTCGGCGAAGGCGCGATTCCGCTGTCGATCGGCTATTCGGAACTGATGCACCTGCCGCAGGGCGAGATGTTCGCGATGGTGCTCCCGTCGGTGATGCTCGGCAGCCTGACCGCGATCATCCTGTCGGGAGCGCTCGACATGCTCGGCAAGCGCCTGCCGCATCTCACCGGCAACGGCCGCCTGCAGGTCGGCGAAAGCGGCGACATGACGCCGGAGAACGAGGAGATCCGCGGCCACGTCGACGTCACGCACATCGCGGGCGCCGGCATCACCGCGATCACGCTGTATCTCGTCGGCCTGATGGCGCACAAGCTGTTCGGCCTGCCCGCGCCGGTCGCGATGCTGTTCCTCGCGGTGCTGGTGAAGCTCGCGCGCGCGGTGTCGCCGCCGCTGCAGGAAGGCGCGTTCGTCGTCTACAAGTTCTTCTCGACCGCCGTCACGTATCCGCTGCTGTTCGCGATCGGCGTCGCGATGACGCCGTGGGACAAGCTGACCGCCGCGTTCACGATCGTCAACGTGGTCACGATCGTGTCGACCGTCGCGACGCTGATGGGCACCGGTTTCGTGGTCGGCCGCCTGCTGAAGATGTACCCTATCGACACCGCAATCGTGAACGCCTGCCACAGCGGGCAAGGCGGCACCGGCGACGTCGCGATCCTGACCGCCGCGAACCGGATGCAGCTGATGCCGTTCGCGCAGATCGCCACCCGCATCGGCGGCGCGATCGTCGTCACGGTCACGCTGATCCTGGTCGCGCACTTCGGATAACGCGCGGCCGCGCGCACCGTCGCGCCGGCTGCTTCGCACGCGCCGCCGCCGGCCCTGCCGGCGCGCGGCGCGTGTCGTTCGGGGAGGGCCGGTTGCGGAGGGCCGGTGGCGGACGGCCGGTTGCGGAGGGCCGGTGGCGGAGGGCCGGTGGCGGAGGGCCGGTGGCGGACGACGGGTAACGGGCTTCGATGAGGACGAACGTGCAGAAGAGCTTCAAGGGAATCCCGTGGTGGGGCTGGGCTTCGGCCGCGGTGCTGTACGTCGGCGTGGCGGGCGCGGCCGTCGATTTCGCGTGGGAACGCGCGATCGACGCGCTCGAGGAGGCCGGCGCGCACCGGCTCGACCTGTATGCGTCGAGCCTGAAAAGCGAGCTCGGCCGCTTCGAGATCCTGCCCGGCCTGGTCGCGCGGCAGGATGGCGTGCGGGCAATGCTGAAAGCCGCGCCGAACGATGCGCCCGAACTCGTGCATGCGGTGAACACCTACCTCGAAGCCGTGAACCGCGACGCGGGCAGCGGCGCGGTCGACGTGATCGATCTGCAAGGCGACGTGATCGCCGCGAGCAACTGGAACGAGACGATCAGTTTCGTCGGCACCAACGTGTCGTACCGGCCGTATTTCAAGGACGCGCTCGCGCGCGGCAGCGGCCGCTTCTTCGGCATCGGCACCAACACCGGCGTGCCGGGCGTCTACTTCGCGAGCGCGGTGCGCAGCGACGGCGCGCCGATCGGCGTCGCCGCCGTGAAGATCAGCGTCGACCCGCTCGAATCGGCGTGGCGTGCGCCGGGCGTCGCCGCGATGGTCGTCGACAGCAACGGCGTGGTCGTGATCTCGACCGAGCCCGCGTGGAAATTCACCGCGCTGCGCCCGATCACCGCGCAGCAGCAGCGCGACATCCAGGCGTCGCGCCAGTATGCAGGCCGCACCGTCGACGCACTGCCCTATCGCCGCATCGGCGAGCGCGGCCCGGCCGCGTGGTTCGGCACCTTCCCCGATCCGCGCCACGCCGGCCGCACCACGCGCTATCTCGTGATGTCGCGCCCCGCGCCGCAGGCCGGCGATTCGCTGATGGTGCTGCTCGACATCGCGGGCGCGCGGCGCCAGCAGCAAACGGCGTTCGTGTTCGTCACCGGCGCGTTCCTGATCGTCGCGCTGCTGGTCGGCTATGCGATCCAGCGGCGCCGGGCGATCCTCGCGCGGCTGAACGCGCAGGACGCGCTGCGCCGCGCGAACGACCGGCTCGAGCTGACCGTCGCGCAGCGCACGGCCGCGCTGACGGCCGCGAACGAGCGGATGCAGCGCGAGATCGACGAGCGCGAGCGCACCGAACAGCGGTTGCGTGCGTCGCAACAGGAAGTCGTGCACGCGGGCAAGCTCGCGGTGCTCGGGCAGATGGCCGCCGGCCTCACGCACGAGCTGAACCAGCCGCTCGTCGCGATCCGCACGCTGTGCGACAACGCGCGCACGTTCTTCGAACGCGGCCAGCCGGCGCCGGCGCTCGCGAATCTCGAACGGGTCGGCAAGCTGGTCGATGGCATGGCCGTGCTTACCGGCGAGCTGAAGACCTTCGCGCGCAAGCCCGACGTCGAGCGCGTCGCGGTGTCGCTGAACGAGGCCGTCGCGCATGCGCGGCTCATCTACGACGCGCGCATTCGCGACGAAGGCGTGCGGCTCGACGTCAACATCGCGCCCGGCACGATCGTCTCGGCCGAATCGAGCCAGTTGCAGCAGGTGATCGTGAACCTGCTTGGCAACGCGCTCGACGCGGTGCACGACGCACCGGTGCGCCGCATCGTCATCGAGGCGGCCGAAGTGGACGATGCGGATGGCGCCGGCCGCGTGCGTTTCACGGTGGCCGACAGCGGCGCCGGCATCGCGCCCGACGTGCTGTCGCACCTGTTCGAGCCGTTCGTCACGACCAAGCCGCGCGGCCAGGGCCTCGGGCTCGGCCTCGCGATCACGTCGCGCATCGTCGAGGCGTTCGGCGCGCGGATCGCCGCGACGAACCGCGACGAAGGCGGCGCGCAGTTCACCATCGAATTCGCGGCGGCGACGCCGCAACAAAGGACAGAGCATGGAAGATGAGATTCGGGTGCTGGTCGTCGAGGACGATGAAAACGTCCGGATCGGCGTCGAGCAGGCTGTCGCGCTCGCCGGGTTCCCGGTCGATGCGTTCGCGTCGGCCGCCGACGCGCTCGCGCACGTCGCGCCCGGCGCGCCGGTGGTGATCGTGTCGGACGTGCGGATGCCGGGCATCGACGGACTGCAGTTGCTCGACCGCGTGATGGCCATCGATGCGCAGATTCCGGTTGTGCTGATCAGCGGCCACGCGGACATCTCGACGGCCGTCGGCGCGATGCAGGTCGGCGCGTACGACTTCATCGAGAAGCCGTTTTCGTCGGACGTGATCGCCGGGCGCGTCGCGCGCGCGGTCGAGAAGCGCCGCCTGACGCTCGAGGTGCAGGGGCTGCGCGCGGCGCTGAACAACTGGCAGGGCATCGAGGCGTTCGTGCTCGGCAAGTCGCCCGCGATGGCCGACGTGCGCAAGAAGATCCTGCGCCTCGCCGATACGTCGGTGTCGGTGCTGATCACCGGCGAGACGGGCACCGGCAAGGAGTTGATCGCGCGCAGCCTGCACGACTTCGGCAGCCGGCGCGACGCCCATTTCGTCGCGCTGAACTGCGGCGGCCTGCCCGAGCAGGTGTTCGAGAGCGAGCTGTTCGGGCATGAGGCCGGCGCGTTCACCGGCGCGATCAAGAAACGCATCGGCAAGATCGAATGGGCGGATGGCGGCACGCTGTTCCTCGACGAGATCGAGACGATGCCGATCGCACTGCAGATCAAGATGCTGCGCGTGCTGCAGGAGCGCGTGGTCGAGCGGCTCGGCGCGAACGACCTGATTCCGGTCGACTGCCGCGTGGTGGCCGCGTCGAAGGCCGATCTCGCCGAACTCGCGGCCGACGGGCGTTTTCGCGCGGATCTGCTGTATCGCCTCAACGTCGCGCAGATCGAGCTGCCGCCGCTGCGCGAGCGGCGCGAGGACGTGCCGCTGCTGTTCGAGCATTTCGTGCTCGCGGCCGCGCGGCGCTTCGGCCAGCCGGCGCCGGTGGTTACCGCCGCGCAGGTGTCCGAACTGATGACGCACGCGTGGCCCGGCAACGTGCGCGAGCTGCAGAACGTGGCCGACCGCTTCGTGCTCGGGCTCACCGGCGACAGCCTGCTGTCGTCCGGCGAGGCGCCGGCCGTGGGCAGCACGCTCGCGGAACAGCTCGCGTATTTCGAGCGGATGCTGATCGAGGACATGCTGCGGCGTCACCACGGCAACGTCGCGGACGCGAGCGAGGCGCTCGGCATGCCGAAGAAGACGCTCTATCACAAGCTGCGCCACCTGCGGATTCCCGCGCGCGGCGACGCGGCGGCCGACGGCGGCGAATGACGCGAACGAGGACACGTACTCCGGCATGGATCGCATCGACATCACCGAACACGGCCGCGTCAATGGCCACTTGATCCGCGGCGTCACGCGCGCGCGGAAAACCTTCCGCCCGAGCGACTGGCCCGAGCGCCTGGCGGGTGTCATCACGCTGTTCGTCGGCGAACGGCGGCCAGGCTATCCGTGCGCGCTGTCGCGGCTCGCGATGCCCGTCGTCGACGGCGACGGCGTCAAATGCCTGTTCGTGTCGGACGAATTGCGCGAAGTCTGTGCCGATGCGTTCGAGTTCGCAATGCGGTTTGCGGCCGACAATGACCTGCCCGTCGAGCTTCAGACCGCGCCCGCATTGACGGTGCGCTGACGCACCACCCTTCCTTTCTCGACGCAAAGGCGCGTGCGCGCAGGCTGCCGCACGCCCTTTCGGCGCTGCAATCAATCGTCAGATGATTGAAGGCTTGGACGCATGACCACGCTCCGACAAGGGTTTCCCGCCGAGCCATCAATAAAATTGATCGTCACGATGAAAATTATGCGTTTTCCTTGCAGGTCGCCGTGATGCATAGTTGCGTCGTGTTGACGCACCTTTGAGTCTTTCAGCCATGAATATGCGAATCGAGCCGTCCGTGCTCGCGAACCCCGACCTGCAATTTGCGACGCTTTCGTCAGGCATCAGCCTGCCGTATGTCGAGCGGGGCGGCGGTGCGCCGATGGTGTTCGTGCATGGCTCGCTGTGCGACTACCGCTACTGGGATCCGCAACTGGCGGCGCTATCGGCCCACTACCGCTGCATCGCGCCGAGCCTGAGCCACTACTGGCCGGCCGTCGAAGCGGGCATCCAGGACGAGTTCAGCTGGCAGAACCACGTCGACGAGCTCGCCGAATTCATCGACGCGCTCGATCTCGGCCCCGTGCATCTGGTCGGCCATTCGCGCGGCGGCAGCGTCGCGTTCAACGTCGCGCGCCAGCATCCGCACCTCGTCGAATCGCTGACGCTCGCCGATCCGGGCGGCCCGCTCCAGCAGCCGGGCGTGCGCGAAGCCGAGCTGCCGGCCGCCGCGATCGCGCTGCGCACGAAGGCCGTGAACCTGATCGAGCAAGGCGAAGTCGAAGCCGGCCTCGAGATGTTCGTCGATTCGGTAAGCCTGCCCGGCGCATGGAAGAAGAGCACGTCGCGCTTTCGCACGATGGCGATCGACAACGCAAGCACGCTGCCGAAGCAGTTGCGCGACCCGCTGCCCGCGTATTCGCAGCACACGGCTGGCGACATCGCATGCCGCACGCTGCTGATCGACGGCCAGCGCAGCCCGAAGATGTTCCGCCACAACGTCGACACGCTGTCGCAGTGGATCGGCCATGCGCAACGGCAGACCGTCGCCGGCGCATCGCACGGGATGAACGCCGCGAGCCCTGCGGTGTTCAACCGTTACGTGCACGAGTTCGTCGCCGCGTAATGCCGCGGCGGCGTGCGCGCCGCCTGTCTTCCTCTCTCTTGCAGCAGCGAAACGGCGCAGGTGTCCGCGTCGTTTCGCATCCCTCTGCATCCGTCTACATTACGCCGCCGGCGCCGCCTTGCGCGTCACCGCATCCGGCAAACCGAACACGCTGTCGAACGCCCAGTTGTACGCGAACGTGAAGATCGGGAAGAACACGATCAGCACTGCGTCATACAGGAACGCCTGCCATAACGACACGTCGAGCCACCACGCGATCAGCGGAATCAGGAACGTCACGAGCGCGACCTGGAACCCGATCGCATGCACGACACGCCGCCCGACGGTGCGCGTCGTTTCCGCACGCCGCCGCTCCCATGCCTCGAAGCCGAGGTTGTACAGAAAATTGACGGTGACGCCCGTCGTCGAGATCATCACGCCGAGCACGCCGCTCGTCGCCGCGCTCGCGCCGCTCAGCATGCCGAGCACCGACGACGCGACGAGGATGCCGAGCACCTCGAACATCACGACGTAGACTATGCGTCTCTTCCATCCTTGCATGACCGACCACCTTCGTTTCGAACCAGGTGGCGAGACTACAGCGGGCACTTCGTCCGCAAAAGTCAGGTCGTTTCAATTTTTCTGACAGGAGCGGGCGGACCATGCTGACCAGCGATCACATCGACATGCTGCTGACCGTCATCGACAAAGGCTCGTTCTCGGCGGCCGCGCGTGCGCTCGGCCGCACGCCGTCGGCGGTCAGCATGGCGATCGCGAACCTCGAGGCCGAGCTCGACCTCGTGCTGTTCGACCGCGGCTCGCGCGAGCCGACGCCGACCGCCGCGATGGCCGCGCTGCTGCCCGACGCGCGCGCGATCGCCGAACGGCTGCATGCGCTGCGTGCGCATGCGCAGCACTTGTCGGAAGGCGTCGAGGATTCGCTGCGGCTCGGGCTCGCCGCCGAAATCGACGGCGCGCCGATTGCGCGCGCGCTGACGGCCGTGGCCGCGAAATATCCGGCGCTCGCGGTCAGCGTCGTCACGGCGCCGCAGGACGCGATCGTCGACGCGCTGCATCGTGGCGCCGTCGATCTTTGCGTCGCGTACGGCGGACTCGATCTGCATCCGCAGGAACAGATTCACGCGCTGTGGACCGAGACGCTGATCGCGGTCGCCGCGCCCGGCCATCCGGCGATTGCCGAAGCCGCGCATCCGGAGGCGATCGAGCGATTATCCGGGTTCCGGCAGATCGTGATCGCCGATCCGGAGCGGCCGCTCACCGACGTGCGGCCGCTGATCGGCAACCGCACGTGGAAGGTGAGCGACATGGCGACCGCGATCGCGCTCGTGAAGGCCGGTCATGGCTGGGCGAATTTGCCGGAGTCGGTCATCGGCCGGTATGTGGCCGACGGCGAACTCGCGTCGCTCGTGTTCGCGAACATTCGCAACGGGCTGCCGTTGCCTGTGTATTTGCGGCGACCGAAACATATGGGGCTCGGCAAGGCGGCAAGCGCGCTGGTGCGGGCACTGCGGGCCAAACGCGCGGAGATGTGAGCGCCGCCGCACCCGTCGGAAGGTGCCGAGTGAGATTGACCGTTAGTTGCGGCACGCGGTGCGGTAAAAAGGTTCTTCGGAAATTTCCGTGGACGTCGCCTTCCGACCCGCTGCAGCCATCGGATGCCCCGGCAACTCGACGGCAACGTTCAGTGCCAGGCTGACCTTCGAATGTCCAACTGCATGCACCGGCGAAGGTCCTCAGACAGTAGCACTGACGGGCCGTTACTCCGCGCTTGGGTAACGGACTGCGCAAGCGGGCGCCCCGGGCTGCCCTTTACTCTCTTGACGCGGCGTCAGGAGCCGTTCAAGCAGATCGGGGCTGTCTAGTTGCGCAATCCACCAGTTCAAAGCGTTCCCTACCTTGTCCTCGCGCCAAGCGAGGTAGCCATTCGTGAACTCGCGCACACCCACAATGCGGCGCGCGACCAGCCTGCCTTCGTGTATCAGTTCTTTCGCCACGAAATCGGGCAGCATCCCGACAGCGATACCTTCGCACAGTGCTTGCAGTTTTGCTGCGAGCGTCGGCACGATGATCAGCGGCTGTCCGTCACGGGTGGCCACGGATTGCGGTTGCAGTTCGCGAGAAGTGTCACTGATGACAACACCTCGATATCTTGCGATCGTTTCGCTCTCCAACGGCTCGGGCATGCGGGCGAGTGGATGGTCCGGTGCCACGACAAAAACGTGCCGGAGGGTTCCGATTGGCCGGGCCGCGATGTTGGCCGCATGCGGCGGCTCGCCGAACGCCCCGATCGCGAGATCGGCACGCCGCGTAACCAGGGCATCCCACACGCCCCCAAGCACCTCGGTGGAAAGACTTAGCTGGGTATTCATCTCCAGGCCGTAGAAGGCATGGACATACGGCCATAAGGACTGGATTGGCAAGATTGCATCGACGCATAGTCGAAGCTCCGATTCCCAACTGTCTCGAATGCCTTTTGCTTTGGCCTCCAGGTGTCGAGCGGCGTCTAAAAGACGACGCCCATCTTCCACAACAGCACGACCCGCTTCCGTGAGTCTCGCCCGTCTGCCGCCGCGATCGAATAGCTCGACCTCCAGGTCACTTTCCAGCTTTTGCACAAGGTAAGTGAGCGTCGACGGAACTCTATGCAACAACTCGGCCGCCTCGGCGAATGTACCGGTCCGGTCAATTGCATCCAACACTTCGAGAATTTCGAATGACAGCTTGGTCGTCATACAGCAGATACTTCTATTGTTCACAGGATTCACCGCGACGGCCGAGCGGCTTTGCCGCAGCAACGCATCCATGCGGTTGTCCAACCTTTCGCGACTCGCTCGGATGCTGATCGGATGGACAAAGGCGATGTCGTCCCTGAACCGGATACATCTCCCGCATGCTCTCGTTGACGAAGCCTCCGGCCACGCAATGGTCATTGCGGCAAGAGTCTAAGGGACATGCTGCTGTTTGTCTGCTCGTGGCGTGACGCACAGTTAGCGCATGATTCTGCTCGCGTCAATTTAGTTTCGCGCGAACGAAAGGAGACGCATCGTGCCCGCATCTTCGAGCGTCAGCCGGCGCGAAGGTCAACAGACGTGGCATATGACGCGTTTGCTAGATGCGGCGTTCGGCATGGCGACGACAACGGCCATTCAGCTTGCCGCGGCGAGTGTCCCTTCCTGGCCGATCGCCGACGTTCCTCCACGGAAATTTGGATGACCCATAAAAAACCCGGTCCGCGTTGCCACGGACCGGGGTTCGTCGATCAGCCACTTGCTTGAGCAGCCCGCCAGTCAAGGGCCGCAGCGTCAGCGCCCAGCCACTTCCGCCTTGCCGGCCCCCGCATCGCCGATCGCCGTCGGTGCCGCGCCCCACCCGCCGCCGAGCGCACGAATGAGATTGACGGTCGACACCGCCTGCGCCCCCGTCAATTGGTTCGCCTGCAACTGCGACTGCAACACCGACCGCTCGCTGTCGATCACGTCGAGATACGCGACCTCCCCTTCCTGATACTGCGTCCGCGACAGCGTCGCCGCACGGCGCGAAGCATTGACGGCCGCATTCTGCGCGCGAATCTGGTCGTCGAGCAGGCGCAGATCGGCGAGATTGTCCTCGACCTCGCGGAACGCGACGAGCACCTGCTGACGGTAGTTCGCGACCTGTTCGTCGTACTGCGCGCGCGCCTGCTGCACGCCGGCCGCACGGCGCCCGCCGTCGAACAGCGGCAGCGTCAGCGCGGTGCCGGCGAACGGCCCGAGCAGGAACGTGCGGCTCGACCACAGGAACAGGTTGCCGAGCGTCGATGCTTCATACCCGAACGACCCGGTGATGTCGAGCTTCGGGAAGTACGCCGACTTCGCCAGCCCGATCCGCGCATTCGCGGCCGCCATCGCGCGCTCGGCCGCCGCCACGTCCGGGCGGCGTTCGAGCAGCGCGGACGGCAGGCCCGGCGGAATCTTCACCGCGACCGGCACGATCGGCGTTTCCTTGAACGCGAAATCCGCCGGCGCCTTGCCGAGCAGAATGGCCAGCGCATGCTCGGACGCCGCGCGCCGGCGCGCGACGCCGACCGCATCGGCCTGCGCGCTGGCCAGCTCGTTCTTCGCGCGCGACACGTCGAGCTCGCTGATGTCGCCTTCGTTGAAGCGGCGCTGCACGAGCTTCAGCGCCTGCTCGCGCAGCTCGACCGTGCGGCGGTACAGGTCCTGATCCGAATCGAGCTGGCGCAGTTCGAAGTAGTTCTGCGCGACGTCGGCCTGCAGCGCGAGCTGCACCGAGCGGAACAGCGCCTCGCTCTGCGCCTGGTCGGCACGCGACGCCTCGACGTTGCGGCCGACGCGGCCGAACAGATCGGCTTCGTACGACACCGTGCCCTGCGCGCGCCACAGCGTCGCGTTGGTCGGGCCCGTACCTTGCGGCTGGAACTGCGACGCCGACGACAGCCCCTCACGCGTCGGCCCGAACCCGGCGCCGACCTGCGGGAACCATTGCGAGCGCGCCGAACGCGTCGCCGCACGCGCTTCCTCGACTCGCGCCGCCGCGGCCTTCAGGTTCTGGTTCGCGGCGAGCGCCTGCGCCTCGAGCGAATCGAGCACCGGGTCGCCGAACACCTTCCACCATTCGCCGCGATGTTCGCCATCCGACGGCTCGGCCGTCTTCCACGTGCCGGCCTGCTCGCCGGCGGCGAGGGTCGGCGCTTCCTTGAACGCGGCGGGCGCCGCCGCGTCCGGACGCTTGTAGTCGGGGCCCACCGCGCACGCGGCGAGCAGCGTCGCGAGCAGGGTGCTCGCGGCCGCCACCTTCGCGAAGCGCATCAGGCCGTTCGTGTTGTGCAAGTTATTCATTTTCTGGTCCTCAAGCATCGGGCGCCGGCACGCCGTACCCCGCCGAATCCTTGCCGGCGACGTGGATCTTGCCGCCCGCGAGCGTACGCAGCACGACGTAGAACACCGGCGTCAGCATCAGCCCGAACAGCGTCACGCCGAGCATCCCGAAGAACACCGCGACACCCATCGCATGGCGCATTTCCGAACCGGCGCCGGTCGACGTGACGAGCGGCACCACACCCATGATGAAGGCGATCGACGTCATCAGGATCGGGCGCAGCCGCAGCCGGCTCGCCTCGATCGCGGCCTCGAGCGGCGTCCTGCCGTCGTGTTCGAGCTCGCGCGCGAATTCGACGATCAGGATCGCGTTCTTCGCCGACAGCCCCACCAGCACCATCAGGCCGATCTGCGTGAAGATGTTGTTGTCGCCCTGCGTGAGCCACACGCCCGTCAGCGCCGACAGAATGCTCATCGGCACGATCAGGATCACCGCGAGCGGCAGCGTCAGGCTTTCATACAGCGCGGCGAGCACGAGGAACACGAGCAGCACGCTGATCGGGAACACCCACATCGCCGAATCGCCCGCGAGAATCTGCTGGTACGTGAGGTCGGTCCACTCGAACCGCACGCCGCGCGGCAGCGTCTCGTGCGCGATGCGCTCGACCGCGGCCTGCGCCTGGCCCGACGAGAAGCCCGGCGCCGGGCCGCCGTTGATGTCGGCCGCCGTGTAGCCGTTGTAGCGCACGACCATTTCCGGGCCGAAGGTCGGCGTCACCGTCACGAGCGACGACAGCGGCACCATTTCGCCCTTGTCGTTGCGCGTCTTCAACTGCAGGATGTCGTCCGCGCGCTGGCGGAACGGCGCATCGGCCTGCACGCGCACCTGGTACACGCGCCCGAAGCGGTTGAAGTCGTTCACGTACAGCGAACCGAGATACACCTGCATCGTGTTGAACACGTCGGTCACCGGCACGCCGAGCTGCTTCGCCTTCACGCGGTCGAGATCGACGTTGAGCTGCGGCACGTTGATCTGGTAGCTCGTGAACAGCGGGCCGAGTTCAGGCGCCTGCTGCGCGCGCTTGATGAAGTCGTTGGTCGCATCCGACAGCTTCGCGTAGCCCACCGCACCGCGATCCTCGATCTGCATCTTGAACCCGCCGAGCGTGCCGAGGCCGAGCACCGGCGGCGGCGGGAACACCGCGACGAACGAATCCTTCATCGCGCTGTATTTCTGGTTCAGCGCACCCGCGATCGCGCCGGCCGACAGCGCCTTGCCATGCCGCTCCGAGAACGGCTTCAGCGTGACGAACACGATGCCCGCGCTCGAGCTGTTGGTGAAGCCGTTCACCGACAGCCCCGGGAACGCGACCGCGCTCTCGACGCCCGGCTGCTTCAGCGCGATCGACCCCATGTCGCGGATCACCTTCTCGGTGCGGTCGAGCGATGCACCGTTCGGCAACTGCGCGAACGCGATCAGGTATTCCTTGTCCTGCGCGGGCACGAAGCCGCCCGGCACGACCTTCGACACGAGCACGGTCGCGCCCACCAGCACGAGGTACACGCCGAGCATCAGCGTCTTGCGCGACAGCACGCCGCGCACGCCGCGGCCGTAGTTCTCCGCGCCGCGATGGAACACCTTGTTGAAGCGGCGGAAGAAGCCGCCGAGCACGCGGTTCATCACGCGCGTGAGCCAGTCTTCCTTGTCGCCGTGCCCCTTCAGCAGGATCGCGGACAGCGCCGGCGACAGCGTCAGCGAGTTGAACGCCGAGATCACCGTCGAGATCGCGATGGTCATCGCGAACTGCTTGTAGAACTGGCCGGTCAGGCCCGACATGAACGCGAGCGGCACGAACACGGCGACGAGCGTCAGCGCGATCGCGATGATCGGCCCGCTCACTTCCTGCATCGCCTTGTAGGTCGCCTGCCGCGCGTTCATCCCGCCCTCGATGTTGCGCTCGACGTTCTCGACGACGACGATCGCATCGTCGACCACGATCCCGATCGCGAGCACCATCCCGAACAGCGACAACGCGTTGATCGAATACCCGAACGCCAGCAGCAGCGAGAACGTGCCGATGATCGACACCGGCACCGCGATCAGCGGAATCAGCGACGCGCGCCAGGTCTGCAGGAACACGATCACGACGATCACGACCAGCGCGATCGCTTCGAGCAGCGTGTGCACGACGGCCTTGATCGACGAACGCACGAACTGCGTCGGGTCATAGACGATCTTGTAGTCGACGCCGGCCGGCATGTCCTGCTTCAGCTCGGCCATCGTCTTGCGCACCTCGTCCGAGATCTGCAGCGAGTTCGCGCCCGGCGACTGGTTGATCGCCATCGCGACGGCCGGCTTGTTGTCGAGCAGCGAGCGCAGCCCGTATTCGGACGCGTCGAGCTGGATTCGCGCGATGTCGCGCAGGTGCGTGACGCCGCCGTCCGGCGTCGTCTTCACGACGATGTCGCCGAACTCGTCTTCCGTCTGCAGACGGCCGCGCGCGTTCACCGACAGTTGCAGCGGCGTGCCGGGCAGCGACGGCGACGCGCCGATCACGCCGGCCGCGACCTGCACGTTCTGCTCGCGGATCGCCTGCACGACGTCCTCGGCCGACAGCCCGCGCTGCGCGACCTTCTGCGGATCGAGCCACACGCGCATCGCGTAGTCGCCCGAACCCCACAGCTGCACCTGACCGACGCCCTGGATCCGCGACAGCCGATCCTTCACGTTGATCAGCGCGTAGTTGCGCAGGTAGGTCATGTCGTAGCGGTTGTCCGGCGAGATCAGGTGGACCACCATCGTCAGCGTCGGCGAGCTCTTCACCGTGGTGATGCCGAGCCGCTGCACGTCTTCCGGCAAGCGCGGCAGCGCCTGGTTCACGCGGTTCTGCACGAGCTGCGTGGCCTTGTCCGGATCGGTGCCGAGCTTGAACGTGACGGTGATCGTCATGTTGCCGTCGCTGTTCGCCTGCGACTGCATGTAGAGCATGTCCTCGACGCCGTTGATCTGCTCTTCGAGCGGCGACGCGACCGTCTCGGCGATCACTTTCGGGTTCGCGCCCGGGTACTGCGCCTTCACGATCACGGAAGGCGGCACGACCTCCGGATATTCCGAAATCGGCAGCAGGAACATCGCGATCACCCCGCCGAGCAGGATGATCACCGATAGGACTCCTGCGAAGATCGGCCGGTCGATAAAGAATTTGGAAATGTTCATGGGTTGCTCTGTCTGGTTGAACGCGGATGCGAAGCGGCGTGCCGCTTACGAATCCGCCTTCGCCGGTGCGGCCGGCTTCGCGGTACCCGCGAGCGGCGCGGACGGCTCGTCGCCGCCCGTCATCGGGACCATGTGCGGCTTCACCTGCTCGCCGGGGCGCACGCGCTGCGTGCCGTTCACGATCACGCGATCGCCGGCCGCGAGCCCGCTCACGATCACGCGCCGGTTGCCGTGCTGCATTCCGGGTTGCACTTCGCGGTACGACACGCGGCCTTGCTGATCGACGACGAACACGAACTTCTTGTCCTGGTCGGTGTTGATCGCCGCGTCGTCGACGAGCAGCGCCTCGTGCGGTGCGCTGCCGCCCACCTTCACGCGCGCGTAGAGGCCCGGGACGAGCGTGCCGTCCGCGTTGTCGAAGCGTGCACGCACGCGGATCGTGCCCGACGACGTGTCGAGCCGGTTGTCGACCGAGTCGATCTCGCCGCTGCGCGAGTAGCCGGTTTCGTTCGCGAGGCCGAGTTCGACCGGCACCTTGCGGCCGTTGCGCGCGCCGTTGATGTATTGCAGGTAGGTCTGCTCGTCCGCGTCGAACGACGCGTAGATCGGCGACACCGACACCAGCGTCGTCAGCGGCGCGGCCGACGCACCGGCCGACACGACGTTGCCGAGCGTGATTTCCGCACGCGACACGCGGCCCGATACCGGCGCCGTGATGCGCGTGTAGCCGAGGTTGATGCGCGCCGTTTCCAGCGCGGCTTCGGCGGCCTTCAGGTTCGCGCTCGCTTCGCGCGCCGCGTTCTGCTTCTCGTCGTAGTCGCGCTTCGCGATCGCGTTGTCGCCGATCAGCCGCTGCGCGCGCTGCCAGTCGGTCTGCGCGTAGCCGTTGCGCGCCTGCGCGGCCGCGAGCTGCGCGGCGGCGCGATCGACTTCCGCCTGGTACGGGCGCGGGTCGATCACGAACAGTACGTCGCCCTTCTTCACGAGCGCGCCGTCCTTGAAATTCACCGCGACGATCGTGCCCGACACCTGCGGGCGCACGTCGACTTTCTCGACCGCCTCGAGGCGGCCCGAATAGCTTTGCCAGTCGGTGACGGTCTGCGGCACGACGGTCGCGACGTCGACTTCGGGCAGCGGCGCCGCTGCTTTCTCGGGCGCGTTCGCGTTCACGCGCATCGCGCCGAACGTGCCGAGGCCGACGACGGCGAGCGTGACGATCGCCGCGGTCGCGATTCGTGAACGGGTGGTGCGTAGGATGGCCATGTGGATCTCCGGTAAGCGTGGATTGGTCTGGTTATTCGGAACGGTTCGGCTGGCGCGCCTGGAAACGGCACTGGAAGAAGCGCACGGCTTCCTCGAACGCGGCTTCGTGCGTGGCGAGCGCGGCGTGCGTGATGTCCGGATAGCGGATCACCTGCGTGAGCAC
The DNA here is from genome assembly GCF_030504405.1 of Burkholderia sp. AU44665. Lineage (NCBI taxonomy): Bacteria > Pseudomonadati > Pseudomonadota > Betaproteobacteria > Burkholderiales > Burkholderiaceae > Burkholderia > Burkholderia sp. AU44665. The sequence goes on along the minus strand of NZ_JAUJRI010000003.1, from coordinate 496,616 downwards.
GCCCGACGAAATCAGGCAGCCCGCATATTTCTCCGCCTCGACGTGCAGCACGTCGTTCTGCGCGGTGACGACGAGCGTCGGCGGCAGCCCCGCGAGGCGCACCGATTCGATCGGCGCCGCGTACGGGTGCATGCGCTGCGCCGCCTGCGGCAGGTATGCGCGATAGCAGGCCGCGCATTCGCGCGCGGTGATGTCGGACGCGAGGCGCTCGGCGTCGCCGATGCGCGTCATGCTCGGGTCGAGCATCGGCCCGAACAGCGCCTGCGCGGCGATCGACACCTCGCCGCGGTCGCGGGCGATGAAGGCGAGGCAGTTCGCGAGCTGGCCGCCCGCATCGTGCCCCGCGACCCCGATCTTCTTCGGATTGCCGCCGAACGCGCGGGCGCGCGTCGCGGCCCACACGGCGGCGCGATACGCATCCTCCGGCGCGGCCGGAAAAGGAAAGGCCGGCGCGAGCGAATAGTCGACCGACACTACGAGAGCTGGTAAGCGTTCTGCTAAAAAACGCGCGGCGAAATCCGCGTCTTCGAGCGAACCGCGAACGAAGCCGCCGCCGTGGAAATAAAGCACTACTGGCAACCCGGTCTTGTCCGGACGACGGTAGAGGCGCAGCACGATGTCCTGTGCGTAGCCGGGAATTTCGACTTCGGCAACCGTCAGCGCCCCGCCCGCTGTGGCTTGCGCGGGCAGCGCGGCTTTCAGGAATTTGCTGAATTCAGAAGCGTCCATGACGATGCGGCATCCATTTCGAGATGGAACGAATTCTGAGTCCGGCAGACATTGGGATAAATGCCTATAATCCGGCAACACAATTCAACGCCCCCGAACAATCCGAGGCTGCGTTTACCCATGAGGTAGCGCAGCCTTGTTGTTCGCGGGCTCATTAGATTGCGGAGGTTGTGATGGACCGGCTTCAGGCCATGCAGGTGTTTACTCGCGTCGTCGATACAAGCAGCTTCACCAAGGCAGCAGAAACGCTCGGCCTGCCGCGAGCGTCCGTCACGACGATCATCCAGAATCTCGAAGCCTTCCTCGGCGTGCGGCTGATGCACCGGACCACGCGCCGGCTGTCGCTCACGCCGGACGGCGCCGCGTACTACGAACGGTGCGTGCGGATCCTCGCGGACGTCGAGGAAACCGAAGCGAGCTTCCAGGCCAACAACCGGAAGCCGCACGGAAAGTTGCGTATCGACATGCCGGGCTCGATCGGTCGGCTGCTCGTGATTCCGTCGCTGTGCGAATTTCATACGCGGTACCCGGACATCGACCTGCAGCTCGGCCTGTCCGACCGGCCGGTCGACCTGCTGCAGGAAGGCGTCGACTGCGTGATCCGCGTCGGTGCGCTGCAGGATTCGTCGCTCGTCGCGCGCCGCGTCGGCCTGTTCGAGTGCGTGACGGTCGCGTCGCCCGACTATCTCGAGCGCAACGGCGAGCCGCAGACGATCGACGATCTGAGCCAGCACAAGGCCGTCAACTACTTCTCGAGCCGCACCGGCCGCACGATCGACTGGACCTTCCTGATCGACGGCAAGGAAGTCGAGATGAAGATGGAGGGCATCGTGTCGGTAAACGACGCGGATGCGTACGTGACCTGCGGTATCGAAGGCTTCGGGCTGATCCAGCCGCCGCTCTTCATGGTGCTGCCGCACCTGCGCGAGGGCCGGCTCAAGGAAGTGCTGCCCGGCGTCAAGCCGCTGCCGATGCCAATTTCGGTCGTGTATCCGCACAGCCGCCATCTGTCGCCGAAGGTGCGCGTGTTCGTCGACTGGGTGGCCGAAGTGTTCGACCGCTGCCCGCTGCTGAGCGGCAAGGGCAGCCTCGACGCGACATGCAGCAAGCGCACGTTCGAGGAAGCCGAACGCGCGCCGGCGCTCGATACGCCGGTCATCAACGAGTGGGTCGCGTAATCGTCTGAACCACGCGTGCGGGCCGCGGCGCCCGCACGTCGTCCCGCCTGCGCGCCGCCTGGGCACCCTCTCCAAGCGCGGCGCCCCGATCCTTCCCGAATCCGCAGTAAGCCTTTGCGCAACCCGCGGCAATCGGCCGTGTGCGTCGTCGCGCGCCCTCGCCGCCGCCCCTGCGACGCCGGCGCCACGGGGCTGCGGGCCGTTTCCGCATTCCCCCACCGCACGTACGGATTCCGATTGTTCCAGTCTCGCGACAATTCAATTCGTGCGAGCCGCATTTATCGCGACGGAGCAGACACCTAGAGTAAACCCTGTCGCGCACCTCGTTGCGCATCGAACAGATCCCGCTTGGCGGGACCGGAGTAAGCGCTCAAGCGCCCGCTCCGACATCTTAGGAGTGACGCCATGAACCGCCGCCATCTTCTCTCGGCCCTTGCTCTCACGCTTGCCGTGTCCGCACCGGCCTTCGCCGATTCGGGTACGCCGCACGCCGGCGACTACGGCAACACGTCGTGGTATTCGCAGCACAACGGCCCGCGCACGCGCGCCGAAGTGAGCGCCGAGGTCGTGCAGGCACGCAAGGACGGCACGCTCGCGTACTTGCGCAAGGCAACGTCGTACCCGCAAGGGCTCGAGCTCGCACAAGGCGCCTATCGCCCGATGCCGGAAAGCAACCAGCTCGCCGGCGGGGGCCGGTAAACGCGCGACGCCGCGCAGCGGGTTGCCCCGCGCGCGGCATCTCGAACGACCTTATCGACGACTCGCTGAGTCAGTGAGTTGCAGGAGCACATGATGAACGATCAACTTCCTTCGCCGCTCGATCACTGGGACGACACCACGCCGGTGTGGACGCCGTTCCGCTCCGGGTCGCAATCGCATTGACGCTCGCGGCGACGTGTCGCCGATACCGTCCTGCGGCGATCAACGGCGCGGCACTCCATCACGCCATTCGCCCCAGTGCGTGACGATGTCCTGCACGAGCGGATTGCCCGCACGGTACAGGTTTTCGGTCGCCGGCGCGAAGCCGCCCTGGTCCGCGTAGTTCAGCAGGTTGTCCGCGCTCGTCTGTCCCGCGTACGGCCGGTCGAAATCGGACCCCGTGCGCAGCACGGCGACGCGCGACAGGTCGACCCGCTTCACGCTCGCCGCGCGCTTGAGCGCTTCGTACGTTGCGTTGTCTTCCTGCGCGGTCATGCAGTAGGCGCCCTTGCCGTCCGTGAGGATCTTGGTCCACTGGCGCGCGCGCTCGCCGATCAGCGTGCCCGAGAACCACGTGTTGCCCGATGACGTATCGCACTGGATCACCGTCGGCGGCCGGTTCGCCGGCGCGTACGTGAACTTCGCGCGCGCGGCCTGCGCCTGTGCGCTGTCCGCGAGCACGACGTTGCGCGACAGCGCGTATGCGGCGTCGGTCAACTGCGGGTTGAGCTGAAATACTTCGGTGCGATAGTCGAGCGGCGGCTTGTCGTTCGGGCTCTTCGTGTTGATGCCGAGAAAACCGGTGTTCCACCCGGCCGGAATCTCGCGCGCATCGAGCTCCCACTGCAGGCTGAAATCGACGAGGTATTTCGACCACGCGGCCGAGCCGACCGTGCCTTGCGCGGGATCGACGCCTGCGATGCCCGAGATCAGGAAGTACGTGCGGCGCAGATCGAAGCGCTGCGAGAACGTGAGCGCCATGATCGTCGCCGACGCGTTCGCATAGCCCATGCCGGTCGTGACCACGCACACGTCCTGCTTGTTGCAGTGGACGGCCGGATAGTCGGGCGACAGGCCCGGCACGGCGATGTCGCGCCACGGGCCGAGCCGGTCGAGCCACGCCTGGCCTTCCGGACCGAACATCGTGATGATCATGACCTTGACCGGGCGGCCCTGTGCACCGGTCTCGGCGAATGCGGCGTTGCCCGCATTGTTGCCCTGGTTGTCCTGCGCGATCGACGGCGCGGTCGCGCAGGCCGCGAGCGAGAATGCAGCGGCTGAAAGGATGGAGCGAGTCAGCATCGGCGTTCCTTGTTTCAGTGATGTTGGATGAGAACGGCTGTCGGAGACTGCGCGAGGGAGTATAGAACGGGCGTGCGCGATGCGGAACCCGACTACGAAACGGCGGGCCGTGTTTCGTGCGAACGGATGCGTGTTGCGCGACGGGAAATTGCCCACTCGTCGCGGCCTTGCAAACGTCAGGAATGCTATCTGGTTTGCCGCCAACCGCGACGTCGGCCGCTTCTCGGCGCGCTACACACGCATCAGCCCCGCGACGCCATATCCGAGCACGACCAGTGCGGCGACCACATGGCTCGCGGCGAGCCATCCCGGCGACTTCACGAAGCGCCCGATCGCGCTGCCGCCGAACGCGAACACGAGCTGCCCGGCGAGACTGCCCGCGAACACGCACGCCGCGCCGAGCAGCCAGTGCCGGTGCGCACCGGCGGCAGCGGTCGCATAGCCGTAGAACAGCAGGATGGTCAGCGGATTCGCGAGCGTGACGAAGAACATCGACATGAACGGGCGATCGGCCGGCGGCGTCGGTACGCTGCCGTCGAGCGTGCGGCGCCGGTCATGCAGCGCCTGCCACAGCATCCGCGCGCCCATCGCGAGCAGCACGAACGCACCGACCATGCGGAACACCGACAGATACGACGCCAGCGTGCCCGCGAGCAGCGCGCCGATCGTGAACGCGACGACCGCATAGCAGCCGTCGGCAGCGGCCACCCCGAGCGCCGCGCGCACGCCGGTCGCCGTACCGGCGCGCATGCCGTAGTGCGCGATCATCAGTGCGACGGGCCCGACCGACAGCGCGATCGTCAGCCCGAACAGGAAGTCGTTCATCGGTCGTCGATGGCATCGACACCGTCGATGGAAAGCGTCGATTCCGGCGACGTCGAAACGATGCGGCGTGTGAATCCGGCGTCAGGCGACGTCGACGCGTGCGGGCCCGTCCACCATCTCGCCGATCACCGCCGCGCGGTCGAAACCGTCGGCACGGAAGCACGCGAGCACGTCCTCGACCGCTTCCGGCGCGCATGCGACCAGCAGCCCGCCCGACGTCTGCGGATCGGTCAGCAGCGCCTGCGCGACGGGCGGCAGCGCGTCGGCAAGCCGCACATCGGTGCCGTACGCGGCCCAGTTGCGGCCCGACGCACCGGTGAACACGCCGTCGGCCACGAACGTCTCGACGCCCGCGAGCCACGGCAGCGACGCATAGTGCACGCGCGCGGTGAGCCGCGCGCCGCGCGCCAGTTCGAGCGTATGGCCGAGCAGCCCGAAGCCCGTGACGTCGGTCAGCGCATGCACGCCCGACAGCGCGGCGAGTTCGGCGCCCGGCCGGTTCAGCTTGGTGGTGGTCGCAACCATCTGCGCGTAACCGTCGGCATCGAGCTGGTTCTTCTTCAGCGCGGCCGACAGCACGCCGACGCCGAGCGGCTTGCCGAGCACGAGCACGTCGCCCGCGCGCGCGGCCGCGTTGCGCTTCACGCGCGACGGATGCACGACGCCGATCGCCGCGAGCCCGTAGATCGGCTCGACCGAATCGATCGAATGACCACCCGCGACCGGAATGCCGGCCTCCGCGCATACCGATTCGCCACCGCGCAGCACGGCCGCGATCGTTTCGTGCGGCAGCACGTTGATCGGCATGCCGACCAGCGCGAGCGCGAGAATCGGCTTGCCGCCCATCGCATAAACGTCGGACAGCGCGTTGGTGGCCGCGATGCGGCCAAAGTCGAACGGATCGTCGACGATCGGCATGAAGAAATCGGTGGTCGCGACGATCGCCTGCTCGTCGTTGAGCCGGTAGACGGCCGCGTCGTCGGACGTCTCGGTGCCGACCAGCAGATCGGGGAACAACGCGGGCGGCGTCGCGCGCTTGAGCAGTTCGGACAGCACGCCCGGCGCGATCTTGCAGCCGCAGCCGCCGCCGTGCGACAGGCTCGTGAGGCGCGGAACGGCGGGCGGGGCTTGGGTGGCTTCGGTCATCGTCGGCATCCGGTGAATAACAACGTTCTATTATCGGCAATTCCGCGCGAGCGCGCGCGGTACGCTCGCCGCGTTGCGGAGCGTATTGCGCTTCGATCGGCCTTTGACGGAATCGCAACGAGCCGATATTGCCGTGCTCACGCGTCAAGCCAGCGCCACGGCCCCGCCGAACGCCCGCTCGTCGATCGCCTCGGCCAGCGTCGCGAACGCGGTCGCGATCTCGTCTTCCGGCACGCACGCATAGCCGAGCAGCAAACCCGATGCAGCCCGCGAACGATCCGCGTAATACCCGGACAGCGGCCGCACGACGATGTTGCGTTCGAGCGCGGCCTGCGCGACCGCGCGATCGTCGACGCCCGCCGGCAATTGCGTGACGAGATGCAGCCCCGCGTCGCTGCCGAGCGCGTGCAGCGTATCGCCATAGCGGCGCGCGACCGCGTCGAGCAGCACCTCGCGGCGTTGCCCGTACAGCGTACGCATCTTGCGGATATGCGACACGAAATGCCCTTCCGCGATGAATTCGGCGAGCACGGCCTGCTGCAGCAACTGCCCTTCGCGATACAGCTCGGCGCTCGCGGTCGCGAAACTTTCCGCGAGCGGCTCCGGCGCGACCAGATAGCCGACCCGCAGCCCCGGGAACAGCGTCTTGCCGAAACTGCCGACGTAGATCACCTGCCCGGCCGTGTCGAGCCCCTGCAGCGACGCGAGCGGCCGGCTGCCATAGCGGAATTCGCTGTCGTAGTCGTCCTCGATGATCCAGCAGCCGTGCTGGCGCGCGTATTCGAGCAGCATCCGCCGCCGCGCGAGGCTCATCACCATCCCGAGCGGATACTGGTGCGACGGCGTGACGAGCATCAGCTTCGGCGGCTCGGCGAGATCGGCGGCCGACGGCGCGATGCCTTCGTCGTCGACCGGGATCGGTCGCGTGGTCAGCCCCGACACGTTCAGCACGCTGCGCACGCCCCAGTAGCACGGATCCTCGGTCCAGATCGCGTCGCCCGGGTCGGTCAGCAAGCGCACCGCGAGATCGATCGACTGGTGGATACCAGTCGTGATCACGATCTGCTCGGGCGTGCAGCGCACCGAGCGCGACGTGCGCAGGTAGTCGGCCAGCGCCTCGCGCAGCAGCGCGAGCCCGCCGCCGGGTGCGTAGGTCAGCAGGTCCGGGCGCAGGCGCCGCCAGTACTTGTTGTGCAGCCGCGTCCAGACACGCGCCGGAAATCGCGACACATCGGGCACGCCCGGCATGAACGCGCCGCCCTGGCGCTTCGACACGCCGGCGCCCTCGACGAGCCGCGTGCCGCGCGTAGACAGCCGCCGCGTGGACGAAGGCACGACCGCCGGCCCGCCAGCCGGATCGGCCGGCGCGCCGACGATCTCGTCGGGCGCGCTGTCGGCGACGAACGTGCCGCGGCCCGTCGCCGAGTTCACGTAGCCTTCGAGCGCAAGCTGTTCGTAAACCTGTGTGACCGTGTTGCGCGCGATCCCGAGCTCGGCGGCCAGCAGCCGCGACGACGGCACGCGCGTGCCGGCCGGCAGTTCGCGCGACAGGATCGCCTGTTGCAGCAGCCGGTGAAGCTGCCGGTAGATCGGCTGTTCGCCGCCGCGCACGAGGCGCTGCGCCAGCCAGTCCGACAACACGCTCGCGCGCATGATTGGCTCCTGAATATTTATTGAAATGGCTCTGATTGCCGGAGCCAAATGTGATTATAGTCGCCTCCATGGGCCGCCAAGGCGGCCGATTTTCTACTCACCGGGAAGAACATCAAGGAGATGACCGTGAAGAATGCCGATCTGCAGGCCCGCAAGAACGCCGCCACCCCGCGCGGCGTCGGCGTGATGTGCGATTTCTACGCAGCCCGCGCCGAGAACGCGGAGCTGTGGGATGTCGAAGGCCGCCGCTTCATCGATTTCGCCGCCGGCATCGCGGTGCTGAACACGGGCCACCGCCACCCGAAGATCGTCAAGGCGATCGCGGATCAGTTGAACAACTTCACGCACACCGCTTACCAGATCGTCCCGTACGCGTCGTACGTCGAGCTGGCGGAGAAGATCAACGCACGCGCGCCGGGCGACTTCCCGAAGAAGACCGCGTTCTTCACGACCGGCGCCGAAGCCGTCGAGAACGCGATCAAGATCGCGCGTGCGGCGACCGGCCGTCCGGGCGTGATCGCATTCTCGGGCGGCTTCCACGGCCGCACGATGATGGGCATGGCGCTGACCGGCAAGGTCGCGCCGTACAAGCTGAACTTCGGCCCGTTCCCGGGCGACGTGTTCCACGCGCCGTACCCGAACGCCGTGCACGGCGTGACGACCGCCGACTCGATCAAGGCGATCGAGATGCTGTTCAAGGCCGACATCGATCCGAAGCGTGTCGCCGCGATCATCTTCGAACCGGTCCAGGGCGAAGGCGGCTTCAACCCGGCGCCGGCCGAATTCGTGCGCGCGCTGCGCAAGATCTGTAACGAACACGGCATCCTGCTGATCGCCGATGAAGTGCAGACGGGCTTCGCACGCACCGGCAAGCTGTTCGCGATGCAGCACTACGACGTGCTGGCCGATCTGATCACGATGGCGAAGAGCCTCGCCGGCGGCATGCCGCTGTCGGGCGTCGTCGGCCGTGCGGACGTGATGGACGCAGCGGCGCCCGGCGGCCTCGGCGGCACGTACGCGGGCAACCCGCTGGCCGTCGCATCGGCGCACGCGGTGCTCGAGATCATCGACGAAGAGAAGCTGTGCGAGCGCGCGACGCAGCTCGGCGACGTGCTGAAGGCGAAGCTGAATGCGCTGCAGGCCGACGTGCCGCAGATCGCCGACGTGCGCGGCCCGGGCGCGATGATCGCGGTCGAATTCCTGAAGCCGGGTTCGGGCGAGCCGGATGCCGAATTCACGAAGCGCGTGCAGACGCGTGCGCTCGAGCGCGGCCTGCTGCTGCTCGTGTGCGGCGTGTACTCGAACGTCGTGCGCTTCCTGTTCCCGTTGACGATCCCGCAAGCCGTGTTCGACGAAGCGCTCGCGATCCTCGAGGAAGTGCTGAAGGAAACGGTCGGCGTGCCGGCCTGAGTGCCCGTCCACGTCAACTGAATGCGCCGCCGCCGTCGCGACGACGGCGGCGGCCGTTTTCATCGGTCCTTATCCGTCCTTTTTCGAAGCAGGCGATTCACATGAGCACCGTTCAGGAAACCCTGGCACTGAAAGATCCGTCGCTGTTCCGCCAGCAGGCGTACATCAATGGCGAATGGCAACACGCGGCGACCGGCGAGTCGTTCGACGTCCGCAATCCGGCGACGGGCGGCCTGCTCGGCACCGTGCCGGCGATGGGCACGGCCGAGACGCGTCACGCGATCGAGGCCGCGAACGCCGCATGGCCGGCGTGGCGCAAGAAGACCGCGAAGGAACGCGCGACGATCCTGCGCAGGTGGCACGACCTGATGATGGAAAACGCCGACGACCTCGCGCTGATCCTGACGACCGAGCAAGGCAAGTCGCTGGCCGAAGCGAAGGGCGAGATCGGCTACGCGGCGTCGTTCCTCGAGTGGTTCGCGGAAGAAGGCAAGCGCGTGTACGGCGACACGATCCCGACGCCGGCGAGCGACAAGCGCATCGTCGTGACGAAGGAAGCGATCGGCGTGTGCGCGGCGATCACGCCGTGGAACTTCCCGGCGGCGATGATCACGCGCAAGGTCGGCCCGGCGCTCGCCGCGGGCTGCCCGATCGTCGTGAAGCCGGCCGAGGCGACGCCGTTCTCCGCGCTCGCGATGGCCGTGCTGGCCGAGCGCGCGGGCGTGCCGGCCGGCGTGTTCAGCGTCGTCACGGGCGATCCGAAGGCGATCGGCGGCGAGCTGACGTCGAACCCGATCGTGCGCAAGCTGTCGTTCACCGGCTCGACGCCGGTCGGCCGCCTGCTGATGTCGCAATGCGCGGCGACGGTCAAGAAGGTGTCGCTGGAACTCGGCGGCAACGCGCCGTTCATCGTGTTCGACGACGCCGATCTCGATGCGGCCGTGCAGGGCGCGATCGCGTCGAAGTACCGCAACAGCGGCCAGACGTGCGTGTGCACGAACCGCTTCTACGTGCACGAAGCCGTGTACGACCAGTTCGCGCAGAAACTCGCGGCGGCCGTCGGCCAGTTGAAGGTCGGCCGCGGCACGGAGCCGGGCGTCACGCAGGGCCCGCTGATCAACGAAGCCGCCGTGCTGAAGGTCGAGGCGCACATCGAGGACGCGCTCGCGAAGGGCGCGACTGTCGTGACGGGCGGCAAGCGCCACGCGCTCGGCCACGGCTTCTTCGAGCCGACCGTGCTGACGGGCGTCACGCCGGCGATGAAGGTCGCGAAGGAAGAGACGTTCGGGCCGCTCGCGCCGCTGTTCAAGTTCGGCAGCGACGACGAGGTGATCCGTCTCGCGAACGACACCGAGTTCGGCCTCGCCGCCTACTTCTACAGCCGCGACATCGGCCGCGTGTGGAAGGTGGCCGAGGCGCTCGAATACGGGATGGTCGGCGTGAACACGGGCCTGATCTCGAACGAAGTCGCGCCGTTCGGCGGCGTCAAGCAATCGGGCCTCGGCCGCGAAGGCTCGCACTACGGCATCGACGACTACGTCGTGATCAAGTACCTCTGCCTCGCCGTCTGACGGTTCGGGGCCTGCCGCTTTCGGCGACAGGCCCTGGCCGCCCGGCCGGAACCGGGCGGCCCGACGCGGGCCGGTACCCCTCTCCGTCGCGCCCGCGTCACCCTTCCTCTCGTTCCGCGATCAGCGGAATACGTTCACCGCCTCCACCAAACGCGTCGCCTGCTGCTTCAGGCTTTCCGACGCCGCCGTGCTCTGCTCGACGAGCGCCGCGTTCTGCTGCGTGATGTTGTCCAGGTGCACGACCGCCTGGTCGACCTGCGCGACGCCCGTGCTCTGCTCGGCCGTCGACGAACTGATCTCCGCGATCAGATCCGACACGCGCTTCACCTGCGTGACGATGTCCTCCATCGTCTTGCCCGCGCCGTCGACGATCCGCGCGCCCGATTCGACACGCTCGACGCTCGCACCGATCAGCGTCTTGATCTCCTTCGCCGCGTTCGCGCTGCGCTGCGCGAGCGCCCGTACTTCGCCCGCCACCACCGCGAAGCCGCGCCCCTGATCGCCCGCCCGCGCGGCCTCGACGGCTGCGTTCAGCGCGAGAATGTTGGTCTGGAACGCGATGCCGTCGATCACGCCGATGATGTCCGCGATCTTGCGCGAGCTGGCGGTGATGTCGTTCATCGTCGCGACGACTTCGCTCACCGCCTGCCCGCCGCGCCCGGCCGCCTCGCTCGCGGAAACCGACAACTGATTCGCCTGCAGCGCCGTCTCCGCATTGCTCGACACGGTGGCCGTCATCTCGGCCATCGACGCGGCCGTCTGCTGCACGCTCGTCGACGCCTGCTCGGTACGTGCGCTCAGGTCGTTGTTGCCCTGCGCGATCTCGTTGCTCGCGCGCTGCACGTTCAGCACCTGCTCGCTGACGTCGTCGACGAGCCAGCGAAACATCAGCCCGAGCTGGTTGATCGTGCGCAGCGTCATGCCGATCTCGTCGACGCGGTTCATCCGCACGCCGCTGCGGCTTTCGCCGGTCGCCACGCGCAACGCCTCGTCGCGCAGTTCCCGCAGCGGCCGCACGATCTGTGCGTCGAGCCACAGCCCGGCCGCCGCCGTCACGCCGACCGCCGCACCGGCAAATGCCGCGAGCGCCCCGCCGGTCAAACCGCCCGCCCAGCCGGCGCCGATGACGGCCGGCGCCAGCACGCACAGCGTCGATACCAGCCGGGCTCGCACCGACATCGTCTGGAACAGCGACGCGACGCGCAGTGCACCCGTGCGAACGATCAATCCCTTGTGGAAGCGGCGGCTGCCTGCCTTGCCTTCGCGGAAATCGCGATACAGCGCCTCGGCGGCCGCGATCTCGTCGCGCGTCGCCTTCGTGCGCACCGACATGTAGCCTTTCGGCTGCCCGTTGCGCATCACCGGAATCGCGTTCGCACGCACCCAGTAGTGATCGCCGTTCTTGCGGCGGTTCTTCACGAGCGCGGTCCACGGCTCGCCGCCCTGGAGCGTCGCCCACATGTCGGCGAACGCCTCTTTCGGCATGTCCGGATGCCGCACCACGTTGTGCGGCTGACCTTCGATCTCCTCGGGAGAAAAGCCGCTGACCTGAATGAATGCCGCGTTCGCGTACGTGACGTAGCTGTCGGCATCGGTCGTCGACATCAGCGTCGCATCGTCGGCAAATTCGAATTCGCGTTGCGTGACGGGCTGGTTGTTGCGCATGGTGTGGAGCTCCGGGTGGCGGATCTTGCGTCCGCTCGTCGATTGATTCGAGACCCCACGCATGACGATCGAGTCGCATGCGTGTAAGTCGACTCCTGCGCTTTCGGCAAATTCGGCGAAAACATTATGCCGAATCCGGATAAATATGCATTAAACATGCATCATCGTGTTTTTGCCGAACAATATGTTCATGGATAAACGAATTGCCTTATCGGGCATGGGTTTGCCGGCGATTCGTCTGATCATTCGACCTCGTGCATCCGGCCTGATTCAACGTGCGCCGGTAAAATCGGAAATACGAATATTTCTCGTTTTCCGCCATTCGATTCAATCCAAAAATCCGAATGAACGCTGTGCGCGACACGCCGGATTCATCGATCGAACCCGCACGTCGCGCACGCTTTTACGCCGTCACCTGAACACGTTCACCGCATCCACGAGCCGCGTCGCCTGCTGCTTCAGGCTCTCCGACGCCGCCGTGCTCTGCTCGACCAACGCCGCGTTCTGCTGCGTGATGTTGTCCAGATGCACCACCGCCTGGTCGACCTGCGCGACGCCCGTGCTCTGCTCGGCCGTCGACGAACTGATCTCCGCGATCAGATCCGACACGCGCTTCACCTGCGTGACGATGTCCTCCATCGTCTTGCCCGCGCCGTCGACGATCCGCGCGCCCGATTCGACGCGCTCGACGCTCGCGCCGATCAGCGTCTTGATCTCCTTCGCCGCGTTCGCGCTGCGCTGCGCGAGCGCGCGCACCTCGCCCGCCACCACCGCGAAGCCGCGGCCCTGTTCGCCTGCGCGTGCGGCCTCGACGGCTGCGTTCAGCGCGAGAATGTTGGTCTGGAACGCGATGCCGTCGATCACGCCAATGATGTCCGCGATCTTGCGCGAGCTGGCCGTGATGTCGTTCATCGTCGCGACGACTTCGCTCACCGCCTGCCCGCCGCGCCCGGCCGCCTCGCTCGCGGAAACCGACAACTGATTCGCCTGCAGCGCCGTTTCTGCATTGCTCGACACGGTGGCCGTCATCTCGGCCATCGACGCGGCCGTCTGCTGCACGCTCGACGCGGCCTGTTCGGTACGCGCGCTCAGGTCGCTGTTGCCCTGCGCGATCTCGTTGCTCGCGCGCTGCACGTTGTGCACCTGCTCGCTGACGTCGTCGACGAGCCAGCGAAACATCAGCCCGAGCTGGTTGATCGTGCGCAGCGTCATGCCGATCTCGTCGACACGGTTCATTCGCACGCCGCGCCGGCTTTCACCGGTCGCGACGTTCAGCGCCTGCTCGTGCAGCCGCTTCAGCGGTTGCACGATCTGCGCGTCGAGCCACCAGCCGGCCGCGGCCGCCACGCCGGCCGTCACGCCGGCAAACGCCGCGAGCCCGCCGCCGGTCAACCCGCCCGCCCAGCCAGCGCCGACGACCGTCGGCGCCAGCACGCACAGTGCCGAATGAACGCGCGCACGCACCGACATCGTCTGCGCCAGCGACGCGACACGCAGCAGCCCGGTGCGGATCACGAGCCCCTTGTGGAACCGGCGCCGGCCGGCCTTGCCTTCACGAAACGCGCGATACAGCGCGTCCGCGGCTTCGCGCTCGTCGTGCGGCGCCTTCGTGCGCACCGACATGTAGCCGTGCGGCGCGCCGTCGCGCATCACCGGAATCGCGTTCGCGCGCACCCAGTAGTGGTCGCCGTTCTTGCGGCGGTTCTTCACGAGCGCGGTCCACGGCTCGCCGGCCTGAAGCGTCGCCCACATGTCGGCGAACGCTTCCTTCGGCATGTCCGGGTGACGCACCACGTTGTGCGGCTGGCCGACGAGTTCCTCGTTCGAGAAACCGCTTACCTGCGCGAACGTCGTGTTCGCGTAAGTGATGATGCTGTCGGCATCGGTCGTCGACATCAGCGTGACGTCGTCGGGAAAATCGAATTCCTGTTGGGTAACGGGCTGGTTGTTGCGCATGCAAGGCTCCGAAAGGCGGATCTATCGTCCGCGCCGCGCTGAATTCGCGCTCAGTAGCCGAAAAACGGTTGTTCGCTTTACGACACTCTCGTCCTTACTGTCGGCAATTCACCGGAAAACCTTAATCCTGTCGTGCATAAACTATGCAAATCGGCCATTGCCATGATTTCGATCAAACATTCAGGCGATAATCGCAACTCGCGTTTATCCGCTTGTCACAACGCGCCGCCCGGCGTGCCAATGCCGGCATCCGTTGCGCGTGGCGAAACGATTTGACTTATCCTGCTCCATTCCACCGGAATTCGAATTCGATGAAAAAGGCATGGCACGAACTGAATCGGTTGTCCTGGAATACGGCGACGGTCGCGCATAACAGCCATAAAGGCGATCAGGCTGCATTTTTCCGCAATGGCGGCTCGACGCTGTTTCCGGAAGAACGCGAACTGCTCGGCGATCTCGCGGGTCTGCGGCTCCTGCACCTGCAATGCAACGCCGGACAGGACACGCTGAGCCTCGTGCGCGACGGCGCGGACGCAACCGGCGTCGACATCTCCGACGAGGCGATCGACTTCGCGCGGCAACTGTCGGCGGACGCGGGCCTGCCCGCGCGGTTCGAGCGCGCCGACATACTCGACTGGATGCCCGAAGCCGCCACGCGCGGCGAACGCTTCGATCGCGTATTCACGTCGTACGGCGCGATCTGCTGGCTGTCGGACCTGACCGCATGGGCGCGCGGGATCGCCGCGCTGCTCGCGCCGGGCGGCCGCTTCGCGATGGTCGAGTTCCATCCGTTCGCCCTGTATTTCGACGAACAGTGGCGGCCGCGTTACGACTACTTCAACGGCGACGCGACCGAGGAACCCGCAGGCGTCGGCGATTACGTCGCGGCCTCCGGCACGGGGCTCGGCGCGCAGCACGACCATCCGGGCATCGTCGATTTCGCGAACCCGCATCCGAGCTACGAGTTCATGTGGGGCATCGGCGACGTGGTGAATGCGCTGGTCTCGGCCGGGCTCGTGATCGACCGCTTGAACGAATATCCGTACTCGAACGGCTGGAAGGGCTTCGACGGCATGCGCGAACTGGACGGCCGCCGGATGGTGCCGCCCGAAGGCATGCCGCGCCTGCCGTTGATGTACGCAATCGCCGCGCACCGGGTAGCCGCGTGACGCGCCGCACTACCGCCGAACGCGACGCGCTGTCGGCCCGCCCGCTGGCCCGCGACGACGTGCCGCTCGTGTGGACCATCGACCGGCGCGAAATCATCGAGCACCTGTACGTGCTGCGCGACGGCGCGCTGCATCTCGTGCCCGAGTTCTACGACGTGGCCGGCTGGCCCGACGGCGAAGCCGATCACTACACGCCGATCCTGCTCGACTGCCACGACCGCGGCGGCTGGTTTCTCGGCAGGTTCGACGGCACGCGGCTCGTCGCGGCCGTCGTCGTCGACAGCCGGCCGCTGGGCCCGCAGCGCGACATGCTTCAGTTGAAGTTCCTGCACGTGAGCCTCGATTGGCGCGGTTGCGGACTCGGCGAACAGCTCTATCGCGCGGCGCAGATGCAGGCACGTGCAATGGGTGCCGAGCGCCTGTATGTGTCGGCCACGCCGTCGCGGCGCACGATCGACTTCTACCTGCGGCTCGGCTTCACGGTCAGCACGGCGCCCGATCCCGAGCTTTACGCGCTCGAGCCCGAGGACATTCACCTCGAAGGGCCGACGACCTGACGGCCCGGTACGCGGATAGCGGCGCGTCTGCCGCGACTGTCGCAGGCCGATTAACGACGAAAGCGACGACGGGCGGCACGAGACAACTCGTGCCGCCCGTCATGGCGGAAACAGCGCGTCGGTGGAGCGGCGCGTACGCGGCCGCTTCACCGCATCGCGCCGGTCAGACGCGTTCGATCGCGATCGCGATGCCCTGGCCGACGCCGATGCACATCGTGCACAGCGCGAAGCGGCCGTTCGTGCGATGCAGCTGGTACATCGCGGTCGTCACGAGGCGCGCGCCCGATGCGCCGAGCGGATGGCCGAGCGCGATCGCGCCGCCGTTCGGGTTCACGCGCGGATCGTCGTCGGCGACGCCGAGCATGCGCAGCACCGCGAGGCCCTGCGACGCGAACGCTTCGTTCAGTTCGATCACGTCGAACTGGTCGATCGTCATCCCGAGCCGCGCGAGCAGCTTCTGCGTGGCCGGCGCGGGGCCGATGCCCATCACGCGCGGCGCGACGCCGGCCGTCGCGATCCCCAGCACGCGGGCGCGCGGCGTCAGGCCGAAGCGCTTCGCGGTTACCTCGTTCGCCAGCAGCAGCGCGGCGGCGCCGTCGTTGACGCCCGATGCGTTGCCGGCCGTGACCGAGCCGTCCGGGCGCACGACGCCCTTCAGCTTCGCGAGCGCTTCGAGCGACGTTTCGCGCGGATGCTCGTCGCGCGACACGACCACCGGATCGCCCTTCTTCTGCGCAATCGTGACCGACACGATTTCTTCAGCCAGCGTGCCGTCCTGCTGCGCGCGCGCCGCCTTCTGCTGGCTGCGCAGCGCGAACAGGTCCTGATCCGCGCGGCTGACGTTGTAGTCGACCGCGACGTTCTCGGCGGTTTCCGGCATCGAATCGACACCGTGCAGCTGTTTCATCAACGGATTGACGAAGCGCCAGCCGATCGTCGTGTCGTGGATGTCGGCCTGCCGCGCGAACGCGCTCGCGGCCTTGCCCATCACGAACGGCGCGCGCGTCATGCTCTCGACGCCGCCCGCGACCATCAGCGCGGCTTCGCCCGACTTGATCGCACGCGCGGCCACGCCGACCGCATCCATCCCCGAACCGCACAGGCGGTTGATCGTCGAACCCGGCACGCCCTGCGGCAGGCCCGCGAGCAGCAGCGACATGCGCGCGACGTTGCGGTTGTCCTCGCCGGCCTGGTTCGCGCAGCCGTAGATCACGTCGTCGATCGCCGTCCAGTCGACGTCGCGATTGCGCTCGACGAGCGCCTTGAGCGGCACCGCGCCCAGATCGTCGGCGCGCACGCCCGACAGTGCACCGCCGTAACGCCCGATCGGCGTACGGATCGCATCACACAGAAAAGCTTCGGTCATCAGTGTCTCCGGTCCCGTGAAAGGCTGGGAAATGAACAGGGCGCGCCCCTTGCATTGCCCGCCGGGATGCGCTTAAATGTTCTATATACGAACATAAGATCGTGTATCGAACGTTCAACGCATCATAGGGAGTGCGGGGATGCCCTGTCAAGCGCGCGGCGCGCCGGGCGGTTGGCGTGTCGGGCCCCATGCGCTATCTTCTCGGCTGCACGACATTCCAGGCCCTCATGACAACCGACGATATTCAGACGAAACCCGGCGACTCCTATGTACAGTCGTTCGCGCGCGGCCTCGCGGTGATCCGCGCGTTCGACGCGGCGCGCCCGGAGCAGACGCTCACCGAGGTCGCGTCGGCCACCGGCCTCACGCGCGCGGGCGCGCGCCGGATCCTGCTCACGCTGCAGACGCTCGGCTACGTCGAGGCCGACGGCCGGCTGTTCCGGCTCACGCCGAAGATCCTCGAGCTCGGCTTCGCGTACCTGACGTCGATGCCGTTCTGGAATCTCGCCGATCCGGTGATGGAGCAACTGTCGGAACAGATCCACGAAAGCTGTTCGGCCGCGGTGCTCGACCGCACCGAGATCGTCTACGTGCTGCGCGTGCCGACCCGCAAGATCATGACGATCAACCTGTCGATCGGCAGCCGGTTGCCCGCGTACTGCACGTCGATGGGCCGCGTGCTGCTGTCCGCGCTCGACGACGCGGCGCTCGACGAAACGCTCGCGCAGAGCGGCATCCGCGCGCACACGCCGCGCACGATCACCGACATCGGCGAACTGAAGGCGACGATCGCGCAGGTGCGCCAGCAGGGCTGGGCCGTGGTCGATCAGGAACTCGAGGTGGGGCTGATGTCGCTGTCCGCGCCGATCCGCAACCGGCGCGGGCAGATCATCGCCGCGATGAACATCAGCGGCAACGCGCAGCGGCATACCGCGAAGCAGATGGTGAAGGAGTTTCTCGGCCCGCTGCAGCAGGCCGCGCAGACGGTATCGGAACTGGTGGCGCGGCGGGGGTGAGCGCGGGCGCGGAACACATCAGTCCGTATTCCGCGCTGCGCTGCGGGGCCTGATTTGCAACCGTGCCCGTTGCATCGCTTGCTGCAGCCGTTCGGTCAGCACCGCACGCGGCGGCAAAGCCGTCAGATACTCCGCCACGTGGATGCCGGACTTATCCAGTTCCAGCAGCTCGATCTGCTCTGATTTTTTTCCGGTGCAGAGAATGATTCCAAGGGGTGGCGCTTCATCAGCCTCCCGCTCGTGTCTGTCGAGCCAGCGCAGATACAGCTCCATCTGCCCCTTGTACGCGGCCTTGAACTCACCGACCTTCAACTCTACAGCGACCAGCCGCCGCAGCTTCCGGTTGTAGAACAGCAAGTCGAGATGGAAATCCTCGTCGTCGATCTGGATGCGCTTTTGCCTCGCGACGAACGTGAAGCCGGCACCCAGCTCCAGCAGAAAGGCTTCCATTTCGCGAATGATCGCGGTCTCCAGGTCGCCTTCCTGCCAGGTGTCGCGCAAACCCAGGAAATCGAGAATATATGGATCGCGCATGATGAGGCTGGGTGACATGCGTTGTGCATCCCGCATCGTTGCCAGCTCCGCGGCGATCAGCGCATCCGGCTTCCGTGAAAGCGCGGTGCGCTCGTACAACATCGAGTCGATACGCTCGCGCAGCGTCCTGACGCTCCAGCGTTCCACATTGGCCATCTGCGCATAGTAGTCACGTTGACGCGGGTCTTTCAGCGGAATCAACGCAATGAAATGTGTCCAGCTCAATTGTCGTATCAGCGATACGACAATCCGCTCGTCCGGAAAGGTCACGGCAAACTGCACCATGCGGCGAAGATTCTTCACGGCGAAGCCGCCGCCGTAATCTTTCGTCAACTGCGCCGCAAGCGTGGGAAGCACTTCCTCACCATAGTCGGCCCGTTTGCCCGCAAGGACTTCGACATGAACGAGCCGGCCAATGCGCCAATAAAGCATCGTCAGCTCGCTATTCACCGCGGACGCGGCGCGCTGCCGCGCCGCTTCGATCAAGGCGCGGATGTTCCCCAACAGGGTTCGTGTCGCGACGGGCGATGCGACGACAACCTTACGTCGGATCATGTTGTTGCCTCCTATGCGCCGCGGCCGCAATCGTCCGGTATCCGCTCGCGTGCTCCTCGAGGGCGCCGACATCGGCCCGCTGCCGAACCGTCGTCGCAGTGAAATAAAAAAACGGGCGACACAGGCCGCCCGCGAAAACTCCAATCGCTCTGCAACATCCTTCTTGCAAAACACGGAGCGAACTCCGCGTCGCTCAATTTACGGGCGCGCGCGCGTCCGATCAATTTGACGGGAACGAAATTGCGCTCCGAATCCGTCGGACACGGCGTCGTCACGCCCCCAGCAGCACCCCCTTTCGCACCGGCACCGTGCCCGTCACGCGCCCGAGCGGCGCGCCGGCCGTCACGAAGCGGATCGCGCGCCGCATGTAGAACACGCCGTCGGTCGCGCTCGAGATCGTCGTGACCGCATCCGTCAGCGGATCGACGATGTCGAACAGCGGATCGCCGGCGCGGATCATCGCGCCGATCGGCGCACGGTGCACGAGAATCCCGCTCACCGGCGCGTAAAACTGCTCGCTGCCCGCGAGCGGCGTGGCCGGCGCGGCCAGCGGCGGCAGCGGCGCGCGTTCGCCGCGCACCGCGCCGCACCAGACGAGATAGTCGACCAGCGCGTCGGCGTCGCGGCGCGCGTAGTCGTACGTCACGTCGCGCTGGCCGCGACACTCGACCGTCACGGCCACGGTACCCGACGCCATCGGCGTGCCGGACGGCAAATGCGTGCGCAACCGTGACCACAGCAGATGATGCGCGTCGTCGAACGCATTCCCGCCCGAATCCTCCGCGAGCAGCGACACCTCCGCGCCGAGATAACGCGCGAGCGGCTCCACGTCCGGCCACGCGGTGTCGCTCGTGTACACGTGCATCACCGCTTCGAGCGAGCAATGCAGGTCGATCACGACGTCGGCGTCGTGCGACAGTTTCAGCAGCGCAAGCTGCAGCGCATCGAATTCGGTGCGCGGCGCGATTTCATCGAGCGCCGCGCCGACGCATTCGCGCACGATCGCGCGATTGCGCACGCCGTCGTCGCCCAGCCGGTCGCGCGCACGTGCGGCGATCTCCGCGAGCGGCAGGAAGCCGCGATTGAAGTTGCGGCCGGTCGCGAGATCGAACCGGCCGATGAACTGCCCGAGCAGATGATGATTGAGGCCGACCGGGTTGGCCACCGGCACGAGCACGATTTCGGCCGCGAGCCGGCCTTCGGCGTCAAGTTGCGCGAGGCGCTGCTTGAGCATGACCGCGGCAAGCATCGCGGGCGTCTCGTCCGCGTGCAGCGCGGCCTGCAGGTAGATCTTGCGGCCGCAGTCGGCCGGCCCGAAATGAAAGCTCGTCAGCGTGCGCTGCGTGCCGATCGACGGCGACAGGAGCGGCGTGGTGCGAATCTGCATCGATGATCCTGAACCGATGAAAAGGGGAATCGGGAGAACGAGCCAGCGCGACGCTCGGTCGCCGTACGGGTTGAAATCGAAATACTGCTCCGCGATCCAGCGGTGCGCGGACGGTAGGCGCGCATGGCCGCGCCGCCACCCGCATCGCGCGTCAGTCCAGCGATTCGCGCGCCGTCTCGCGCAGCATCGCGACCGCGATCAGCGACAGCACCACGCATGCGGCCACGTAGCCGGCCGGTGCGAGCTTGCTGCCGGTCGTCTTCACGAGCCACGTCGCGATCAGTTGCGCGGTGCCGCCGAAGATCGTCACCGCGAGCGCATACGCGATCGAGATGCCCGTCGCGCGCACGTGGCGCGGAAGCGACTCGCACATCAGCGCCATTTCCGACGCCGAGCCGAGCGAATAGAACAACAGCATCAGCGCGGTCAGCGGCAGGATCACCGACAGCGTCGGATGATGGTTCATCAGCCAGAACGCCGGGAACAGTAGCGCGACCAGCACGCCGCGGCCGACGAAGATCGGCAGGCGCCGGCTGCCGAGCTTGTCCGACAGCCAGCCGAACAGCGGGCACGTGACCAGCATCACGCAGCCCGACGCGACGCCGACGAACATCGACAGCTTCATCGGCAGGCCGAGCGTATGAATCGCGTAGGTCGGCATGTAGAAGGTCAGGATGTAGGTCGACACCGTGCCGCCCATTACCGTGAGCATCAGCAGCACCACCGTGCGCGTGTGCTTCGAGAACAGTTCGTGCAGCACGCCGCGCTCGATGCCGTGATGACGGTCGCCGGGCGCGTCGTCCGCGAGCCGGCGACGCAAGAACATCCCGACCGGCGCGATCAGCACGCCGACGAGGAACGGCAGCCGCCAGCCCCAGCTTTCCAGCGCGTCCTTCGTCATCGTGTTCGACAGCAGCGCCGCGAACCCGGAGCCCATCAGCGCGGCGCCGCCCTGCGTCGCGAGCTGCCAGCTCGCGCGGAACCCGCGGCGCGACGTGCCGCCCTGTTCGAGCAGCGTCGACGTCGCCGCGCCAAATTCGCCGCCCTGCGAGAAGCCCTGCAACAGCCGCGCGAACACGACGAGCAGCGGTGCGGCCACGCCCACTTGCGCATGGGTCGGCGCGATCGCGATCAGGCCGGTGCCGAGCGCCATCAGCATGATCGTCAGGTTCAGCGCGGCCTTGCGCCCCTTGCGGTCCGCGTAGACGCCGAGCACGACGCTGCCGAGCGGCCGCGTGAAGAAGCCGGCGGCGAAGGTCGCGACCGACAGCAGCAGCGACGTGGTCGGGTCGCTCGACGGGAAGAACAGCTTGCCGATCAGCACCGCGAAGAAGCCGTACACGGTGAAGTCGAAGAATTCCAGCCAGTTGCCGATCACGGCCGCGGCGATCGCGCCGCGTCGCGTGACGGCAGGCGCGCCGCGCGCATCGCCTTCGACGGCGCCCGTCGACGCGGGGTGCAGCGCGAGATGGTCTTTCTGCATCGCTATCCTCTCCTGTCAAAGCAGCCGGAAGCGCCGGCCGCACGCCGCCGCCGCGATCACTGCCCGAGGTAACGCTCGACGAGGCGCGTCCAGAACGCCGCGCCGATCGGCAGGTTGCGATCGTTGAAGTCGTATTTCGGGTTGTGCACCATGCAGCCGTCCTCGCCTTCGCCGTTGCCGAGCCGCACGAACGAGCCCGGCCGCTGCTGCAGCATGAACGCGAAATCCTCGCTGCCCATCAGCAGGTCGGTCTGCTCGACCACGTGCGCATCGCCGACGAGTTCGCGTGCGACCTGAGCCGCGAAGTCGGTTTCGGCATCCGAATTAATGACGACCGGATAGCCTTCGATGTATTCGACGTTCGCGGTCGCGCCGTAACTCGCGGCCTGCGTTTCGGCCAGCTCGGTGATGCGGCGCTTGAGCAGCGCGCGCACTTCCGGGCTGAACGAACGCACGCTGAGTTCGAGGCGCGCGCCGTTCGGAATCACGTTGTTCGCGGTGCCCGCGTGCATCGAGCCGACCGTGACGACCGCCGGCTGCGACGGGTCGACGTTGCGCGCGACGATCGTCTGCAGCGCCATCACGATGCTCGCCGCGACGACGACCGGATCGACCGTCAGGTGCGGCCGCGCCGCATGGCCGCCGACGCCTTCGATCGTGATGATCGCCTTGTCGCCCGCCGACATGAACGGGCCGCGCCGCATGAGAAACACGCCCGGCGCCGCGCCCGGATGGTTGTGCATGCCGAACACGGCGTCGCACGGGAAGCGCTCGAACAGGCCGTCGTCGATCATCTTCTTCGCGCCGCTGTCGACGCCGTGCTCCTCCGCCGGCTGGAAATACAGGTGTACGGTTCCGGAGAAGTTGCGCGTCTTCGCGAGATGCTGCGCGGCGCCGAGCAGCATCGTCGTATGGCCGTCGTGGCCGCATGCGTGCATCTTGCCGTGCGTGCCGCTCGCATACGGCAGGCCGGTCGCCTCGACGATCGGCAGCGCATCCATGTCCGCGCGAATGCCGATGCTGCGCGCGCCGTCGCCCACGCGCAGCGTGCCGACGACGCCCGTCTTGCCGACGCCGCGCGTCACCTGCCAGCCCCATTGCTCGAGCTTGTCCGCGACGAGCGCGGCCGTGTCGTGCTCTTCGTATGCGAGTTCCGGATGGTGATGGATGTGGTGACGGATCTCGCGCAGCCCGCCGGCGGCGGGCATCAGATCCTCGACTTCGGTGAATCGGGTATCGGTGGTCATCAAGGGGCTCCTGCCGTTCGTCTGCGCACGCCGGGCGAGGCGTGCGGGAAAGCGAGCCACTATATCGAGCCGATATCGGTTCAATAAGATGCGGAATTTTTCACCGTGATAACGCTTTTTAATCAGGGTTAACACGGCCTGACGGGTCACAACTGGGGCTTTCGGTCAGATGCGGGTACGGCTTTCGATTAGATCCGGCTATGGCTGCCTCACGCATCGCTGAAACGCCCGTAACCGAAATCCCGTCGGGACGAAGCTTGCCCAAGTCTCGTAGACATCAACGATTCTCTTCCGCTTCGTGGAGCGCCGACGCAAGGACCATCGCGTCGGCATTGAGCGGCCTTGGGCGGCCACGGGGCTGATAGACGGCGTCACCGGGCCGGACCGGCCGGCCGCTGATCGCACACACCGCGCTGGTGCGAGCGCGGGTTGCATGCCACGCCTGATCGCCATACGAACAATGCGTCGAATCGTGCCATGCAATCGTTACCGCTGTCGCGCTCACGCGGTCGACGAACCTCACCGAGACGGTCCGCCGCTCCGCGCCGGTCGTCCGCAGACGCAACCGACGTTCCGTCCAGCGTGCACACAACGACTCGCTCGAAGACGCGAACGATCGCGCATCGTCGCTTCGGCACAATTGGAGAAGCAGACCCAGCGTCTGCTTCCATGGATCCACCGCCATCACGTCAGTCGCGGAATTCATCGTTGTCCTCGTTGCGTCGGTACGTTGACTTGTTTTTCTCCCGGCGCGCGCCGCACAAGGCGCGCGATTCGAGCCTTTGTAGCTCGCCAATGCGTCACCTCGCAACGCTCGTCTTCGTTCAGCACGAGTTCCGCCTTCGGTCGTCCCGTCGCCATGTTGACGTCCCACGTTCCGTTGACGTCAACATACTGCGTCAACATGGACCAGTTACCGACGGAACGGGACGCTGGCATTGACGACCGTGGCGCCGGCCCTTCCACCGCGTGCCACAGCGCAGAACGTATCGCAATGCAATCGCTTCAAGCCTCGCCCGTCGACGCGACCAACATGTCGATCAAGGTGCGGGACGCGGCCGACAGGCGGCGATGCGGTGCGTAGACGACCGAAAACGGCCGTGTACGCCCGCGCAAATGGGGCAATACTTCGACGAGGTTTCCGGCCCGGATCCGATCCTGAACGATGAAGTCATAGGTCTGGCAGATACCGGCGCCACTCTGCGCCATCGACACGACACCGAGCACGTCGTCGGACACCGCGACGTTCGAAGCCGGCAGCCAATCGATGTCGCGATCGCCGTCACGGAATACCCAGGGCGCGATACGGCCGCTGCTGGGCAGCATGAACGGCAAACAAAGATGGTGCTCCAGGTCGGCCACGTTTCCGGGCGTGCCGGCGTGGGCGACGTACTCGGGCGACGCGACAAGGCATAGCGCCGCATCCTCGAGCTTGCGCGCGACCAGACCGCTGTCCGGCAATTCGCCCAGACGGATCGCCAGGTCGAAACCTTCGGCCACGAGATCCACGTTCCGGTTCGCGATGTTCAACTCCACGCGAACGTGCGGGTGTTCCCGCGTGAACCGTCGAAGCAGCGGCGGCAGACGATAGTGCCCGTACGTCGTCGGTACGCTCAGCCGGACATGGCCGGTCAAGGTACCGCCGTGCCCCTGAATGGCCCGCTCGGCGTCATCGATCAGCAAAAACGCCGCACGCGATTGCTCCAGATAGAGCCTGCCGTGCTCCGTCAGGCTCAACCGCCGCGTGGAACGACGCAGCAACTGCGTGCCCAGCCGGGCCTCCAGACGTGTGATGGCCCGGCTCAACACGGAAGGCGTGCTCCCCAATGCGACCGCACCGGCAGTCATCGAGCCTTTTTCGACCACCGTCACGAACGCTTCCACGTCACCGAGATGGTCGAATTTACGCGCCATCTTGTCCTCCAAAGAACAAAAGCTTTACTTTTGCGCCAGTTTATCTTCATCGATGAGCCAAATAAAGTGCGTGCGTCGTGACTGCATCGTCGAGTCACCCGTTGAAATCCAGGAGCACAGCATGAATGGCGAACATCGCGAGCGGCAGCATCTGCAGGTTCTATTCGTACTCACGAGCCACGCGAAGAAAGGCTCAACCGGCGAGCCGACCGGTTTCTATCTCGGCGAAGTGACGCATCCGCTGGCTGAACTGGACGCGGCCGGCATTCCCGTCGAATTCGCATCGATTCAGGGCGGCGAACCGCCGGTCGACGGGCTCGACCTGACCGATGAAATCAATGCGCGCTATTGGAACGACCGCGATTTCCGCGACGCGCTCCGCCACACGCAGCGGCTGGGCGACGTCGATGCGTCGAAGTATGCCGCTGTCTTCTTTGCCGGCGGCCACGGCGCGATGTGGGACTTTCCGGGCAATCGCGACGTGCAGAAAGTGACCCGCGACATTCATGACGCGGGTGGCGTGGTCGGCGCGGTGTGTCATGGGCCGGCCGCACTGGTCGACGTGAAGCTCGGCGACGGCACATATTTCGTCGCCGGCAAGAATTTGAGCGCCTTCACGGACGAGGAAGAACGGGCCGTCCAGCTCGATCGCGTCGTGCCGTTCCTGCTCGCGAGCACCTTGAAGCAGCGCGGCGCACTTCACCATCCCGTGCCGAACTGGACCGCCAAGGTCGTCGTCGACGGACGGCTGGTGACGGGCCAGAACCCGCAGTCGGCCGCCGGCGTGGGCGCCGCGATGCGTCATCTGTTGCTCGCCCGTTCACGACAAGCTTGAACCTTCCCGATGGAGAAAACGATGTATTCGATGCGCAAGCTCGCCGTTGCGGCAATGCTCGGCATTGCCGCGTACGGCGCTCATGCGGCCAACGTGCTCGTGGTGTTGTCGGATTCCGATCACCTCGACCTGAAGGATGACAAGGTCTTCGCGACGGGCTTCTACCTGAACGAGCTGATGCAGCCCGTGAAGGCGCTGCTCGATGCCGGCCATCAGGTGACCTTCGCCACGCCGGAGGGCAAGGCACCGACGCTGGACGTCACGTCGGCCGACAAGATGTACTTCAACGGCGACGAGAACGCGATGCGCGACTATCGGGCCTTGCTCGACCGGCTACAAATCACGTCGCGCACGCATTCCCCGGTGATCAGCCTGTCGCGGGTGGAGCAGATCGGCTACGCGCACTTCGATGCCGTCTATGTTCCCGGCGGCCATGCGCCGATGCAGGACCTGTCGACCAGTGCCGCCGTGGGCAGATTGCTGGCCGACTTTCACGCGCGCGACAAGACCACGGCGCTCGTTTGCCACGGCCCGATTGCGCTGCTGTCGACGCTGCCGGATGCGCCGGGCTTTGCACGAAAGCTCGCGGCGGGAAACGCGGGCGACGGCGACACGAAATGGATCTACGCCGGCTACCGGATGACGGTGATCAGCAACGCGGAAGAAGAGCAAGCCAAAGGGCTGCTCGGCGGCGGCGCGATGAAGTTCTATCCGCAGACTGCATTGCAGCGCGCGGGTGGAATCTACAGCAGCAACGCGGTGCCGTTTACCGCGCACATGGTCACCGACCGTGAATTGATCACCGGACAGAATCCGGCGTCGGCGCTGGATGTCGCCGGCGAAATGCTGAAGCGGCTCAAGTAGTCATGCCGTGCAATCGACCGGCAATGCCGGTTACTCGATGAGTAAAGGAGAAGCAAACCGTGGATCTGCAACTTGAAGGAAAAACTGCGATCGTCACCGGTGCCACTGCCGGCATCGGCATGGCCATCGCGCGAACGTTGGCCGCGGAAGGCGTCGCGGTCACGATCACGGGGCGGCAACGAGACAAGCTCGACGCAGCCGTCGCGGAGCTCTGCGCTGCCGCGCCGCGCGGCAGCGTACGCGGCGTCGTCGCCGACGTGAGCGGCGACCGAGGCGTCGCGGAGCTGATCGATGCACAGCCGGACACGGATATTCTCGTGAACAATCTCGGCTACTACGAAGCCAAGCCGTTCGCGGAGATCACCGATGACGACTGGCTGCGAATGATCGACGTCAACGTGATGTCGGGTGTCAGGCTGTCACGTCATTACTTTCCTCGCATGCTCGCGAAGAACTGGGGGCGAGTGATTTTCATGTCCAGCGAAGTCGGCGCCTTCACGCCGCCGGACATGGTGCACTACGGTGTCAGCAAATCGGCTCAACTCGCGGTTTCGCGCGGAATGGCCGAACTGACGAAGGGAACCGGCGTGACCGTCAACAGCGTACTGCCATCCGCCACGCGATCCGAAGGCATCGTCGCATATCTTCGGCAAA
Organism: Burkholderia sp. AU44665; assembly: GCF_030504405.1. Classification (NCBI taxonomy): domain Bacteria; kingdom Pseudomonadati; phylum Pseudomonadota; class Betaproteobacteria; order Burkholderiales; family Burkholderiaceae; genus Burkholderia; species Burkholderia sp. AU44665. The sequence continues at coordinate 468,901 of NZ_JAUJRI010000003.1, read as the reverse complement.
CCGCGCCACGGCCCGGTATGACCGATGCGGAAATCGAATCGCACTTCTTCGACACGTATCGTCCGAGCTCGCTGATTGCCCGCATGATCGAGGCCGACGAGATTGCCGCGATGGTGGCGTTGCTCGCCAGTCCTCTGGGTGCGGCATCCAATGGCGCCGCGGTGCGCGTCGAGGGCGGCACCTACCGGTCGATTCTCTGAGATGGCACGCGAAGTGCATCGACGCCAGGCGATACCATCGAAGAACAGGCCGATCGGATAAGCGATACGCGGTTTTGGGTTGCCGTCTTTTTCGATGGCGAGCGAAGTCGCCGTCGCAACCGGTACCAGATCGCCGAAGCTGGTATCAGGTGGGATTACCCTTGCGTTATGAGCACGACCAAGCGGGCGCTTGCCCCATCCGCCTTCAAATGTATCCCCCGATTGCGGAGGACATCGCTTTGTTGGCGGCTTCAAGTTTCGCGACATCCTCCCCGCGCTATGCGAATCCGTACAGCTTCGCGGGATTGGTGACGAATATCCGTTGCTGCCAGTCCGCACGCCCGATCCAGCCCGCGATCACGTCCAGCATGCTTGCATCGTCGGGCTTGTCCGTCTTCTGCGTGGGGTGCGGCCAGTCGGTGCCCCAGAGCATGCGCTCCGGCGCCATGTCGATGCCGCCGGCAACGAACCTCCCGGCTCAGCCAATTTCCTTCAACGCCCGCAGCCCGTCCGGCAGCACCGCATCCGGAAACTGCGTCGACAGCGTCGCATCCCGCCACCGCGCCGCCTCTTCCGCGCGCTGCCGCTCCGCCTGCTCGCAGACGAACAGCGCATCGCCGCCGAGCAGCAGGCGCAGCGGCACGTCGTCGCGGCGCGACAGGTCGACGATCAGCGCCGCGATCCGTGCGGGATCGCCGATCTCGTGACCGCCATACGCGCCGAGCAACTCGAGGATCTTCCCGACCGACGGTTGATAGTCGGGCAGCAGATCGTCGATGTCGCGCTTCGCCTGTGCGGCCCAGTCGGTGCGCATGCCGCCCGGTTCGAGCGTGCACACGCGCACGCCGAATGGCGCGGCTTCCTTCGCGAGCACGTCGCTGAATCCGCCGACCGCCCACTTCGCGGCCTGATACGCGGACAGTCCGGGCGTCGCCGTACGCCCGCCGACCGACGACACCTGGAAGATGTGCCCCGCGCGCTGCGCGCGCATCGTCGGCAGCACCGCGCGCGTGAGGTTGACCACGCCGAACAGGTTCGTTTCGATCTGGTCGCGGAAGGCTTCGGCGCTCATCTGCTCGAACGGCGCCGTGTGGCCGTAGCCCGCGTTGTTCACCAGCACGTCGATACGGCCGAACGCCGCGCGCGCCGCCGCGACGGCTTGCGCGGCCGCCGCTTCGTCGGTGACGTCGAGTTCGACCGGCAGCAGCCGGTCGCCATACCGTTCGGCCAGATCGGCCAGTCGCGCGGGATCGCGCGCGCCGGCCACCAGCCGGTCGCCCGCTGCCAGCACCGCTTCCGAAATCGCGCGACCGAGGCCACGTGCGGCTCCCGTTACCAACCAGACTTTCGACATTTTCCACTCCTTGATCGTGATGAAACCACCAAAATGAATGATTACTCACTCATTAATATGGGCGACGCATCGATCGTTCGTGACCTGCGTCGTCCTGCCTGAAACGCGCCGCCGTCGCCGCGGCACATGCCGCCACGACGCGAATACTAGACTCACACCGCGTGCAACACGGCCCACATCGCGCGAAACCCCGCTTCCCGGTAGGCATCGGCCCGCGCCGGATCGCGTGCGATCGACTCCATCGCCGTTTCCGCGATCGACGTAAACAACGCCGAGCAGAACGCATGCGCTTCGTCGCGGCTCAACGCGCCCGACGCGGCGACCTGTTCGCGCAGCAGCGCGCCGATCCCGCCGAAGCCTTCCGAGCCCGCGGCCCGATGCGCATCGTCGATGCGCCCGCTCACGCCCAACTGCCGCAGCGCGCGCCGTCCGTCCGGATTCGCGACGCCCCACGACACATAGCCGTTCCACGCATGCCGCACCGCCTGCTCGGCCGGCGCATGTTCCGGAAACCCGGTCATCATCGCTTCGCGCATGTCGGCCTTCAGGCTCACGTACAGCGCGTTCAACAACGCGTCCTTGGTCTCGAAGTACGTGAACACCGTGCCTTCCGCCACGCCGGCAAGCCGCGCAATGCGCGCGGTGGTCGCGCTCGCGCCGTCCTCGGCGAGCGCGCGCGCGGCCGCCGCGAGGATGGCTTCGTGCTTGTCGGGACTGCGCGGTCGGGCCACGGTCGACTCCTTTAATGAGTGAGTGCTCAATCATAATCGACCCATCATCGGAAATGCAAGCCCCGTTACATTGCGCGAACACAGACGCAAACCATCAAAACGGTGCACTATTAGCGTTTTGCCGTACCGGCACCGGCCAACCGGCGCCCGATGCCCTCGACGTTCGTTTCACGTTCACCGTTTCAAACCGCGAACCTCCCATGACGAATCAGCCTTCCCAGACCGCGGCCGACCGGCCCGTCGACATGATCATTTTCGGCGGCGGCGGCGACCTGGCCGCCCGCAAGCTGTTGCCCGCGCTGTACATGGCGCACCTGCACTGCAATCTTCCGCCCGAGACGCGCATTATCGCCGTCGGCCGCCGCGACTGGGGCATCGACGGCTATCGCAAGTTCATGGACGAGCAGTCGCGCCCGTTCATCGACGCGAAGGCGTTCGACGCCGACGCGTGGGCCCGCTTCCTCGACCTGTTCAAGTACGTGCTGATCGACGTGAACGCGCCGGACGACTATCAGCGGCTCGCGGAAGCGGCGCGCGGCGAGGCCGTGCGCGTGTTCTACCTGTCGACGTCGCCGGAGCTGTTCACGACGATCTGCGACAACCTGTCGGCCGCGCACCTCGTCGACGCGCATTCGCGCGTCGTCCTCGAAAAGCCGCTCGGCCACGATCTCGCTTCCGCGAAGGCGATCAACGACGCGGTCGGCAAGCACTTCGAGGAATCGCAGATCTACCGGATCGACCACTATCTCGGCAAGGAAACCGTGCAGAACCTGATGGTGCTGCGCTTCGGCAACCCGATCTTCGGGCCGCTGTGGCAGGCGCCGAACATCCGCAGCGTGCAGATCACGGTCGCGGAGACGGTCGGCGTCGGCAGCCGCGCGGGCTTCTACGACCATACCGGCGCGCTGCGCGACATGGTGCAGAACCACCTGCTGCAACTGCTGTGCATCGTCGCGATGGAGCCGCCCGTGTCGCTCGACCCGGACGCGGTGCGCGACGAGAAGCTGAAGGTGCTGCGCTCGCTGCGGCCGATGTCGCTGTCGGACGTCGCGCGCGACACGGTGCGCGGCCAGTACACGGCCGGCGCGGTCGACGGCCAGCCGGTCAAGGGCTATCTCGAGGAAGACAACGTGCCGGCGGACAGCCGCGCGGAAACCTTCGTCGCGCTGCGCGCGCACATCAACAACTGGCGCTGGGCGAACGTGCCGTTCTTCCTGCGCACCGGCAAGCGGCTGCAGCGCCGCCAGTCGGAAATCGTGATCGAGTTCGCGGACATGCCGTTCTCGATCATCCCGACCGGCCCGCGCAATTACGGCAACCGCCTCGTGATCCAGCTCCAGCCGGAAGAGTCGATCCAGTTGCAGATGCTCGCGAAGGAACCGGGCAGCGGCATGAACATGGTGCCGGTGAGCCTGAATCTCGACCTGCAGCAGGCGATTCCGGAACGGCGCGCGGAAGCGTACGAACGGCTGCTGATCGACGTGATCCGCGGCCGCCTCACGCATTTCATGCGCCGCGACGAGCTCGAAGCCGCGTGGTCGTGGGTCGAGCCGATCCTCGACGGCTGGAAGCAGCTCGGCGACCGGCCGCGCCTGTACACGGCCGGCACGTTCGGGCCCGCGGCCTCGTCGGCGCTGCTCGCGCGCGACGGGATGTCGTGGGCCGAAGAGGCGTAATCGTCGCACGACGGCGTGCCGACGCGCGGCACGCCGGCTCCCGAAGGGCAGCGCCGCCTGCCCTGCGTCGCTACTGCGGCTCCATCCACGCGGCCTTGCGCCGCGCCCGCCCGTCACCGCCGCTGCCGCCGCCCAGCACCTCGATCAGATAGTCGACGAACGACGCGATCCGCGACGAGATCGCGGTATTGCGGTAGTACACCGCGTGAATCGGCTGCTGGACGTCGAGCGTCTGGCGCGCGAGCACCTGCACCAGCCGCCCCGCATCGCGATCCTGCGCGGTCACGAAATCGGACAGGCAGACGACACCCGTGCCCTCCAGCGCAAGCTGCCGCAGCGTTTCGCCGCTCGACGAATACACGTCCGGCTCGATGCGGTACGCTTCGCCGTCCGTGCCGAGGATCGGCCATACGTTCAGCGATTCGGGCTGCGTGAAGCCGAGCAGCGTGTGCTTGTCGAGATCCTCGACCTTGCGCGGCTGGCCATGCGCTTCGATATACGCGGGGCTCGCTAGGATACGCAGCCGGCTGTTGCCGATGCGCCGGCTGTGCAGCGTCGAATCCTTCAGCCGGCCGATCCGGACCGCGACGTCGGTGCGCCGCTCCAGCAGATCGGTGATGCCCTCGTTGCTGTTCAGTTCCAGCTCGACCTTCGGGAAGCGCTCGCGGTAGCCGCGCACGAGCGGCACGATCACGTGCAGCATGAACGGCGTCGCGGCGTCGACGCGCAGGCGCCCGGACGGCATCTCGCGCCGCGCGAGCATCTGCTCCTCCGCGTTCTCGACCGATTCGATGATCGCGCGCGCGTCCTGCAGGAACGCGCGCCCTTCCTCGGTCAGTTCGAGCCGGCGCGTGGTCCGGCGCAGCAGCGTGGTCTTCAGCTTTTCCTCGAGCCGCGCGAGCGTGCGGCTCGTCGCCGACACGGTGAGATCGAGCTGCTGGGCGGCCGCCGTGATCGAACCGGTATCGACCACGGCGGTAAAGGCCTGGAGTTCGTCGAGGGTGGTCTTCATTGTTGAGTTGAAATCAAAACAATTTGGTTTATAGACGAGTTTTTCAGCAAAAGTAAAGCCGGCACACTGCGATCCATTCCTACTGAAACCAGGATCCCGTCATGCCACTCGCGTTGCTTGCGCTGACCATCAGCGCCTTTGCCATCGGCACCACCGAATTCGTGATCGTCGGGCTGATCCCGACGATCGGCGCCGACCTCGGCGTCAGCCTGCCGTCCGCCGGCCTGCTCGTCAGCCTGTACGCGCTGGCTGTCGCCATCGGCGCGCCGCTGCTCACCGCGCTCACCGGCCGCGTGCCGCGCAAGGCGCTGCTCGCCGGGCTGATGGCGCTCTTCACCGTCGGCAACCTCGTCGCATGGCAGGCGCCGGGCTACGAATCGCTGATCGTCGCACGCGTGCTCACCGGCCTCGCGCACGGCGTGTTCTTCTCGGTCGGCTCGATCATCGCGACCACGCTCGTGCCGAAGGAGAAGGCCGCGAGCGCGATCGCGACGATGTTCAGCGGCATGACCGTCGCGTTCGTCGCCGGCATTCCGCTCGGCACCTTCATCGGCCAGCACTTCGGCTGGCGCGCGACGTTCCTGATCGTCGCGCTGTTCGGCCTCGTCGCATTCGTCGGCGCGGTCGCCTTCGTGCCGCGCGCGCTGCCGCAGACGCCGCCGGCGCCGCTCGCCCGCCAGTTGCGCGTGCTGGCCCAGCCGCGCCTGCTGCTCGTCTATGCGATGACGGCGGTCGGTTACGGCGGCTCGCTGATCGCATTCACCTATATGGCGCCGCTGCTCGAACAGATCGCCGGCTTCACGCCGTCGCAGGTCAGCCTCGTGCTGGTCGGCTACGGCGTATCGGTCGCGGTCGGCAACGTATGGGGCGGCAAGCTCGCGGACGCCGTCGGCCCCGTGAAGGCGCTCAAGCGGATCTTCCTGCTGCTCGCGATCGTGCTGCTCGCGCTCACCTTCACGATCCACGTGAAATGGCTCGCGGTGCTGACGATGCTCGCGTGGGGCGCCGTGGCGTTCGGCAACGTGCCGGGGCTGCAGGTGTACGTCGTCAAGCAGGCGCGCCACTTCGCGCCGGACGCCGCCGACGTCGCATCGGGTTTCAACATCGCCGCCTTCAACCTCGGCGTGGCCGGCGGCTCGTCGCTCGGCGGCCTGATCGTCGCGAACGTCGGCCTCGGCCACACCCCGTGGATCGCCGCCGTCGTCACGCTCGGCGCGTTTGCACTCACCGCGTTGAGCGGCCGTCTCGACCGCCGCCACGGGCTGCCGGAACGCACGGCCGAACCCGTCGAACTCGCGCATTGAACGTCACCTTTTCACAGGAGCCACCAGCATGAACGCATCGACCCAACGTCCGCCGTTCGCCGGCAAGACATTCGAAGTCCGCTACGACGGCCTCACCGCGCTCAACGCGTACGACGAGGACGGCCTTCATATGCGCTACGAGATCACCGAAGGCCCGTATGCGGGCGCGAAAGGTGAAGTCGAATACACGTGGCAGCGCGTGGCCGGCGAGACCTACGCGATCTCGTGGCAGGAAGCCGATCGCGCCACCGTCGTGCATGTCGACGACTTCGCCGCCGGCACGTCGCGCTCGTTCTTCACCGCGGCGTCGCTCGACTTCTACCGGCTCGACGGCAGCCTGCGCGCGGTCTGAACGGAGCAACCCGATCATGTCCCCCTCTCTCGACAAGCTCGCCGCCGGCGGCTTCAGCATCGGCGTCGAACTGCCGCTCGACAACGACTGGACCGCGTCCGGCAACGCGAAACGCCGGCATGACGGCCGCCACCCCGGCGTGCCGGACCTGGAAATCCACGCGGAGCTCGCGCAACTGGCCGACACGCTCGGCTTTCGCGCGCTCTGGGTGCGCGACGTGCCGCTGTACGACCCGTCGTTCGGCGACGCCGCGCAGGTGTTCGAAACGTTCTCGTATCTCGGCTACCTCGCCGGCATCACGCGCGACATCCTGCTCGGCACGGCCGCCGTCGTGCTGCCGCTGCGCGAACCGCTGCTGACGCTGAAATCGGCCGCGACGATCCAGGAACTGAGCCGCGGGCGCCTGCTGCTCGGCGTCGCGAGCGGCGACCGGCCGGTCGAATATCCGCTGTTCGGCCGCGACTTCGCGTCGCGCGGGGCGAACTTCCGCGACCAGATCGCGTTGCTGCGCGACGGCGCACGCGGGCATCTGCCGCCCGGCCTGGAAGTGCTGCCCGCCGCGCGCTCGCCGGTGCCGCTGCTCGTCGCCGGCCTCGCTCAGCAGACGCCCGCGTGGATCGGCGAACACATGGACGGCTGCCTCGCGTATCCGGGCACGCCGGCCGACCACGCGCAGCGCGCCGCGAACTGGCGTGCGGTGGCCGGCGACAAGCCGTACGTGAGCTTCATCCACCTCGACCTCGCGGAAGATCCGTACGAACCGCTGCAGCGGCACCGCTTCGGCGCGCGCGCGGGACGCATCGCGCTGACGGAAGAACTCGCGGCGATGCGCGACGCGGGCGTGCGGCACATCGGCCTGCATTTCCGCCGCAACCGGCGGCCGCTCGACGAGACGATGGCCGAGATCGCATCGGACGTGCTGCCGGCGTTCCATTCGATCACGGATCCGCAGGCGCGCGTCGCATAAGGCCGCCACGGCCCGCACGCGCCCGCGACACGTTCAATATTTGATTTTAAGTCAAATATTTTTGACCTCTAAAGGCGTTTATTTCATCAGTCTAAAACGCCAGAATGATTCGCATACCGCAACCGTTCCCCTCTTCCAGGAGCACACGATGAGCAAGATTCCGGCCTTCGGCCTCGGTACGTTCCGCCTGCAAGGCCAGGTCGTCGTCGACTCGGTCCGCAACGGCCTCGAAGTCGGCTACCGCGCGATCGACACCGCGCAGATCTACGGCAACGAAGCAGAAGTCGGCGAAGCGATCGCCGCGTCGGGCGTGCGCCGCGACGACCTGTTCCTCACGACGAAGATCTGGGTCGACAACTACGCGCCGGACAAGCTGGCGGCCAGCCTCGAGGAAAGCCTGCGCAAGCTGCGCACCGACTATGTCGACCTGACGCTGATCCACTGGCCGGCCCCCGGCAACGGCGTGTCGATCGACGCGTTCATGACCGCGCTGGCGGACGCGAAGGCGAAGGGCCTCACGCGTCAGATCGGCATCTCGAACTTCAACATCGCGCTGACGAAGGAGGCGATCGCGGCCGTCGGCAAGGACGCGATCGCGACGAACCAGATCGAACTGAGCCCGTACCTGCAGAACCGCAAACTGGTCGAGTTCCTGAACGCCGAAGGCATTCACGTGACGTCGTACATGACGCTCGCGTACGGCAAGGTGCTCGGCGATCCGGTGATCGGCGCGATCGCGCAGCGTCACGACGCGACGCCGGCGCAAGTGGCGCTCGCATGGGCGCTGCAGCTCGGCTACTCGGTGATTCCGTCGTCCACCAAGCGCGAGAACCTCGCGAGCAACCTGCTCGCGCAGACGCTGCGCCTGACCGACGAAGACATGGCGCAGATCGCCGCGCTCGAGCGCAACGGCCGCGAAGTCGACCCGGCCGGCCTCGCGCCGCAGTGGGACTGAGCGCGCCGCACCTTCATCCGACATGACCCGTCCGCAGCCCGCCGGGCGCGGCACCGACAGGAATTCATCATGACCCAGGACCCGCTTTTCCAACCGCTGCGACTCGGCGCGCTGACGCTGCCGAACCGCATCGTGATGCCGCCGATGACGCGTTCGCGCGCGAGCCAGCCCAGCGACGAAGCCAACGAACTGATGGCCGCGTACTACGCGCAGCGCGCGAGTGCGGGCCTGATCGTCAGCGAAGGCACCTATATCGCGCCGCTCGGCAAGGGCTACGCGTGGACGCCCGGCATTCACACGCCGTCGCAGGTCGCCGGCTGGCGCAAGGTGACGGACGCCGTCCATGCCGCGCACGGCCGCATCTTCGCGCAGCTGTGGCACGTCGGCCGGCTGAGCCACACGAGCCTGCTCGGCGGCGCGCAACCCGTGTCGTCGTCCCCGCTCCAGGCGAAGGGCGTGAACGTGTTCATCGCCGGCGAAGACGGCAGCACGCCGGGCTTCGTGCAGGCCTCCGAGCCGCGCGCGCTGTCGGTCGACGAGATCCGCGAGATCGTCGGTCAATATCGGACCGCCGCCCGCCACGCGATCGAGGCCGGCTTCGACGGCGTCGAGCTGCACGGCGCGAACGGCTACCTCGTGAACCAGTTCATCGACTCGAACGCGAACACGCGCACCGACCAGTACGGCGGCTCGCTCGAGAACCGGCTGCGCTTCCTGCGCGAAGTCACGCAGGCGCTGATCGAAGGGACCGGCGACGCGTCGCGCGTCGGCATCCGCCTCGCGCCGCTGACCACGCTGAACGGCTGCGTCGACGACGACCCGGAAACGACCTATCTCGCCGCCGCGAAGCTGCTCGGCGAACTCGACGTCGGCTACCTGCACATCGCGGAAGCCGACTGGGACGACGCGCCGCTGATGCCGGTCGCCTTCAAGCAGCAATTGCGCGCCGCGTTCCCGGGCGTGCTGATCTATGCCGGCGCGTACACCGCCGAGCGCGCACGCGAAGCGATCGCCGCCGGCTGGGCCGACCTCGTCGCATTCGGCCGCCCGTTCGTCGCGAACCCCGACCTGCCCGAACGGCTGCGCACCGGCGCCGCGCTCGCGCCGCACGATCGCAACACGCTGTTCGGCGGCGGCGCCCACGGCCTGACCGACTACCCGACGCTCGCGCAAGCCGCGGCGTAACGCGCGACAGGAGCCCCGAATGAAAGCAACGCTCGCCCGGCTCGTACTCGCCGCGATCCTGCCGTTCGCGGCCGCGCAAGCTGCCCACGCCGCCGCGTCGGCCGCGGCGGCCGACTGGTATCCGTCCGTCTATGGCGCCGATGACGAAATCGGCGCGGCCAACCTGCTGACGCCCGACGTCGTCAAGCACGCGGTCGGCCTCGTGAAGGCCGGCAAGACCTATCCGCTGGCCGTGCCGGTGGACAAGCACCTGCCGGCGTTCCGCCATCGCAGCTTCCGGCTGTACAACGTGCAGGTCGGCCAGCAGGCCGGCAAGAGCCTCGGCCCGAACAAGTTCACGTTCAACGACGAACTCGTCAACGCGTGGACCGGCGTCGGCACGCAGCTCAACGGCATCGGCCACATCGGCATCGACAACGTGTACTACAACGGCAACCGCGCGGCCGATTTCGTGACCGTCGACGGCGTGAAGAAGCTCGGCGTCGAGAAGGTGCCGCCGATCGTCACGCGCGGCGTCGTGCTCGACATGACCGCCCGCTACGGCAAGCCGATCGTGCCGGGCGGCACCGAATTCACGGTCGCCGACATCCAGGCCGTGCTGAAGCAGCAGGGGCTGACGCTGCGCAAGGGCGACGTCGTGCTGTTCAACACCGGCTGGCTCGAGCTGATCGGCAAGGACGACAAGCAGTTCCTCGACGTCGAGCCCGGCATCGGCATGGAAGCGGCGAAGTGGCTGGCCGATCAGGGAATCGTCGCGTTCGGCGGCGACACGTGGGCATCGGAGGTCTATCCGAATCCGCACACGCGGGACGAATTCCCGGTCAACCAGTACATGCTCGCGAAGCGCGGCATCTACAACCTGGAGTTGATCGACAGCCGCGCGCTCGTGCGCGACAAGGCATGGGAATTCCTGTTCGTGCTCGGCCAGCCGCTGTACGTCGGCTCGACGCAGGTCAACATCAACCCGGTCGCGATCCGCTGATCGCGGGTCCGCTCCTTCGGCAATCGCGGCGACTATCGCCGCGATTGTCATTTCCGCATTGCAGCCTGTGCGATCGGCGTCTAACGTTGACGGGATCGACGTCGTACGACCGTCACCCGACCTGAAAGGACGCCCCGTCATGCCAAGCCGATCCCCGACACGCGACATGCTGCTGGCCCTTGCGGCCGGTCTTTCCCTGGCGGCTTTTACCGCGCCCGCACACGCCGACGAGGCTGCCGGCCTCGCGCCGCCGGCGCCGGCCACGCCGGTGCTGGCGACCACCGCGACCGGCGTGCAGATCTATTCGTGCGAATACGATGCCGACCACCGGCTCGCGTGGGCCTTCAAGCGCCCGGAGGCGACGTTGTTCGATGAAAACGGCACGCTCGTCGTGCGACACGGCGCGGGGCCGTCGTGGGAAGCGCTCGACGGCAGCCGTATTACCGGCAAGAAGCTCGCGGAAATGCCGAGCGCAAGCGCGGCCAGCATTCCGCAACTGCTGCTCGCGGCGACGCCGGCCGCAACCGGCACGCTCGCCGGCGTGCGCTTCGTGCAGCGGCTCGACACGGCGGGCGGCACGCCGCCGGCCGCGACGTGCACGACCGAGCATGCGGTCGGCCGCTTCCCGTACTTCGCGCGCTACGTGTTCCTGAAGTGACGCACGCGGCGGCGCAAGCGACGGGCATCATCCCGTCGCCTTTCGCCGCGCCTCCATTAATCAGGCCTCCTATATTTGATACGGGGAAGCGTGAAATCGTCGACACCGTCGTTCCGCCTGGTCAGCGTGTCCGCATCGACAATTCGACGTCGCCGCCGAACGGCACCGACAGATAGCCGTTTTCCGGCGCGCGCACGTAGGCAAGATAGTCGGGGCTGTATTCCGCGTTGTCGGCCACGACGAATGCCCCCGCCCTGAGCCGTGGCTCGACCCGCGCGAGAATCTCCGGATACAGCGCCTTCGCCCCGTCGAGCAACAACAGGTCGACCGAATCCGGCAGACCGGCGGCCAGCGTGTGGAGCGCATCGCCCTCGCGAATCTCCACGAGATCGGCCAGTCCGGCTGCCGCCAGGTTGGCCTGCGCGCGTACGACCTTCGACGGCTCGAATTCGCTCGTGATCAGCCGCCCACCGCCGTTGTCGCGCAGCGCGGCCGCCAGATGCAGCGTCGAAATGCCGAACGACGTGCCGAATTCGACGATTGCCTTGGCATTGCCGCTGCGCGCGAGCATGTACAGCAGCATGCCCGTCTCGCGCGACACGGGAAGCGGGTAATCCTTCAGGCGCGCATACAGATCGGTGTAATCCGTCTTGCTGCGCATCAGCCGCGCTTGCTCGTCGCGCGACACGTCGGCAAACGCCGGGCTCGTCGCGGGCGACGACGCGTCGGCTTCGTCGAACAGGCGCGCCAGCAACGAAGCCAGCGGGTCGAGCATCAGGGTGGTCATGCGAATCTCCGGTATCGGGTTGAGTGCGTCGTTGCACCCGACTAGAATATGACGAACCATTCAGGTTTTACTATTCGCATTGGCAAACCGCTCATGACCGACCGCCGAAACGCCCCGATCGCCACGCGCAAGCAGCCTCGGCAGGCGCGCTCGACCCGTCTCGTCGAGGACGTCCTGCAGGCGGCTATTCAGGTTTTGGCGAGCGAGGGCGCGCAGCGCTTCACGATGGCGCGCGTCGCGGAGCGGGCCGGCGTGAGCGTCGGCTCGCTGTACCAGTACTTCCCGAACAAGGCGTCCGTGCTGTTCCGGCTCCAGCACGACGAGTGGCGGCAAACGCACGACATGCTGTGCGGGATCCTGCAGGACACTCGGAAGACGCCGCCCGAGCGCGTGCGCGCCGCCGTCCACGCGTTCATCCGTTCGGAATGCGACGAGGCGCCGATGCGGATCGCTCTCGACGACGCCGCCCCGCTCTATCGCGACGCCCCCGAGGCGCAGGCAGTGAAGGCCGAGGGCAACCGGGCGTTCAGCGCGTTCATGCGCGAAGCGCTGCCCGACGTGCCCGACGCCACGCATGCGCTCGCGTGCGAACTGATCCTGACGACGCTCACGACGGGCGGCAAGGCGTTCTCCGAAACCGCGCGCACCTCGGCGGAAATCGACGCGTACTCGGACGCGATGGCCGACATGTTCTGCGCGTATCTCGCCCATCTCGCGCGCAGCTGAGGCCCGCTTCGGTACGGAAGCAGCGCATGCGCGCTGGCCTTCCGGGCCGCCCTGAAAGTCATTCGTAATACCCAACGCCCCGCCCGCCGCCCCCGCATTCAAATAGTCGCCTTAACGGATTCGAACTAGGCGTATACACGCGTGTCGGCGCGGCGGAGCCCCGTCGCACGCCGATATAAGCGCTGCGACATGCGCTGCATGCTCGTCCCCCGATGGGACGTGATGGGCGGCTCGCCTAACCTTCGCTACGGCAAGGCACACGCGACGGGGTCGACCACGGCACGCGTCGTCCGACGCGACACCCTCGCGATCGTTTCGATTCGAGCGTAACGACACGCATCGCGCGTCGTTCGTCCCCACGACGTTGCCGAACAATCCCAACCAGATACGAGACACCCTGACGACGGTTCGCAACGGGCCGTTTCAGCATGCTGATAAAGGAGCAAGCTCATGAGTGATACCCCGGTGCAGCCGACGGTCGGCGTCGGCGCGGAAGAAACTGACTTCGGCGCCCAGGGAGTCATCGACCGCTATTTCGGCATTTCGTCGCGCGGCAGCACGCAGCGCCGCGAGATCATTGCCGGCGTGACCACGTTCCTCGCGATGGTCTATTCCGTGTTCGTCGTGCCCGGCATGTTCGGCAAGGCCGGTTTCGACACGAGCGCCGTATTCGTCGCCGTGTGCGTCACCACCGCGTTCGGCTCGCTGCTGATGGGCCTGTGGGCGAAGCTGCCGATCGCGATCGGCTGCGCGATCTCGCTGACCGCGTTCACCGCGTTCGGCCTCGTGCTCGGCAAGGGGCTGCCTCCGACGGTCGCGCTCGGCGCCGTGTTTCTGATGGGCCTCGTGTTCACCGGCATCTCGATCACCGGCGTGCGTTCGTGGATCCTGCGCAACCTGCCCGCGGGCGTCGCGCACGGCACGGGCATCGGCATCGGCCTGTTCCTGCTGCTGATCGCGTCGAACGACGTCGGCCTCGTGATCAAGAACCCGGGCGCCGGCCTGCCGGTCTCGCTCGGCCAGATCACCGCGTTCCCGGTCATCATGTCGGTCATCGGACTCGCCGCGATCTTCGGCCTCGAAAAGCGCCGCGTGCCGGGCGGCATCCTGCTCGTCGTGATCGCGATCTCGGTGTTCGGCCTGATCTTCGATCCGGGCGTGAAGTACCGCGGCATCTTCGCGCTGCCGTCGCTGAGCGCACCGGGCCACGCATCGCTGATCGGCGCGATGGACATCAAGGGCGCGCTGTCGATGGCCGTGCTGCCGAGCGTGCTCGCGCTGGTGATGACCGCGGTGTTCGACGCGACCGGCACGATCCGCGCGGTCGCGGGCCAGGCCGGCCAGCTCGACGAGAACGGCCGCATCATCAACGGCGGCCGTGCGCTGACCGCCGATTCGGTCAGCTCGATCTTCTCCGGCTTCCTCGGCGGCGCGCCGGCGGCCGCCTACATCGAGTCGAGCGTCGGCGTGGCCGCCGGCGCGAAGACGGGGCTCGCGGCCGCCGTGGTCGGCCTGCTGTTCCTCGTCGTGATGTTCTTCTCGCCGCTCGCGGGCCTCGTGCCGTCGTATGCGACGGCGCCCGCGCTGATGTACGTCGGCCTGCTGATGCTCGGCAGCGTGAGCAAGCTGCACATGGACGACATGGTCGACGCGATGTCGGGCCTCGTGTGCGCGGTGTTCATCGTGCTGACCGCGAACATCGTGACGGGCATCATGCTCGGCTTCTCGACGCTCGTGATCGGCCGCCTCGCCAGCGGCGAATTCCGCAAGCTCAACGTCGGCACCGTGCTGATCGCGGCCGTGCTCGTCACGTTCTATCTCGGCGGCTGGGCCATCTGAGCACACGCCATGCGCGACGTCGCCGGCACGAAGGCGGCGCGCATCGGGACGAGATCGCCTCCTCCACCATCGTCGTCGATGGTCTGCCGGCCTGGGAACGCGAGTTTCCAGGCTTTTTTTTGCCGGTGCGGCGCGGCATGACGCGCTTCCCGAAAACGGCGCGCCCCCCGCCCCGTCAGAACGGCTTGATCACGGCCAGCCCGACGACGAGCGCCATCGCGACGATCACCGCGCCCGCCGTCCGCCCGAGCCACGGCGCCGGCACGACGACGAGATCGTCGCGCTCCATGCGCCGCAGCGTGCCGGCCAGGATTCCGTGCAGCACCGACAGCGCGCCGACGAGCGCGAGCTTCGCCGACAGCCACGCGGCGCCGAACCAGTGACCGCTCAACGCGAGCGCGATGCCGGCGATCCAGACGATCGCGAGCGCGGGCGCCGTCACCGTGCGATCCCAGCGCCGCACCGCGCGATGCACGGCGAGGTTCGCGATACGGACCGCGACGGACGACAGCAGCAGCCCGCCGACGAACGTGACGACGGCGACCAGATGCACGGCCTTCAGCACCAGGTAAATCATCGCGCGTGCCGCCTGCGCGCGATCCAGCCGGCGCTCGCCAGACCCGCGAACGGCACCACGGCCGACAGCACGAGCCGCGCGACCTCGCCCTTGCTCCACAACCCGCTCGACGCGGTGCCGACCACCGCCCACACGTACATCGCGAACGCGATGCCGTGAACCGGGCCCATGATCGATACCGCAACCGGATAGCCGGCCAGATGCTTGAGCGGCACAGCCACGCACACCAGCACGACGAGCGTGGTCGCCTCCAGCAGCGACAGGTATTGCAGGTTCCGCAACGCGTTGCGATCGTCTTGTTTCATCGGCAGGGCTCCAGGTGGGTCCGTCGCGATTGTCGCGTGTGGTGCCGGTTCGAGCCATTGGCTAGAATGACATCTTTCAACGGATTCTGGCCACGGCCGCGAACGCCATGCATACGGTCGCCGTTCTTGCCTTGCCCGATGTCGTCCCGTTCGATCTCGGCGTCGCCTGCGACACGTTCGCGCGCGTGCGGGCGCCGAACGCCGCGCAGGCGTACCGTGTACGCGTATGCAGCGAGCAGCCGCGCGTCAGCGGCGACCTGTTCGAGCTGCGCCCGCCGTTTCGCCTCGATGCGCTGGCCGACGCCGACACGATCATGGTCCCCGGCACGTCGGTCCCGCTCGCGCCCACGTCGCGCCGCGTGCTCGATGCGCTGCGCGCGGCGGCCGCGCGCGGGCGCCGGATCGCGTCGATCTGCAGCGGCGCGTTCGTGCTCGCGGAGGCCGGGCTGCTCGACGGCCTGCGCGCGACGACGCACTGGCTCGCGGCCGCCGAACTCGCGCGCCGCTACCCGAACGTCGACGTCGATGCGAACGTGCTGTTCGTCGACAACGGCCGGATCCTGACCTCGGCCGGCGCGGCGGCCGGTCTCGATCTGTGCCTGCACATGATCCAGGCCGACTATGGCGCGGCCGTCGCCGTCGACGCGGCCCGCAGCGCGGTGGCGCCGCGCGTGCGCGAAGGCGGGCAGGCGCAGTTCATCGCGCCCGAATGGCCGGCCGGCGGCGACGGGCTGCACGACCTGATGGACTGGCTGCACGCGAACCTGCGCCAGCCGCTGACGCTCGACGCGATCGCGCGCAAGGCGTCGACCAGCGTGCGCACGCTGACGCGGCGCTTCCAGGAGCAGACGGGCACGTCGCCCGGGCAATGGCTGCAGACCGCGCGCGTCAGGCATGCACAGCAGTTGCTGGAGATGACCGAACTGTCGATCGAACATGTGGCGACGGAAGCCGGGTTCGGTTCGGTCACCGCGTTTCGCGAGCGCTTCTCACGCATCGTCGGCACGTCGCCGCAGCGCTATCGGCAGGCGTTCCGCGCACGCGCCGACGCGTGACGTGCATCCGGATCGCCGCCTGAATCCGAACCCGCCGCCCCCTTTTCGCGCCAACCGGACCCGACCGATGACCCGCATCCGCAATCCTCTGAACATCGCGCAGCTCCAGGCGTTCGTCTCCGCCGCGCACCTGAAGAGCCTGCGCGCCGCCGCGCGCGAGCTCGGCGTCACGCAGCCGGCGATCACGCACACGATCCGCGAGCTCGAAACGGCGCTCAACGCGGAGTTGCTCGCGCGCAGCGTGCGCGGCGTCGAACTGACCGCGTGCGGCGAGGCGCTGCTGCCGCGCGCCGAGCAGTTGCTCGGCGACGTCCGCCGCACGGTCGAGGCCGTCGAGCAGGTAAAAGGCGAGATGTCGGGCCGCGTCGCGGTCGGCACGATGCCGTCGATCGCGCTGACGGCGTTGCCGCACGCGGTGACGGCGTTCCGCGAGTCGATGCCGAACGTCAGCCTGCATCTGGAGGAAGTGACGGTGCCCGATGCGCTCGCGCAGTTGCGCAACGGCACGCTCGACATCGCTGCAATGCACCATGTGCCCGCGCTCGACCGCGATTTCACGCAACTGCCGCTGCTGTCGACCGAATTCACGATCGTGATGCGCGACGGCCACCCGCTCGCGCAGGCGCGCCGGTTAGAGGAATTGCTCGACGCGGAGTGGATCGTCACCGTCGGCGCCGAGCAGTTCCCGCACAGCGTGATGGTCGGGATGTTCGAGGCGCACGGGCTGCCGCTGCCGAAACGGCTGTTGCGCTCGCCGATGTCGTTCGCGGTGACGCTCGGGCTCGTCGCGCGCTCGGACGTGATCGGCTGCTTCACGCGCCCGCTCGCCGCGATGGTCGCGCCGCTCGGCATCCGCACGGCCGAACTCGACGAAAGCATGCCGCGCTTCGACCTGTCGATCATCGCGCGGCGCGACCTGCTGCCCACGCCCGCCGTGTCGCACTTCGTCACGTGCCTGCAGCGCGCGGTCAACGAAACGCTCGGCTGAATCGTTCCTGTGTGTGAAACGGCGGTGCGTCCGACGCGCCGCCGCCGGGCCCGGTATCGGGGCTTGTCCTAGGCGCCCCGCCGGTATTTTGTCTTGATAATCTTGCGCACGTCGCGCGCCCCCATCGGGCGGGCGAAACGGACTGTCCGACGCGAAGCCGCGGCGGGCCGAAGGCTTACGGCGCGGCACAACCGCGCACCCATCGAACAAAACGAGGAGTCACCGAGTGAAAAAGATTCTTGCGGCTGTGACCGTGGCCCTGCTCGCCGTATCGGCCGGCAGCGCGTACGCGAAGGACTGGTCGACCGTGCGGTTCGGCGTCGACGCAAGCTACCCGCCCTTCGAATCGAAAGGCGCCGACGGCAAGGTGGTCGGCTTCGACGTGGATCTCGGCAACGAGATCTGCCGCCGCATCAACGCGAAGTGCGTGTGGATCGAGAACGACTTCGACGGGATGATCCCGGCGCTGAAGGCCCGCAAGTTCGACGGCGTGCTGTCGTCGATGTCGATGACGCCGGCGCGCGCCGAACAGATCGCGTTCTCGGCGAAGCTGTTCAACACGCCGACGCGCCTCGTCACGAAGAAGGGCGCGAACCTGCAGCCGACGGCCGAATCGCTGAAGGGCAAGTCGGTCGGCGTCGAGCAGGGCACGATCCAGGAAACCTATGCGAAGACGTACTGGGCGTCGAAGGGCGTGAACGTCGTGCCTTACCAGAACCAGGACCAGGTCTACGCCGACCTGATCTCCGGCCGTCTCGACGGCGCGCTGCAGGACGCGGTGCAAGCCGAGATCGGCTTCCTGAAGACGCCGCGCGGCGCGAACTTCGACTTCGCCGGCAAGGATCTCGACGATCCGAAGACGCTCGGCAACGGCGCCGGCATCGGCCTGCGCAAGGAAGACACCGACCTGAAGGCGAAGATCGACGGCGCGATCGCCGGCATGCGCAAGGACGGCACGTACGACAAGATCGCGAAGAAGTACTTCGATTTCGACGTCTACGGCAAGTAATCCGGCCGACCGACGCGCGATTCGGCGCGACACCGACGGGCTCCGCGAGGAGCCCGTTTTTTTGCGCCCGGCGCGGACGACGTTATTTTTTCCGCGCCAACCCGATGATTCTCAACGGGAAACCGGATGTTCCGGCGCCGGTTTGGTGGGGGCGAGGAAGGCAACGTACAATCGATCTTCCACGCACACGGATCATTCGCGGCTGCGCCGCACTCCCCTCATCATGCAAACGCAGACCCATCCGCTGATTTCCCCCGCCGTCGGCACCGAACGCCAGATCACCAGCTTCCACTACGGCCCGCGCGGCGGCAAGAAGGTCTACATCCAGTCGTCGCTGCACGCGGACGAGTTGCCCGGCATGCTGGTCGCCACGCTGCTGCGCCGCAAGATCGCCGCGCTCGAGACGGCCGGCAAGCTGCGCGGCGAAATCGTCATCGTGCCCGTGCCCAATCCGATCGGCCTGTCGCAACACGTGTTCGGCGATCATCTCGGCCGCTTCGAGCTCGGCTCGATGCAGAACTTCAACCGCAATTTCTACGATCTCGCGGCGCTCGTGCTGCCGCGCGTGGAAGACCGCCTCACGAGCGACGCGCAGCGCAATCTCGCCGTCGTGCGCACCGCGATGCGCGAAGCGCTCGACGAGCAGAAGCCGCGCACCGAACTCGACTCGCAGCGCCTCGCGCTGCAGAAGCTGTCGTTCGACGCCGATATCGTGCTCGACCTGCACTGCGACAGCGATGCGGTGATGCACCTCTACACGAATCCCGATCTCTGGCCGGACGTCGAGCCGCTGGCGCGCTATCTCGATGCCAAGGCGTCGCTGCTCGCGCTGAATTCGGTCGGCAACCCGTTCGACGAAATCCACAGCTTCTGCTGGTCGGATCTGCGCAACCGCTTCGGCGACCGCTTCCCGATCCCGAACGGCGCGATTTCCGTCACGGTGGAACTGCGCAGCGAACGCGACGTGTCGTACGAGTTCGCCGAAAAGGATGCCCAGGCGATCGTCGAATACCTGACCGAGCGCGGCGTCGTCGAAGGCACGCCGGCACCGCTGCCGCCGCTCGCGCATCCGGCCACGCCGCTCGCGGGCACCGACCCGCTCGTCGCGCCCGTTTCGGGCGTGATCGTGTTCCGTACGCCGGTCGGCGTGATGATCGAGGCCGGCCAGGCCGTGGCCGACATCGTCGATCCGCTGACCGATCGCGTCGTCACGCTGAAGAGCAGCGTGTCGGGCGTGCTGTACGCGCGCCAGGTCGTGCGCTTCGCGACGGCCGGCATGGAAGTCGCGCGCATCGCCGGCGCGACCGCGATCCGCACCGGCTCGCTGCTGTCGGCCTGAGCCGAGTGTCCGGCCCGCCCGCCGGGCCGGGCAGGGCCGCGGCGCGCATGCGCACCATCCGCATCCACCAATGAAATCGCCCGCTTGCGCGGGCGATTGGCTTTCCGGAGCGCGCGTCGGCGGCCGATACCGCGCCGCCGGCCGCCATACGCGAAGGCCGCTCAGAACGCCGGCACGATCGCGCCGCCGAACTTCTGGTCGATGAACTTGCGCACGTCGTTCGATTCATAGGCCGCGACGAGCTTCTTCACCCACGGCTTGTCCTTGTCCTGCGCGCGCACCGCGATCAGGTTCGCGTACGGCCCGCGCAGATCCTCGATCGCGATCGCGTCCTTCACCGGCGTGAGCCCCGCCTTCACCGCGTAGTCGGTGTTGATCGACGCGGCGTCGAGATCGGGCAGCGCGCGCGGCAGTTGCGCGGCGTCGAGTTCGACGATCCTGATCTTCTTCGGATTCTCCGCGACGTCGAGCGGCGTCGCGTTCACGCCGTTCGTGCCGGCGCCGGCCTTCAGCTTGATCACGCCGTACTTCTGCAACAGCAACAGCGCGCGGTTGCCGTTCGACGGATCGTTCTGGATTCCGACCTTCGCGCCGACCGGCAGATCCTTCAGCGACTTGAGCTTCTTCGAATAGAAGCCCATCGGCGCGGTGTAGGTCAGCCCGACGTTGACGATCTTGTAGCCGCGCTGCTTGATCTGGCTGTCGAGGAACGGCTGGTGCTGGAAGCCGTTCGCATCGAGATCGCCGGCATCGAGCGCCGCGTTCGGCTGCACGTAGTCGTTGAATTCGATCACCTTGATCGCAAGGCCTTCGCGCGCGGCGACCTTCGTCACCTCGGTCCAGATTTGCGCGTCGGGGCCGCTCATCGTGCCGATCTTCAGCGTTTGCGGGTCGGCGTGCGCGCCGGGCGCGGCGAATGCCAGCGCGGCGGCGAGTGCGCCGAGGCCGGTCAGGATCGAACGTCGCATGGGTGTCCTCTTTGTCCCGTGTCGTGTGTTGGAGGACGGATCGTGGCACGGGGCGCGAACGCCGCAAACCAAGCTTATTTCATGTGCATATTCCGGATCGGGATCGAATCTCAGCCGAAATCGGTATAACCCGCGCCAGGCAACCCGGGCAGAATTCCGTGTCGCATCGGCACCACACATTCGTCATATGACAGTCGCTGTCATATTCATTACGTGGCCCGCCGATAAAGTTGCGCCGGTCCGTGAGAGCGCCCGCAGAGAGCGCCGGAACCGCAACTGGACACGCCATTCATTCGCTCGGAGAATCCTTTGAACAAGAAACTGTTGACCATCGCCGCCCTCGCAGCAACGGCCGGCACGGCGCACGCACAAAGCAGCGTGACCCTGTACGGCGTCATCGATGCCGGTATCAGCTACGTGAACCACAGCAAGACCGCTACCGGCAGCGGCAAGCTGTTCAAGTACGACGACGGCGTGGCCCAGGGCAGCCGTTGGGGCCTGCGCGGCACCGAGGACCTCGGTGGCGGCCTGAAGGCGATTTTCGTGCTCGAAAACGGCTTCAACAGCGGCAACGGCACGATCGGCCAGGGCGGCGCGATCTTCGGCCGTCAAGCGTACGTCGGCCTGAGCCAGGCGCAATACGGCACGGTCACGTTCGGCCGCCAGTACTCGTTCTCGACCGACATCCTCGGCTCGAACTACTCGACGGGCGGCAACACGGTCGCGGGCAACTACGCGTACCACGTGAACGACATCGACCAGCTCACGTCGAGCCGCATCAACAACGCGGTGAAGTTCCAGAGCGCGAACTACGCCGGCTTCACGTTCGGCGCGTTGTACGGCTTCTCGAACTCGACCGACTTCGCCGGCGCACCGTCGACGACGACGGGCACCACGACGACGCCCGGCTCGTCGCGCGCATACAGCTTCGGCCTGAACTACGCGAACGGCCCGTTCGCTCTCGGCGCGGCATACACGGACATCCGCTTCCCGAGCCAGTCGACGCCGGCCTTCTCGACGTCGATCGCGAACATCGCGCTGACGAACATCCGCGACCTGCGCACGTACGGCGTCGGCGGCCGCTACGTCTTCGGCCCGGCAACGGCATGGCTGCTCTGGACGCGCACGCAGTTCACCCCGATCGCGGCCGGCGCATCGGGCACGTTCTACAACGCATACGAAGCAGGCGTGAAGTATGCGTTCACGCCGGCGCTGTCGGCGGCAGCGGGCTACACGTACACGAACGCGACGCAAAGCGGCAGCTCGGCGCACTGGAACCAGGGCAACGTGGGCCTCGACTACGCGCTGAGCAAGCGCACGGACGTGTATGGCCTGGTGATCTACCAGAAGGCGTCGGGCAACAACGTGCAGGCGCAGATCGGTTCGAGCACGAGCTACTTCAACACGTCGGGCACGGGTTCGTCGAACCAGCTGGCCGCTCGCGTCGGTATCCGTCACAAGTTCTAAAGCAACCGCTTAACTCGCGGATCACGACGGCAAGAAGCGCCCCGCTCCACGCGGGGCGCTTTTTTATGGGCTTTTAAGTTTCGCTTAATTCTGGGCTGAGACGATGCTCTCACCCCCCCTGTTGGCCGCCTGAGCATCGGCGGCTTTTTTTTTAAACGCCGACGGCGCCGCCATCGATTGCCCACAAGACAGGATCGGAGGCCATGATGATCGAAGATACCGTTTTCAGCCATCTGCACGCGATTCTCACGTGCCAACACTCGCTGCCGGTCCAGAGCTGCCGCGTCTCGGTTGAAATGCAGCGCCCCTGGGGCCGCCCGTATCGCCTCGTCGAATGGACGATGCATCTCGACGCGCCCGCGCGGCGCCAGATCGTGCCGGCCGAATCGACCGACGAAGAAATCGCCGAGGTCGTCGCGTCGCACGTGCCGGGCCGGCTTTACGGCGACGGCCGGCTACAGTTCTGAGCGCGTTTCCGTTCCCTGCGCCTCCCGTCAGTCGGCCGCGCCGCGGGCATCGTGCGGCAGTCGGTCTCGTTTGACGCGGCAACGAAACCTGCTACGCTGCGCGTTTTCGTCCACGCAACACATGATGGAAAACGCATTCAACGAACGTGGCGTCATGGTCACGCGCAACGGCCTGTCGGCCGCCGGGCAGGTATTCGCACTGCGTGACATCCGCCACGTCGACGTCGTCAAGATTCCGAAGAACCGTCTCGTGCCGTCGCTGATCTCGCTGATCGGCGCGGCCATCGCCATCGCGGGCGGCATCGGCGCATCGAGCGCCGCGCTCGTGGTCGGCGTGATGCTCGCCGTCGTCGGCTATCTCGCCTGGACCACGCAGGACGTCACCTACCGCCTGATGGTCGAGATGCCCGACGGCAAGCGCGAAGCGCTGTCGAGCGTCGACGCCGAGTTCGTCGAACGCGTCGCGCAGGTCGTGCGCGATGCGCGGTCCGCCACCACGGCCGGCTGATTTTCCTCGCATTCGCTTGCGTGCCGGTTTCCGCCGGCCGCACGCACGCGGCGAATGTCGGCTCGCGCGGCGTTCGCGCGGAATCGCGTGCCGGCCGCCGCCACGCACGCACCTCGCCTCCACCTCCGCCGCCGAGCGCCTAGTATGGAAAGAGCGGCTCGCCGCCGCATCGTCCGAGGAGGCCAGCATGAACGCTCAATCGCTGTCCGGCATGCTTCGCGCGCAGGAACTGCTGATCGTGTCGATGATCCGTGCGCTTCCCCCTGACGCACGCCGTACGCTCGTCGAGCTCTACACCGACCAGATCGCGTTCGCCGAAGAGGCCGGTATCGAAAGCCACGGCGATCGCGCAACGCACGACGCGTTCGTCGCGCACGCGCGCAACCTGCTGATTCGCGTCGAAGCGCTGGCTTAGAGCGCGTTCGCGCCCCGGTTTCTCCCAAATTTCCGACCCGAGCTCGGCCGAGCCGCGCAGGCGAGCGCTCACTCGCATGAGCCGCTTTGCGTCCTTGTATTGATAATCATTCTCATTTACACTGTTAAGGTTGTCAGTTGCCTTTCAAATCGCCGTTTGCCGCATGCCGCGCGCAAACGGGCCAGCCAGGTGAACGCGTCACCCAGCCAGCCTTCGGGCTTGTTATCGTCAATGGGAGACCACCTGTGCATTGCTCCATGCTGGCGCGGCGGCCGATCCGTGCCGCGCTGTTCGGCGCGTTCGGCCTGTCCGCCGCCACGGCTTACGCCGATTCGTCGCCGCAAGGCGTCACGCCGCCTTCTACCGTCCTGACCGCCGCTGCCGCATCCGCGCGCGGCGATGCGGCGCTGCTCGACCCCGTCACCGTCACGGCCACCCGCACCGCCACCGCGGCGAGCCGCACGGCGGCGTCCGTGTCGGTGATCACCGACGAGGATCTCGAAGAGCAGCAGGCCACCAACATCAAGGACGCGCTGCGCTACGAGCCCGGCATCACGGTGCGCCGCACCGCGTACCGGCCCGGCAGCGCCGCGCTCGGCGGCGGCCGCGACGGCGATTCGAGCATCAACATCCGCGGCCTCGAAGGCAATCGCGTGCTGTTGATGGAAGACGGCATCCGCCTGCCGAACGCGTTCTCGTTCGGCCCGCTCGAAGCCGGCCGCGGCGACTACGCCGATCTCGACACGCTCAAGCGCATCGAGATCCTGCGCGGGCCGGCGTCGGCGCTCTACGGCAGCGACGGCCTGACCGGCGCGGTGAATTTCATCACGAAGGACCCGCGCGACCTGCTGTCCGTCTACAACAAGCCTTACTACTTCTCGTTCCGGCCGAGCTACGACTCGACCGACCGCAGCATCGGCGCGACCGTGTCGGCCGCGGGCGGCAACGACCGCATCCAGGGGATGATCATCGCCGACGGCCGGCGCGGCCACGAGGTCGACACGCGCGGCGGCAACAACTCGGCGAGCACGCTGCGCACGACGTCGAACCCGCAGGACGTGTATTCGGAATCGCTGCTCGGCAAGCTCGTGCTGACGCCCACCACGCGCGACACGATCAAGTTCACCGCCGAAACGGTGCAGCGGCGCGTGAGCACCGACGTGCTGTCGGCGATCAATGCGCCGGCCACGCTCGGCCTGACGACGCACGACCGGCTCGAGCGCAATCGCTTCAGCGTCGATTACGACTTCCGCGACGATGCATTCCGCTGGTTCCAGACCGCGCACGTGCAGTTCTACTACCAGGACGCGAAGCAGGACCAGTACGCGTTCGAGACGCGCGGCAGGCAGCCCTCGCGTTCGCGCGACAACCAGTACAAGGAACGTACGTTCGGCGGCTCCGCGTTCGCCGAAAGCGGCTTCGCGACCGGCCCGCTCGCGCACAAGCTGCTCTACGGCGTGGACGGCAGCCTGTCGCGCGTGACGAACCTGCGCGACGGCACGGTGCCGGGCGTCGGCGAAGCGTTCCCGAACAAGGCGTTTCCCGACACCGACTACACGCTGTTCGGCGCGTTCGTGCAGGACCAGATCGGCTACGGCCGCCTGCTCGTCACGCCGGGCCTGCGCTTCGACACGTACCGGTTGAGCCCCACCGAAAACGATCCGCTGTTCACCGGCAAGGCCGTGTCGACGAGCGCGAACGAACTGTCGCCGCGCGTCGCCGTGCTTTACGAGATCACGCCCGCGGTCATTCCGTACGTGCAGTACGCGCACGGCTTCCGCGCGCCCACGCCCGACCAGGTGAACAGCAGTTTCTCGAACCCCGTGTACGGCTACACGTCGATCGGCAATCCGAACCTGAAGCCCGAGACCAGCGACACGTTCGAAGCCGGCCTGCGCGGCAAGGCCGGCACCGGCTACGGCGTCGTGCGCTACAGCGCGGCCGCGTTCACCGGCCGCTACCGCAACTTCATCTCGCGCACGACGATCGCCGGCAGCGGCCGGCCGGTCGACCCGTTCGTGTTCCAGTACGTGAACTTTGCCGATGCGCGCATCCACGGCCTCGAAGGCCGCGCCGAATGGGCGATGCCTAACGGCATCACGCTGAAGACGGCGATGGCCTTCACGAAGGGCTCGACGCAGAACGACGGCGCGGCCAGCCAGCCGCTGAACACCGTGAACCCGTTCTCGGCCGTGTTCGGCGTGCGGTATGAACCGGGCGAACGCTGGTTCGTGCAGACCGACCTGCTGTTCCAGGCCGCCAAACGCGACAAGGACGTCGACAAATCCGACTGTTCGAACAAGGCATGCTTCACGCCGCCGTCGTCGTTCGTCGTCGACCTGCGCGGCGGCTACCGCTTCAACAAGCACGTGAGCGCGACGATCGGCATCCGCAACCTGTTCGACCGCAAGTACTGGAACTGGTCGGACGTGCGCGGCATCGCGGCCGATTCGCAAGTGCTCGACGCGTATTCGTCGCCCGGCCGCACGGTCGCCGTCAGCATGAAAGTGGATTTCTGATGCGCGTTGCCCGCGCACCCACCCCAACCGTTACTCGAAGGAGTCCGACATGATGCATTCCGCCCTTCCCGGTCAGCCGGCCACGTCGGCCCGCGCGGTCGCCGCGCTGCGCGATGCGTTCATCAAGCTCAAGACCGAGCGCCAGTTGCGCAACCGCGACGTCGCGCAGGCGCTCGGCGTCAGCGAAGGCGAGGCGCTCGGCGCGTTCGTCGGCGAGCACGTCGTGCGGCTCGACGCGCGCTTCCCGGCGATGTTCGAGGAAATGCCGCGCCTTGGCCGCGTGATGGCGCTCACGCGCAACGACACGGCCGTGCATGAAAAGGATGGCGAATATGCGCAGATGAGCCACGACGGCCCGGTCGGCCTCGCGCTCGGCGACATCGACCTGCGCATCTTCTATCGTCACTGGGTGTCGGCATTCGCGGTGCGCGACGAGACCGCGCACGGCCCGCTGAAAAGCCTGCAGTTCTTCGATGCGCAGGGCCATGCGATCCACAAGGTCTATCTGCGCGCGCACAGCGATCACGCGGCGTACGACGCATTCGTCGAACGCTGGCGCGCACCGTCGCAGAAGCCGGGCCTCGAGGTCACGCCCGCCGCGCCGAAAACGCCCGAGCGCGCCGATAGCGAGATCGACGTCGCAGGCTTTCGCGCCGCGTGGGATGCGATGACCGACACGCACCAGTTCTTCGGCCTCACCCAGCGCTTCGGCGTGAGCCGCCTGCAGGCCCTGCGTCTCGCCGATCCGCAATACGCGTATCCGGTCGAAACCGCGCATGCGTTGCGCCACGTGCTCGAACAGGCCGCGAAAAGCGGCCAGCCGATCATGGTGTTCGTCGGCAATGCGGGAATGATCCAGATCCATACGGGCCCCGTCGCGAACGTGCGCGAGGTCGGCGCGTGGATCAACGTCCTCGATCCGGGCTTCAACCTGCATGTGCGAGAAGACCTGATCGCCGCCGCATGGGTCGTGAAGAAGCCGACGAGCGACGGCATCGTCACGTCGCTCGAGCTGTTCGACCGGCAGGGCGAGCACGTCGCGCTGCTGTTCGGCGAGCGCAAGCCCGGCAAGGTCGAGCGCGACGACTGGCGCTCGCTCGTCGCGACGCTGCCGGCGGCCGCACGCGGGGCCGCGCGGTGAGCGCGCGGCCGTTCGATCCGCGCCGCCGGTCGCTGCTGGCCGGCGCGGCGGCCGGTGCGCTCGCCGGCGCGCTGCCCGGCGGCGTGCTCGCCCAGGTCGCGGCCGCCGCCCCGAAGCGCGTGATCGTGATCGGCGGCGCGCTCGCGGAAACCGCATTCGCGCTCGGCGGCGCCGAGACGCCGCGTTACCGGCTCGTCGGCGCCGACACGACCTGCACGTATCCCGACGCCGCGAAGCGCCTGCCGAAGGTCGGCTACCAGCGCGCGCTGTCGGCCGAGGGGCTGCTGTCGCTGCGACCCGATCTCGTGCTGGCCTCGGCGGAAGCCGGCCCGCCGACGGCGATCGCGCAGGTGAAAGGCGCGGGCGTCGCGGTGACGACGTTCGACGAGCGCCACGACGTCGAATCGGTGCGCGCGAAGATCACCGGCGTCGCGCAGGCGCTCGAGGTGCGCGACGCCGGCACCGTGCTGCTGCAGCGTTTCGATCGCGACTGGCAGGCCGCGCGCGACGCGGTCGCCGCGCGCGTGCCCGGCGGCGCGCAGCCGCCGCGTGTGCTGTTCGTGCTGAACCATACCGGCGCGCAAGCGCTCGTCGCGGGCCAGCGCACGGCCGCCGACGCGATGATTCGCTATGCGGGCGCGCGCAACGCGATGCAGGGCTTCGATCACTACAAGCCGCTGACCACCGAGGCGCTCGCGGCGGCCGCGCCCGACGTCGTGCTGATCACCGACGAAGGACTGGCGGCCGTCGGCGGTCACGCCGCGTTGCTCGCGACGCCCGGGTTCGGCGCGACGCCGGCCGGCCGCGCGCGGCGCGTCGTGTCGCTCGACGCGCTGTTCCTGCTCGGCTTCGGCCCGCGCCTGCCGCTCGCCGTCACGACCCTGCATCGACGCCTGTCCGATGCGCTCGCCTGATTCCGGATCGACCCGATGCCCGCTCACGCTTCGCCCTTCAACGCACCGAGGCGCGCCGCGCGCACCGGCGCCGCGCGCCTCGGCACGTCGCGCCGCTTCGCGCCGGTCGTCCTGGCCGCGCTCGCCGCTCTGGTGGCCGCGATGTCCGTCGTCGCGCTGTGCGTCGGCGCGTACCGCATTCCGCTGGCGCAAGCCTGGGCCGCGCTGAGCGGCGACGCGGCCGCACAGCAGGCGCGCGCGGTGCTGCTCGACATCCGCGCGCCGCGCGTCGCGCTCGCGCTGCTGGTCGGCGGCGGCTTCGGCGCGACCGGCGCCGCGATGCAGGCGCTGTTCCGTAATCCGCTCGCCGATCCGGGGCTCGTCGGCGTGTCGAGCGGCGCCGCGCTCGGCGCGACCACGCTGATCGTGCTCGGGCCCGCGCTCTTCGCCGCGCACGCGAGCGCGGCCGCGCTGCCGGTCGCCGCGTTCGCGGGCGGGCTCGCGGTCGCGGCGCTCGTCTACCGGCTGGCCGCGTCGCGCGGCCGGCTCGCATTGCCGCTGCTGCTGCTCGCCGGCATCGCGATCAATGCGCTGGCCGGCGCGGCGATCGGGCTGCTCACGTTCGTCGCCGACGACGCCCAGCTGCGTTCGCTGACCTTCTGGAGCCTCGGCAGCCTCGGCGGCGCGCAATGGACGACGCTGGCGGCCGTCGCGCCATGCGTCGCACTCGGCTGCGGGCTGCTCGTACGCGAACGCGACGCGCTGAACGCGCTGCAGCTCGGCGAAACCGAAGCGCTGCATCTCGGCGTGCCGGTGCAGCGGCTGAAGCGGCGTGTGCTCGTCGCGGTCGCGCTGGCGGTCGGCGCGCTCGTGTCTTGCGCGGGCGTCATCGGCTTCATCGGGCTCGTCGCGCCGCATTGCGTGCGCCTCGCGTGCGGCCCCGACCAGCGCATCGTGCTGCCCGGCGCCGCGTTGCTCGGCGCGTTGCTGACGCTCGCGGCCGATCTCGCCGCGCGCACCGTCGCCGCGCCCGCCGACATTCCGCTCGGCGTGCTGACCGCGCTGCTCGGCGCGCCGTTCTTCCTCGTGCTGCTGTGGAAGAACCGCGGCGCGCTCGGCGGGTAATCCCTTCATCACGACGACCATGCTGACTGCCCACCACCTCGACGTCGCCCGCCGGCACGATACGATCCTGCGCGACCTGTCGCTGTCGATCGAACCCGGCCGCGTGACCGCGCTGCTCGGGCGCAACGGCGCCGGCAAGAGCACGCTGCTGAAAACCTTCGCCGGCGAGCTGACCGGCAGCATCGCACCGAACGGCGTGCGCGTGACGGGCGACGTCACGCTGAACGGCGAACCGCTCGCGCGCATCGACGCGCCGCGGCTCGCGTGCCTGCGCGCGGTGCTGCCGCAGGCCGCGCAGCCGGCGTTCCCGTTCAGCGTCGACGAAATCGTGCTGCTCGGCCGCTATCCGCATGCGCGGCGCGGCGGCGCGCGCCACGTGATCGCGCATCGCGATCGCGACATCGCGTGGCGCGCGCTCGAACGCGC
This sequence comes from Burkholderia sp. AU44665, assembly GCF_030504405.1. Classification (NCBI taxonomy): domain Bacteria; kingdom Pseudomonadati; phylum Pseudomonadota; class Betaproteobacteria; order Burkholderiales; family Burkholderiaceae; genus Burkholderia; species Burkholderia sp. AU44665. Next base: position 438,971 of record NZ_JAUJRI010000003.1, on the reverse strand, counting down.
GGGCGCCGACGCGCTCGTCGGCCGCGACGTCACGACGCTGTCGGGCGGTGAACTCGCGCGCGTGCAGTTCGCCCGCGTCCTCGCGCAGCTGTGGCCGGACCACGACGCGATGGAAACCGGCCCGCGTTACCTGCTGCTCGACGAACCGACCGCCGCGCTCGATCTCGCGCACCAGCACCGCCTGCTCGATACCGTGCGCGCCGTCGCGCGCGAATGGCGGCTCGGCGTGCTCGCCATCGTCCACGATCCGAACCTCGCCGCGCGGCATGCGGATACGATCGCGATGCTCGCCGACGGCACGATCGTCGCGCATGGCGCACCACGCGACGTGATGACGCCGGCCCATATCGCGCGGTGCTACGGCTTCGCGGTGAAGATGGTGGAAACCGGCGACGGAACGCCGCCGGTGATGGTGCCCGCGTAGGAAGCGAACGTCTTTCAGGTGATGCAGCCGGACTGAATGCCGGCGCGGCAGGCACCGGCGCGCGCTCAATGCTCGACGTCCGCCGCGCCGAAGGTCCGCATCTTCCAGCCGAGTCGCACCGCGAGCGTCCGCATCGAGAAGCCGGCCGCCAGCGCGACGAGCGTCGCGAACCCCGCGTCGATGCCGACATGCTGCATCCCGACATACAGCGTGCCCGTGACGAACGCGACGCTCGCATACAGTTCCTCGCGCAGGATCAGCGGCATCTCGTTGCAGAGCAAATCGCGCAGCATCCCGCCGCACACGCCCGTGATCGCGCCGGCCAGCACGACGATGATCGGCGCCGTGCCGGCCGACGCGCCGACGTCGCAGCCGATGATCGTGAACGCCGCGAGGCCGATCGCATCGACGGTGACGAACAGCGCCCTCATCCGCGCGACATGGCGTGCCGCCCACGACGCGACGGTCGCCGCGACGAGCGTGATCACCAGGTATTCGGGATGCGCGATCCAGCCGAGCGGATAGTGGCCGAGCAGCACGTCGCGCACCGTGCCGCCGCCGAGCGCCGTCACCGCGCCGACGAGCGCGAGCCCGAAGCGGTCCATTCCGCGGCGCATGCCCATCAGCGCCCCCGACATCGCTTCCGCGACGATCGCAATCAGGTAGAGCGTATGCATCGCGCGCGTCAGTCGTCGGTCCGGAACAGGTCGAGCACGCGTTCGCGCTCGGCCGCATCGACGGCGGCGGGCATCGGTTCGTCGCGCTTGCCGTGGTCGGCCCGCGCACCCAACGCATCCGGCGCATCGACGGCCGCCGCGCCGCCGCATGCGAAGCGGCTGCGGATATACGCCGGCACGTCGGCCGTGCACGTACCGCGCGTGTATTCGGCGTAGACGAAATCGCCGTCGACGAGCACGACGTCCCGCGGCGGCGTCGCATCGACCGGCGTGCGCCCGTCGACGGCCGTCTTCATGTAGTCGAGCCAGACCGGCAGCGCGAGCGTCGCGCCGGTCGCGCGCCCCATCGGGCGCGGCGTGTCGTAGCCGAGCCATGCGACCGCGACGATGCCCGACGAGTAGCCCGCGAACCATACGTCCTTCGACCCGTTCGACGTGCCCGTCTTGCCGGCCGCGTCGTCGCGCCGCAGCGCGAGCGCGCCGCGCGCGGTGCCGGCCCGCACGACGTCGCGCAGCATGCTGTCCATCACGAACGCATTGCGCGCCGACACGACCCGCTCGCCCGCCGGCACGGTCGCCTCGTACATCGCGCCGCCGTGACGCTGCTTCACCGACAGGATCAGGCGCGGCTCCATCCGCGTGCCGCCGTTCGCGAACACGCTGTACGCGCTCGCGAGTTCGAGCGGCGTCACGGCGCCCGCGCCGAGCGCGAGCGGCAGCGACGCCGGATTGCGCTGCGCGTCGAAGCCGAAGCGCACTGCGTGCTGCTGCACGTAGCGCGCGTCGGTGGCCTGCATCAGGCTGACCGCGACCAGGTTCTTCGAGCGCACGAGCCCGCGCCGCACCGGGATGAAGCCCTCGTAGTGGTTGGCGAAATTACGCGGACGCCACGGCCGCGCGCCGGTTTCTGCATGCGTGAGCGTGCGCTGCGTATCGTCGACGAGCACGCCGGGGAAGTAGCCTTTCTCCAGCGCCGCCGAATAGACGAACGGCTTGAAGCTCGAACCCGGCTGGCGATACGCCTGCAGCGCATGGTCGAACACGTTGCGATTGAAATCCGCGCCGCCGACCAGCGCGAGCATGTCGCCGGTGACCGCATCGAGCGACACGAGCGCGCCTTCGAGCCCGTTGCGCGTATCGCGCGTCGCGCGCGCCTGACGGCTCAGCGTGCGCTCGAGCGCGGCTTCGGCCGCGCGCTGGTCGCGCATCGAGATCGTCGTCGTCACGTCGAGGCCCAGCGTGTACGCATCGTCATGAAACCGCTCGACCATCATCCGGCGCGCCCGCTCCGCGACGTACGGCGCGGCGACGATGCCGGGCGGCGGCGTGGTCGCGAGCGCGATCGGCGCGTCGACGGCCGCGCGATACGCCGCATCGTCGAGCTGGCCGAGCGCATGCATGCGGCCGAGCACGTAATTGCGCCGCGCGGTCGCGCGCGCCGGGTTGACGACCGGGTTGAACGCGGACGGCGCCTTGGGCAGCCCGGCGAGCACGGCCGCCTCGCCGGCGCTCAGCGCGTCGAGCGGCTTGCCGAAGTACACGTGCGCGGCGGCCGCGAAGCCATACGCGCGCTCGCCCAGATAGATCTCGTTCATGTACAGCTCGAGCAGCTTGTCCTTGCTGTATTCGCGTTCGAGCTTGGCCGCCATCAGGATCTCGGCGAGCTTTCGGCTCAGCACCTTGTCGCGCGTCAGGTAGAAGTTCCGCGCGACCTGCATCGTGATCGTGCTGCCGCCCTGTCCCGGCTGCCCCGTGACGACGTTCGCGAACGTCGCGCGCGCGAGGCCGCCGATATCGACGGGGCCGTGCTCGTAGAACTTCGCGTCCTCGGCCGCGAGCAGCGCATGGCGCATCAGCAGCGGGATGCGTTCGAGCGGCACGAACTCGCGCCGCTCGACGCCGTATTCGGCCAGCAGGTCGCCGTCGCGCGAGAAGATCCGCAGCGGCAGCGCGGGACGATAGACGGCCAGGTGTTCGACGGACGGCAACTGCGTCCAGATGCGATCGATCGTCCACGCGCCGATGCCCGCGCACGCGAGCGTCAGGCCGAGCAGCGCGCCCGCGAGCGTGCGCCATACGCGGCGGCGGCGCGGCGGTGCGGTTGGCGGCGCGGGCGGTGGCGGCGGGTGGGCGGTGGGATCGGTCATGTCGGGCTCCTTCTTCAATGCCGCGACGGCCGGCGCGCGGGCGGCGCGCCGATCGGTCACGAAAGGCGCGCATTGTCGAAGGGATGGCGCGAAACCGGAACATTCTTTAGCCAAAGTTTGGCTGGCTAAATTTTATTTAGGAAAGCGCTTTGGAGGCCGCTCGGACCGTGCATGCGGGTTTGCGGCATGCCGTTGCGGTCACGTGTGCCGGGCGCGCGAGCCGGTTCGCTTGTACCATCGTCGGATGTTCGATCGATACCTCGACCTGTGGGGCCTCGTTCCCGACGGCGGCCCGATCCTGACCGCGAGCGGCGGCCTGCTGCCGGTCGTGTGGCACGCGCGGCCCGCGATGCTGAAAGTCGCGACGTGCGACGAAGAGCGGCGCGGCAATGCGCTGATGGCCTGGTGGAACGGGCAAGGCACCGCGCAGGTGTGGCAGCACGACGGCGACGCGATCCTGCTCGAGCGCGCGCAGCCGACGCCGACGCTCGCCGCGTTGTCGGCCGCGGGCCACGATGACGACACGATGCGCATCGCGTGCGACGTCGTCGCGCGGCTGCATGCGCATCGTGCGCCGCAGGTACCGCCGGTGGTGCCGCTGCATGACTGGTTTTACGCGCTGCTGTCGAACGATGTCGATAACGACGCGCTGCGCGGCTCGGCGGCGGTCGCTCGCCAGTTGTTCGCCGAGCCTTCCGTCGACGAAGTCGTGCTGCACGGCGACATTCACCACGACAACATTCTTCATTTCGGCGATCGCGGCTGGCGCGCGATCGACCCGAAAGGGCTGCGCGGCGAGCGCACGTTCGATTACACGAACCTGTTCTGTAATCCTGCGCATGACATCGCGGTCGATCCGGTGCGTTTCGAGCGGCGTGTCGTGGTCGTGGCGGATGCCGCGCAGCTTGACTCGCGTCGGCTGCTGCAATGGATTCTCGCGTGGGCCGGGCTGTCGGCCGTGTGGTTGATGGAAGACGGCCAGCCGGCCGACACGCGGCTGCAGGTTGCGATGCTCGCGACGAGAGCGCTCGGGCTGTAGCGATACGCATCGGCGATGAAACCATGGTGTAGCGTGGATTTCTGGCGGGAAGCTGTGAAGACTACTGGTATTAGGCCAGTTTCAGGCACTCGGCCATAAGGGGTAGATCACCGACAATCTTCAGTACCCGCTTGCCTTTGACCACTATCGATGAAAGTTTCGAGAGATTTCGGAATCGTTGTCCGGCGGGCTGCGCTAGCAGCCAAGAATGTCGACCTATCGACGGTCATGGACGAACTCAATTTTCGGGAATATTTTGACAAATCCGATAGCCTCATATCGCTTGGCCCGTTCTTCGGAGGCGACGCGGCCGATGAGTGCACGAAGTCATTGGAACGGCGTGGGCTAACATACATCGACGATTTTTTTATCTTCGAACAGTTTGTGCCCGACTGGTGTTCGTTCGAAGTATTTTGACGTGGCGCCGATATCGAGTTTCCGAGGCCGTCCGGGCACGCTCGAAACAGCGGCCGTCTGATCGTGGAGTAGTATTCCCGCATGTTCAGGTGATTGCCCGGCCCCTACCGCGCGCAGCCGCTCCGTCTATGTGTGGCGACGCCGGCCGTGGCGACGACATCGACGGAAACGCATCATGTCAACCGAGTGGAAGCATCGCGTCAGACTCTTCGTCCAGCGTTTCTGGCAGCCGACCAGTGCGTGCATGACCTGCATGCCCGGGAGCTGGGGAAACGTCATGAGCCTTGCCCACTGGACCATCGCCTTTCATACGGGTCTCCTGACAGGGCTCCTGGCTGTACTTCTGACTTTCACGCCTGTGGCGAAACTCTACGCGCATCGATACGGCAACGCGCTGGTCGTCGGCGTCCTGACGACGTTGGGCGACGCCTACTCGCACACGAGTCACTACCGTATTCCCTATGTCGAGCACATCGTGACGGGTGCGATTTCAGGTCTCCTGGCGCTTGCGGCCTCATATCTCTTCGAAGACCGCGCGCGACGCCTTCGGGCGATGTGGGCTCGCGTTGTCGGACAGCTTGTCCGCTGACTTGCTAACCCACGAAGCCCCCGAAAAAAACCCGCCGGCATACGCCGGCGGGCTTTCATGTCCGACGTATGCGGCGCTTCAGCGCGCCGGGTTCAGCGTCAGATTCATGTGACGGTTCACGTCCTTGTACAGCAGATAACGGAACCGCCCAGGCCCACCCGAATAGCACGCCTGCGGGCAGAACGCACGCAGCCACATGAAGTCGCCGGCTTCCACCTCGACCCAGTCCTGGTTCAGCCGATAGACGGCCTTGCCTTCCAGCACGTACAGGCCATGCTCCATCACGTGCGTTTCGGCGAACGGGATCACGCCGCCCGGCTCGAACGTCACGATGTTCACGTGCATGTCGTGACGCATGTCGCTCATGTCGACGAAGCGCGTCGTCACCCATGCGCCGTTGGTGCCCGGCATCGGAATCGGCTCGACGTCCTGCTCGTTCGTCACGAACGCTTCGGGCAGCGGAATGCCGTCGACGGCCTGGTAATGCTTGCGGATCCAGTGGAAACGCACCGCGGCATCGCTGACGTTGTGCAGCGTCCAGTCCGCACCCGGCGGAATGAACGCATAGCCGCCCGGCTTCAGCGTGTGCTGCTTGCCTTGCAGCGTCAGCTCGGCTTCGCCTTCGACGACGAACAGCACGGCTTCGGCGTGCTTGTCCTGCTCGGGCTTGTCGCTGCCGCCGCCCGGATTCACTTCGACGATGTACTGCGAGAAGGTTTCCGCGAAACCCGACAGCGGGCGCGCGATCACCCACAGGCGCGTGTGGGTCCAGAACGGCAGCCAGCTCGTGACGATGTCGCGCATCACTCCCTTCGGGATCACCGCGTACGCCTCGGTGAACATCGCGCGATCGGTCAGCAGATCCGTCTGCGGCGGATGGCCGCCATGCGGCGCGTAATACGTTGTCTTAGACATAGTGCATCCAGGCAATGGGTTGGTCCGGCCCCAGGCGCAAACGGCATCGGGCGGTTCGCATGCGCGTGGAGTGCGCGTGCGGCGGCGGGACATCGTTGCCGGGGTGGCTTGAAAGCGCATGCGCCTTCGATCGGTCGGCCAGGCTTCGCGGCGGGTCGTCCGGTTCAGCGACGCGGCGGCCCGTGTGGTCGGGCCGGCGGCCGCGCCGCGGCGCTCGCGATCAGGCGAGGTGCGGACGGCCGCACGGTTCGACTCCGTACGCGAGCATCGCCGACGATAGCGAAGTCGATCCCGATCGACCAATTAAATGTTGCGATGCCATCCATTCGATTTCCCACTACCCGCCGGCGCCCCAATGCACGGCGGGGACGCGTTGCGCGGTGTGCCGACCATCAGGGAAATCCTGACGGATGCGATGTTCGCGCGATGCGCCGGTGCGGCGACGCGGGGAGACACGCGCTGGTCTCGATGCATCCCGTTACCCGTGGCGCGGCGAAGGAGGTCATACGTGTGCGGCAGCGGATCGCGGCGCGAGGGCCGCACGGAGACCGTCACGTCAGGCTGGAACGAGCCGACGGGTCGAAGGAAAAGCAGATGTCATTCGGCCGACCCTGTCCGAGCACATTCGGATGCGGCAACGGGTGTCGTCGAGAAACGGAGAAAAACGGCGGAAGGAGCATTGCCGGCCCGTCGATCGGGCACATGGCAGCGGCTGAGGAAGCCGGAGGAGGATCGCCGGTCTGGCCGGCGAAGCGGCCCGGCAGCGTGCCGGGCCGAGGCCCGCGTCGGGGTGTCGACGCCGGCGACGCGCCGGTGCGCGGCTCGCGCACCGTGCCGCGCCAGCGGCGATCAGTCCCAGTCGCGGTGGTGACGATGCTTGCGGTGATGACGGTAGCCGCGGTCGCCGTGATCGCGATCGTACGAGCTGCGCGACAGGTTGCCGCCGAGCGCCGCGCCGGCGCCGCCGCCGACCGCCGCGCCCAGCAGGCCGCCCGTGCGGCCGCCCATCGCGTTGCCTGCCGCGGTACCCGCGCCGCCGCCGAGTGCGCCGCCGATGATCGCGCCGGTGCGCTCGCGACGGTTCGACGTCACCGCGCCGCCCGCGCCGCCGCCGATCGCGCCGCCGATGACGGAGCCCGTGCTGCCGCCAACCGCGCCGCCGACCGCTGCGCCGGCAACCCCGCCGAGCGCGCCGCCGAGCGCGTTGTTCAAGTCACCGGCCACGGCCGGCAGTGCAGTCGCGCCGGTCAGCACGGCGACGACGAGAGTGGGGGCGATTTTCTTCCACATTCCCGTATTCTTCCTTGTTCGCAATTCTGGTTATCGAGGTCCGCTCGGTACGACGACCTGAATCGATCGACATCGGGCCAGGCATTGTGCCGAACCGTGGACCAATTCATTTCAATGAGCTTGCGGCGAAGAATAGCACCGGTCCCGCATCCTTGCCGTGGACATTCTGGTAACAAGTTGTTGTCGAATAACGGACGTTGAACGCGCCCGCCGAATCCGGCTGAAACCGTTGCCAGTATTGATTCCGACCACGGTCCGGCCCCGCGTTGCGACACGTCGGTCACGCACGCGCTCGTCCGTTCGAGACACACGTGGCAACACATCGGCACATGCCGCAAACGGGCACCCCGAACGACGGTCAGGGGGAAGATGGCGGGGTCAGTACACGCCGGGCAGCAATCGCCACGTCCGCGCGCAATACGCGTCGTATTCAACGCCGAATTGCGACCGCAGCAACGCCTCTTCCGAGCGGATTCGCGCGACGAGCGGCACGAGCGTCAGCACGACCAGCAACACGCCGACACCCGAGCGAAACGCCAGCGCCCAGCCGAGCGAATTGACGACGAGGCCGAGATAGCTCGGATTGCGGATGCGGCTGTAGATGCCGCCGGTCACGAGCGTATGGCCCGGCTGGATCGCGACGAGCCCGCTGAAGCGCTTGCCGAGCACGAACACGGGCCACATGCGCAGCCCGCCGCCCACGAGGTACAGCGCGACGCCGATCCAGCGCACCGTCTCGCCGCCGAAGGTCCAGACGTCGAGCCGGTCGGTCAGCGCCGGCAGGTACGCGAGCAGGAAGCCGCTTACCGCGAAGGCCGCGAGCACCCAACGGTTGTCGCGATTTTCGCGCTCGCCGCTGCTCAGGTTGCCTTCGCTGAACAGCGCGGCGACGGCCATCGCGAACGTCGCGACGACGATGACGATCAGCTGCGGGTGCGAGAAGAATGCAGCGAACCCGCCGCTGCCGAGCACGGCGAGCCCGAGATAGACGAGCGTGGATACGCCCGACAAGACGACGACCTTCGGGGTGACTGTCATGACGGCCTCGCGGGGATGCGCTTTCCTGTGAAGTATAGGAACTGCGCGCCCCGCGCGCCGGGCGGCACCGTCATGCGGCGCGCGAACTCGCGTGCATCGGCCGGCCGACCGCAGCCGGCCGAGCCGGTATAGCTCGGGCCGGCGCACCGCAACGGATCAGCGGATGTGGAAGTGGCCGCCGATGCCGACGGTGACGGGCGGCGCGTAGTACGCGGGCGCATAGCCGTAGTAGGCCGGCGCGGGCGCGTAGCCGTACGGCGGCGCGACGTAGCAGCCGGACAGGCCGCCGATCAGGGCAAGCGTGATGAGAAGTCTGGACATGGCTCGATTCCCGGCGCGAAAGACGAACGACACCTCGCGAAGGCCCCACCGCAGCACAACGCGGCGGCCGGCACGAAGAGGCGATCCGCCCTTCCTGTCGCTCGATGAAACAATGCGCGCAGTCTAGCGCCGGGCCTGGCCGCGCGAGTTTCCCGGGCGGTTACACGTGTTACGTGGTGTGACCGCTGAAACAGGCTCGGGAGGCGCAGCGGCCGGCCGGTGGGCGGGCGCCGCGCCGACGGTGGCCGGGCTGTTACACGAAGCGCGCGCGAATGCGCTGCGCGAGCGCTTCCAGCGTCGCCGCGTCGGCGATTTCGCGCGCATGCATCCGCAGTTCGACGCCTTCCCAGCGCGGAATCACGTGGAAGTGCACGTGCGGGACCGTCTGGCCGGCTGCCGCGCCGTTGAACTGGCCGATGAACACGCCGTCCGGCTCGAGCGCCGCGCGCACCGCCGCCGCGACGCGCTGCGTCATGCGGATGCCGGCCGCGGCCGCGTCGCCGGACAACTCGAAGATCTGCGCGGCCGGCTCCTTCGGGATCACGAGCACGTGACCGTCGGCCTGCGGCATCAGGTCCATGATCGCGAGCGTCGCGTCGTCTTCGGCGACCTTCACGCACGGCAGTTCGCCGCGCAGGATTTTGGCGAACGGGTTGTTGTTGTCGTAGGACATGGCGTTTCCGATCTCGGTTGGACAGTGGGACGGGCAGAGCAAAGCGCAATGCCGGACGATTATCGGCCGACGGCCGACCCGATATCAACTCGCCCGATGCGCGACGCCGGCCGCGCCGTCGGACACGCGGCGGTCATCATGCGTCACACGACAGCGATTGCACCGCATCGCCCGAACCTGCGACACTGCCGCATCGATGCCGGCCGGCACGCCACCGAGGACGCTCGCGCATGACGATCCCCCTCAAGAAGCCGATACTGCGCGGTGTCGCGCTCGTGTTCGTGGCCGCGATCGGCTATACGGGCTACACGCTGTCCCGGCTCGCGCCGATCGCGACCGGCTATGCGGCCAAGGCGCTGTGTTCCGGCGTGTTCGTATCGGGCCGTCCGGCCGCATCCGTGATCGACGTCGACATCATGGCCGGCGTCCATCCGCTGCTGAAACTGGTGCGCCCGTCGCTCGATCCCGCCCATCATCGCGCCGTGGCGACCTTCGCCGGCTTCGCCGAACGCGAAGCCGACTTCCGGCCCGGGCTCGGCTGCACGCTCGCGCTCGGGGCCACGGCCGGTGCGGCGGCGGCCACCTTGCCCGCCGCGCTGCCGGCCCTCCCCGATCCGCCGCCCGCGCAACCCGACCCGCCCGCACCGGCCACGCCGCCCGCCGGCATCGACACGCACAAGCTGCAGACCGCGCTCGACGGCGCGTTCGACGAACCCGATCCGGCGCGGCCGCGGCGCACGCGCGCGGTCGTCGTGATGTGGCGCGGCCAGGTGATCGCCGAACGCTATGCGCCCGGCTTCACGGCCGCCACGCCGCTGCCCGGCTGGTCGATGACGAAGACCGTCACGGCCGCGCTGGTCGGCACGCTGGTCGCGCGGCACAGGCTGTCGCCCGACGCGTCGGCACTGCTGCCAGAATGGCGCGGCAGCGGCGATCCGCGCGCGGCCATCACGCTCGACGAGCTGCTGCGGATGACGAGCGGCCTGCAATTCAACGAGGACTATGACGATCCGCTGTCGGATGTCGCCGTGATGCTGTTCACGCAGCCCGATACCGCGCGGTTCGCGTCGGCGAAGCCGCTTGCCGCGGCGCCCGGCGCGCAGTGGTCGTACTCGAGCGGCACGAGCGCGATCGTCGCGCGCGTGATGCGCGAAGCGCTGGTCGGCAACGACGCCGACTACCTCGCGTTTCCGCGCCGCGCGCTGTTCGCGCCGCTCGGGATGCGCAGCGCGGTGTTCGAGCCCGATGCGTCCGGCACACTCGTCAGTGCGTCCTACATGTATGCGAGCGCCCGCGACTGGGCGCGCTTCGGGCAGCTTCTGCTGCAGGACGGTGTGTGGAACGGGCAGCGGCTGCTGCCCGAAGGCTGGGTGCGCTATCTGACGCGCGCGACGCCACAGTCACCGCGGCAGGAATTCGGCGCGCAGCTGTGGGTCAAGGTGCCGGAGCCGTTCAACGATCGCGATCCGCATGCGCGGGCGATGCCGGCCGACGCGTTTCATGCGGTCGGCCATGAAGGCCAGTTCGTCAGCGTGGTGCCGAGCCGCGAGCTGGTGGTCGTGCGGCTCGGGCTGTCGCGGCCGGAAGCCGCGTGGAATCACGAGGCGTTTCTCGCGCGCGTGCTCGACGCGGTGCCGGCGCCCGGTGCGTGACGACGGGCAGGTGCGTCGGTGAATCGGTCGTGAAGCGGCGATGAAGGCAATACCACCGCTTCAAGCGCTGCCTGCGCCGCATTACGGATTCGCGCTGCCCGCGTACTGCTTGAAGCCTTCGCGGGTCGCGAGCCGTTCAACGTAGCGCGACACTGCCGGCAGGTCCGGATGCTCGAACGGCGTGCCGAACCACCGGTTCACCGACAGGCCGATCGGGATATCCGCGAGCGTGAACGTGTTGCCGGCCACGTACGCGCCGGTCTTTTCGAGCTGCGCATTCAGCACGCGCATGTGCGTCGTCCAGCCCGCGATCGACTGCGCGATGCCGTCCGGATCCTGGTGATCGGGCGACTTGCGCACGAGGCCGAGGAAGGCGCCGACCCACGAGCGGTTCAGGTCCGAGCCCTGCCAGTCGATCCACTGGTCGACGCGCGCACGCGCCTGCGGCTCGGCCGGATACAGCGCGTCGCCGCCGTAGCGGTTCGCGAGGTAGCGGATGATCGTGTTCGACTCCCAGAGCACGAAGTCGTCGTCCTTGATGACGGGCACGAGCGCGTTCGGATTCAGCGCGAGATAGGCCGGGTCGTGGGTCGTGCGAAAGCCCGCGCCCCAGTCTTCCTGTTCGAACGGCAGGTTCAGTTCGGTGCACAGCCACAGCACCTTGCGGACGTTGATGGACGGAATCTTGCCGAGGACTTGCAGCATGCAGGCTCCTTGTGAGGTCGGGTGCGAACGTTCGGCGCGCACGGCACGCGCCGAACGCGGTCACGCCGAAGTTATACACGACCTCGCGGGAAACGGCAGGCCGCGGGCGCGAAACCGGTGTGCGGCCGATTCGTCAGGTCGCGCAGCGCGTGCTCGGCCGTCGGGAAGCGGAACATGAATCCGTCCTGATGCAGCCGTGCCGGCACCACGCGCTGCCCGTCCAGCAGCAGCTCGGCCATCTCGCCCATCGCGGCGCGCAGCGGTGCCGCCGGCACGTGCACAAACGCGGGGCGGCGCAGCACCTTCGTCACGATCTGCACGAACGCGCGCTGGGTCAGCGGCACCGGGGCGACCGCGTTGTAGACGCCGCGCATGCCCGTGTTCGACATCGCGCGCGCGACGATCCGCAACACGTCGTCGCGGTGAATCCAGCTCATCACCTGCGCGCCGTCGCCGAATCGTCCGCCGAGCCCGAAGTAATGCGGCAGCAGCATCGGGCGCAACGCGCCGCCCGGGCCGAACACGATGCCCAGCCGCAGCACCACCGCGCGCACGCCGTGGCGCTCGAGCGGTTGCACGGACTGCTCCCACTGCCGGCACAGCTCGGACATGAAGCCGGTGCCGGTACTGCTGCCCTCGTCGAGCCGTTCGTCGCCCGGCCGCACGCCGTAGTAGCCGATCGCCGACGCCTGGATCCACGTACGCGGCTTGACTTCGGCGGTCTCGACCCAGCGCATCAGCGCCTGCGTGACGCCGACGCGGCTGGCGAGCAGCACCGCCTGCCGGCGCTTGCTCCAGCGTGCGCCCAGCACCGGCGCGCCGGCGAGATTGATCACCGTGTCGAAACGCTCGTGCGGCTGCAACTGGTCGACGGACGTCACGCTGCGCACGCGGCCTTGAAACAAGTAAGCCGCACGCAACGGATCGCGCGCCAGCAGCGTGACCGTATGTCCTGCATCGAGCAACTGGTTCACGAGCGTTTCGCCGATGAAGCCGGTCCCGCCAGTGACCAGCACATTGCAGGGCCGCTGCCCCGCGAACGGGTTGGCAGCCGGCGCGCGTGGCGCGATGCGGCACGCGGCAATCCCGTCGCGCACGCCCGACACCGTCACGCCGACCGCGAACAGGCTGAGCAATCCGCCGCGCCAGCCGAGGTCGATCGGCTGCAGCCCGGTCGGCTCGTGCGCCCACACGGCGAGTTGCATCGCGATCATCCCGAACAACGCGCCGCCGTTGACGGCCAGCAGCGTATGCAGCACGCGCTCGGTCGCGGGCAGCTTGCGGCTTCGGTCCTCGATGACGAAATCCCACAAGGTCAGCCCCACTTCGACAAGCACGACCATCGCGAGCGCCGCGACCCACGCGCCGTGAAACGCGACGTTCGCGATCGATGCGAACACGAGGCCGTACAGCACGGACCGCACCGCATGAATCGCCAGTTCGAGCCGCGCGCGCGGGCTGTGCGGCAGGTCTTGCATGAGTTCGTGGTGGTAAAGCGTATCGAATGCGCCCATCGCGCCCTGCACGATCAGCAGGTTGAGCGCCCAGTCGAAAGCAGGCAACGTGTTCATGCGGTATCCCTCCTCCACAACCAGACCAGCGGCGGCACCATCGCGACGAGCGCGGCCACGTCGATCGCCACGTGCCCCCACACCTGCGCCTGCCACGACAACAGCATGTCCTGCGGCGCCCAGATCAACAGGCCGGCCAGCAGCCAGCCCCACACTTCCCGTTTCCTCGACCGGTTGCCGAGATGGACGAGCGCGAGCATCCAGACCGCCGCGCACTGTACCGTCGCGCCGAGCAGCGACATCCACCAGACCTGCTGGGCGCGCGCGGCTTCGGGCGCCGCTGTCGACCAGAAATGCCACTCGATGCCGCGGTGATAGGCGTCGAGCCACGATGCGCCGGCAATCCACGGAATGGCCGCGCCGACGAGCAGGTGCGCGATCGCGGCTGCGTACATCCAGCGCACGACGGCGCAGCGCGGAGTGTCGCGCGGCGGGCGATTCGCCGCCGCGCTTTCGGCGTTGCTGCCGGTGCTGCACGCGCCGCCTTCGCAGCAGGCTTGCGCGCGATACCCGAGCCAGCGCGATACGGCATACCGGTTGCGTGCGAGGCGGCGATACAGCGGCGCGAACACGGCACGCATCGCCGGCACGCGAAGCAGCCAGGCGAACCAGCGACGCCCAACCAGCGCATGGGCGGCCGCGATGCCGTCGATGCCGGTCAGCATGCGTCCGTTGGGCAAGCGCGCATGCAGCTCGCGATTCAGCGCGGGCAAGTCGACATCCAGCGGCGCCGGATCGAAGCCCGGCTCCGCGATGTCGACGAACGCCAGCCGGTGTCGCACATCGCGCTCGCCGAGACGCCGGATTTCCGCGACACATAACGGACATCGCCCGTCGAAGTACAGCACCAGCTCATTGGCATTCATGCTTCGCACTCCTTTTTGTTATCGCAAGCATCATGAATCGATCGACTGCTTTCCCGCGTACGCCGCCGCTTCCGCACGACGGCGACGGGCTCACATCGGCTTGACCACCATCAGAAAATACACGGTCAGCATCGCGAAGAACGCCGGATAACCGAGCAGTTCCCAGCGCTTCGCATAGCGCCAGTAGCGCTCCGGCAACGCGGCGTCGCCGTTCGCGTGCGCGAGCTTCGCCATCGATGCGAGTTCGAGCTGCAACCACACGACCGGCAGCCAGCACGCGCCGGCGACCGCGTACAGCACGATCGACGCGAGCAGCCACGGCGTATGCCACGGCCACCCGGCCGTATGCGCGAGCCACAACCCGGACGCCGGCTGGAAGATCACGGCCGGCGTCGTGAACCACCAGTCCGCGCGCACCACGAGCCGCGACACGGCCGCGATCGCGGGCACCGATCGCGTGCGGTTCGCGAAGAACAGGTAGAACGCGGTGCCGAACCCCGTGCCGACCAGCAGCACCGAAGACAGGATGTGAAGCGCCTTGATGACGAGATAGGTGTTCATGCGCGTTCTTCTTCTGAAAAGAGGATCAACAGGATGGCGAGAATCGGCACGTTCTTGAGCACGGGGCCGAACGGTTCGGCCAGCAGGCCGGGCATCGTGACCGCGATGACCGCCGAGTACGCGACGATCAGCGCCGCCTGCACGGCCCACAGGCGCCGCGACGGCGCGACGACGGTCGCGATGCCGAGCGCGAAGTCCAGCGCGCTGGCGGTGTAAAGCGCGATCAGCGCGGGCAGCCCCGTCAGGTGCGCGGGCGCCAGCAGCGCGAGGCTTGCGTGCAGCGGATGGATGAAGGCGCTCGCGATCGCCGTCCAGATCCACACGATCGCGAGCGCGCCCAGCAGCAACGGACGCCGCCACATCGCGAGCGCGTCGCGGCGCAGCGCGGCGGCTTCCGCGCCGATGAACCCGCCGATGCGGCGCGGCGGCCGGCCCAGCACGGCCGTGGTGGCCGCCGGATCGCCCGTGTTGCCGCCGCGCAGCATCGTCCACGTGTCGCGCGTCAGCATCGCGCCCGGCAACGCGCCGAGCAGTACGGCCGCCGCGCCGACCAGCGGGCCCGGCAGCGTCACGCGGGCCGCCGGCGGAAATCCGAGCGCGGCGCGGTAGCCGGCCAGCATCTCGCGGTATTCGACTTCGTCGCTGCCGACCACGTCGATCACGCGGCGGCCCGCCGCCGACGGCGAATCGGCCGGCTCCGTCACGAGCCGCGCCACGACTTCGGCGAGATCGTCGACATGCACCGGGCGCAGCCGCTGACGGCCGCCCGCCGGCAGGACGTGCACGGGCAAGCTCGCGAGCATCCGGAAAAACCGCGCCGATGCGCCGGCCGCCCCGTAGACGAGCGCCGGGCGCACGATGCGGAAGTCGATCGGCAACGTCTGCAGGAAGCGGTCGGCCGCCTGCTTGCTCGCGAAGTACCGCGTATCGCCGCGCTCGACGCCGAGCGCCGAGATCTGGATCACGCGCGGCACGCCGGCGCGGCAGCATGCGGTAAAGAGCGCGCACGGCGCGGCGCGATGCACGGCGTCGAGCGTCGCGCCGCGTCGATCCGCCAGCATGCCGACCGCGTTGATCACCACGTCCACGCCGTTCAGCCGCGCAAGCCATGCTGGCGGATCGACGTCCCGCACGAAGTCCATCGCGACGTCGTGCGGGCCGGCCGCGTGACGCACGCCGCGCAGCACGCGATGCCCGCCCGCTTCGAGCTGCGCGCACAGCGCCCGCCCGATGAAGCCGTTCGCGCCGCACACGAGCACGGTCATGCCGCGTGCGCCGGAACGCTCGGGCGGGCAGGTCGACGGCAAGACTGCGTTCATGTTCGTCCTCTATTTACAGTTATTTCTGTAATGACAGAAACAACAACTCCGAAAAAAGCGGGCTGCGTGCCCGCTCTCCGTTACCGCTTACTTCGACGGCTTGCGCCTGACCGTCTGGCTGATCTTCGCACCGATGCCGAGCGCCTTCATCAGCGTATCGGGCTTGAGCCTCAGCATCTCGTCCGACCAGGTCGTCAGCGTCTCGACGAACTGCAGCGTGTCGCGGATGCGCTGTTCGGTCTCGCGGCTCTCGTTCGCGATCTCCGGGCTCGTCAGGCAATCGCGCAGCACCGTGAGCGTCGGCTCGATCTCGCGCTGCCGCCGCCCTTCGACGATCAGCTTGAACAACTCCCAGATGTCGGTCGACGTCTCGAAGTGGTCGCGGCGATCGCCGAGCACGTGCACGACCTTCGCGAGCCGCCACGCCTGCAACTCCTTCAGGCTCGTGCTGACGTTGGAGCGCGCGACGTTCAGCGTCTCGGCGATTTCGTCTGCTGCCACCGGCCGTCCGGCCAGGTAGAGCAACGCGTGAATCTGCGAGACAGTACGGTTGACGCCCCACCTCGAGCCCATTTCGCCCCAGTGGAGAATGAATCGTTCGGCAATCGGTGTGAGTTCCATGGTGGGGAATTTAGTTTTTTCAGTTATTTCTGTCAAGAGAGAAATTACCGGGCGATCGCGCGCCTTCCGGCCGCGCCCGCCCGCGATCGGCCGCTTCCTTTACAATGCGCGGGATTTTTCCGATTTCAGGCCGTCCCCGCCTTTCTGACTAGAGGTTCTCCCATGATCATCAAACCGCGCGTGCGTGGCTTCATCTGCGTGACGACTCATCCGGTCGGCTGCGAAGCCAACGTCAAGGAACAGATCGATTACGTGACTTCGCACGGCCCGATCGCCAATGGCCCGAAAAAGGTGCTCGTGATCGGCGCGTCGACCGGCTACGGCCTCGCCGCCCGGATCTCGGCCGCATTCGGCTCGGGCGCGGACACGCTCGGCGTGTTCTTCGAGCGCGCCGGCAGCGAGACGAAGCCGGGCACGGCCGGCTGGTACAACAGCGCCGCGTTCGAGAAATTCGCCGCCGAAAAGGGGCTGTATGCGCGCAGCATCAACGGCGACGCATTCTCCGACAAGGTCAAGCAGGTCACGATCGACACCATCAAGCAGGATCTCGGCAAGGTCGATCTGGTCGTCTACAGCCTTGCGGCCCCGCGCCGCACGCATCCGAAGACGGGCGAAACGATCAGCTCGACGCTCAAGCCGGTCGGCAAGGCCGTCACGTTCCGCGGCCTCGACACCGACAAGGAAGTGATCCGCGAAGTGTCGCTCGAGCCGGCGACGCAGGAAGAGATCGACGGCACCGTCGCGGTGATGGGCGGCGAGGACTGGCAGATGTGGATCGACGCGCTGGCCGAAGCCGGCGTGCTGGCCGACGGCGCGAAGACCACGGCGTTCACGTACCTCGGCGAGCAGATCACGCACGACATCTACTGGAACGGCTCGATCGGCGAAGCGAAGAAGGATCTCGACAAGAAGGTGCTGTCGATCCGCGACAAGCTGGCCGCGCACGGCGGCGACGCCCGCGTGTCGGTGCTGAAGGCGGTCGTCACGCAGGCCAGCTCGGCGATCCCGATGATGCCGCTGTACCTGTCGCTGCTGTTCAAGGTGATGAAGGAGAAGGGCACGCACGAAGGCTGCATCGAGCAGGTGTACGGGCTCCTGAAGGACAGCCTGTACGGCGCGACGCCGCATGTCGACGAGGAAGGCCGCCTGCGCGCGGACTACAAGGAACTCGATCCGCAGGTGCAGCAGAAGGTCGTCGCGATGTGGGACACGGTCACGAACGAGAACCTGTACGAGACGACGGACTTCGCGGGCTACAAGACCGAGTTCCTGCGCCTGTTCGGCTTCGAGATCGCCGGGGTCGACTACGACGCGGACGTGAACCCGGACGTGAAGATCCCGGGCATCATCGACACCACGGTCTGACGGCACGACCCGCCGCCGCGCTCACTGCGCGGGCGGCGGGTTCGCACGACCGGCGGCGTCAACGCGGCGCCGGTTCTTCCAGATAGACGCCCGACGACAGCGTGGCCTTCACCTGCCGCGTGAACTCGTCGGTCGACACTTCCTCCGCTCCCGCTTCGATCGCGTCGTACGCCTGCCGCACGACGTCGGCCGGCGTTGCTTTCGGCACGTCGAGGCCGGCCGTCAGGTCGGTATCGATGAAGCCGGCATGCAGCCCGACGACCTGCGTGCGCTGCTCGCGCAGCGAATGGCGCAGCCCGTTGGTCAACGCCCATGCGGCCGATTTCGACACGCCGTAGCTCGACAGGATCGGCCGGTTCACCCAACTCGCGACCGACAGGATGTTCAGGATCGCGCCGCCGCCGTGGGCCGCCAGGGTGCCCGCGAACGCGCGCGACATCGCCAGCATCCCGAACACGTTGGTCTCCAGGTGCGCGCGCAATGCGTCGGGCGCGCCCTCGTCGGTCAGGCTGCCGAGCCGTGCGATGCCGGCGTTGTTGATCAGCAGCGTGACGTCGCGCGCCGCCTCGGCCGCTGCGGCGACCGCCGCGGGGTCGGTCACGTCGAGCTTCACGGGCACGACGCCCGGCAGCGTCACGCTGGCCGGATCGCGCGCGCCCGCATAGACCTTGCGCGCGCCCCGTTCGAGCGCCTGCTTCGCGAACTCGAGCCCCAGCCCGCGGTTCGCGCCCGTGATGAACACCACTGCACCTTCGATTTTCATGATGCGTCCTTTCGCGTGATGAATCGCCCGCGCGCCGGCTCGCCGCGCGTGAGATCCGGGTAAAAACGAGACTGTCGTTGCCTGTCGAACCGTGGCGCCGCGGCGCGCCGCCGACGGCAAGCCGGCCGCGACCCACGCCCCACGGCGCCAAAGACGCTGACCCGTTGCCATCCGGTGTACCCGCCGTGGCTTTGCCACGATCCGCCCAGTCGGCTACACTCGATGTCAATGTTGATCACCATTGTCTTTGCGGTGCATTGTGTTCTCGCCACATGGCCATGTCAATGGCGATCACCATTGTGTTTTTCAATCGACGCGATCGAACAGGAAATCAGGGAGAGATCGATGGGCGTGTCCAGACAGCAGGCTGCCGAGAACCGAAGCGCGATCGTCGCGGCCGCCGAGCGGCTGTTCCGCGTGCGCGGCGTCGACGCCGTGGGGCTGACGGAACTGATGAAGGAAGCCGGTTTCACACAGGGCGGCTTCTACAACCACTTCAAGTCGAAGGACGCGCTGGTCGCCGAAGTGATGGAAAAGGCGATGCACGACCGCGCGGATTCGCCGAATGCCGGCAGTCTCGACGCGCAGGTGGCCGCGTATCTGTCGCCCGCGCATCGCGACAACGTCGAGGCCGGTTGCCCGCTGTCGGGCTTCGCGGGCGATGCGCCGCGGCTGACCGATGCGGCGCGCGCGTGCTATGCGCACGGCCTCGCCGCGTATCTCGAGCGGCTGGAGCGGATGGTGGCGGCCGAAGGCGCGACGCCCGCGCAGACGCGTCGCGACGCGCTCGCGGTCTTCAGCCAGATGGTCGGCGCGCTCGTGCTGTCGCGCGCGATCGCCGGCACCGATCCGGCGCTGGCCGACGAGATTCTCGACGCGGGGCGGGACACGCTGACCAGCCGACGCGGCGAGTCGGCCACGTCGAATTGAGCGCTGGCGGCGCGCGCCCCGGCGCGGCGTCCGCGTTCTTGTCGCGCTATTCGATCGCCCGCGCGGCGTCCCACAGCGGCTGCGCGCCGCGCGCCGCATTCCACGCGGCGAACCGCGTGCGCCACGATTCGAACGGCTCGGCCAGCGGATGGCGCGGATCGTCGCTGAGCGAATACGCCATCCCTTCGATCAGCCAGCGCGGTTTGGTCAGGACGGCCAGGTTGCCGAGTACTTCGGCCTGCCGGTGGTGGATCAGCTCGTGCGCGAGAAAGTACGTCTGCCAGCCGCGCGGCGCGATCACCACGCCGAAATCGCCGAGCGTCAGCGCCGCGCGCATGCCGAGGCCGAACGCATCGGCGCACGTGCGGGTCGCGCAGAACACGACGCGCGGTGCGGCGCGGAACGCGCCGACGGTCGCCGCCGCGCGCGCGTAGCCGTCGTGATAGAGCTGCCGCGCCTCGCCGAGCCTCGCGACATCGTCCGTGCAGATGTCGGTGCTCGGGCACGACACGCCGGGGATCAGCGCGGGCGCGACGACGCGCAGCGGCTTGACGAGCGCATACGCGGCGATCGGCAGCGCGACGAGCAGGCCCGTGAGGGCGAAAGCGGCGTGGGAGCGTTTCATCGAGGCGGCGGTTTCGTGACGTGTGGTGGGCGTCTTGCTGCGTGCACGCGACTATATCGGACCGGGGGCCGCGCGCGGTGGCGCTTTTCTCACAGGCCACACCCGTCACGCGACGCGCGCCCGCATCGGCGACACCGGCTCCGCCACGGCACCGGCGTGCGGCGGCGCCACCCGGCAGCGAGCCACGCAGGCGCGATCGGCGCAACGACACCGGCCGCACGCATGGCGAACAACGGCGCCGGCGCGGCCGGATGCATGACGATGGCCGTTACGCGAGCTGCTTGTGGAAATACGTCGTCGCGCACGGCGCGCCGTCGGGCATCAACGCATAGTTCGGCACGACGCCGACGCGCTGCCAGCCGGCCCGCTCGTACAGCCGCTCGGCGTCGCCTCCCGTCACCGTGTCGAGCACGAGCACGGTCTTGCCGGCGTCGCGCGCGGCCGCGTCGGCCGCCGCCATCAGTCGCGCGGCGACGCCCTGCCGGCGCGCATGCCGCGACACGAGCATCTTCGCGATGTCCGCGCGATGCGGCTGGTTCTCGGGCTGCGCGGTCACGATCTGCACGGTGCCGACGATCCGGCCGGACGCATCCTCGGCGACGAGCAGGATGCGCTCGTCGCTCGCGACGCCCTCGGCCACACGCGTCCAGAACGCGACGGCGGTCGCCCGCTCGATCGGCAACATGAAGCTGACGGACGCGCCGCCTTCGACGCAATCGATCAGCACGTCGGCCAGCGCATCGACACAGGCCATCGCTTCGCTTGCGCCGACGCGGCGAACGGTAACGGGTTCGGTCATGCCCTCTCCGGTAGTCAGGTGGGCCGCACGCGCGGGTTCGGCATGGGCCGGAATCGGAACGGACGCCGGCCGGGCGTCGCGGCACGCGCGACGACGGCAGGCGTCAGGCAACGCGGCGCCCGGTCGGCGCGCGTTACCGCCCCATCATCGTACGCGACGAAAATTGTCGTTGCACCGATGGCCACATCGCCTACACTTAGCCAAATGGATAACTTTCAACCCGGCATCAGCGACGTGTTCCATGCCCTTGCCGATCCGACGCGCTGCGCGATCGTCGGCGCGCTCGGCCAGGGGGAGCGGACCGTCTCCGCGCTGGCCGCGCCGTTCGACATGGCGCTGCCGTCGTTCATGAAGCACCTCGCCGTGCTCGAGCGCAGCGGCCTCGTGGCGACCCGGAAGGCCGGCCGTTCGCGCACCTGCGCGCTGGTCGGCAGCCGGCTGACCGAGGCCGAGGCATGGCTCGCCGCGCAGCGCGCGCAGTGGGAAGCGCGATCCGATCGTCTCGTCGAATTCGTCGAACGCCGTCACCAGGAGGAGCAAGATGTCAGCCAGCCACGTCGAACCCGCTGAAGCCAATGATCTCGTCATCACGCGCACGTTGCGCGCGCCGCGCCACGCGCTGTGGCGCGCATGGACCGACCCGGCACTGCTGAAGGAATGGTGGTGCCCGAAACCATGGACCACCGAGGTACGCGCGTTCGACCTGCGGCCGGGCGGCGCCTTCCATACGTTCATGCGCGGCCCCGATGGCGGCACGAGCGACAACCCCGGCTGCTTCCTCGACATCGTGCCGGAATCGCGTATCGCGTTCACGTCGATGCTCGCGGGCGGCTGGCGGCCGCAGACGCCGTGGCTCGGCTTCACGGCGATCGTCACGATGGCCGACGACGACGCGGGCAGCCGCTACGAGGCGCGCGTGATGCACCCCGACGCCGCGACGCGCGAGCGCCACGAAGCGCTCGGCTTTTTCGAGGGCTGGAACACCTGCATCACGCAGCTCGACGCCTTTGCCGCCACGCTGCGCTGAACGCCGCTTCGCGTGCGGTCATTGCATGCCGCCGCGCCCGCGCCTAGGATTCCTGAAGGAAGCATGACGACACGCCGGGCGCCGGCGTGCACCGTCTCGCACGCTTCGCGGGAGGTGACATGTTGCACATGCACACGCATTCGACCCAGGTCAGCCGGCACCTGAACGCGCCGCGCGGGCGCGTCTATCGCGCGTTGCTCGACCCGCACGCGGTCGAGCAATGGAAAGTGCCCGACGGCATGACGTGCCGCGTACACGCGTACGACACACGGGAAGGCGGCGCGCTGCGCGTGTCGCTGAGCTACGACGCGCCGTCGGCCGGCACCGGCAAGACCACCGCGCGCACCGACACCTATCATGGCCGCTTCGTCACGCTGGTGCCCGACCAGCAGATCGTCGAGATCGACGTATTCGAAACCGACGACCCGATGCTGCGCGGCGCGATGACGATCACGATCACGCTGTCCGACGAAGCGGGCGGCACGCGCGTGGACGCCGTGCACGACGGCATACCGCCCGGCGTGCCGGCCGCCGACAACGAGACCGGCTGGCAGATGGCGCTGGCGAAGCTCGCGGCGCTGGTGGAAACCGCTTAGCGGTCGTTCATTCCGGTGACGAAAGGCGGTGCTGCGGCGCAAAACGCCGCCGCGTGCGACACTGCCGTGCAACCGACAACCGGATCCGCCCGAGGAGACTCCCGCGATGAACGCCCCGCGCACCGCCAGCTGGTATTTCGATTTCGTTTCGCCGTTCGCCTACCTGCAACAGGAACAGTTCGACCGGTTGCCGCCCGCCGCCGCGTTCGAGCCGCGGCCGATCGTGCTCGGTGCGCTGCTCACGCACTGGGGCCAGAAAGCGCCGGCGGAGATCGCGGCCAAACGCGTGTTCACCTATCGGCATGCGCAATACCGCGCGGACAAGCTCGGCATTGCGTTCCGGATGCCGCCCGCGCACCCGTTCAATCCGATCAAGCCGCTGCGCCTCGCGATCGCGATGGGCGGCTCACGCGACGCGATCCAGCGGATCTTCCGGCATATCTGGCGCGACGGCGAGGACGTGTCGACGCCGGCAGGTTTCGCCGCGCTGTGCGAAGCCGTCGGCTTCCCGGAAGGCGTGACGGCCGTCGAAGCCCAGCCGGTCAAGGATGCGCTGCGCGCGAACACGGATCGCGCGATCGCCGACGGCGTGTTCGGCGTGCCGACCTTCGTGCTCGACGGCGACCTGTTCTGGGGCGAGGACGCGACCGACATGTTCGTCGACTGCGCGACGTCGCGCGCGTGGCTCGATTCGCCTGAAGTGCGCCGCATCAGCGCGCTGCCCGAAGGGATCCGGCGGGGCTGACGGCGTACCGCCACCCGGGCCGCGTTGCTTCAGCCGTCGCGCCCTTCGACGAGCGCCGGCACGGCCTCGCGCATCATCGCGGCGAACCGCACGAGCCGCGACGGATAGAACTGCGCATGCGGATAAGTCAGGTAGACGGGCAGCGACGCGGCCTCCCATTCGGGGGCGAGGTGCACGAGATCGCCGCGCGCGAGATCGTCGGCGAGCATCCACGACGATCCGACGCACGCGCCGACGCCCAGCAGCGCCGCGCTGCGCAGCGCATACAGGTTCGCGGTCGTGATGCGCGGGCGGATCGCGATGCGCCGCGTGTCGCCGGTGGCCGCATGCGTCAGCGCGAGCTCGTTGCGGTAGTACGTGCGCAACGCGAGCCATGGCAGCGCGGCGAGCGCGTCCGGATCGGCCGGCACGTCGGCGCCGTTCAGTATGGACGGCGCGGCGACCACGAAACGCGGCACCTTCGTCAGCCGGATCGCGACCACGCCGGGATCGGTGGGCTCGCCGACCTGGATCGCGCAATCGATGCCGCTGCCGACGAAATCGCGCACCTCGTCCTGCAGCAGCCACTCGACCGACACGCGCGGATAGTCGCGCAGGAACTGCGCGAGCGGCGCAACGAAACGCTGCTGCCCGAACGCGTGCGGCACCGCGACGCGCAGCAGCCCGTCCGGCTCCTCCTGCGCGCCGCGCAAATCGGCCTCGAACGCCGCCCAGCTCGCCAGCAGCTCCTTCGCCTGCTTGAAGCACCGCTCGCCGTCGACGGTCAGCCGCATCGTATGGGTCGTGCGTTGCAGCAGCCGCATGCCGAGCGAACTTTCCAGCGCCTGCAGCCGGCGGCTGATCGTCGGCTGCGTGGTATGCAGCTGCACGGCGGCCGCCGACAGGCTGCCGGCCTCGACTATGCGCACGAAGGTTTCCATCAGCTCGAAGCGATAGCCCGCACCGTTCACCGGCACCGTCTGAACGCGCGGAGATCCGCCAGCAGCGCGAGAGGGAGGAGATTTTTCGGTCATTCGTGGAGCGTATAACAAATGTGCGCAAGGCGGCACTACCGTCGTCCGCCGAGTACCGCCACACTCGCGTCCAACCCCTTCTTCAACCGAGGATGTACGCGATGTCCACCCCGACCCGTCTCGACGCCGCGCCCCGCGTGGCGCATGCCCCGGCCCGCCCGGCTGCCCATTCGATGCCCGATCGCCGGCTCGTGCTGCTGCTCGCGGCCGCCGCCGGCCTCGGCGTCGCCCCGCTCTACTACGCGCAGCCGATGCTCGGCGCGCTCGCGCCCGATCTCGGCGCGTCGGCGCGGGCGATCGGCTTCGTGCCGACGCTCACGCAGCTCG
Organism: Burkholderia sp. AU44665; assembly: GCF_030504405.1. Classification (NCBI taxonomy): domain Bacteria; kingdom Pseudomonadati; phylum Pseudomonadota; class Betaproteobacteria; order Burkholderiales; family Burkholderiaceae; genus Burkholderia; species Burkholderia sp. AU44665. Next base: position 413,956 of record NZ_JAUJRI010000003.1, on the reverse strand, counting down.
GCTATGCGCTCGGCATCCTGCTGCTCGCGCCGCTCGGCGACCGCTTCGACCGGCGCCGCGTGATCGTGACGAAGGCCGCCGCGCTGGTCGTCGCGCTGCTGCTGGCCGCCGTCGCGCCGTCGCTCGGCCTGCTGCTCGCGGCGAGCTTCGCGATCGGCCTCGCCGCGACGATGGCGCAGGACGTCGTGCCGGCCGCCGCGACGCTCGCACACGACACGCATCGCGGCCGCATCGTCGGCACCGTGATGACGGGGTTGCTGCTCGGCATCCTGCTGTCGCGCGTCGTGGCCGGATTCATCGCCGAGACGGCCGGCTGGCGCGCGATGTTCGCGCTCGCGGCCGCCAGCGTCGCCGTGATCGGCGCCGTGGCCGCACGCGGGTTGCCGCGCTTCGAGCCGACCACGCGGCTGCCGTACCGTGCGCTGATCGGCTCGCTCGGCGCGCTGTGGCGCGAGCATTCGGCACTGCGCCGCGCCGCGCTCGCCCAGGGGCTGCTGGCCGTCGGGTTCAGCGCATTCTGGTCGACGCTCGCGGTGATGCTGCACGGCGCGCCGTTCCATCTCGGCAGCGCGGCAGCCGGCGCATTCGGCCTCGCGGGCGCCGCCGGCGCGCTGGCCGCGCCGATCGCCGGGCGTCTGGCCGACCATCACGGCCCCGAGCGCGTCACGCGTATCGGCATCGGGATCGCGACGGTGTCGTTCGCGTCGATGGCCGCCGCGCCGCTGATGTCGCCGCATGCGCAGCTCGTGCTGCTCGCGCTCGCGACGATCGGCTTCGATCTCGGCGTCCAGGCCACGCTGATCGCGCACCAATCGATCGTCTACCGGATCGATCCCGCGTCGCGCAGCCGTCTCAACGCGGTGCTGTTCGTCGGCATGTTCATCGGGATGGCGGCGGGCGCGGCAATCGGCAGTTCGTTGCTCGCGCAACTGGGCTGGAATGCGGTGACCGCGCTGGCCGTCGTGACGTCGCTGGCCGCGCTCGCCGTCCGGGTGTGGCGCAACTGAAGCCGCGCATCGCGTCACGCCGGCGGGCAGGCCGATGAGGCTTGCCCGCTTTTTTTATTTTTTTGATCGGCACACGCATGACGCCGCGCCGCCCGGCAGATTCGCGCCACTCCGGCACGGCAATCACTCATTCGGCGCAAGGTCCGCACCGTCCTGCCGAATTGTCCAGTCCAACAAAATATTTTTCCAGCGCGCGTGCATGGCCGCACGCAAACGTCGGACGATTCGACCCTGCCGCACCACACGGCGCTCGCCCATCCGGCCCCACCACACAGCCCCGGTTTATCAGGGGAATCCCGGTATTTTTTCGCATTTTCTTCGAAATAACGGGTGACATACTTGCCCCCCGTTGCGCTCCGTGCGAGCGCGCTTTTCGATCCAGCCGGCCGCCCGTCATGCGCTGCGCGTCCGCCCGGGTCGCACAGGACATGAACGATTTCGACACCACGATCCAGATCTTCCTCACCCACGTGACGTTCGGCCCGTTGATGAATCACGCGATCCGCGTGATCGCGGGCCTCTACACGTTCAAGGGCTTCGTGCTCGTTCCCGTGCTGTGCTGGCTGTGGTTCCAGCCCGGCCCGCATCGCGAACGGCAACGCGAACTGGTCGTCGCCACCGTCGCGAGCGGGCTCGTCGCGCTCGCCGTCGGCCGCGTGCTCGCGCAGGTGCTGCCGTTCCGCGTGCGGCCGATCTACAACCCCGACCTGCACCTGCACTTCCCGTCGGCCGGACTGCGCGCGGCGACCCTGCAGACATGGAGTTCGTTTCCGAGCGATCACGCGATGCTGTGGATGGCGATCGCGACCGGCATCTTCATCATCGCGCGCCGCGTCGGCGTCGTCGCACTGCTGTATTCGGTCGTATTCATCTGCCTGCCGCGCGCGTATCTCGGCTTTCACTACCCGACCGACCTGATCGCGGGCGCCGCGATCGGCATCGCGATCGCGTGGCTGCTGACGCGCGACGCGATCCGCTCGCGCTTCGCGCCGCAGGTGCTGGAGATGATCCGGCGCTTCCCCGCGCCGGCCTATACGCTCGCGTTCCTGCTGTGCTTCGAGTTGATCACGCAGTTCGACGAACTGCTGACGCTCGCGCAGTCGGCCACGCGCACGATGTGACGGGCAGGCGCGCGATGCTGCCGCTGCTGCTGTCGTTCCGTCGCCCCGGCGCGCGCTGCCGGCCCTGTGCGGCCGCGGCACGCCGTGCGACGGCCGCGCCCGTCAGTCGCGATCGGGCGCGCCGAGCGGAAAGAACGAACGATACGGCCGCGCCTCGTCGACCGCGCGCGCAAACGAAGGCCGCGCAAGCAGGCGCTTGCGGTACGCGATCACGTTCGCGAACGCCGGATCGATCCGGTGCGTCCAGTCCGCGTAGAACAGGAACGGCGCCGCGCCGCAATCGGCGAGGCTGAAATGATCGCCGGCCGCCCATTCGCGATCGGCCATCGTCTTGTCGAGCCACGCGTACGACGTATCGAGCATCGCGCGCGCGTCGGCCACCCCGCGCGCATCGCGCTCGGCTTCCGGCCGCAGCGCGTCGAACACGACCTTCTGCTGCGGCGTCGCCACGTAGTTGTCGAAGAAGCGGTCCATCGTCCGCACCTCGAGCGCGGCGCGCGGATCGTCGGGCAGCAGGCGCACGGGGCCCGGATGGGCCAGGCCGAGATACTCGATGATGATCGACGCCTCGATCACCGTGCGGCCCGCGTCGACGAGCACCGGGAAGCGCTTCAGCGGCCACAGCGCGGCCAGTTCCTGCATCGGCTTCGGATCGTCGTGCGCAAGCACGCGATAGTCGAACGGCGTGCCGTTCTCGTACAGCGCGGTCAGCACCTTCTGGCAGTAGGACGAAAAGGGATGGGCGTAAAGCGTCGGCATCATCGCGGGTCTCTCAGGGTTTCGGCGCCGCGTCAGGCGGCGCCACATGATCGGATACCTGGACGACGAACGGCGCCGGGCCGTTTCGACACCGGTCCGGATTTTTTTTCGAGGGAGCCGGCCTCGGCCGCTACGACCGGCCGTCCATCACGACGCGCCCTTCGGCGCGCCAGCGCAGCATCCCGCCGCCGAGATTCGCGACCGCATCGAAGCCGGCCTGCTTCAGGATCACCGTCGCCTGCGCGGAGCGCCCACCGGCCCGGCACACGGTCACGACCGGCCGGTCCCGCGCGATTTCGCCGGCGCGCGCGGCCAGTTCGCCGAGCGGAATCGGCGTCGCGCCGGGCAGATGACCGAGCGGGCCCGTGAATTCGTCCGGCTCGCGCACGTCGACGACCTGCACGGCCGGCAGATGATCCTCGAGCCATTGCGGATCGATTTCCCAGAAGCCGGCGAACGTATAGACGAGCGGCGCCCAGCCGGGTGCGGCCTGCGCATCGGGCGCGTTCGCGGCCACGCCGCACCGCAGGTTCGCCGGCACCGCGACGTCGATCTGGCGCGGATGCGCGAGCCCGAGATTGCGCATGTAGCCGGCGAAATCGTCTTCGCTGAGATCGCCGCCGAGGCGCGGGTTGAAGCGCCGCTCCTCGCCGACGCTCGTCACCGTGAGCCCGCGATAGTCGTGCGCCGGATACAGCAGGCACGCGGCCGGCAGCGTGAAGAGCCGGCCGTGCACCGCGCGATACAGCGCGCGCGGGTCGCCCTGCTGGAAGTCGGTGCGGCCGGTGCCGCGGATCAGCAGGCAATCGCCGGTGAACGCCATCGATTCGTCGTCGAGCACGAGGCTGATGCAGCCGTTCGTGTGGCCGGGCGTCGCGCGCACGGTCAGGTAGCGCGCGCCGAACGCGCAACGGTCGCCGTCGTTCAGGTAGCGGTCGGCGCCTTGCGCGCCGCTCGCCGCCGAGATCGCGATCGCGCTGCCCGTGTGCTGCTTCAGCAGCCACGCGCCCGTCACGTGATCGGCGTGCACGTGCGTGTCGACGGTCGCGACGAGCCGCAGCCCGAGTTCGTCGAGCAGCGCCGCGTCGCGGCGCACCTGCTCGAACACGGGATCGATCAGCAGCGCTTCGCGCGATGCGCCGTCGGCGAGCAGATACGTGTACGTCGACGACTGCGGGTCGAAAAGTTGCCGGAAGATCATTGCTTTATTGCTCCGTCGCGTGTTCTTCAGTGAGGTGTAGTCGGATCGGCACACTGCATGGCGTCGTCAGGGGCCTGCGCCGGCACGACGACATCGCCGCCGCGCGAGCGGCATCGCGCACATTCATACAGCGTAGATCAAAATGCCCGCGCCGCCGCGCCCCATGCGCGGCAACCGATTCCGACGACGAATCGCGCACCGCCGAACGACGTGCCGCGCCGGGACGGCAACGCACGCTGCCTTACACTACGGCCTGTTCTCGTCCCCGATCACAGGAATTGCTCCCGACATGTCGATGACGATCGATCCGAAGCAGGCCGCCGCGCTGCTGGCCGTCGCCGACACCGGCAGCTTCGAGCAGGCGGCCGTGCGCCTGCACGTGACGGCGTCCGCCGTCACGCAGCGGGTCCGCGCGCTGGAAGCGAGCCTCGGCACGCCGCTCGTGCTGCGCACGCGGCCGTGCCGCCCGACGGTGGCCGGGCAGCGCGTGCTGCAGCATCTGCGCCGCGTCGCGCTGCTGCAGGCCGACCTCCACAGCACGCTCGCTGCCGAGCGCGAATCGCCGATCTCCGTGACGATCGCGCTGAACGCCGACAGCCTCGGCACGTGGTTCCTGCCCGCGCTGACGTCGGTGCTCGCGGGCGAGCGGATCCTGTTCGAGCTGATCGTCGAGGATCAGGACCACACGTTCGCGCTGCTCGAAAGCGGGATGGCGGTCGGCTGCGTGACGACCGAGCCGAAGCCGATGCGCGGCTGCCTCGCGACGCCGCTCGGCACGATGCGCTACCGGCTGCTCGCGGCCGCCGCGTTCGCGGTGCGCTGGTTTCCACGCGGGCTGAACCGTACGAGTGCGCGCCACGCGCCCGTCGTCGCGTATTCGCGGCGCGACACGCTGCAATCGTCGTTTCTGAAGGAGAAGTTCGGGTTGCCCGAAGGCGCGTATCCATGCCACTACGTGCCGGGCACCCATTCGCACTTCGCGGCGGTACGGCACGGGCTCGGCTACGCGATGGTGCCGGAGCCGCTGATCGGCGCCGCGCCGCTCGATGCGCAGGGGCTCGTCGATCTCGCGCCCGCGCATCCGACCGACGTCACGCTGTACTGGCACGCGTGGACCGTGCAGTCGCCGACGATGGCGTCGCTGTCCGCGCGGGTGGTCGAAGCGGCGCGCCGGCTGCTCGCGCCGTTGCCGTGACGCGCTGGCCGGCGCGCGGGCGATCGACACGGCCGTCGCGGTGCGCACTGCGACGAGAAAAGTCGGCCGCGCCGCCTATACTTTTTCCATCGGCCTCGCGAACGCGCCGCGCGGCCGATCATCCAGGTCCGGCCGTTCCCTTTCATGTGAGGAGAACATCATGTCCCGCCGCTATATCGATTGCCGCGAGTTTCCCAGCGCGATGCATTGCTCGGTCGCCATTTCGGCCGACTCCGACAACGAACTGCTCGAGGCCGCCGTGCAACATGCGGTCTCGGTACACCAGCACACCGACAGCGCCGAACTGCGCACGCAACTGAAATCGCTGTTCCACGACGGCACGCCGCCCGTCGACACGCCGTCGCAAGCGTAATCCGCCCGCGCGGCAACGATCGACCGCCTACATGCCGCGTCGTCCCTCGGGGTTTTGCGTCATGCCACGTCGCGCCGGCCCGTCGCCGGCCGGCGCATTCCGCCTCACGCGCGACGCTGCGCGAAATACGCGCCGACCGCGTCGATGAACGTGTCGATGTCCGCGCGCGACACGTCGCAGTGCGTGACGAAGCGCGACGCATACAGCATCTGCGTGAGGATGCCGCGTTCCTTGAGCCACGCCTCGAGCGGCGCGCAATCCGCTTCGGGGAATTGCGCGAACACCATGTTCGTCGCATGCGACAGCACCTTCACCGAATCGATGCGCGCGAGGCCGGCCGCGAGATGCGCGGCATTTGCGTGATCGTCCGCGAGCCGCTCGACGTTGTGATCGAGCGCATACAGGCACGCCGCCGCGAGAATGCCCGACTGCCGCATCCCGCCGCCCAGCACCTTGCGCCAGCGCTGGGCGCGCTCGATCAGCGCACGGCTGCCGACCAGCACCGAGCCGACCGGCGCACCGAGCCCTTTCGAGAAGCAGATCGACACGGTGTCGAACCGCGCGCACAGCTCGGCGATCGGGCGCCCCGACGCGACGGCCGCGTTGCACACGCGCGCGCCGTCGAGGTGCGTCGACAAGCCGCGGCCGCGCGCGAACGCGACGGCTTCCTGCACATAGCCTTCCGGCAACACCTGGCCGCCGATCGTGTTTTCGAGCGCGAGCAGGCGCGTGCGGGCAAAGTGATTGTCGAGCGGCTTGATCGCCGCGGCGATCTTCGCGAGCGGCAGCGTGCCGTCCGGCGCGTTCTCGATCGGTTGCGGCTGGATGCTCCCGAGCACGGCCGCGCCGCCGCCTTCGTACTTGTAGGTGTGTGCGAGCTGGCCGACGATGTACTCGTCGCCGCGCTCGCAATGCGACATCAGCGCGGCCAGGTTGCTCTGCGTGCCGCTCGGGAAGAACAGGCCGGCTTCCTTGCCGGCCCGCTCGGCCGTCACCGCCTGCAGGCGCAGGACGGTCGGGTCGTCGCCCCAGACGTCGTCGCCGGTTTCGGCGGCGGTCATTGCGGCCAGCATCGCCTGGCTCGGACGTGTCACGGTATCGCTGCGTAAATCGATCATCGCTGTGCCCTGGGTAAACGCGAGCCGGAACCGATGCGCCCGGCCCTGCCGAAACGAAGCTGAGAGTGTACGCAATTCGCGCGGCGCCTGCCGGCCGCCGCCGCGCGCGCCGATTCCGGACGCGCGACGTCGTTCCGATGACGCGACGCGCCATATTGCCGCACGTGCGTCAGACCGCCACGCCGCGGCCGCACGCGCGGCGAACGGCCTTCTTGATACGAATCAAAGATTTACCGCGAAACCGGGCGCGACGGGCTGGACATCTGCGACGAGTTGGCGCATTTCGCGGTGCAACATCGCGGCCCATACTCCAGCCAACCCCGACGCCAGTCCGCCGGGGTCCGTCGGCACCCGCCGGCGGGTATCGTCAAGCCTCGGTCAACTGGTATGGACACCGCATTTTCGGCCCTCGATCTGGCCCGCCTGCAATTCGCGTTCACCGTCTCCTTTCACATCGTCTTCCCGGCACTGAGCATCGGCCTCGCCAGCTTCATCGCCGTGCTCGAATACCGCTGGCTCAAGACCGGCAAGCAGTACTACAAAGCCCTCTGCCTGTTCTGGTCGAAGATCTTCGCGGTCGCGTTCGGGATGGGCGTCGTGTCCGGCGTCGTGATGAGCTATCAGTTCGGCACCAACTGGTCGGGCTTCTCGAGCTTCGCCGGCGCCGTCACCGGCCCGCTGCTGATGTACGAGGTCATGACCGCGTTCTTCCTCGAGGCCGGCTTCCTCGGCATCATGCTGTTCGGCTGGAATCGCGTGAGCCCGCGCGCGCACTTCGGCGCGACGCTGATGGTCGCGATCGGCACGCTGATCTCGACGTTCTGGATCCTCGCGTCGAACAGCTGGATGCAGACGCCGCAGGGCTTCGAGATCGTCGACGGCCGCGTCGTGCCGACCGACTGGTTCGCGATCATCTTCAACCCGTCGTTCCCGTACCGCCTGTTCCACATGGCGATCGCCGCGTTCATCGTCGCCGCGCTGGTGGTGGCCGCGACGGGCGCGTGGCACCTGCTGAAGGGCCGCCGCGACAAGGGCGTGAAGAAGATGTTCTCGATGGCGCTGTGGCTGCTGCTGGTGCTCGCGCCGCTGCAGGCCGTGATCGGCGACCAGCACGGCATCAACACGCTGAAGCATCAGCCCGCGAAGATCGCCGCGATCGAGGGGCTGTGGGAAACCGAGAAGGGCGGCACCGCGCTCAACCTGTTCGGCATTCCGGACATGAAGGCCGAAACGACCCGCTACGCGGTGAAGGTGCCGCACCTGGGCAGCCTGATCCTCACGCACAGCTGGGACGGCGAGATCCGCGGGCTGAAGGATTTCCCGCCGCAAGACCGCCCGAATTCGACGGTCGTGTTCTGGAGCTTCCGGATCATGGTCGGCCTCGGCTTCGCGATGATCGGCCTCGCCGCGCTCGCGTGGCTGCTGCGCCGCCGCGGCCGCCTGTATGAATCGAAGTGGTTCCAGCGCTTCGCGCTCGTGATGGGCCCGACCGGGTTCGTGTCGCTGCTCGCGGGCTGGGTGACGACCGAAGCCGGCCGCCAGCCGTGGGTCGTGTATGGCGTGATGCGCACCGCGCAGGCCGTGTCGCCGCTGTCGGTGCAGCAGGTGAGCCTGTCGATGATGACGTTCGTGATCGTGTACTTCCTCGTGTTCGGCACCGGCGTGTACTACATGCTGAAGCTGATGAAGGCCGGCCCGGCGCTGCCCGACGTCAAGCACGACGCGAAACACGACCTGCCCGATACGCGCCCCGATCACACCGCGCGCCGCCCGATGTCGGCCGTCGACGAGCTGATCGAGACCGTCTGAGCCCATCCCATTCGCATACGAGAAAACCTATGGACGTCACCGTAATCTGGGCCGCGATCATCGCATTGGGGCTCTTCATGTACGTCGTGCTCGACGGCTTCGACCTCGGCATCGGCATCGTCTTCCCGTTCTTCCCGGACGAGAAGGAACGCGACCTGATGATGAACACCGTCGCGCCCGTATGGGACGGCAACGAGACGTGGCTCGTGCTCGGCGGCGCCGGGCTGTTCGCGGTGTTTCCGATCGTCTATTCGACGGTGCTGTCGGCGCTGTATCTGCCGCTGATCTTCATGCTGGTGTGCCTGATCTTCCGCGGCGTGTCGTTCGAGATCCGCGCGAAGGCGCGACGCACGAAGCAGCTGTGGGATCTCGCGTTCATCGGCGGCTCGGCCGGCGCGACGCTGTTTCAGGGCATCGCGCTCGGCGCGTTCCTGCAGGGCATCGACGTGAAGGACGGCGTGTACGCCGGCGGCGCGTTCGACTGGCTCACGCCGTTCAGCCTGCTGACGGGCCTCGGCCTGATCGTCACGTACGCGCTGCTCGGCTGCTGCTGGCTCGTCGCGAAGACCGAAGGCGACCTGCAGCGCCGCCTGCATCGCGTCGTGTGGCCGCTGACCGTCGTGCTGCTCGGCTTCATCGCGGTCGTCAGCCTGTGGACGCCGCTGCAGGATCCGGCCATCGCGCAGCGCTGGTTCGATTCGGGGCTGTTCTGGCGTCTGCTGCCGGTGCCGTTCCTGGTGGCCGCGTGCGCGGTGTGGATGCGCCGCGCGGTGCGCGGCCGGCACGACATGACGCCGTTCGTGCTCGCGCTGGCGCTGGTGCTGCTCGGCTACGTCGGCCTGCTCGTCACGCTGTTCCCGTACGCGATTCCGCAGACGATGACGATCTGGGAAGCGGCGGCGCCGCGTTCGAGCCAGACCTTCACGCTGGTCGGCGCAGCGGTTATCCTCCCGATCATCATCGCCTACACGACGATGGGTTACTGGGTATTCCGAGGCAAGGTGCGCCATGAAGACCAGCATTACTACCACCACTGATTCCACTGCCGGCCAGCCCGGCGCGCCGCGGCCGCGGATGCGCGGCTGGATGTGGTTCGTCGTTCTGTGGGCGGGCGGCGTGATCGGCGCCGTCACGCTCGGCTATGCGTTCAAGATCTTCATGAACCTGACGCTGTTTGCGGTGAAGTAGGCCGGAGCGGCCGCCCGGTCGAACGATGGTCGGGGCGGCCGTTTTGTCGTTGACGCCCGATTCCGGCAGGCTCGCAACCACGGATCCCGCCAGCCAGCCGGTGACGCGACGCCGCTTCCCTCCCCCTCCTACGGCCGCCCGCGCAACGCCGCCTCGATCTTGCGATCGGTCTTGTACTGGCTCAGCGCATACACGGACCAGATCGCGGCCGGCAGCCAGCCGATGATCGTGATTTGAAGGATGAGACAGATGATCCCCGCGATCGGGCGACCGATCGTGAAGAACTGGAACCACGGGAGCAGCAGGGCAAGCAGAAGGCGCATGAACGATCCTCTCGGTACGTCGTTGAACGGGTGATACCCGGCCAATATGGCCGGTTGCGCGCACCGTTTCAAGCCCGGGCACGACGCGCGCCGGGCGAAGCGCCGGGCCGATGCCCTCGCCCACGCCGAACCGGCCAGCCCCTGCGCGACACCGCGACGAGCGCGATGCCCGTCGCCGCCCATGAAGGCGTCGCAATCCACGGCCCTCGCGTGGGCCAGCCCCGCGCGGACGGATTTTTTTTCGGCTTGGCCCGCGACTATTGGCGTGTAATAAAAGGTTTTCCCTGACCCGGAGCACGAGTATGTCGACCCTGGAAGCCCTCCGGTTCGTGCTGGACGATGCACGTACCCCCGAAATCATTCGCCATCACGTCGTCGACGCGCTGCAGTACGCGCTGCGCAACTACGGACAGGTGTTCACCGCGAAGGAAGTCGAATGGCTGACGCAGTGGGACGACGCACGTCTGCCGCTGGCCGCGAGGAAGGAGCTGGACAAGCGCGAACCGGCGATCGCCGGGCGCTGAAAAAAGCCGCCGCGCCCGACGGGTGGGGGCGCGGCGGCGGATGACGGTTGGCGATAACGCTTACTGCAGCCCGAAGTCGACGCGGGTCGTCGCGCCCTTGTCCGAGATGCCCTTCGCGTCGAGCTTCGGCGCGACGACGAACATGCGGCTCGAATCGATCTTGCCGTCGAGATACTGGCGCACGGCCTGCGCGCGCTGCTGCGCGAGCGCACGCAGCGCGTTGTCGTCGGCGGGCGCGTGATCGGCGAGCGCCTGCTTCATGTCCGCATCGGGCAGCGTCTTCTGCAGGCCGACGAGGTTGCGCGGCTTCTTGAAGTCGGCGGCCTTGTACGCGCGCGTCAGGTATTTCGAGTATTCGGCCTTGTCGACCTTCACCGACATCGGATCGATGCTTTCGCCCTGGCCGATCACGTCCTTCAGCTTCTGCTGACGCACCAGCCGCTCGACGTACGCGTCGCGCAGCCCCGGCGTGTCCTGCGCCGGATCGACGCGGCCGATCAGGTCGAGGCGGATCGACGGCTTCTCGGTCAGCATCTTCACGACCGTGTCGAGCTTCTTCTCCTGCGCGTCGGTCAGCACGTACGAACCCGGCGCGAACTCGACGTAGCCGAGATCCTCGCCGCCGCCCCCGCCGAACGCATTCGCGAGCAGCGTGAACGGCGACGTGACGGCCTTCGCGATCAGGTTCAGCACCGCGCGCCAGATCAGCCCGCCGACGCTGAATTCCGGATTCGACAGCGAACCCGACACCGGCAGGTTCACGTCGATCTGGCCGCGCGTGTTCTTCAAGAGCGAGATCGCGAGCTTCACCGGCAGCTTCGTCGCCGTGTCGTTCTCGATGTGGTCGCCGAACGTCAACTGGTCGATGAAGATGTGGTTGTTCGCCGACAGCTGATCGTTCGCGAGCTGGTAGTGCAGATCGACGTTGAGCTTGCCCTTCGTGATCGGATAGCCCGCGTACTTCGCCGAATACGGCGTCAGATTGGTCAGCTCGATGTCGTGCGCGGTCGCCGTGAGGTCGAGCGCCGGCTTCTCGATCAGCGGATTCACCGAGCCCTTGATCGAGATGGGCCCGTTGCCCGCGAGGTTCGCGGCGACGTCGACCGGCGCGGACGTCGTCGAATCCGTGCCGAACGCACCGACCGTGCCCTTGATCGCGACGAGGTTCGCCGTGTAGTTCGGCTTGATGAAGTTGTCCGTATACGTGACGCGGCCGTTCTGCAGCACCAGTTCGCCGAAGTGCATCCGCACCGGGTTCCGCGGCTGCGGCGCGGCCTTCACGACCACCGTCGCCGACGCGGCGGCCGGCACGGACGCCTGCTGCGCGGCCGCGGCCGATGCGGCCTGCGCGGCGGCCGGCGGCGTCACGCCCGGCGACAGCGGCACCGGTTCGCCCTTGCTCGCGTCGCGCGTGAGCGACTGCGCGGGGCCCGTCTCCTTCGCGACGACGTCCTTCAGGTTCAGCCGCCCCTGCGCGTCGAGCAGCACGCGGCCGTAGAAGTTCGAGAACGTCACGCGCGCGGCGTCGACGTCGGTGCCCTTCTCGTCGTAGTTCGCCTTCAGGTTCGACAGCGCGAGCGAGCGCCAGCCGGCGAACGGGTCGGAAGTCGCCTTGTCGAGCATCCGCACGTCGACCAGCGCGACGTCGCCGCGATAGGTCGCGCGCGGCGTGTCCTTCACCTGCGCGAACGTCAGGTTGCCCTGCGCGTTGAGCAGCGCGCTGGCGATCGTCGCGTTCAGCGCGCTGCCGAAATACGGCTCGAACGCGGCCGCGTCGAGGCGGTTGCCGTTGATCTTCAGGCCGAGCTTCAGCGGCTGCGCGGTCACGTCGCCCGTCACGTTCAGCGCGCCCTTGCGGTTCAGCGTCGCCTTCAGTTGCACGGGCAACGGCTTCGTCAGGTCGTCGCTGATCTTCTGCACCGACAGGTCGAGCGGCTTGATCGCAAGCTTCACCGGGCGCGGCGTCGACAGGTCGGTGAAGTTCGCCGCAGCGTCCTTCACGTTCAGCGCATCGATCCGGTAGTGCCACGACGGCGCGGCGGCCTGCGCCTTGCGCGCGACCGTGCGCGGCGGCACCGCCGCCTGCGCGGGTTCGGCCAGCGCCGCCAGGTCGATCTTGCCGTCCTTCAGGCGCTTCACGTCGAGCGCGAGCCCGCTCGCGTCGACGCTGGCGATCTCCGCGGTGCGCGCGGCGACGTCGACCTTCGCGATCTTCGCGGTTGCGTCGGGCAGGACGATGGCCGGCGCCTTGTTGTCCGGCGCGGCGATCTTCAACGATTTCAGGCTGACCGTGCTGTCGGCGACTTCCGCGGCGAGCGGCGTCTTGCCCCAGTCGGTCTTCGCGTTGACGGTCGCGCCGAGCGTGCCGTCGAGCACGCGCGCGCGCGTCGCCTCGCCAAGGTACGGCTGCAGCGCGGGCAGCGCGAGCGCGGCCACCGTCAGCTTCGTGTCGGCCTGCTTCGCCGCGAGGTTGAACGCGCCTTCGGCCTTCACGTCGCCGCCGCGCGACAGCGACGTCGACAGCGTGTATTTCGCGGGCGTCTTGCCCTGCAGCGAGAAGCCGTCGAGCGTCGCGGCGAGCTTCGTCAGCGAGATCGCGGTCGGCGTCGCCGGCACGCGGTCGTCGACGTTGATCGTGCCGCCGTCGATCGCGACATGGCGAATCGTCAGGTCGAGCGGCGGCGCTGCCTTCGCGGCGGCGCCGCCTTCGGCCTTCGCGCCGCTGGCGGCGGCGACGGTGGCACCGGACGCGGCGGATGCGCCGGACCCAGCGGAAACGGCGGCGGCCGACGCGGCCGGCTTGCCGGTTTCGGCCTTCGGCGCGGCGGCCGGCTGCACGACCAGCTTCTCGACGTTCAGCACGCCCCGCTTGTCGCGCGACAGGTCGACCACCGGCTGGTCGAGCCGGATCTCGTCGAAGTGCATCGCGTTGCGCAGTGGTTCCAGCCCGGCCGCCGCGACGTGCACGCCGCGCGCGGCGAACAGCGGCGCCGACGCGCGGTCGGTCACCTTCGCGTCGTTCAGGTCGACGGTGCCCGATACGCGCAGCGCGGGCGTCTCGCCGCTCATCACGAAATTGACCGTGAGGTTGCTGCTCAACAGGCCGCTCGTCACGGCCACCGGCAGCTTCGCCGGCACGTACGAGATCAGCTTCGGCACGTCGAGCCGGTCGAACTTCAGCGCGATCTCCGATTCGCGCGACTGCGCGAACGGCTTGGTCTTACCGTCGATCGAGATCGGGCTGCCGTCGAAGCGCGCACGCAGCTTCGGCTCGACGAAGATGTCCGTCTTCGAGGCCAGCGTCGCGATGTACGGAATGCCGAGCGTCCAGTGGTCGACGACGTGCTTTTCGTTCAGCAGGCGATCGTCGAAATCGATCCGGCCGTCGTTGACCTGGATGTTCGATACCGAGAACTGCGTCGGCTTGCTGTCGGGCGTCGGCGACGGCGACGAGAACTTCTCGATCAGATCGGTGAAGTTGAAGCGCTGCGCGTCGTAGCGGACGACGTGAAAGCGCGGCGAATCGAGCCGGATTTCGTTGACGATCGGCGCGCCGCGGAACAGCGACGACCACGACGGCCTCACGACGAGCTTGCCGATGTCGATGAAGTCGCCCTGGCCGCCGCGCTCGCCGAGGTGGATGCCTTCGGCTTCGAGGTTCAGCGTGTACGGGTTGAGTACGATGCGCTGGATCGTGGCCGGCCGGTCGAGCTGCTTGCTCAACTGCTGTTCGGCGACATGGCGGATCAGCGGCGGCGCCGCGAAGAAGCCGAACAGTCCGAATAAAACGACGAAGATCAGCACGCCGATGCCGATACGCCGGGTCCGGCGCGAGCGTGCAACGCCGCCGAGGGCATGGAGGGTCGAGGGTAAGGTTTCTTTGTCTGCGCTTGCCATGCTTGAATGCCTCGGGAATGGATGCCGGGCCGCACCGGAAAACCGGGCGGCCGCGCACGCTATCCCGAAAGTATAGGCTCAGGAGGTGACGGTACGGCGGTCGGGCGCCGCCGCCGCACCCGCCGGTCGAACAACGGCGGCGGTCAACCGGTCATTTCCGGACGATGGCGGGCGGCATCCACGACCCGTCGCTCGCTTGCGGCTTCGGCGCGTACAGGCGCAACGCGAGCGCGAAATCGGTACGCGGCGCCGGCAGCCAGTTCGCCGCATGCGTACCGCCCGGCGACGCCGACACGACGACGTCGATCGAGCCGTCACGGTTGCGGCGCAGCCGGTCGCGATCGCCGAGCGAGCGGCGCGCCGACCCGACGTCGGGCAGTGCGCCGTTGGTCGTGTACGGCGTGAGCGTCCAGAACGCGCGCACGGGCGGCAGCGTGCCCGGCGCGAAATGCAGCACGTAGCGGTTCGCGCCGTTCAGCGCATGGCCGTCGCTGTCGACGCGGGTGATCGCGAGCGTTTCGTCGTCGCGCGTCGCGGTGCCGAATTGCGTGTAGGCCGCGTACGCGCGCAGCGCGTAGTCCTGGCCGTACTTGCCGGCCGTGTCGCCGATCCAGGTCCAGCCGTTCGCGTTCAGCAGGTTCGACGGCGGCGTCGCGAGCCGCGCGCGCGCCTCGGCGACGCCGGCCGTCGCGGCCGTGAGACGGTCGCCCGTCCACAGCACCGGGTAGCCGGCCGTCACGCCGATGTCGGCGAGCGATTCCTGCGCGTGCGCGTCGTCGGCCGGCGGCGGATTGTCCTGCAGCGCCCGCGCGAAGCGCGTGAAGAACGCCTTCGGGTCGAGCGCGTCCACCTGCTCGGCCGGCGTGCCGCCGCCCACCGCTTCGGACGGCGCGCTGCCCGCATGGACCGCCACCGACGCGCCGCGCTCGGCGCCGGTGTAGACGGACAGCGGCACCACGCGGATCGCGCGCTGCAGCTTCTTCACGTTGGTCAGGTCGCGCCCGCCGCTCGTCTGCAGCCGCACTTCGAGCCACGCATTGGCGGACGGCACGTCGACGCGCAGCACGCCCTTCGGCAATGTGCCCTGCCAGTCCTTCGCGGCGAAGGCAATCGTTTGCGATCGCGCGGCGCCACGGGGGCCGCGCGCCGCGACGCTCGACGACGACCACAGCACGTTCGTCCACATGTCGAGCGCGCGTGCGTCCCAGTAGCGGCCGCGCGTGTCGGGTAGCGTGACGATCACGGGTTCGGCGGCGACGTCGAGCCAGCCGGTGGAGTCGAGCGTGTCGACGCCCGGCAGCGGCGGGTTGACCGCGCCGACCGGCGGCAGCGCCTGCGCGTGGCGCAGCGTGTTGAGCGGCGCCTGCCCCGGTTGCGCACCGTCGCCGCCCGTCGCCGCTTCCTTCGCGACGTCCATCAGCACGAGCGGATACGCATAGATATAGGAGTCGGCGACTTCCGCGCGCATCCAGCCGGTTTTCCGCTGGATCGCGTCCGGTTGCGACGCGCATCCTGCAAGCAATGCCGCCATCGCCAGCGACGCGCACGCGCGTCGCAGGGAAACTGATTCTCGCTGGTTTTCAATCATCGATTACTGGCCGAATATCGTTCTTTTCAGTCAACGCCTTGTTCGTCTCGCGAACCCGAACAAGGCACCCCAGCGTGCCCGGATGACCGTTTCGCAACGTTTCGTAACGGTGGGCGCTGATGTCAGGCCGGTATCATAGCGCCTAAGGGCATCCCCCAATATGCCGAATAACGGGTGAAACGCTAGTTGAACCGTCAAAAAATCTGAAACGTTTCACGGGATTCAGCAAAAATCCGGAACAACGCCGGCACCCTCAGCCAGTTGCCCGTAAACGCCTCGCGAGCGTCAAGCTTGGTCCTCAGCGCGCACTGGCCGTCCGTCTGGAAGCCGGGCGATCGCTTTTTCCGTGTTGTGACACCCTGTGTGCATCGACTTGCGCCGCATCGTCGCCGGTACTTGACCTTACCATCATGGGAATGTTGATACTGGAACCATCCGCGGCACGAACCGCGCTTTTGGGGAATCCGATATGACTGAACCACTCGCCTCCGCGGCGCTGCAAACGATCGAGCTGAGCGTCGACGGCATGCATTGCGGCGGTTGCACGGGCCGCGTGCAGCGCGCACTGGCCGCCGTGCCGGGCGTCGTCGATGCGGCGGTCGATCTCGACGCGCATGCGGCGACGGTTACCGCGCAGGAGGCGGTCGATCCCGGCCGGCTCGTCGACGCGATCGGCGAGGCCGGCTATCGCGCAACCGTGCGCGAAGCGGTAACCGAAACGGTCGCGGCCACGCCTTCGTCGGAGAACGCGTTACACGCGGCACCACCGCCTGCGTCGGTTGCCGCCGCGACGATCGAACTCGACATCGACGGGATGACCTGCGCGTCATGCGTGTCACGCGTCGAGAAGGCGCTCGCGAAGGTGCCGGGCGTCACGCGCGCATCGGTCAACCTCGCGACCGAACGCGCGACGGTCGACGCGTCGGCCGGCGTTTCGGCCACCCAATTGGCGGACGCCGTGAAGCAGGCCGGCTATGGCGCGACGCCGGCTGTGTCGGACACCGTCGTCCCGGCCGCCACGCCCGCGAACGTCGAACTCGACATCGGCGGCATGACCTGCGCGTCCTGCGCCGGCCGCGTCGAAAAAGCGCTGGCCGCCGTGCCGGGCGTCGCGCGCGCGACGGTCAATCTCGCGACCGAGCGGGCGTCGGTGCACGGCGCCGGCGCACTCGATGCCGCCACGTTGATCGCCGCAGTCACCACGGCCGGCTACCGTGCATCGCTTCCCGCCACCTCGCCCGCCGGCGCAACGATCGGCGCCGATGCACGACCGGCCGGCCCCGCGCAGGCCCCCGACGCACGCAAGCGCCGCGAAGCGATCCGCGAACGCAACCTCATGATCGCGGCCGCCGTGCTGAGCGCGCCGCTCGTCGCGCCGATGCTCGCCGCGCCGTTCGGCATCGACCTGATGCTGCCCGGCTGGCTCCAGCTCGTGCTCGCATCGATCGTGCAGTTCGGATTCGGCGCGCGCTTCTACCGCGCGGCCTGGCATGCGGTGAAGGCGCGCACCGGCAACATGGACCTGCTGGTCGCGCTCGGCACGTCGGCCGCGTACGGGCTGAGCCTGTGGATGCTGCTGCGCGATCCCGCGCATCCCGGCCATCTGTATTTCGAGGCGTCGGCCGTCATCGTCACGCTCGTGCGCTTCGGCAAGTGGCTCGAATCGCGCGCGAAGCGCCAGACCACCGACGCGATCCGCGCGCTGAACGCGCTGCGCCCCGACCGCGCGCGCGTCGTCGAGCACGGGGTCGAACGCGACGTGCCGCTGTCGCAGGTGCGCGTCGGCACGCACGTCGGCATCCGGCCCGGCGAGCGCGTGCCCGTCGACGGGCGGATCGTGTCGGGCCGCTCGCACATCGACGAATCGCTGATCACCGGCGAAAGCCTGCCCGTGCCGAAGGACGACGGCGATGCCGTCACGGCCGGCTCGATCAACGGCGAAGGCGCGCTCATCGTCGAAACCACCGCGATCGGTGCTGAAACGACGCTCGCGCGCATCATCCGCCTCGTCGAATCCGCGCAGGCCGAGAAGGCGCCGATCCAGCGGCTCGTCGATCGCGTCAGCGAGGTGTTCGTGCCTGCGATCCTCGGCATCGCGGTGCTGACGCTCATCGGCTGGCTGCTCGCCGGCGCCGGGATGGAAACCGCGATCCTCAACGCGGTCGCGGTGCTCGTGATCGCGTGTCCGTGCGCGCTCGGTCTCGCGACGCCCGCCGCGATCATGGCCGGCACGGGCGTCGCGGCCCGGCACGGCGTGCTGATCAAGGACGCGCAGGCGCTCGAGCTCGCGCAGCGCACGACCGTGATCGCGTTCGACAAGACCGGCACGCTGACCGAAGGCAAACCGTCCGTGACGGCGTTCGACGCCGTCGGCATGCCGCGCGACGAAACGCTCGCGCTCGCCGCGGCCGTGCAGCGGCAGAGCGACCATCCGCTCGCGCGAGCCGTGGTTTCCGCGCATGAGGCGGAGGTGGCCACACATGGCGGTGCGGCTGCGTCGGTCGTCGCGACCGACGCGCGCGCGGTGGCCGGGCGCGGCGTGGAAGCGCACGTCGGCGGGCAGCGGCTCGCGCTCGGCAGCACGCGCTGGCGCGACGAACTCGGCATCGCGGTGCCGTCGGCGCTCGACGCGCGCGCCGCGGAACTCGAACGCGCCGGCAACACGATCTCGTGGCTGATGCGTGCCGATGCGCCGCGCGCGGTGCTCGCGCTGATCGCATTCGGCGATACCGTGAAGCCGGGCGCCCGGGACGCGATTGCAGCGCTGGCGGCGCGCGGCGTCGCGAGCGCCCTCGTGACGGGCGACAACCACGGCAGCGCGGCGGCCGTCGCGGCGGCGCTCGGCATCGGCGAAGTGCACGCGCAGGTGCTGCCCGACGACAAGGCGCGCGTCGTCGCGGAACTGAAGCGCACGCACGGCGGGATCGTCGCGATGGTCGGCGACGGGATCAACGACGCGCCCGCGCTCGCCGCGGCCGATGTCGGCATCGCGATGGCGACCGGCACCGACGTCGCGATGCACACGGCCGGCATCACGCTGATGCGCGGCGACCCGGCGCTCGTCGCCGACGCAATCGACATCTCCAAACGCACGTATCGCAAGATCCAGCAGAACCTGTTCTGGGCGTTCGTCTACAACCTGGTCGGCGTGCCGCTCGCGGCGCTCGGGTTGCTGAACCCGGTGATCGCGGGTGCGGCGATGGCGTTTTCCAGCGTCAGCGTCGTGACCAACGCGTTGCTGTTGCGGAGATGGAAAGGCCGCGCGCGTTGAGGCGGCAGGCGGTGATTGCCGGATGGCCGAACGGGGCGTTTGGCGTTTGGCCAACGGGAAGGATAAAGAAGCGTGCCGGTGTTGGCCGGCTATGCGGCGTGCCGAACCGGCAGCATGTGAGGACGCACCCGGGCCGACGGATTCAGCCCGACACGACCGGCTTGATCAACGTCGTGGTAATCGGCACGAACCCACACGCGCGATACAGCGCACGCGCCGCCGCGTTGTGATTGAACACCGACAGCCCGATCTCGGTGACGCCGTACCGGCGTGCCTCGGCGTCGAGCGCGTCGAGCGCGCGCGTGGCCCAGCCCTCGCGGCGCCGGGACGGAACGATGTCGAGGTCGTAGATGAACAGCGTGCGGTTCGGCCCTTCGGGCACGATCGCGTACCAGAGGTCGCCCACCGTGTCGCCGGTGGCGGCGTCGATGAGCGTGACGAGGGTCTGGCCGGCGGTCAGCAGGCCGTCCGGCAGCAGCGTGTCGAAACAGGCGCGCGCACGGTCGGCCGCGTCTTCGACAGCATTTTGCCCGGAAGAAACGAGATCGCGCGCGTAGCCGTCGATGGCTCGCGTGCGGTACGCGTGGAATTCGCCGGCCGTCATCGGCCGCATCTGCAGCATGGCCCGGTCGCCGTGAACGGAATCGAACTTCCAGTGTAGCGGGACACTCGCACCGGCGCGCGACGCGGCGGTGGAAACGGGCAGGCAGGGGCGCCGCGCCGAATCAGCGAATCAGCGAATCAGCGAATCAGCGAATCAGCGAATCAGCGAATCAGCGAATCAGCGACGGTACACGACGATCGGCACGAGGTGCGCACGGCGCACGCGCTCGGCTTCCGCATGACGCGCGGCGTACGAGTAGTCGGCGTCGAGCGGCAGGTGCGGGGACACGAACAGGTCGTCGATCTTTTGCAGCAGGGCGAGGATGAAGCTCATGTGAGACTCCTGACAGATGTGGCTAGGGTTTTCCCTTAGATGAACTCCATTCTAAGGGTTTTCCCTGAACTCTGCCAGCGAGTGCATCGGTTTGCCGCACGTGGACGACAGCCGATTGCCGTCGCGGAATGGCGACCCTTGCTCCGTCGGGGTTACAGGATAGGGTCGGAAGGATTAACGCGTGCGACGGATTCGCTTCGCGACGGCCGCCTCGCGATTTGCGTTGCGCTGAAGCCGGTCGACTTGCGACAGGAGCGCTTCGTGATGCTCCTCGAGCGTCATCAGCGTGGCCTGCTGCGTCGACAGATCCGCCGCGAGGCGATCGATCCGCTGCTGCTTCGTGGCCGCGTCCTGCTTCAGGTGCGCGATCTGCCGCGTTTGCAGCACCAGCGCGACGAGCGCGGCCAGCACGACGACGGCCAGCGCGAGCAGCAGCCGGTTGACGCGGCGCATCTCGCGATCGGCCGCGCCCGTCAGGCCATCCACGTCGGATTGCAGCGCGGCGAGCCGGTCGGTCAGCGGGCGCAGGTGCGTGTCCGGGTCGAAGGCCGGCGCGGCCGGTTGTGCACGCTCCGACGATGGCTTGGTCACGAACGATGCGGCGGAGGCCACCGGCTGCGTGACCGGCGGCGACGAAGCGTCCGGCTGCGCGGCTATGTCGCGGGGCTTCGGAGCATGCGCGGCGATGGCCGGTTCGGGCGGTCGTGCCGGTTGTGCCGGTTGTGCCGGTGTCTGCGGCTCGACCGGCGCGGCGGCGAGCGGCGGCAGGTTCGATTCAAGCGATTCCGGCTTCGAGCCGACGCTCGTTGCAACCGCTACGGTTTGCGTTGCCGCCGCTTCGTTGGTCCCGGTAGCCGCTCGGCGCTTGCCGCCCGACGACGCGCGGCGTTCCTTCGCGGCATCACCGGAAGATTTCCCTTCGCGGGATTTGACGACTGCCGCCTCGACCGCAGGCTTCGCGACTTCGCCGTCTGTCGCCTGCGATTCCGCCGCCTGCGCCGCCTCGCCATCGGCGGCTTGCAGTGTCGTCTCCGCCTTCGCGGCGCCATCGATCACCGGCACATCGACCTGCGTGACGACGCGATCGCCGGCAAGCAAATCCACTGCCTCCGTTGCACGATCCTCTGCAGATGTACCGTTGACGTTCGCGGCCAAACCGCCTTCAGGCGTCGAAACAACCGCGGTCGCCACATCGGGCACCGCCGCACCTTCCGCTTCCCCGAGCCCCGCGGCAGCCGCATCCGCCGGCGGGTTGAATCCATCCAGCGTGGCCTGTCGCCCGTCGTCGGCGCCGGCCGACTCATCGGCTTCCACGATCGCTTCATCGCGCACCGCAACCGGCATGCGCTCGCCGGGCTCGAGCACCGGATCGCCGAACAGGTCGAGCGTCCGTTCGTCGCGCGGCGCGTCGCCGGCCGCTGCGCTGCCGGATCGCGCCGTCGCCCTGGCGGACGTGCTGCCTGCGGCAGCGGCCGAGCGCGGGCGGGAACGGGCCGACGAACGGGCGGAACGGGAACGGGAGCGAGGCGTGGAAACGGATTCGGTCACGTCTGCCAGATTATCGTCCAGGGACATCCAGTGAAATCCTATTGTTCTTCAACAAATCAATAACTTGCGTCTTCAACCCATCCAATTTGCTCTGACTCCATCCAGCCTGTCCAGTCATCCCCGATGGGCTACGCGATGGGCCAAAACCGATGCTAACCGACAAACAAGCCAAAGCGCTCAAACCAAGCGACAAACCCGTCTTGCGTATCGCCCAGTCCATCACCGCCGTCAGATACGCGAAACCGCGCGCCATTGGAATGTAAGTCGTGTCGAGTACCCACGCCTGGTCGGCCCGCTTGATCTTCATGCCTTGTAGCAAGTACGCATTGACGATTGTCGGAGAACCGCCGCGAGTTCACATGACTCGCGGCGGTTTTTTGTAAACGATCGCTTGTCCGTGCAGTGGCCATTCGTTCGAAAGCACGAGCACGCTCATTCAGCGCCAACCGCTGCCGCGCTCGTCTATGCGGGCGCTCGACCTTGCCGGCACGAGTGACGATCGAATCGACCGAAAGTCCTGCCAACAACGTTGCAGCCAAGGCAACACCGTGGTTCGCGAATGCGCCTTCCGGCGCGAATCGCCACAAGATACCGTGGATACCGTTGTACTGAACTCTCACCCTTCAACGGAGCAACGTCATGCGACCGAGGATTTTTTTGTCCGCGATTCTATTCACCTCAACGGCATTGGCGTTCATCCCGGCGACAGCCAGCGCGGAGCCGTTCACGATCACGGTCGATGGCCTCCATCGCGGGCACTTTACGAACGAACACGTGTACGGAGGTTTCGGCTGTCACGGTCAGAACGTTTCGCCGCGCATTTCGTGGGCTCACGTTCCGCGCGGCACGAAGAGCATCGTCGTGACGATCTTCGACCCCGATGCGCCGACCGGGGGGCTTGGCTGGACCCACTGGGAGATCGTCAATATTCCACCTTCGGAGTCGTCGATCGAAAAAGGCGCGTCCGGCAATCCGAAGCTCATGCCGAGCGGCGCTGTCGAGACATTGACGGATTTTGGCGAATCCAGATACGGTGGGCCCTGCCCGCCTCAGGGTGCATCGCATCGATATGTCGTGACGGCGTCCGCCCTGAACGTGGAAAAAATCGACGTGGCGCCGGCGGCAAGTCCCGCAGTCGTCGCTTATCAGATGCACGGGAAAATCATCGCTCAGGCAAAGTACGTCGCCCGATATCATCGCGCCTCCACTACCGATTGACGGTTGCGATTACGCCAACGACATTCCACCAGCGACGTCCAGGTTGCCGTCGCGCTCGACGGCATCAACCAACGCCCCGGACCGACGACTCCCTCCGCCCAGCGCATTCGTGCCGATAGGCCCGCTATTCGTCACTCGACAACCCATTCCCGCCGTCGAACCGCGTGACGCCCGGCAGCGCGCGCAGCTTGTCGCAGATCGCCTTGTATTCGCCTTCCGACACCCGCGCGAGCGCGATGCGCACCTCGTCCTGCTCGCCCGCGTCGTCGGCACGCTGCACGATGAACTGCTTCACGCGCGCACTGTCGGGGCCGAGCGCCGCGTGCAGCGAATCGAACGTCAGCGTGCCGCTCGCCACCGTCAACGCGAGCTGGCGCCGCTGCCGCACCGTGAAATAGCGCCGCTCCAGCGGCTTGATGCCGGCCAGGATGATCAAAATGATGATCGTCGCGGAAATCGCCGCGACATAGAGCCCGCCACCCACGGCGAGCCCGATCGCGGCGACCGACCACAGGCTCGCGGCCGTCGTCAGCCCGCGTACGATCTCGCCGCGCAGCAGGATCGAGCCCGCGCCGAGGAAGCCGATGCCCGACACGACCTGCGCGGCGATCCGCGACGGATCGAGCACGACGTGGTCGCTGGTACCGAGCACGTCGGCGAAACCGAACGCCGACACGATCATGATCAGCGTCGAGCCGACGCACACCAGCATGTGCGTGCGCAGGCCGGCGGCCCACGACAGGCGCTCGCGCTCGAAGCCGATGACGCTGCCGAGCGCCGCCGCGAGAACGAGCCGCATCACGAGTTCCAGGTTGCTGAGCATTCGATTTATCTCCTTTTTTTGGTGCCGGCCGCGCGGAATGTTTTATCCTTGGCCCCGGCCGCGCCGATTCTCCGGGCCGCGCCGACACGTTTCGATCCAAGCGCTCAAAACCCCACCATGTCCGTTTCCGACTCCGCTTCCGCCCAGGCCGCCCAACTGCGCCACCATTTCGCGCACGTCGTCTTGCCGATCTGGCGGGGTTCAGGGTTCGACCCGGCATTGCAACTGCCGTTCGAGGCCGTCGATCCGGCCACCCACGCGCCGCTGCCCGTGACCCGTTATCGCGCAATGGCGTGCGCGAGGCAACTGTTCGTGTTCGCGCAAGCCGGCGATACCGCACACGCGGCCACGCTGTTCGACGCGCTGTGCCGGCACTTTCGCGACCCGCGCCACGGCGGCTGGATCTACAGCGTCGATGCGCACGGCGCGCCGCTCGATACGACCAAGGACCTCTATACGCACGCATTCATCGTATTTGCGTGCGCCGCGTGGCATGCGGCGTCGGGCGACGCCGCCGCGCGTACGGTCGCAGAAGAAACGGCCGCACTGATCCAGGACCGCTTCGCGCCGCGCCACGGCGACGCGTTGCTCGATGCCGCACGGCACGCCGATTTCTCGTCATCCGGCAGCGGCGCGCTGCAGAATCCGCTGATGCACCTGACCGAAGCGTGGCTTGCGGCCGCCGATGCGTTCGGCGACACCGCGTTCGACGATGCGCTCGCGCGCACCGCGCAGGCCGTCGAGCGCACGTTCGTCGATCCGGCAACGGGCTGCGTGGCCGAGCTGCCGCTCGGGGCGGCCGACAACCGTTTCGAGCCCGGCCATCAGTTCGAGTGGTTCTATCTGGTCGACGCGGCCGGTGCGCGGCTCGCGCAGACCGGGCTCCCCGCCGCGCTGTCGCGCGCGTTCGCGTTCGCCGAGCAATACGGCGTCGATCCGCAGACGGGCGGCGTGTGCGCGGCGCTCGACGCGCAAGGCGCGTGCATCGACGGCACGCAGCGGATCTGGGCGCAGACCGAATACCTGCGCGCGCTCGCGACGCACGGCGGCACGCCGGCGTCGGCGCCGCTCGCACGTCAGATCGAGCGGTTCGCCGCGCGCTTCCTGCATCCGCGCGGCTGGTTCGAGTGCAAGACGGCGGACGGGCAGGTATCGCGCGCCGACATGCCGTCGACGACGCCCTACCACCTCGCGACCGCCTACGCGGCGCTGCCGGCCGGTTCGTAACCTGCCGCGGCAAGCGACGGCGCCGCGCGATCGCCGCGTGCGGCGCGTCCGTCGCCCAGTTCGAACACCGACACCGCCTGCATCAGGTGCGCGGTCTGGTCGTTCAGCGACGCGGCCGCCGCCGCGACTTGCTCGACCAGCGCCGCGTTCTGCTGCGTGAGCTGATCCATCTGCGTGACGGCCTGGTTCACCTGCTCGATCCCGACGCTCTGCTCGACCGACGCCGCCGTGATCTCCGACATCGTCTGCACGACCCGCGTGATCGAAGCCGACACCGTGCGCATCGCGTCACCGGCGCGCTCGACGAGCTCCGCGCCGCCATTGATCTGCGCGACCGAATCCTCGATCAGCGCCTTGATCTCCTTCGCCGATTGCGCGCTGCGCTGCGCGAGCGAGCGCACTTCGCCCGCGACCACCGCGAAGCCGCGCCCCTGTTCGCCGGCCCGCGCGGCCTCGACCGCCGCGTTCAGCGCGAGGATGTTGGTCTGGAACGCGATGCCGTCGATCACCGAGATGATCTCCGCGATGCGCCCCGAGCTCTGCGCGATGCCGCGCATCCGGTCGATCACGCTGTCGACCACGCCGCCGCCATGGCTCGTCGCTTCGAGCGCCGCGTCGGCCAGCGCGCTCGCCGCGCGGGCGCTGTCGGTGTTCTGCCGGACGGTCGCGGTCAATTCCTCCATGCTCGCGGCGGTTTCCTCGAGCGACGCGGCCTGCGTGCCCGTGCGCGCCGACAGGTCGGCGTTGCCGCCGGCGATCTCGCCCGCGCCGAGGTGGATCGCGTCGGACGCGTGGCGCACCGTGCGCACGGTGCCCGCGATGCTTGTCTGCATCGTGGCGAGGCCGCGCAGCATCCGGTCGATCTCGAACACGCCGCCCGCCTGCACGGCTTCGTCGAGACGGCCCTGCGCGATCCGCTCGAAATGGCGGCCGGCCTGCTCCAGCGGCGCGACGACCGCGCGCCGCGCGGCCGCGTAGATCGCCGCGCTCGCCGCGAGCATCGCCACCAACAGCACGATGCCGACCGACTTGAACCACAGCATGCCGCCGTCAATGGTATCGAGCGCCGCGCGGCTCGACGTGCCGCCATAGTCGGTGAAGCGATGCAGCTCGGCGATGTACGCGTCCTGGAAGCCCTGGGTCGGCTGGTCGAGGAACGCCTGGATGTTGTCGGCGTCGAGGAACTGCACGAGTTCGCCCAACGCGCCGCGCAGCGCGCGATAACGCTCGGTGAGCGCCGCGACGCGCGTGCGGTTGGTCTCGTCGACCGGCTGCGCGGCCGTCAGCACGGCGAACGCCTTGTCCGCTTCCGCGAGCGATGCGCCGGCGTGGCGGATGATGTCTTCGGGCTTCGGCCCGCCGCGCACCATCCGCGTGCCGGCGCGCGACAGGTTGATGCGCGCGTCGAGCAGTTGCTCGGTCGCGCGGCTGGCCGCGTCGACCTGCGCGATCGCGACGTTCGACAGATCGTCGACGCCGCTGCGCGTCGACGCGAGCGTCCAGAAACCGAGCGCTTCGATCGCGAACAGGAAGAGACAGAACACGGTCAACACGCCGAGCAGACCCGACGCGAGCTTGATTTTTCCGAACATGGGGGGATTCCTGGAAAGCGGACGATGAGGCAATGCCCCGGCATTAGCGGCATTTCTTCGTCGGACTTTAGGCGGAACGGCCGGAAACGCGGGCCAATCGCGCGCTTCGCTCGCGCATTCGCGTCGAATCGCCCGCAAACGCGGAGATCTTCGGTATTCGACGCAATAATCGCGTCGCATCGCACCGGGATTTGCACGAAATGCGGACGAATTTCCTTGCTTATCCGGAACCCCCTTCCTAGAGTTCAGCGCAAGCGGGCACTCATTTCGAAGGAAATTCGATGACCGACATCACGGACCACGCGCGCGGCGCATTGCGCGCGCAGCCGTTCAGCATGCTGCTGGGCACGGAGCTGATGCATATCGGCGACAACGAAGTGTCGCTGTGTCTGCCGGTGCGCGAGGAATTGCGGCAGCAGCACGGTTTCGTGCACGGCGGCGTCATCAGCTATCTCGCGGACAACGCGCTGACCTTCGCCGGCGCGCTCGTGCTCGGCCCGCGCGTGATCACCGCCGAATACAAGATCAACTATCTGCGGCCGGCCGTGAACGGCACGCTCGTCGCCCGCGCGAAGCTCGTGTACGCGGGCCGGCACCAGGCGACCTGCCAGTGCCACGTGTTTGTCATCGACGGCGATCACGAGCGGCTCGTCGCGATCGCGCAAGGCACGATCAATCGGGTCGGCGACGGCAAGATGCCGGATGCGCCGGTGGAAACGGCGTGAGAACGGCCTGAGCAACCGGCGGGCAATATCGCGGCCGGCTGGCCCCTGAGTCGCGCCGCTAGGCCGCGTCATCCCCCGCCAACGGCAAAAACCGCGGCGCCACCCTCGCCCGCACGTTCCCGCGCTCATCCGTCCGATAGATCCCGCGCGCCGCGTTGTGCGGATGCACGGCCGCGTCGGCCACGCTCAGCACCGGCGCGAAACACGCGTCGGTGCCTTCGAGCAGCGCGCGCCAGTGCGCGGACGGCCGCTGCGCGAATACCTCCGCGAAACGCTCCTTCAGCGCGGGCCAGCGCGCCCGGTCGTACTGCGACGCGGGATCGACGTCGGTCAGCCCGAGCCGTTCGACCAGCAGCGCATAGAACGGCGGCTCGAGCGCGCCGATCGTCACGCATTCGCCGTCCGCGCAGCGATACACGTCGTAGAACGGCGCGTCGTGGAACAGGCTCGGCTGCGCGCCGTCGAGCTGCCCGTTCGCGCGTGCCCACAGCGCGAGCGACCCGAGCATCGACACGATGTCGACGATCGCGCCGTCGACCACGCGGCCCGGCCCGCCGCCGCGCACGTCGAGCAATGCGCAGACGATCCCGAAAGCAAGCCCGAGCGCGCCGCCCGCATCGCCGACAACCGTCGGCGGCACGCCCGGCCGGCCGTCGCGCGGCGCGGACAGCGACAGCAGCCCGGTCAGCGCGACGTAGTTCAGATCGTGCCCGGCCGCGGCCGCGAGCGGTCCATCCTGGCCCCAGCCGGTCATGCGCCCGTAGACCAACGTCGGATGGCGGCGCGCGCAAACGTCGGGCCCGAGGCCGAGCCGCTCCATCACGCCGGGCCGCAAGCCCTCGATCAGCGCATCGGCCTGCGCGATCAGATCGAGCGCGGCGTCACACCCGGCCGGCGCCTTCAGGTCGAGTTCGACGATCGTCTTGCCTTCACGCAGCAGGTCGCCGTCGCGGGCCCGCAGCGCGTCCGGCGCGCTCGTGCGGCCGGACGGACGCGCGACAAGCGTGATGCGCGCGCCCATTCCGGCGAGCATCCAGCCTGCGAGCGGGCCGGGGCCGAGACCTTCGAATTCGACGACGTGGATGCCGGAAAGCGGTGCGTGCAATGACATGGCGACCTCGCTGAAATGCAGTCGGGACAGGGGCGGCGGGATTTTCCGATTCTATGCGAATGCCTGCGCGCGTCGGCATCGCGCGGCTAGAGCCTGTTCACGCCAATAACGGGCTTGCGCTCGCCCTAGCGGACCCCGTCGCCCGCACGCTCGGCGAGCGCCGCCCGCATCGCGCGCACGATCGCGTCCCGATGCGGGTCGATCCGCTCGACCGGCCCGGCCACGCCCATCGCCAGCGGCAGCCCGTTCCAGCCATCCGCGATCACCATCGAGATCATCGCGGCGCCCTGCGTCACGGTGTGCGCCGAATACGAATAGCCGAGCCGGCGGGTCTGTTCGACCTTGTCGAGCACGACGTCCTCGTCGATCGTCCTGCCCGACTTCCCGATCCGGCGGATGCTGCGCGACACGAGCCGGCGGATCGTGCTGTCCGGCTGGATGCTCAGCAGCGCCCAGCCGAGGCCCGACATGCAGATCTCGCGACGCGTGCCGATCGGCGCGTAGAACTGCACCGGAATCGCGTGCGAACCCTCGACCGCGTCGATGTACTGCACGTACAGGTCGCTCTGCACCGCGATCACGACTGCCTCGTGCGTGCGCGCCGCCAGCCGCTTCGCGACCGCATGCCAGTGCCGCCGGCTGCCGGCCGCCGAATCGACCAGCGCTTCGCCGAGATTGACGAGCCGCGCGGTGGGCGCATACGCATGGGTTGCATCGTCGTAGGCGAGGTAGCCGAGCGTCTTCATGCTGGTCAGCAGCGCCGCCGCGCTCGACCCCGGATACCCGCAGCGCGTCGCGATCTCGCGCACGCTCAGCGGCCGCTGCAAGGTGCTGAAGAGTTCCAGCACCTCGAACACGCGCGCCGCGCTCTTGACCACGTTTCCGCTCATCCCGCCCTCTCCACAGCGACCGGCACGGGCCTTCCACGTATGTGGAACGGAATTTCCCGCCGCCGACCGTCGTGACGATACTAGGCTTCGGCCCGCGGCGTGAAGTCCCGCGGCACAGAACACACGGAGACACCATGGCAGCCTTTTTGATCCGTGAACGGCAGGGCGCGATTCTGACCGTCACGATGAACCGTCCCGACACCCGCAACGCCATTTCGGATAACGATGCAATCGACGCGCTGACCGAATGCTGCGACGAAGCGAACCGCGACGAATCGATCCGCGTGCTGATCCTGACCGGCGCCGGCACGACGTTCTCGTCGGGCGGCAACGTGAAGGCGATGCGCGCGTTCGTCGAAGCGGGCCCGCACGACCCTGCCGCGATCCGGACCAGCTATCGCCGCGGCATCCAGCGGCTCGCGCACGCGTTCCAGCACCTCGAAGTACCGGCCATCGCGGCGGTCAACGGCCCGGCCATCGGTGCCGGCACCGATCTCGCGTGCATGTGCGACATCCGCATCGCCGCTGAACGCGCGCGCTTCGCGGAGAGCTTCATCGCGCTAGGTCTCGTGCCCGGCGACGGCGGCGCGTGGTTCCTGCCACGGATCGTCGGCGCCGCGGTCGCCGCCGAAATGTCGTTCACCGGCGATGCGCTGGACGCGCAGGCCGCGCTGCGCTGCGGGCTCGTGTCGCGCGTCGTGCCCGAGGGCGACCTCCTCGCGCATGCGCACGAACTGGCCGGCCGCATCGCGCGTCACTCGGGCACCGCGCTGCGTCTGACCAAGCGGCTGCTGCGCGAAGGCCGCCACGCGAGCCTCGACACGCTGCTCGACCTGTCGGCGTCGTACCAGGCGTTCGCGCATGCCAGCCCCGAACATCGCGCGGCCGTCACCGCGCTGTTCGCCGCGCGCGGCTGAACCCGCGACGCATCGCGGCCGTGCAGCCGGCGCATGCCGGCCTGCCGGCCCGTCGAATCCACATCGAAGGAGACATCGTCATGACCAGCAGCAACGAAGGCGCGCTCGCAGGCGTGCGCGTGGTGGATCTGAGCCGCGTCTATGCGGGGCCGTTCTGCGCGCAGACGCTCGCCGACCACGGCGCGGACGTCATCAAGATCGAACCGCCGCAGGGCGACGAGACGCGCGACTGGGGGCCCGTGATGCCGAACGGCATCTCCAGCTACTACTGGGGGCTCAACCGCAACAAGCGCAATCTCGCGCTCGACCTGTCGCATCCCGACGGACGCGACGTGCTGTTCCGCGTGCTCGAAACGGCCGACGTGCTGATCGACAACTTCAAGCAGGGGACGCTCGAACGCTGGGGCATCGGCTACGAAGACTGCCTGCGCGCGCGCTTCCCGCGCCTCGTCCACTGCTCGATTTCCGGGTACGGCACCGACGGCCCGCTCGCGCGGTTTCCGGGCTACGACGCCGTCGCGCAAGGCCTCGCCGGCTTCATGTCGATCAACGGCGAGCCGGGCGGCATGCCGCTCAAGGTGCCGTTTCCCGTCGTCGATTACGCGGCCGGCCTGAGCGCCGTCTCCACCATCCTGATCGCGCTCGTCGAGCGGACGCGCTCCGGCCTCGGGCAGCACGTCGACATCGACCTGTTCAGCACCGCGCTGTCGATGCTGCATCCGGTCAGCACGAGCTGGATGGCGACCGGCGACGTGCCCGTCGCGACCGGCAACGTGTACGGCGCGATCGCGCCGTACGGCGTCTATCCGTGCAAGGACAAGCCGGTCGCGACCGGCGCCGGCAACAACCGCACGTTCGCGCGGCTCGTCGACGCGCTCGGCGTGCCCGAGCTGGCGCGCGATCCGCGCTTCGCGACCAATGCGCAGCGCGTCGAGCATCGCGAGGCGCTCGACACGCTGCTCGGCCAGCTGACCGCCGAACTGCAGGCCGACGACGTCGTCGAACGGCTGATGCAAGCCGGCGTCGCGACGGGGCCGGTGAACACCGTGGCCGATGCGTTCGGCCATCCGCAGGCGACGCGCAACGCGATGTTCGTCGACACCGATACGTACACCGGCGCGGGCATCCCCGCCAAGCTGTCCCGCACGCCGGGATCGATACGCCGGCCGCCCCGGCCGTTCGCCGCCGATACCGACGCCGTGCTCGACGCATTCGGGATCGACGCGGCGCGCCGCGACGCGTTGCGGCAAGCGGGCGTGCTGCACGACACGCGGGCGGACGCCGCCGGGAGCGCGTCATGATCGCCCCGCCCGTTTCTTCGCCGACGGGCGACGATGCCCCGTCGATCCTGCGCGACGACGCCGACGGCATCGCGTGGCTGACGATCCATCGTCCGCACGTCGCCAACGCGCTGTCCGCCGAAGCGATCCGCCGCCTGTGCGACGAACTCGTCACGCTCGACGACAACCCGTCGATTCGCGTCATCGTGATCCGCGGCGCGGGCGAACGCGCGTTCAGCGCCGGCGTCGATCTCGGCGACCCCGAAATACGCGGGATGCAGCCGATGCGCGGGCTCGCGCGCAACGTGCACGAGCTGATCCTGGAGCTGCGCAAGCCGACCATCGCGGCCATCAACGGCCACGCCATCGGCGGCGGCTGCGAAATCGCCCTCGCGTGCGACCTGCGCATCGCCGCCGATCACGCGACCTTCGCGCTGCCCGAAGCACGGGTCGGCATGGGCGCGAACTTCGCGAGCGTGCTGCTGCCGCGCATGTTGCCGCACGCGATCGCGATGGAGTTGCTGTTCACGGGCCGCCGCTTCGACGCGGACGAAGCGCGGCACGTCGGCCTGCTGAACCGCGTCGTGCCCGGCGCCGCGCTCGACGACAGCGTGCGCGAACTCGCGCGGACGATCGCCGCGAACGCGCCGCTCACGATCCGCCGCATCAAGGAAACCGCGACGCGCAGCCAGGGGCTGCCGGTAGCCGCCGCACTGCGGCTGGACGTCGGCCCCGACGTCTATGCGAGCGAGGACCGGATCGAGGGCGCCCGCGCGTTTCTCGAGAAGCGCAAGCCGGTGTTCAAGGGACGCTGAGCCCGGCGCCGCACCGTGACACCCCGCGCGCACCGCTCCCAGAACGCGGGCGCGAATAAAACATGGACGGAGACACCTTCATGCAACGGAAAGCATTCCTGGTCGGCGCGTGCGTGCTGTGCGCCACGCCAGCGCACGCGTCGTCGGTCACGCTCTATGGGATCGTCGACAGCTACGTCGAATTCGATCGCATCGGCAGCCTGTCGAGCATGCGGCAAAGCGGCGGCGGATCGTCGACGAGCCGCTTCGGACTGACGGGCGTCGAGGATCTCGGCGGCGGCACGTCGACGAAATTCGTGCTGGAAAGCGGCTTCTCGCCGGCCGACGGATCGTTCCAGGGCGGCACGCTGTTCTACCGGCAGGCGTACGTGTCGCTGCAGAACACGCGCTACGGCGACCTGCGGCTCGGCCGGCAATACACGCCCGCGTTCTACGTCGTGTACGACGGCGATCCGTTCGGACTCAACGAACGGATGTCGCCGCTCGCGCTGCTCGCGACGTCGACGGACACGATCACTAGCAACACGACACCGCCGATTCCGCGCTTCAACCAGGCGGCGTCGTATCTGAGCCCCGACTGGAACGGCCTGCGTGTGATGGCCACGTACGGCTTTCCGACGCCGAACGCACTGTCGACGCAGGCCGGACGCAACTACGGCGCCGGGCTGCAGTACCGGATCGGCGGCCTCTACGTCGGCGCCGGCTTCCAGGGCGATACGTCGGCCGGCAACCTCGCGCCGGCCGTCGCCCCGTCGACGACCCGCCACTACGTGTTCGCGACCAACTACGCGTTCGCGCGGGTCAAGCTGTACGCCGCGTTCCTGTACGGCGTCGGCACGGCGGCGCGCCTGCCCGCGTTCTCGACCGCGAGCGTCGGCGCGTCGATCAACGTCGGCGCGCTCGATCGCGTGCTCGTGTCGGTGGTGCGCCGCGACGTGAAGGGCTCGGCGAACGACGCGACCGCGCTCGGCGTCGGCTACGACCATCCTCTGTCGAAGCGGACCTCGCTCTACGCACGCTATCTCTACATGAAGAACGGCGGCGACGCCCGCAATACCGTCGTCGCCGGCCTGCAACCGCAACCAGGCGGCACCGAGCAGGTGTTCGCGCTCGGCATCGTTCACCGCTTCTGACGGAGTGCCCATGCCCCCGACCCTTTCGACCCGTCCGGCCGCCGTCGACGACGGCGCGACGCAGGCGCTCTACCGCCGGATCTCGCGCCGGCTGCTGCCGTTCCTGATCCTCTGCTACACGCTGTCGTTCATCGACCGGATCAACATCGGCTTCGCGCACGCACAGATGGCCGCCGACCTGCACTTCTCCGACGCCGTCTACGGGCTCGGCGCCGGCATCTTCTTCATCGGCTACATGGCGTTCGAGATTCCCAGCAACGCGTGGCTCGCGCGGATCGGCGCGCGCCGGACGATTGCCCGGATCATGGTGCTGTGGGGCCTCGGCTCGGCCGCGACGATGTTCGTCACGACGCCCGCGCAGTTCTACGCGTGCCGCTTCCTGCTGGGCGTGTTCGAGGCCGGTTTCTTCCCCGGCATCCTCTTCTATCTCGGCGCGTGGTATCCGCCGCGGCAGCGCGCCAAGGCGTTCGCGCTGTTCATGACCGCGCTGTATCTCGCGGGGCTGATCGCCGGCCCGGTGTCGGGCGCGATCCTGTCGTACTTCGACGGCGTGGCCGGCCTGAGCGGCTGGCAATGGCTGTTCGTCGTGGAAGGGTTGCCGAGCAGCGCGCTCGGCCTCGTCGCGCTGCGCTTTCTCGACGACCGACCGGACGACGCACACTGGTTGTCCGACGCCGACAAGGCCGCGCTGCGCGCCGCGCACGCGCGGGCCGAAGCCGGTACGCCGGACGCGAACGCGGCGCGGCCGTTGCTCGCGCATCGCGATTTCTGGCTGCTGTGCGCGGCCAATTTCGCGATCGCGGCCGCAGGCTACGCGCTCGTGTTCTGGATGCCCGTGATCCTGCATCGCGGCGGCCTCCATGGCGCGATGCAGATCGGGCTGCTGTCCGCGCTGCCGTACCTGTGCGGCATCGTCGGCATGCTCGCGATGGGCTGGCGCACCGAGCGCCGGCGCGAATGGCGCAAGCACGGCGCCGTCGCGATGCTCGCGTGCGCGGCGGCGCTCGCCGGCCTCGCGAGCAGCGCCGGCACGTTGCACCTGATGATCGCGCTGTGCATCGCGGTCGCCGCGCACGCCGCGGCGCTGCCCGCGTTCTGGGTGCTGCCGGGGCTCGCGCTGCCGAAGCGCTCGATGGCGGTCGCGATCGCGGCGATCACGATGACCGGCGCGATCGGCGGGTTCGCAAGCCCGTTCCTGATGGGCGTACTCAACACGGCCACCGGGTCGATGCGCGGCGGCCTCTATTTCAATGCCGCGCTGCTGGCGGCCGGCGCGCTCGCGTTGCTCGGCACGCTGCGCGCCCGTGCGGCGGCGTGCGCGAACGCCGGCTGACGGTGCGATTTCTTCCTCCTCTGTACGGACCCCACCCTCATGAATTTCGACCTTGAACTCGAACACCGGATGATCCGCGACCTCGTCGCGCGTTTCGTGAAGGACGAACTGATTCCGCTCGAAGCGGCGGTGATGGCGCGCGAGGCCGACGGCCAGCGCTTCGGGCTGCTCGCCGACGAGCGGGCGCATCTCGACGAGCGCTCCCGGCAACTCGGCCTGTGGGGACTCGACGCGCCGCTCGACGCGGGCGGCTCGGACCTGCCGGCCGTCGCGATGGTCGGCGTGAACGAGGCGATCGGCACGACCGTCACCCCGTACATCCTGCCGCCCGATTCGCCGAACCTGCGGATGCTGTGCGACGCGGCCGACGATGCGCAACGCGCGCGCTATCTCGAACCGTACGCACGCGGCGCCACGCGTGCCGCGATGGCGATCTCCGAGCCCGGCGCCGGCTCCGATCCGGGCGCGCTGTCGACGACCGCCGTGCGCGACGGCGACGGCTGGGTGCTGAACGGCCGGAAGATCTGGATCAGCCACGCGGCCGAAGCGGACTGGACGATCGTGATGGCGCTGACCGACCGCAGCAAGGGCAAGCGCGGCGGCATGTCGGCGTTCATCGTCGAGCGCGACACGCCGGGTTTCGTCATCGAGCGCCGGATCCCGATGATCGGCGGACTGTCGACCTACGAAATCGTGCTGGAAGACTGCCGCATTCCCGCCGCGCAACTGCTGGGCCGGGAAGGCGCCGGCTTCGCGCCGATGCAGGCCCGGCTCGCGAACCGGCGGCTGGAGATGGCCGCATGGTGCATCGGCCGCGCCGAACGCGCGGTCGCGCTCCTGTGCGACCATGCGAAACAGCGCACGACCTTCGGCGTGCCGCTCAAGGAGCGCCAGGCGGTCCAGTGGTGGGTCGCCGATGCGCTCACGCAGATCCACGCATGCCGCCTGATGACCTACGAAGCGGCCGCGCGCGTGGATGCCGGGCAGGATGCCCGCACGCAGATCTCGATGGTCAAGGTGTTCGCGACCGAAATGGCGTCGACCGTCATCGATCATGCGATGCAGACGCTCGGCGCGATGGGCATGACGAAGGAAATGCCGTTGCAGCAGATGGCCAGCGAAGCGCGGCTGATGCGCATCTTCGAAGGCCCGACCGAGGTGCACCGCTGGGTCGTCGCGCGCAGCGTGCTCTGACCGCGGTGCGCCGCCCACTTCCACGATGGAGCCCTGCGTTGAACACACTGCATCTCGTCGATCCCGAAATCCGCCCGCTGCTCGAGACCTGGCCGACCGTCACGCTCGACGCCGACAACCTCGCGCAGTCGCGCCAGCGCGTACTGCCGCTGCCGCCGCCCGACCCGGCCGGCAGCACGCTCGAACGCCGCACGGTGCCCGGCCCCGCCGGCGCCCCGGACGTCCCGGTCCTCGTCTATCTGCCCGACGGCCACGTGCGCCCGCTGCCGGCGATCGTCCACCTGCACGGCGGCGGCTTCGTGCGCGGCGCGGCAAAGGAGCTCGAAGCGGTGCACCGGTCGCTCGTGACGCAGCTCGGCTGCGCGCTGATCTCGGTCGACTATCGGCTCGCGCCGGAAACCGTGTTTCCCGGCGCGATCGAGGACTGCTACGCGGCGCTCGCGTGGGTGTTCCGTCACGCCGATACGCTCGGCATCGACGCCACGCGGATCGGCGTGGCGGGCGAAAGCGCGGGCGGCGGGCTCGCCGCCGCGCTGGCGCTGCTGGCCCGCGACCGCGGCGAATTCCGGCTCGCGTTCCAGCACCTGATCTATCCGATGCTCGACGATCGCACCTGCACGCGCACGCCGCATCCGCATGCCGGCGCATTCATCTGGCATGCGGCCAACAACCGGTTCGGCTGGACCGCGCTGCTCGGCCACGCGCCGGGCATCGATGGCGTGTCGCCGTACGCGGCGGCCGCGCGCGCCACGCGGCTCGACGGCCTGCCGCCCACCTTCCTGTCGGTCGGCTCGCTCGACCTGTTCCTCGACGAAAACCTCGACTATGCGCAGCGCCTGCTCCGCGCGGGCGTGCCGACCGAACTGCACGTGCTGCCCGGCGGCGTACACGGATTCGACATCGTGCCCGGCGCGCGGATCTCGGAAACGGCGCGCCGCCTGAGCCACGACGCGCTGCGCCGCTTCCTGCACGGCTGACCCAGACGACGCGGGCGGCCGAAGCCGCCCGCATCCGCGCCGATCCCGACGGCAACGATCAGAACGCATCCCCCGGCACGCGCACCCAGCCTTCCATCAGCACGCGCGCGCTGCGGCTCATGATCGCTTTCGTGACGGTCCACTCCCCGTTCTCGAACCGCGCTTCCGCGCCGACCCGCAGCGTGCCCGACGGATGGCCGAAGCGCACCGCATTGCGTTCGCCGCCGCCCGCCGCGAGATTGACGAGCGTGCCCGGGATCGCCGCGGCCGTGCCGATCGCGACCGCCGCCGTGCCCATCATCGCGTGATGCAGCTTGCCCATCGACATCGCGCGCACCAGCAGGTCGACGTCGCCTGCGTTCACGCGCTTGCCGCTCGACGCGACGTAGTCGGCCGGCTTCGCGACGAACGCGATCTTCGGCGTGTGCTGCCGCGTCGCGATTTCGTCGAGCGTGTCGATCAGGCCCATCCGCAACGCGCCGTGCGCGCGGATCGTCTCGAACTTCTCGAGCGCCTTCGCGTCGCCGTTGATCGCGTCCTGCAACTCGGTGCCCGTATAGCCGATCGCTTCCGCCTCGACGAAGATCGTCGGAATCCCGGCATTGATCATCGTCGCCTTCAGCGTGCCGACGCCCGGCACCGCGAGATCGTCGACGAGGTTGCCGGTCGGGAACATCGAGCCGCCCGCGCCTTCTTCCTCGGCGGCCGGGTCCATGAACTCGAGCTGCACTTCGGCGGCCGGGAACGTGACGCCGTCCAGCTCGAAGTCGCCCGTCTCCTGCACCGCGCCGTTCACGATCGGCACGTGCGCGACGATCGTCTTGCCGATGTTCGCCTGCCAGATCCGCACGGTCGCGACGCCGTCGCGCGGCACGCGCGCCGGGTCGACCAGCCCGCCGGCGATCGCGAACGGGCCGACCGCCGCCGACAGGTTGCCGCAGTTGCCGGTCCAGTCGACGAATGCACGGTCGATCGCGACCTGCCCGAACAGGTAGTCGACGTCGTGGCCCGGCCGCGTGCTCTTCGACACGATCACCGTCTTGCTGGTGGACGACGTCGCGCCGCCCATCCCGTCGATCTGCTTGCCGTACGGATCAGGGCTACCGATCACGCGCAGCAGTAGCGCGTCGCGCGCGGCGCCCGGCGCCTGCGCGGCGTCCGGCAGATCCTGCAGCCGGAAGAACACGCCCTTGCTGGTGCCGCCGCGCATGTACGTGGCGGGAATCCTGATTTGAGGAATGTGAGCCATGTCTGTGTTCCCAATGTGCGCCGGTCAGGCGGCCTGCGACGATTCGAGGAAGTCCTGCGCGAAACGCTGCAGCACGCCGCCCGCTTCGTAGATCGACACTTCCTCGGCCGTATCGAGCCGGCACGTCATCGGCACCTCGACACGTTCGCCGTTCCTGCGGTGAATCACGAGCGTCAGGTCGGCGCGCGGCGTGCGCTCGCCGATCACGTCGAAGGTCTCCGTGCCGTCGATGCCGAGCGTCGTCCGGTTGGTGCCCGGCTTGAACTCGAGCGGCAGCACGCCCATCCCGATCAGGTTCGTGCGGTGGATCCGCTCGAAGCCTTCGGCGGCGATCGCCTCGACGCCCGCGAGCCGCACGCCCTTCGCGGCCCAGTCGCGCGACGAGCCCTGGCCGTAGTCGGCGCCGGCGATCACGATCAGCGGCTGCTTGCGATTCATGTACGTCTCGATCGCTTCCCACATCCGCATGACCTTGCCGTCCGGCTCGACGCGCGCGAGCGAGCCCTTCTTCACCACGCCGTCGACGACGGCCATCTCGTTGACGAGCGTCGGGTTCGCGAAGGTCGCGCGCTGCGCGGTCAGGTGGTCGCCGCGGTGCGTCGCGTACGAGTTGAAGTCTTCTTCCGGCAGGCCCATCTTCGCGAGGTATTCGCCGGCCGCGCTGTCCGGCAGGATCGCGTTCGACGGCGACAGGTGGTCGGTCGTGATGTTGTCGCCGAGCACCGCGAGAGGGCGCATGCCCTTCAACGTGCGCTCGCCGGCAAGCGCGCCTTCCCAGTACGGCGGGCGGCGGATGTACGTGCTCTGCGCGCGCCAGTCGTACAGCGGCGCCGCGCGCTCGCCGGCGTCGGCGCTGCGCGCGAACATCGGCTCGTAGACCTTGCGGAACTGCTCGGGCTTCACGCTCGACGCGACGATCGCATCGATCTCCTCGTCGGTGGGCCAGATGTCCTTCAGCGCGACGGGGTGGCCGTCCCGGTCGTGGCCGAGCACGTCCTTCTCGATGTCGAAGCGGATCGTGCCGGCGATCGCGTACGCGACGACGAGCGGCGGCGACGCGAGGAACGCCTGCTTCGCATACGGGTGGATACGGCCGTCGAAGTTGCGGTTGCCGGACAGCACGGCCGTCGCGTACAGGTCGCGCTCGACGATCTCCTGCTGGATCTTCGGGTCGAGCGCGCCCGACATCCCGTTGCAGGTCGTGCACGCGAACGCGACGATGCCGAAGCCGAGCTTTTCGAGTTCCGGCAGCAGGTTCGCTTCCCGCAGATACAGCTCGACCGCCTTCGACCCGGGCGCGAGCGAACTCTTCACCCAAGGCTTGCGCGTGAGGCCCTTCGCGTTCGCGTTGCGCGCGAGCAAGGCCGCGGCGATCACGTTGCGCGGGTTGCTGGTGTTCGTGCAGCTCGTGATCGCGGCGATGATCACCGCGCCGTCGGGCATCTCGCCCGGCTTCTCTTCCCACTGGCCGGCAATGCCGCGCGCGGCGAGATCGGACGTCGGCAGCCGCTTGTGCGGGTTCGACGGGCCGGCCATGTTGCGCACGACGCTCGACAGGTCGAACGTCAGCGTGCGCTCGTATTGCGCGTTCGCGAGCGTATCGGCCCACAGGCCGGCCGCCTTCGCATACGTCTCGACGAGCTTCACCTGCTCGTCGCTGCGGCCCGTGAGGCGCAGGTAGTCGATCGTCTGGCCGTCGATGAAGAACATCGCGGCCGTCGCGCCGTATTCGGGCGCCATGTTGGAGATCGTCGCGCGATCGCCGAGCGTGAGGCTCGCGGCGCCTTCGCCGCGGAATTCCAGATACGCGCCGACCACCTTCTCCTTGCGCAGGAACTCGGTCAGCGCGAGCACGACGTCGGTCGCGGTGATGCCGGGCTGGCGCTTGCCGGTCAGCTCGACGCCGACGATGTCGGGCAGGCGCATCCACGACGCGCGGCCGAGCATCACGTTCTCGGCTTCTAGCCCGCCGACGCCGATCGCGATCACGCCGAGCGCATCGACGTGCGGCGTGTGGCTGTCGGTGCCGACGCAGGTGTCCGGGTACGCGACGCCGTCCTGCGCCTGGATCACCGGCGACATCTTCTCGAGGTTGATCTGGTGCATGATGCCGTTGCCCGGCGGAATCACGTCGACGTTCTCGAACGCCTTCTTCGTCCACTCGATGAAGTGGAAGCGATCCTCGTTGCGGCGATCCTCGATCGCGCGGTTTTTCGCGAACGCGTCCGGATCGAAGCCGCCGCATTCGACGGCGAGCGAGTGGTCGACGATCAGTTGCACGGGCACGACCGGGTTCACCTTCGCCGGGTCGCCGCCGCCGTCCGCGATCGCGTCGCGCAGGCCGGCGAGATCGACGAGCGCGGTCTGCCCGAGGATGTCGTGGCACACCACGCGCGCCGGAAACCACGGGAAATCGCGTTCGCGCTTGCGCTCGACGATCTGCTTCAGCGAATCGGCGAGGATCGCCGGATCGCAGCGGCGCACGAGGTTTTCGGCGAGCACGCGCGACGTGTACGGCAGCGTGTCGTAGGCGCCGGGCGCGATCGCATCGACCGCGGCACGCGCGTCGAAATAGTCCAGCGACGTGCCGGGCAGGGGTTTGCGGTTGGCGGTATTCATGATGTGGGGCGGAATTCGGGGAATGACGCGCCGCACGCGCGGGCCGCCCGCATCACGGGCGCCGGCGCGCGCGGCGGGCGTTTCAGCGCTTCTCGATCGGCACGAACTGCAGGTCTTCCGGGCCCGTGTAATTCGCGCTCGGGCGGATGATCTTGTTGTCGATGCGCTGCTCGATGATGTGCGCGCTCCAGCCCGACGTGCGCGAGATCACGAACAGCGGCGT
Source organism: Burkholderia sp. AU44665 (assembly GCF_030504405.1). Lineage (NCBI taxonomy): Bacteria > Pseudomonadati > Pseudomonadota > Betaproteobacteria > Burkholderiales > Burkholderiaceae > Burkholderia > Burkholderia sp. AU44665. The sequence goes on along the minus strand of NZ_JAUJRI010000003.1, from coordinate 372,771 downwards.
GAACATCGCGGTCGGCACGCCCATCATGTGATACGACACCGCGCTGAACCAGTCGAGGTTCGGGAACATCCTCTTCGCGTCCCACATCACCGATTCGAGGCGCTCGGCGATGTCGTACAGCTTCAGGTCGCCCGCTTCCTTCGACAGCTTGTGCGCGACGCCCTTGATCACCTTGTTGCGCGGATCGGAGATCGTGTAGACGGGGTGGCCGAAGCCGATCACGACTTCCTTGTTCTCGACGCGGCGGCGGATGTCGGCTTCCGCGTCGTCCGGCGAGCTGTAGCGGCTCTGGATCTCGTACGCGACTTCGTTCGCGCCGCCGTGCTTCGGCCCGCGCAGCGCGCCGATCGCGCCGGTGATCGCCGAGTAGATGTCCGAGCCCGTGCCCGCGATCACGCGGCCCGTGAACGTCGACGCGTTGAATTCGTGCTCCGCGTACAGGATCAGCGACGTGTGCATCGCCTCGACCCACGACTTCGACGGCGCCTTGCCGTGCAGCAGGTGCAGGAAGTGGCCGCCGATCGAGTCGTCGTCGGTTTCCGTCTCGATGCGCTTGCCGTTATGCGAGAAGTGATACCAGTACAGCAGCATCGAGCCGAGCGACGCCATCAGGCGATCGGCGATGTCGCGCGCGCCCGGCAGATTGTGGTCGTCCTTCTCCGGCAGCACGGTGCCGAGCACCGACACGCCGGTGCGCATCACGTCCATCGGGTGGGCCGACGCCGGGATCTGTTCGAGCGCGGCCTTCAGCGCGCTCGGCAGGCCGCGCAGCGCGCGCAGCTTGGTCTTGTACGCGGCCAGTTCGGTCAAATTCGGCAGCGTGCCGTGCACGAGCAGGTGCGCGATTTCCTCGAATTCGCACGATTCGGCGACGTCGAGAATGTCGTAGCCGCGGTAGTGCAGATCGTTGCCGGTCTTGCCGACCGTGCACAGCGCGGTGTTGCCGGCCGTCACGCCCGACAGCGCCACCGACTTCTTCGGCTTGAATGCGCCTGCGGCGGCCGGTGCTGCTGCGTCTTTCGTCTCGCTCATGTTTTCCTTCTCCAATGGGTATCGGGGGTGCGGGCCGCGTTACTTCCTGCCCTGCGCGAACAGTTCGTCGAGCTTGCGTTCGTATTCGTGATAGCCGAGGAAGTCGTACAGCTCGGCGCGCGTCTGCATCGTCGGCACGACCGCCTTCTGCGTGCCGTCGCGGCGCAGCGTTTCGTAGAAGTTCAGCGCGGCCTTGTTCATCGCGCGATACGCGCCGCAGCAGTACAGCGCGATGTCGACGTTCGCCTCGCGCAGCTCGTCCAGCGTGAACAGCGGCGTCGAGCCGAATTCGGTCAGGTTCGCGAGGATCGGCACCTTCACCGCGGCCTTGAAACGGCGGTAGTCGTCGAGCGTCTTCATCGCTTCCGGGAAGATCATGTCCGCGCCGGCCTCGACGTACGCGACCGCGCGCTCGATCGCCGAGTCGATCCCTTCCGCGGCGGCCGCGTCGGTGCGCGCCATGATCACGAACTGGTCGTCGGTACGCGCATCGACCGCGGCCTTCACGCGATCGACCATTTCCTCGGTCGGCACGACTTCCTTGCCCGGGCGATGGCCGCAACGCTTCTGGCCGACCTGGTCCTCGAGGTGCACGGCCGCGACGCCGGCGTTGATGAACGAGCGGACCGTGCGCGCGATGTTGAATGCGCCGCCCCAGCCCGTGTCGATGTCGACCAGCAGCGGCAGGTCGGTCGCGTTGGTGATCCGGGTCGCGTCGATCAGCACGTCTTCCATCGTGCTGATGCCGAGGTCGGGGATGCCGAGCGAGTTCGCGGCGACGCCGCCGCCCGACAGGTACACGGCCTTGAAGCCGACGGCCTGCGCCATCTTGGCCGCGTACGCGGTGATCGCGCCGACCACCTGCAGCGGCTGCTCGGCCGCGACTGCCGCGCGGAACTTCGCGCCGGCGCTCTGAAGATGCGTATTGCTCATGAACGGCCTCCTGATGGAATGCCTGATAACAGCAAGGACCGGGCCAGCTTGCGGAATGTCGCTAACCCACTGATTCTTAAGCAACGGCCGTGGGCGTTGCATCGGCCGTCGATTTCAATTCGGCAATTTGGTGTTTCAAAAATGAAATCGCACGCGCATAATCGGTCGTCATGGACCTCTCTTCGACCAAGCCCGTCGGCCCGGCCGACCGCACGGTGCGCCCGCGCATCTGGGCGATGGGCATCAGCCGGCTGCGCGAGCTATTTCGCGAGATCGCCGGCGAATTCGACGAACGCGCCGACGTGCGCATCGTCGCGCGTGCCTATGAAGATGCGCTGAGCGCCATCGCGGAAGCCGGCACCGCGCGGCCCGACGTGATCGTCGCGGCCGGCTCGAACGGCGGCTTCCTGAAAACGCGCGCGCAGGTGCCGGTGGTGGTCGTGTCGCCGACCGGCTTCGACGTGATGCAGGCGCTCGCCCGCGCGCGGCGCGACGCCGCGCGGATCGCGCTCGTCAGCGCCGGCGAAACGCCGCCCGAAGTGCGCCGCTTCGTCGCCGCATACGGCCTCGACGTGCAGTTTGCGTCATATCAGTCCGCGCAGGAAGCGGAAGCCTGCGTGCACGACCTGCGCGACCGCGGCATCGAGACGATCGTCGGCCCCGGCCTCGTCACCGATCTCGCGGCCAGCGCCGGCATGGGCGCGGTGTTCCTGTATTCGCATGCGTCGGTGCGCAAGGCCGTCGAAACAGCGCTCGAAGTCGCGTATGCGACGCACGCCGAGGCTTTTCGCCGCCAGCGGCTCGACACGCTGCTGCAGCACTTGCGCGACGGCGTGGTCGCGCTCGATGCGCACGGCCGCGTCGAGGCGATCAACGAGCGGCTCGCGTCGGCGCTCGGAGTCGAACCCGCGGCGGCCGTCGGCCGCGCGCTCGTCGACCTGCGGCCCGAGCTGCGCACGCTCCGTGGCGAGGACGGTGACGCGCTCGCGACCGTGCGCGGCGTGCGCTACGTCGTGCATCGCGGGCCGCTCGTCGATCGCGGCGTCACGTCGGGCAGCGTGCTGACGTTCCAGGAATCGCGCGCGGTCGAACGGCTCGATCGCGCGTTGCGCTCGCAACCGACCACGCAGCAGTTCGCCGCGCGCTATGCGCTCGACGACGTGGTCGGCGCCTCGGCGCCGATGACGCGCGTGCGCGACCTCGTGCGCCGCTACGCGAAATCCGACGCGACCGTGCTCGTGCTCGGCGAAAGCGGCACCGGCAAGGAAATGATCGCGCAGAGCCTGCATGCGCTGTCCGCGCGGCGTAGCTACCCGTTCGTCGCGGTCAACTGCGGCGCGTTTCCGGAAGCGCTGCTCGAAAGCGAGCTGTTCGGCTATGAGGAGGGCGCGTTCACCGGCGCGCGGCGCGGCGGCAAGACCGGCCTGTTCGAGGCCGCGCACCGCGGCACGCTGTTTCTCGATGAGATCGGCGAGATGCCGCCGTCGTTGCAGAGCCGGCTGCTGCGCGTGCTGCAGGAGCGTGAGGTGATCCGCCTCGGCTCGACCGAGCCGATCCGCATCGACGTGCGCGTGATCGCCGCGACGCACCGGCCGCTGCTCGCGGCGGTCGAGGCCGGCACGTTCCGCGCGGATCTCTATTACCGGCTCAACATCCTGAACATCGGCCTGCCGCCGCTGCGCGAGCGCGCGGCCGACATTCCCGCGCTCGCGGCGACGCTGCTCGTGCAGGCCGCGCGGCGCGAGCCGCGTCTCGCCGAACGCGTGCGCGACACCGACGACGCGCTGCGCGTGCTCGACGCGACGCTGGCGACGCTCGCGCGCTACCGCTGGCCGGGCAACGTGCGCGAACTGCAGAACGTGGTCGAGCGGATCGCGGTCGAGCTGGCCGAGGAAGTCGACGAAAGCGATCCGGCCGCCCCGTGCGCGGCGCTCGCACCCGGCGCGCTGCAAGCGATCGCGCCCGAGCTGTTCGCCGCGCGGCCCGATGCGGCCGACGCCGACGACGCGCAAACCCTGCAAGCGCGCCGTCGTCGAGCGGAAGCCGACGAGATCCGCGCGGTGCTCGACGCGTGCGGCGGCGACCGCGACCGCGCCTGCGCGATGCTCGGCATCAGCAAGACGACGCTGTGGCGCAAGTTGTCGGCGAAATAGGTTCGGGCGGCGCCAGCCGCGCCGTCATTCGGCCTTGTGGTAGTGGCGATACGCCTTCGCGCGATTGCCGCACGACGACATCGAGCACCAGCGGCGGCTGCCGTTCTTGCTGTCGTCGATGAACAGCCACTGGCATGCATCGTTCGCGCAGCGCTTGACCTTCGCGAGCCGCGCGCCGCCGAGCAGGTCGATCGCAGACCACAGCACCGGGCTCAACAACCCCGCGAGCGTCGCGCTCGACGCGTCGACCCGCCACGCATAGCGGCCATCGACGCGCGCCAGCGCAACGCGCGGCGACGCTTGCGCCAGAAAGCCGCCGAGCAGCGCGAGATCGTCGGGCTGCGGCTCGCGTTGCTCCGCCTGTGCAAGAAACAGCCGGTACAGCGCCTCGCGCAATGCGAGCGCCCGCGCAAGCATCGGCGGCGCGTCGCTCTTGTCTTTCTCCTTGTCGGGCACGCGGCATGCGTCGGTCAGGCAGGCCGGCACGCCGGCCCGCTCGCGGCACCACACCAGGAGGTCGTCCATCGTGGCGAAGGTTTCCGTCGGCGGATCGCTGCCGCGCCAGTACAGCGTGTTCGCGAAATCGACGCTCAGCGTATCGGGCGGCGCCGGGACCAGGCAGTCGGTCGCGACAGAAGGTTGCATTTTGTTCATGACGCGATCGTATCTAACCACCATGCCGGTTGACAAGCGCTCGAGCGATTTCTAACATAACCAGCATGGTGGTTAAAAACAGGTTGATTGCACTGACGCCCCTTCAATCCAAGGAGACACAGATGATCGATTGCCTTTCGTTCGACGTTATCCACACCGCGGCCGGCCGCGCGTACGACGACAGCACGCTCGGCGCGCTTCGCTACAAGCGGCTGGCATGGTGCCTTTGAGCAGGTCTGCCGCACTGACGTCCCCTTCCGTTCAAGGAGCCACAGATGATCGATCACCTTTCATTCGGCGTTGCCCACGTCGACCGCAGCCGCACCTTCTACGACAACGCGCTCGGCGCACTCGGCTACAAGCGTCTGTATAGCGACGACAGCGCCATCGGGTACGGCGCGACCGAGCCCGAGCTGTGGTTGCAGCACGCGGCTCGCCCTGTCGCCGCCGATCCCGAGTCGGGGATGCACCTGTCGTTCAAGGCCGCGTCGCCGGCCGAGGTCGATGCGTTCTACCGCGCCGCGCTCGAGCACGGTGGCAAGGACAACGGCGGGCCCGGCAAGCGCGAGCACTACGGCCCCGGCTATTACGCGGCGTTCGTCGTCGATCCCGACGGATATCGGCTCGAAGCGCATTGCGAGCTGGACAACGTCGTTTGATCCGCTTCGTGCGGACGCCGACGAGCGACAACGGCCCGATTCCGCATCGCGCGGAATCGGGCCGTTGGTTTAGGGCCTGTTCACGCTAATAACGGGCGTGCGCTGGCTGCATCGTCGTTCGGTTCGCGGCCGCCACCGACGGCGGCCGGGCCGACATGTCGAAGCGCGTGACCGGCACGCGCGGACGGGTTGCGCCCTCCGGCCAGCGCCCGCCGCGCACGCGCTTATTGCGCGTTGCGTGTGCGCTGCAACTGTTCGCCGAGCCCTTCGATCCCGAGGCGCACCGTCTGGCCGGCCTTCAGGAACACCGGCGACGGCTTGACGCCCATGCCGACGCCCGGCGGCGTACCGGTCGTGATCACGTCGCCCGGCTGCAGCGTCATGCAGGTCGACAGATACGCGACCAGTTGCGCGACGGTGAATACCATCGTGCGCGTGTTGCCGTTCTGATAACGATGGCCGTCGACGTCGAGCCACAGGTCGAGACGCTGCGGATCGGGCACTTCGTCGCGCGTGACGAGCCACGGGCCGATCGGGCCGAAGGTGTCGAAACCCTTGCCCTTGTCCCACTGGCCGCCGCGTTCGATCTGCCATTCGCGCTCGGACACGTCGTTGACGACGCAGTAGCCCGCGACGTAATCGAGCGCGCGCGCTTCGTCGACGTCCTTGCATGTCGCGCCGATCACGACGCCGAGTTCGACTTCCCAGTCGGTCTTCACCGAGCCCTTCGGGATATCGATGCCGTCGTTCGGGCCGCAGATCGAACTCGTCCATTTGCCGAACACGACCGGCTCCTTCGGCACCGGCATCCCGGCTTCGGCCGCGTGATCGGCATAGTTCAGGCCGATGCCGATGAACTTGCCGACGCGCCCGACGCACGCGCCGATGCGCGGCTCGCCCGACACGAGCGGCAGCGTGGCCGGATCGATCGCGCGTAGCCGCGCGAGGCCGGTGTCGGACAGCACGTCGCCGGCAAGATCCGGTACATGTGCGGACAGGTCGCGAATCCGGCCGGCCGCGTCGAGGATGCCGGGCTTTTCCTGGCCGGACGGGCCATAGCGAAGCAGTTTCATCGTGCTTAACCTCTGTTGTCGAATGAGACAGCATACCGGCCAGCGCGGCCTTCCGCAGCCGCGCACCGGACTGATGGTCGATCGTCGATTGCGCGCGTCGGCGCCGCATGCGGCATGCCGTCGACGCGCGGGGGTCGCGCGGGCGCAGCGATCGCGGCGCCATACGCAAGGACGGCGCGCATCGAACGGGCAGCCGCCGGTCCGTGCATCGGCGACGACGGCCCGGCACTTGCGACGCACGCCGCCCCATGCGGCCGGCTGCATGCGCGGCCGCGCCGTCGCCGGCCCGCAACCCTTTGTACCATCGGCCGCGCGCCGTGAAATGACGCGCGACGGATACCGACTATTGGTGCACCCGCAGACGCTGCGACGCAGCACGCGCTGCACCGGCGTCGGTGGCTCGGCCGCCATTCGCAATGGCGCCGGCCATCGGTGCGTGAATACTGGCTATTCGGGGTGCCCTGTCATCGGAAACGTTTGCCCATCCGTTCTTTTCCGGTAATGATCAGTAAAAAGACGCTGCATTGCACACTGTATGTTTATTGCTAAGCTCGTACGGATGGCTTTCATCGCCATCCGCGGGGCCGCCCTCTACACGTGCAGAACCGGCCAGCGTGCGTCGCCAATCGATCGAGTAATCCCCCAACCTCACACCGACAATGCAGACAACCAACGACCCGCTTCCCGGCTGCGACGCACGGGAATCGATGGCCGCTATCGAACGCTATCGCGCCCCCGCGCTCGACAAGGGCCTCGACATTCTCGAACTCCTGTCCGAGCAGAAGGAAGGACTCACCCGCACCGAAATCACGAAGGAGCTCGGCCGTAACGCGAGCGAAATCTACCGGATGCTCGAACGCCTCGTCGCGCGCCGCTACGTGATGCGTTCGACCGGCGGCGATCGCTACACGCTCAGCCTCAAGCTGTTCGCGCTTGCACACCGGCATCCGCCGATGAACCGGCTGATCGCCGAGGCGCTGCCGCCGATGCAGCGCTTCGCCGATGCCGCGGAGCAGTCGTGCCACCTGTCCGTCTACGATCGCGGCAACCTGCTCGTGATCGCCCAGGTGGACGGGCCCGGGCCGTGGGGCGTGTCGGTCCGGCTCGGCTCGCGCGTCGGGCTCGCCGATACGGCGTCGGGGCGCATGATGCTGGCGTTCCAGGGCGCCGAGCAACGCGCGCACATGCTGGCCGAGCACCGCAAGGTCAAGGGCGAGGCGCCGCTGAACGAACAGGAGCTCGCGACTGCGTGCCAGTCGATCCGGCAGTCCGGCTATCTGCGCCAGGACAGCCGCCAGGCGTACGGCGTGACCGACCTGACCGTGCCGATCCTCGGGCCGGCCGGCCATGCAATCGCGGTGCTGACCTGCCCGTACATGCGCCGGATCGATGCGCACATGGCGCCGTCCGTCGACGTGGTCGTCGGCGCACTGCGCGACACGGCCGCCCATCTGTCGATGTGCCGCACCGAGACCTGCTGACGCGCGGGATAGCCGGCCACGCGCACCGGGCAACGCGAAGCGGCGCCGGCTCCGGTTGCGCGCGACGCCCGTGCGGTGGCCGATGCGCGATGTCGCATCGGGCGCCCGCGGCGCTACGCTAGAATAGCGGCCCTCTCAAAAACTACGGCGGCCGGTTGTCGCGGCCGTCGTGTCCGATGGATGTCATGGCCAAACTTCTGAACGATCAAGAATTCCAGCGTTTCTCCGAACTTCAGCAGAAGCAGGCAAGCTTCACGATCACGCCCGAGGAAGCGGACGAGCTGCGCGATATCGTCGCGCGCGCACAGAAGAAGCGCGACGATCGCGCCGCCGCGATGCAGGCGATCGAGAACTACATCGAGCAGTTCGACATCACGCCTGACGAACTCTTCTCGCCCGAGCAGATCGGCGACGCGGCCCGTACGTACGGGCTCATCACGGCGACCAAGAAGGAACGCACGCTGCCGCCGTCGATCACGTTCAACGGCAAGCCGTACCAGTGGACCAAGACGCTTCCGGACGACGTGCGCGGCGCACTCTTCGATGCGTTCACGTCCGGCGAATCGGTCAAGCGCTTCATCGCGATGCCGAAAGACACCGCGCGCTGTGCGCTGACGATCGCCCGCCTCGAGCGCGAAACCGGCGCCGTCTATGCCGATCCGCACCTCGAGGAACTCGCGATTTCGCGCGATCAGGTGAACGACGCGGCGTCGAAACTCACCGCGTGAATGTCATCACGGGCACGCTTCCTGCGTGCCTGCACCCGCGCATGACGCCGGCATCGGCCGGCGCCGCGCCCGCGGGAGCCGTGCATTCGCATGCTCCCGAAAAAGCTCACCTCGACATCCCGCAAGCGCTCACCACCGCCTCCCGGAAAACCTCACCCAAGGCGCGCGGAGACGCCGACTGACGTCTCCCGAACGTCCTCACCGATTGCTCCCGCACGTGCTCACCGAGGCGTCCCGGAAAGGCTCACCAGCACCTCCCGCAGGTGCTCACCGGCCGTTCCCGGGAAAGCTCACCGAATGCTCCCGTATCGGCTCACCACGCTGTCCCGGAAAAGCTCCCTCACTGCTCCCGAAAAATCTCACCTGTCTCACCTTCGTGATGGCTTTGAATCCGCGAGGCCGGCATATGGCCGCGAATATTTGCGAGCACATCGCTTGAAACGGCGGCGCAAGACGAATATCGCAGCACGCTGTCACGCATCTCCCGACCTCATCCGTGCCTCGCGATATCGCCGCGATCGACAGGCTCGACACGTTGGCAAGCGCTTCATCCGGGATGATTTTTCGACTTCTTTGCATTCCTGATCGAAATTCCGGCATAGCAAGACATTGCTGCCTCGACGCCATGCGCTCACCCTTCAGCGTCGGGGCGCGGACTGACGCCTACGGCTGCAACTTCATCCTGAAACCCACGACACCGGGCTCCTCCGTCGTCGACACCTCGAAACCGCACGATTTCGCGAGCGAAATCATCGCCGAATTCTCGCGCAGCGCCTCGCCGACCATCCAGGCGGTGCCGCGCGAGCGTGCGTAGTCGATGATGCGGGTCATCATCAGCCGGCCGAGCCCCTTGCCCTTCTGGTCGGGCCGCACCGCGATCGCGAACTCCGCCGTCTCGTTGTCGGGATCGGCCACCGCGCGCACCACCGCGAGCGTGTGGTCGCGCCCGGACACATCGGTAAACGACACGATGAAAGCCATCTCGCGGTCGTAGTCGATCTGCGTCATGCGCGCCACCTGCGAATGATCGAAGCTGCGCACCGCGCCGAAGAAACGCATCCGCAGATCTTCCGGCGTCATCGCACCGAGCAGTTCGTTGTGCGCGGCTTCGTCCTCCGGACGGATCGGGCGGATCGTCACCGTCTCGCCGTGCCACTCGAGCGTCTGCTCGAGGTGCCGCGGATACGGCATGATCGCGAGCCGGCTGCGCCCCGAAGCCAGCGTGATGCGCGGCGCGATCACCCATGCGCGGTCGGACAGCACGCGCAGCGTGACCGACATCGCCACGACTTCACGCACGTCGCAAACGGCCTGCGACAGGGCCGTCAGCGCGTCGAGCGTCGGTTCGACGGGCGTGCTGCGCGCATACGGCGAGCGCTCCATCACCGCGCGGGCGAGCACGGTGTTCAGCGGCGGCAGGCCGTAGACGACGAACGGCGCCGATACGCCATCGGCCGGCGGCACGGCATAGCGAAACACCGGACCGAAGTTCGAATCGTCGTACATGTCGACCGTGATATCGACGATTTTCTTGCCGGCCGGCTCGTCGGGCTGCTCGCCCTGCAGACCGAAACGGGACAGCCAGGCCAGCGCGGCTTCGCCGGCCAGTTCATGCTGGCCGGCTTCGACCATGCGGCGCGCATCGGCCTGGGCCGATGCCACGCACTCGGCCGGCTGCAGCGGCGTGCCCTCCGGCGTCTGCATCAGCAACTGGCGCCCGAGGTTGTAGTCGACGAGACGCGCATACGCGCGGGCAAGCCGCTGCGGCGTCGTATGCACCGGAATGCCGTTCGCGTGCAGCGCGTCGCGCGTCGCTGCGTCGACCGCGCCGAAGAAACACGCGAGGATGCCGCGATGCGCGTATTGCCGCGAGTCGATCAGCGTGCGCGCGACCCGATCGGCCGGCGCGCTGTGCGAAGTCGAATGAACGACGAACAGCGTGCCCGTCTGCGGAAACGGGGCGAGCGCCTTGATCGCCTCGGCAAAATGCTCGGGGCGCGCATCGTCGCCCAACGTGAGCGGGTTGCCGGGTGCCGCGAGATGCGGCAGCGCGGCCGCGACGGCCGACGTTGCCGCGGGCGACCAGTTTGTCAGTACGTCGCGCACCTCGGCCACCGCATCGACCGCGAGTTTCGCCACGCCCGCGTCGCTCGTCACGAGCGTCGCCGCCCCACGCGCGGTGACACGGCCAACGCCGAGCGTCTCGATTTCGTCGAGCAGATCGTCGAGCGCATCGACGCGCACCATGCCCGCGCGCTGGAACGCCGCCGTGTACAGCGCGTCGCCGGGGTCGGCCCGGCCGGTGCGCAACGCGAGCACCGGCTTGTTGCGTGCGGCCGCGCGCGCGGCCGACATGAACTTGCGCGCCGCGCGCACGGTATCGAGTTCGAGCAGGATCGCGCGCGTGCCGGGGTCGCTTGCCAGATAGTCGAGTACGTCGCCCGCATCGACGTCGGATTCGCTGCCAAGCGCGACGACATGCGAAAAGCCGAGGCCGCGCGCATCGGCCCAGCCAAGCACCGCGTTCGTCAACGCATTCGATTGCGACACCCACGCGACGCCGCCCGATCGCGCCGTATACGCAGGCGCGCCGAAATGCGCATGCCGCGCGGGCGACAACACGCCCAGGCTGCCGGGCCCGACGATACGGAGCACGAACGGCTTCGCCGCCTTCAGCGTACGATCGACCGCGGCGCGATCAGCATCGGTGCGCGCCTCGCCGACGATCACCGCGACGCGCGTGCCGAGCTCGCCGAGCTTGCGCACGATGCCGGCCCAGGTCGCGGGCGGTGTGCAGATCACGGCAACCGACGGCGGCGCGGGCAACCGGTCGACATCGGAGACGACTGCATGCCCGTCCAGCTCGCGATATTTCGGGTTGACCGGCCACACGGGCCCCTGGAACGCGCCGTCGAGCACGCGCGACCACACCATCGCGCCGATACTGCCCGCGCGCGATGACGCGCCGACGACCGCAACGGACCTGGGCTGGAACAACGCATCGAGATGGCGAACGGTCACATCGGCTCCCTGCGGTGACGAAAGACGACACGATCGGCATGCGGCCGGGCAGGCCATGCGCCGATCGACGCGAACTCCAAGCATAGGCGAAGCGCCCGCGACTGCCTATATGCCGAACGGCCGACTATTCGACGGACGTCAACGCCCGCACCATGGGCCTGCACCACATGCGGCCCGGCATCGCAGCGCCGCTCGCACGATGCACGCAACGCGGCACGACGCTGCAGCCGCTTTCTCAAAGGTGAGGATTTACAGGAGCCATGGTGAGTATCTTCGGGAATCGCACGACATACCGCGCCACCACGCGAACGGTGATGAAAATCCGCGTCATGCATGCACCGCGAAAATGGCCAATGCCAATGCGCGTGCGCTGCGCCATTACGCGGTTGTTTACGGAAATTCCCCGCGATATGCAGTCGGATCGCGGCAAATTCGCAAAACGGTATCCGTTAATTGCGCGGCGTTGCACTTCAATCCGTCGGCGAAAATCGCATGACGCGTGCGCAAAAACAAAACGGTGCGAAGGCCTCATGGCCATTCGCACCGTCGGTCGACACGCGAAAGGTGAGGATTTTCGGGAGTCAGTCCTTGATCAGGAAACGTCCGCGATTCTTGCCGAGCCATGCCGGCGCCCGCCCGCGGCCACTCCAGGTTTCGCCCGTCTTCGGGTTCAGGTACTTCGGCGGCAAGGTGCGCCTGGGCTTCGCGGCGGCAGCGGCGGCCGCCGCTCCTGCCGGGCGAAAACCGAGCTCTTCCGGCGTGATGTCGTATTCGTCGATTTTCGCGCGGATCGTCGCGATCGCGTCGGCGATCGCCTTTTCACGTTCCTTGTCGATCTTTTGCTGAAGCCGTTCGAGCTGCGCGGTCAATTGCCTGTAGGTCGCCATATGGATGGGACTCCGTGAGTGTTATTCGTGAAAAACAAGTGACTCAAGCAAACAGAAAAGCGCTTCGCCCGATCGTGGTCTCCTCAGCCGGTCATTTCGGGATCAATAACCGCTTTTCTTCTTGCATGCGAAGAGAAGATTTCGCACGGCGTCATCCGTCGATTGCTGGATCACGTCGAAATCTCCGTTGCACATGGCCCGGGCATTGTCCGTGCAATTGCTCCAGTCGCTGCCGGTGCATTGCACCTGCGTGGTCGGACGCCCGTCCGAAGTGAACAGCGGAGCACCGCCACCGCACCCGCCGAGCCCGGCAACCAGAACCAGCATCACGGCCGCCCGAGGCCACCGACAGACCGACGCAAGCATGTGTTTCATTGTTGTTCCCGTCAACCTTTTTTTGAATGTCGCGAGTATGCCATGGGCAGCCGTTCGGCCGTCAGTCCGGCGTGCGGTCGGGTTGCCTGCGCGCCTTGTACGGCAAGCGCTTGCGCGGATCGTCGGTGATGCGAATGAAAACCTGCTCGACGTCCGGAAGCGCCTCGAATTCGCGCTGCAGCGCCTGGCGATCGAATGCCGTATCCGCGCATCCTTCGACGTAGATGAAACGTCGCTGCACGGTGATCCACAGGCTCGTGCCGCGCAGACGATCGGAGCCGGCAAAGTGCGCCTTCGCCGCATCGGCGATCGACGCGTCATACATGTACGAGTTCGGCTTCGTGCAGCGATGGGCGAGCCAGCAGGTCGTACCGCGTTCGGCGCGGTAGTGCGCATCGTCCGTCATCTCCGCGCGCGTCATCCACGGGCCGAGCGGCAACGGGCATTCGGCCACGTCCCGCGACAGCGCGACGAACGGATCGTTGTACCAGTTGCGCCGCGCGTCGGGCGCGTCGGGCGCGTCGGGCGTGTCGGTGTTGCCGGCCTGCGCGAGTGCGGCGCCCGCCAGCAACATGGTCAGCCACCCCGCGATGCCGATCTGCTTCATCGTGACTCCTGTTCGATGCGTTACATCGGGCCGCATCGGCGTCGCCGATCGGCTTACCGGGCGATACCGAGCGCCGCCAGTTTCTTGTACAGCGTCGCGCGGCCGATGCCGATGCGCGCGGCCGCTTCAACGACCTTCCCGTCACAAGCCGCCAGCGCATCGGTCAGGAACTGGCGCTCCCACGCCGCCAGTGCATCGGCATACGAAGCGGCCGGCGCACCGGATGTCGTCAACGCGTCGCCCGCGCGCTGCTCGGCCGGCACCGCGGCAATCCGCTGCGCCGGCGCCGCAGCGTCCGGCGAGATGCGCACCGGCCCGAGAAACGGCGCGAGCGCGCGCGCATCGATCACCGAACGGTCCGACAGCATCAGCGCGCGTTCGAGCGTATTGCGCAACTCGCGCACGTTGCCCGGCCACGGATACGCGCACAGCATCCGCAATGCATCGTCGGTCAGCTCGCAGTGCGCGGCGCGCCCGTGCTGGGCCGCCAGTTCCTCGAGCGTCGCATAGACGAGCGCCGCGATGTCGGATGCGCGTTCGCGCAGCGGCGGCGCATGGATCGTCAGCACGTTCAGCCGGTAATAGAGATCCGCGCGAAAACGCCCGGCTGCCACGAGCGCCGGCAGGTCGGCCGACGTGGCGGCGATGATGCGCACGTCCGCCCGCACGATCCGGTTCGAGCCGACCGGCTCGAACTCCTTGTCCTGCAGCACGCGCAGCAGCTTGCCCTGCAACGGCAGCGGCATGTCGCCGATCTCGTCGAGAAAGAGCGTGCCGCGATCGGCCAGCTCGAACTTGCCGACGCGCCCCTTGCGATCGGCGCCGGTGTACGCGCCGGGCGCCGCACCGAAGAATTCGGTTTCGAGCAGCGTGTCGGGAATCGCCGCGACGTTGACGGTCACGAGCGGCTGGAGCGCACGCGCCGACGCCGCGTGAATCGCGTGGGCGAGCAGTTCCTTGCCGGTGCCCGTCTCGCCGAGCAGCAGCACCGGCGAATCGACTTGCGCCGCGCGACGCGCCTGGCGCTTGGTCTCGAGGCTCGCGGCGCTCGTGCCGACGAAGCTCGCGAACGTGTATTTCGCGCGGCGCGCCTGCGCGAGCGAGCGCTGCGTCGCGATCAATTGCTGCTGAAGCTGCGCGTAGCGGGAAAAAATTGGCGTGAGCGTCTTCAACTGGTCGAACAGCGCGAAGCCGATCGCGCCCACCGTCTCGCCGGCCTCGTTCTTCAACGGCAGGCGCGTGACGACGAGCGGCTCGCGGCCCGTCTCCATGATGTCGAGCAGGATCGGCTGCCCGGTCGACACGACCTCGCGCATCAGGCTGTTCGGAATCACGGCCTCGCAGTCGAGGCCGACGGCCTGCTGCGGATCGGCGAAACCGAAGCGTGCGGCGTAACGCTCGTTCATCCACACGACGCGCGCCTCGCGATCGACGACCACCGTGCCCGCACTCGAATCCTCGAAAGTCCGGAACAGCGACTCGGCGGCGCGCCGCAGCACGTCGCCGTAGTTGACGGGCAGGCGGGCCCAGTCGTTCATCATCGTGTCGTCGTCTCCATGTATCGTCGGCCAGATTGTCTCTGGAACGAGACGGATTATCTCACTCTGGAGACACCCCGCAATGCGTTGTCCGGGAAAGCCCTGCATGATTTCGAGGGTCGGCCGGATGGCCGAAACGTCTCCCGATGGAGACGTTTTATGTAGAATCGTCAGACTTACGCCGGCGCGGGCCCGCCGGCCGTCGGCGGGCCCATGTCCGGCGGCGCAATGCGCCCGATGGCACGAAACCTGCACCAACCCGAGTTGGTCCGCGGTGCACCGCGCGATCGAACAACAACCAAAGCCATTCCAAGCTTTTAGGAGACTCCCTTGTCTTTCGTGATCGTCCTCGCCGCGCTGGCGTTCCTGATGTTCGCCGCGTATCGCGGCTACAGCGTGATCCTGTTCGCGCCGATCGCCGCGCTCGGCGCGGTGCTCCTGACCGAACCCGCCGCCGTCGCACCCGTTTTCTCGGGCATCTTCATGGAGAAGATGGTCGGCTTCGTCAAACTGTATTTCCCGGTCTTCATGCTCGGCGCCGTGTTCGGCAAGGTGATCGAGCTGTCCGGGTTCTCCGAGTCGATCGTGCACGCGGCGATCCGCTACATCGGCCGCTCGCGCGCGAATGCGGTGATCGTCGCGGTGTGCGCGCTGCTCACCTATGGCGGCGTCTCGCTGTTCGTCGTGGTGTTCGCGGTCTATCCGTTCGCGGCCGAACTCTATCGCCAGAGCAACATCCCGAAACGGCTGATGCCCGGCGCGATCGCCCTCGGCGCGTTCTCGTTCACGATGGATTCGCTGCCCGGCACGCCGCAGATCCAGAACATCATCCCGACCACGTTCTTCAAGACGACCGCCTGGGCCGCGCCCGCGCTCGGCACGATCGGCTCGCTGTTCATCATCGTCGTCGGCCTCGCGTATCTCGAATGGCGGCGCCGTTCGGCAATGGCGAAGGGCGAAGGCTACGGCACGTCGCTCGTCAACGAACCGGAACGCGTCGAGGCGAAGGCGCTGCCGCACCCCGCGCTGGCGATCCTGCCGCTGATCCTCGTCGGCGTGTCGAACTTCGCGTTCACGAAGCTGATCCCGCAGTGGTACGGCGCCGCGTCGTACACGGTCGCGCCGGAAGTGCTGCCGGGCGTGCACGCGCCGGTCACGACGTCGATCAAGACCGTCGTCGCGATCTGGTCGGTCGAGGCCGCGCTGCTGCTGGGTATCGTGCTGGTGGTGCTGACGGCATTCAAGCGCGTCAGCGACCGCTTCGCGGCCGGCTCGAAGGCCGCCGTCGCCGGCGCGCTGCTCGCCGCGATGAACACCGCGTCGGAATACGGCTTCGGCGGCGTGATCGCCGCGCTGCCGGGCTTCCTCGTCGTCAGCGATGCGCTGAAGAGCATCCCGAACCCGCTCGTCAACGCAGCCGTGTCGGTCAGCTCGCTCGCCGGCATCACGGGCTCGGCGTCGGGCGGCATGAGCATCGCGCTCGCCGCGATGTCGGACTTGTTCATCAAGGGCGCGCAGGCCGCCAACATCCCGATGGACGTGCTGCACCGGGTCGTCGCGATGGCGAGCGGCGGCATGGACACGCTGCCGCACAACGGCGCGGTCATCACGCTGCTCGCGGTCACGGGCCTCACGCACCGCGAGTCGTATCGCGACATCTTCGCGGTCACCGTCATCAAGACGCTCGCCGTGTTCTTCGTGATCGCCGTGTACTACGCGACGGGGCTCGTGTAAGCGTTGGCATCAGGGCGGCGCTTCGTGCCCCGCCTTCCCGTCTTTCAAGATCGGACCGCATGCGCGCCGGAATCAATTCCGGAATGCGCATCCGGTCCGACTTCATTTCCCTGCCCGCCGAATCAGGTCAAATTCACGCCGCCGCGCCTGCACACGCGTGGCGGCTACCCGGGGCCATTGCACGACCTCGCCCCTTACGCGCCCATTGTTACCCGCAGCAAAACACTGCGTTGGGCGCGATCGCATTTTTCCCGGGCCCGCCGCGGCCTACACTGGTTCCAACGTCGCGCGGCGCTTCGACGAACGAAGCGCCGCGAATTACCGGAATCGCGGAGGTCCCGATCATGAAGCGCCTGTTCCAAGCCGTTGCCATCGCCCTGGCCGTCTCGGCCCCGTTCGCCGCACAGGCCCAGTCGAACCAGCCGCTCACGCGCGCGCAGGTCCACGCCGAAGTCAAGGCGCTCAAGCAGGCCGGCTTCCAGTCGAGCGACTGGTTCTATCCGGCCAGCATCGTATCGGCCGAAGCAAAAATTGCCCGCGAGCACGACGCCGGATACGGCAGCGACCGCGGCGCATCGTCGGAGTCGGGCCGGTAATCGTTCGCCCCGCCCGCTCGACGATCCGTCGACGCGCCGTTACGCCTTCACGGGCTGGATCAGCTTCGCGCACGCCGCTGCCTGCGGATCGCCCGCCGGCAACTTCCCGCACACGCCGTCGAACTGCTTGACGACCGATCTGACCGACGCATCGTGCGCGCCGCTGCCGCGCCAACGGTTCAACTGCGTGACGACCTTGGTCAGCGCGCGCAGGTTCGCGCCGTAGAACGCGTCCCGGGTCTTGTCGGCCTGCGCGAGCACGCTGGCCGCAATCCCTTCGATGCGCGCCGAATCGTTCGGCGCCAGTTCCACCGCATTCGCAAAGTAAGTCGCGCCCCAGCGCAGCTTCGTCGCCGGCCCGCTCGCCGCGTCGTACGCCTTGCGATACCAGTCGAGCGCGGCCGCCTTGTCGCCGCGCGCCTTCGCGTTCGCGGCCAGCCCCGACATGAAGTAGTACGGCGTGGACGAACGCGGCAGCTCGGCCTTCAGCAACGCATCCGATTCGTCGTACAGGCCGGCGTCGGTCAGCGTGTCCGCGCCTTCGCTGACGAGCGCCTGCCGCTCGTACGCGTTCGCCGCGCCCTGCACCGACGCGGCGATCTGCTTGCGTGCGGTGTCGGCCAGCGCCGCCGGTGCGGCGGGCGCCGTGCCGCTGCGCGCGCCACCGCGCGCGAGCAGCACGCGGCCGTGCAGCGCCATCAGCCGGTCGATCGACGATAGCGTGGTGTCGGTCGACAGGCGCGCCAGCGCCGCGTCGTATGCGCCGCGCAACTTGGTGCGCTGCGCGTCGTCGCCGCCGAGATACGCGACCACGCGCGCGGGCGCCGCGACCAGCACGTCCGAATCGGCGCGCGACAGCGCGGCATCGTGCAGCACCGTGCGCAGCGAATCGGCCAGCGCAGCCTTGTCGAGCGCACCGGCCTGCGTCGGGTCGTCCGACGCGGCGACCACCGCCGACTTCAATGCGAAGCGCGCCGATTCGGCTTTCGCGCCGGCCGCCCGTGCGCGTTGCGCGAGCGACTGCAGCGTCTCGGCGACACGATCGGCCGGCACCGGCAGCGCACCGTCGGTATCCCACGAATAGTCGGCCAGCAGGCGCCATTCGTCCGGCGTCAGCGACGCGCCGTTCTTCAGCGCCGTGGCCAACGTC
Source organism: Burkholderia sp. AU44665 (assembly GCF_030504405.1). NCBI lineage: Bacteria > Pseudomonadati > Pseudomonadota > Betaproteobacteria > Burkholderiales > Burkholderiaceae > Burkholderia > Burkholderia sp. AU44665. Next base: position 354,150 of record NZ_JAUJRI010000003.1, on the reverse strand, counting down.
TGCCGCACCGGATGCGCGGCCGTCATCCCGAGCGACAGCGCCTGCATGTAGCGGTCGAGATCGGCTTCGCCCGGCAGCCGCGTCACTTCGGTGCCGTCGGGACGGAACAGGATCATCGTCGGATAGCCGTGCACCTTGAAACGCTCGCCGAGCTTCTGCGCGCTTTCGGTATCGCCGTCGAGATACACGGGCACGAAGAACGACGAGCGCGTCTTGAATGCCTGCTGGCTGAAGATCGTCGACTTCACCTGGTTGCACGACGGGCACCATACCGCGCCCCAGTACAGCAGCAGCGGCTTGCCCTCGCGCTTCGCGAGCGCGAATGCGGCATCGACGTCGCCGTGTTGCCACGCGATGCCGGGCGGCAGATGCGCACCGTCGGGCGATGCGCTCGCCGCCGGCGCGGCCGCGGGCGTGGCAGCGGCAAGCGCCGCACCGGCGGCGGCGAACAGGCAGGCGGCGGTGAGATTGCGGAGAACGGTTTTCATCGAAGCGGATTCCGTTGAAAAAGACGGTTTCAGGGCGATGCCGCGCAGGCAACGAGGGCCGTGAAGCGATGACGATGAAGTCGGCCGACATGCCGCGCCGCGCAGGCATCGATACGGAGAAGCGAAGCCGGCCGAATCGGCCGGCAAATCTTTCGACGATACGACGGATACAGCCGAAGGAAAACGAACGAATTCTCGATTGAATATGACGCGCGGCAGCGCGGCTGCACGGCCGCGCGTGCCGTCACGTCCGCGACGGCCGGCCCTTCATTGCCGCGCCCTGATCCGGGCCATGTGATACACGGACGCATGCACGCCGTCGCGCAATGCGTAATCCGGCGATTCGCCCTCGATGCGGAAACCGTGTTTCTCGTAGAGCGCGATCGCCGCGCGGTTGTCGGTGAACACGGTCAGCTCGACGCGCGTGATGTTCAGCCAGTTCTCCGCGAGATCGATCGCGGCCGCGAGCAGCCGGCCGCCGATGCCATGCCCGTGACGGGCCGCGTCGACCATCATGCCGAGCGCCGCCGCGTGCCGCCTGCGGGGATTCGGCTCGGGACGCAGGCCGAGATGGCCGACCACCGTGCCGTCGATTTCGGCGACGAGGCGCACGCCGTGCGCGCGTATGTCGTCGAGCCGCTTCTGCCATTTTTCGAGCGACGGAAACGGCTGCAGCAACGTATTCATGTACACCGCGGGGTGCGCGGCGATCTGCCGGATCGCGTCGACGTCGTGCGTCTCGCTGTGCCGGATCCTGATATCGGTCATGGGTGGGCCGGGTCCGAAAAGTCGCGCCGATGGCGCGGACCGCGCACGCGCGCGGCAATGCATCGAGCTTAGCCGATTTCACGCATTTGAAACACGGGGTCACGCCGTGTCCGTCAGGTTGCATCCGCAACGAAACGCCTTCGCGCCGCGCGCGCGGAATCCGGAAAATTCTGACCGGCCGCCCCTCGGCGATCGGTAATTTATTACCGTTTTCAAGCTCGCAAAGCGCTCGAACGAATCGTTGTGCATGCAACGTCGCTTTCGCGACATGCGATGTCATTTCTTCATCACGTCGACGTCATGCGGCCTCCCTAGACTGAGCGCCGCGCCGGCCGCGATGCGCGCACCGCCGCGACACGCGGCCGACGCCCCGAACGCGCATGCATCGCGGACCGTCCCGTGGCGGGACGACACCCGGGCACCGCCAGACGAACTCACGAACGCTCCCACCTTCACAGGATCCGAACGCCATGACGTCACGCCGCAAATTCCTTCAGCAGACCGCCGGTTCCGGCCTCGCCGCCGCCGCGCTGTCCGCGTTTCCGCCGAGCATTCGCCGCGCGCTCGCCATTCCCGCCTTCCACGAAACGGGAACCATCCAGGACGTGAAGCACGTCGTGCTGCTGATGATGGAGAACCGCGCGTTCGACAGCTACTTCGGCACGTTCAAGGGCGTGCGCGGCTATGGCGACCGCTTCGCGGTGCCGTCGCCGAACGGTCGCGACGTGTTCTACCAGTCGTACACGAAGGTGACGCCCGCCGCGACCGTGACGCCGTATCACCTCGACGCGCGCCAGGGCAACGCGCAGCGCGCGGGCGGCACGCCGCACACGTGGGCCGATTCGCAGGCCGCGTGGGATCACGGCCGGATGAACCACTGGCCCGACGCGAAGACGCCGCTGTCGATGGGCTATTACGACGCGGCCGAAGTGCCGTTCCAGCGCGCGCTCGCCGATGCGTTCACGCTGTGCGACCACTACCACTGCGGAATGCACACGGGCACGATCGCGAACCGCCTGTTCTACTGGAGCGGCACCAACGGCCCGAACGGCATCAGCCCGGCCGACGGCAGCCGCGTGAAGATCGCCGCGCTGAACAACCAGTTCAACGGCGGCAACGACATCGGCCCGTCGAGCCAGGGCTGGACCTGGACGACGTACGCCGACCGGCTGCAACAGGCCGGCGTGAGCTGGAAGGTCTACCAGAGCCTGATCGACAACTTCGGCTGCAACGAGATGATGAGCTTCCGCCACTGGCGCGCGGCGATCGAGCAGATGCCGGCCGCGCGCCGGCCCACGTACGTCGCGTCGACCGACATCACGCAGCCGGTGACGGCGGCCGGCGCGTTCTACGATCCGGCGATCGACGATCCGCTGAGCCCGCTCGCGAAGGGGTTCGGCAACACGATGCCATACGGCTTTCTCGAAACGTTGCGGGACGACATCCGCGACGGCAAGCTGCCGGAAGTGTCGTGGATCATCCCGCCGTCCGCGTACAGCGAGCACCCGGGGCCGTCGAGCCCCGCGCAGGGCGGCTGGTACGTGCAGGCCGTGCTCGATGCGCTGACGGCGAACCCGGAGGTCTGGAGCAAGACCGTGCTGCTGGTCAACTACGACGAGAACGACGGCTTCTTCGACCACATGCCGTCGCCGGCCGTGCCGTCGCGCAATACCGACGGCACGCTCGCGGGCGGCCATACGCTGTCGGCCGCCGACGTCGCGGTCGAGTACCACGACTTCACGCCGGCCACGTCGAGCCAGCCGGCCAGCGACGGCCGTCCGTACGGCCCGGGCCCGCGCGTGCCGATGTGGATCGTGTCGCCGTGGAGCCGCGGCGGCTGGGTCAACTCGCAGGTGTTCGACCATACGTCGACGCTGCGCTTCCTCGAGAAGCGCTTCGGCGTCGCGGAGCCGCAGATCAGCGCGTACCGCCGCGCGGTGTGCGGCGACCTGACGAGCGCGTTCAACTTCCGCACGCCGAACGACGAGCCGCTGCCGACGCTCGCGGGCCGCACGACGAAAAGCCAGGCCGACGCGCTGAGCACCGCGCAGCAAACCGCGCCGAAGATCGTGCCGCCCGCCACGCCCGCGCTACCCGCGCAGGCGACCGGCGTGCGCCCGTCGCGCGCGTTGCCGTACGAGCTGCACGCGAGCGCGCGCGCCGATGCCGCCGCCGGCACGGTCACGCTGAAGTTCGCGAACACCGGCCGCGCGGCCGCCGTGTTTCACGTCTACGACAAGCTGCACCTCGACCGGCTGCCGCGGCGCTACGTCGTCGAGCCGGGCAAGACGCTGCATGGCGACTGGGCCGCGCGCGCGGACGACGGCGGTAAATATGACCTGTGGGTGCTCGGCCCGAACGGCTATCACCGCCGCTTCACCGGCGATCTGAGCCGCCTGGCCGGGGCGCGCGCGCCGCACCCGGAAGTGCGCGTCGGCTATGCGGGCGCGAGCGGCAATCTCCACCTGCGGCTGCGCAACGACGGCGGCGGCACGGTGCGCTTCACGGTGAAGTCGAACCAGGTCTACGGGCCGCTGTCCGGCCGCGGCGCAAGCGCCGACCATGGTCATGGCCACGGCGACGAAAACGGTCACGGTCAGGGCAACGGCCATGGCACCGGCACCACGTGGACCGTCACGGTGCGCGCCGGCGATCAGTCCGAGCTGCACTGGAAGCTCGATTCGACCGGCTACTGGTACGACTTCATCGTCACCGCCGACAGCGACGCGAGCTTCTCGCGCCGCGTGGCCGGGCGCGTCGAAACCGGCCGCCACTCGGTCAGCGACCCGGCAATGGGGCTCGCCGACCGCTTCTGACGCCACCGCGGCGACGCGCGGCGCGGCGCGCGCCGCCCGCGCCGGGGCGGCCGCGAACGCCGTTCGAGTACCGGTTCCGGCCGGGGCCGATCCGGCGCAGACGCCCGCCCGGCGCGGCTCAAACATCAGAAGGATCGGTGGTGTAGCCCTCATTTCCGGCCCACGAAAATGCCCCGTGTCGCGGCCCGTTCGCGTTAAACTGCGTCAAGCCGTATTCAACAAAGACATCCTTGCCGCTCCGGCATCCACGACACGATACGATACGAGGATAGGTTCGATGCGCACTACCGGCTCATCCGGGGCAATGACCCTGCTCACCGAACACGACGCGGCCGACGGCCGCGAACTGCGCTCGCTCCGGCTCGAAGCGACCGGCGACGGCAAGAGCGTGCTGCTGATCGAGGTCGACGAACGCAAGCCCGGCATCCACCGCGAGGTTCGCTACGAGATCACCCCGGCCGAACTGATCGCGGCGATCCGCTCGCACGGCGCCGAGCTGCCCGGCGAAAACCACGGCGCCGCGTCGCTCGCCCGTACGCCCTCCTGATTCCGGACGGTGAGCCGCGTGCAACGCGCCGGCTCACCCACATTCCCCTGCCGCCGTGAGGCGCTTTGCATCATTCCCGCCGCTGCGTTGAAAAAGGCCGATAATCGGCCCATCCGCCTTTCCTGCCCACGCGTTTCCTTTTCGGCCAGCCGTCATGCTCCGTGACCTCGTCGCCCAGTACGGGCCGCTTCTCGTGTTCGCCAACGTGCTCGCGGCGGCCATCGGCCTGCCGGTGCCCGCGATGCCGACGCTCGTGCTGTTCGGCGCGATGTCCGCGATGCATCCGGCCATGATCGGCTCGCAACTCGTGACGGTCGTGGCGCTGTCGGTGCTCGGCGCGCTGGTCGGCGACACGGTCTGGTACGTCGCCGGGCGGCGTTACGGCGGCACGACGCTGAAGACGATCTGCCGGCTGTCGCTGTCGCGCGATACCTGCGTGAAAAAGACCGAGCGCTTCTTCGGCCGCTACGGCGTGCGCGTGCTCGCGGTCGCGCGCTTCATTCCGGGGTTGTCGCTCGTGTCGGTGCCGATGGCCGGCGCGCTCGGCACGCGCTACCGCACGTTCGCCGGCTACGACGCGCTCGGCGCCGCGCTGTGGACGATCGTCGGGCTGGGCGCCGGCCTCCTGTTCTACCGGCAGATCGACTGGCTGTTCGCCGGCGCGAGCCAGCTCGGCCGCGCGGTGCTGCTGGTCATCGTCGCGCTGCTCGCGGTCTATGCGGCCGTGCGCTGGATGCGCCGCCGTGCGCTGATCCGCCAGCTCGCGAACGCGCGGATCGGCGTCGACGAGCTCGACATGCTGCTGCGCGACGCCGCCGCGCCGGTCGTGCTCGACGTCCGCTCGCCCGAGCACCGCAAGCTCGACCCGTTCACGATTCCCGGTGCGCAGTTCGCCGACGAGCGCCAGATCGGCGACATCGTCGCGCGCTATCCGCTCACGCAAAAATTCGTCGTGTATTGTTCGTGCCCGAACGAAGTGACGGCCGCGCTGATGGCCAAGCGCCTGCTCGATGCAGGCTTCACCGATGCGCTCGCATTGCGCGGCGGCCTCGACGCGTGGCGCGATACGGGCCGCCAGCTAACGTCGCTCGTGGAAGAGGTGCCCGCCGCGAACGATTCCGTAGCGGGATGGCACAAGCCGGCCTGATCGCATCGATCGCCGGCCGGCCGTGCGAGACAGGGGGCCTTGCGCCCCCTTCGGTCAGAACGCGTGCAGCGGCAGGTTCACGACCAGACGGTACTCGGTGTTCGTCGCGTCCGAGTAGTGGGCCGAACCGTTGTGCCACATCGCGATGAACGTGACCTTCGTGTTCTTCAGCTTGCCGCTCTGGAACGTGTACGACGGGATGAAGCCGAACTCGTGGTGACGGCCCTGCACCGGCGCGCCGTTGCTCCAGTAGATGCTCGACTTGCTCGGGTCGTTCGCCGCGCCCGCGCTGCCGTCCGCGCCCCAGCCGGTCACGCCCCACACCATCGCCTTGAAGCCGGGCAGGCCCGCTTCCTTGCCGTAGAACGTGTAACGCAGCTGCAGCGATTTTTCGTGCGGCGCGTTGTAGTCGACGTCCATCGAGTTGGTCAGGAAGATGCCGTTCGTTTCGTTCAGGTAGTCGAAGAACTGGTCGCCGAGCACGTGCTGGAAGCCGACCAGCAGCTCGTGCGGGCCGTGCTGCGCGGCCAGCGACAGGCTGTACGCGTTGTTGTTGATCTTGCCCTGCAGCGCGTCGCCCGTGTCGTGCGTCGAGTAGACGTTGCCGAAGCCGGTCCACTTGATCGTCTGCGGGCTGCCGATGCTGTGCTTCACCGACGCGTAGTACTGGTGCCACACGTCGTCGGCCTGGTTCGCGTACAGCGCGACCTCGCCGTTCGGCGAGTAGTCCCACGTGCCGCCGACGTAGGTCAGGCGGTTCACGCGCGTGCCGCCGTATTGCGTCGTCAGGTTGGTGAGCGTCGTATGGCCGCGTGCGTCGGTCTTCGTGAAGCTGCCGGCCTCGAGCATCACGTTCTTGAATTCATTGCTGACGATCGTCGCACCGAGGAACGTCGGCGGCAGCGCGCGGTTGTCGTGCTGCTCCATGAACGGGTTGTCGACGGCCTGCAGACCGTACTTGACCACCGTGTTCGAGATGCGCGCCTTCACGTCGTAGATGCCCGGATACGCCCATGCAAGCTGGTTCGACCCGCCGCCGCCCTTCGCCACGTGCACCATGTTGCCCGCGCCGGCGCCGCCGTCGAGCTTCAGGCCCGCGTACAGCGATGCGTCGACGCCGAAGCCGATCAGGCCCGCCGTATAGCCGGACTCGAAGTTCGCCATCACGCCCTGGACCCACGCATGGCGATGCGGCCCGCCCTTGTTGTCGAGGATGTCCGAATAGTTGCGGAACAGGAAGTCGAGATGGCTGTCGGCGATGAAGCCGTTCGATTTCGACTGCGCCGACGGCTCGTCGGGCGGCGTGACGGCCTGGGTGGCCTCGGCATTGACAATGGCGTTCGGGGTCGTTGCCTGCGCAACGGGTGCGCCCGAGCCGGCGGCCGGCGCGGCCTGCGCGACCGTCAGCGGCGCGGGCGCCGCGTCGTCGGCGTGCGCGACGCCCGTCAGCGAGACGCCGGCGAGCGCCGGCAGCCCCCATGCAAGCAGCATCTTCGATGCCGTCCCGATCGTCTTCTGCTTTTTCATCGTAATAATTCTCGTCTTGTGTTGATATCGTCCACGCCGGTCGCGATCCGCTCCCAGCCCCCCGGCGAGCCCCGCTAAGGACGCGCCTGTACCCGCGGTGCGAAGATCGTTCGCGCCGCACCTACCCCTGTTGACCTGCCCTGGTTATGTTTGCTGTGTCACTTCAGCACGCCGCGCCCGCGCGGATGCATGCGACGCGCGCCGCCGACCCCTGCCGCACTTCCGGCAGCGGCACGTCCCGCGCGCATGCGTCGATCGCGACCGGACAGCGCGTGCGGAACGCGCAGCCGGACGGCGGGTTGAGCGGCGAGGGCATCTCGCCCGCCAGCAGCATCGGACGGCGAGCACGCTCGCGCGCCGGCTCCGGCGTCGGCGCCGCATCGAGCAGCGCCTTCGTGTACGGGTGCTGCGGCACGCCGTACACGTCATGCCGCGTGCCGAACTCCATCACGCGGCCGAGATACATCACGAGCACGCGCTGGCTGATGGCCTTCACCACCGCCAGGTCGTGCGCGACGAACAGATAGGACAACGACAGTTCGCGTTGGAGATCGCGCAGCAGGTTCACGATCTGCGCCTGGATCGACACGTCGAGCGCCGATACCGGTTCGTCGCAGATCACGAGCTTCGGCTCGCTGATCAGCGCGCGCGCAATGCCGACGCGCTGGCACTGCCCGCCGGAAAATTCATGCGGATAACGCAGCAGGTGATGCGCGTTCAGGCCGACGCGTTCGAGCATCGAGATCACGCGGCGGCGCACTTCGGTACGACCGAGGCCCGCGTGATGCGTGACGAGCGGCTCCGCGACGACCTGCTCGATCGTCATGCGCGGGTCGAGCGACGCGAGCGGATCCTGGAAGATCATCTGCACTTCGCGCCGCATCGCGGTGCCGCGCAGGTGATCGGGCGCGACGGCCTGGCCGCGCCATTTCACGGTGCCGGCCGTCATCGGCACGAGGCCGATCAGCGCGCGCGCGAGCGTCGACTTGCCGCAGCCCGATTCGCCGACGAGCCCGACCGTCTCGCCGCGCTTCACGTCGAACGACACGCCGTCGACCGCGCGCAGCGTGCCCTTCGGCGACCACGGATAGCCGCCGAGCGGCACGCGGAAATGCACTTTCAGATTGTCGACGGACAGCAGCGTGTCGTCCGTCGCGCCGGCTTGGCGGCGTTCATCGACGCTCATCGCAGACCTCCGATCAAATCGGCCACGGGCCGGTGGCACGCGCGCACCGCGCCCGCGGCGCCATAGGTTTCGAGCGCCGGGCGCGTGGCGCCGCAGCGTTCTTCCGCATACGTGCAGCGCTTCGCGAACGCGCAGCCGGCCGGCGCGGTGCCGGGCATCGGCGGGTTGCCGGGAATCGCGACGAGCGGCGCATCGTCCGCATCGGTCAGGCGCGGCAGCGCGTTGAGCAGGCCGATCGTGTACGGATGCGACGGCGCCGCGAAGATCGAGTCGGCCGGCGCGTATTCGACGGTGCGGCCCGCGTACATGACCATCACGTCGTCGGCGAGGCCGGCGACCACGCCCATGTCGTGCGTGATCAGCACGATCGCGGTGCCGCGCTCGCGGTTCAGCTCGCGCAGCAGGTCGATGATCTGCGCCTGCACGGTCACGTCGAGCGCGGTGGTCGGCTCGTCGGCGATCAGGATTTCCGGCTCGGACAAGAGCGCCATCGCGATCATCACGCGCTGCCGCATGCCGCCCGAGAACTCGTGCGGATACATGCGGATGCGGCGCGCGGCGTCGGGAATGCGCACCGATTCGAGCGCCTCGATCGCGCGCTTGATCGCTTCCTTGCGCGACAGCTTGCGATGCAGCTGCAGCGTCTCGGTCATCTGCCGCTCGATCGTCAGGAACGGATTGAGCGACGTCATCGGATCCTGGAAGATCATCGCGATGCGGTCGCCGCGCACCGCGTTCAGCGCGCGCGTATCCATGTCGAGCAGGTTGTCGCCGCGGTAGCGCGCGGCGCCCGTCGTCGTGCCGTTGCCGGCCAGCAGGCCGAGCAGCGCCATCACGGTCTGGCTCTTGCCCGAGCCCGATTCGCCGACGATGCCGAGCGTCTTGCCGGCTTCGAGCGAGAACGACACGCCGTTCACGGCGTCGATCGGCGGCGCATCCTTGCGCGTGAAGCGCACGCCGAGGTTTTCAACTTCCAATAGAGCGGCCATCTTCAGCGATCCTTCGGGTCGAGCGCGTCACGCAGGCCATCGCCGACGAAGTTCACGCAGTAGAGCGTCACGCACAGCATGACGGCCGGGGCCAGCAGCAGCCACGGCATCGATTCCAGTTTCTGCGCGCCGTCCTGGATCAGCACGCCCCAGCTCGTCATCGGCTCCTGCACGCCGAGGCCGAGGAACGACAGCACCGATTCAGTGAGCACGATGTTCGGCACCGAGACCGTCGCGTACACGACGACCACGCCGAGCAGGTTCGGCACGACGTGGCGCAGCACGATCGACGCCGGCGACACGCCGATCGCGCGCGCCGCATCGACGAACTCGCGGTTGCGCAGCGACAGCGTCTGGCCGCGCACGACGCGCGCCATGTCGATCCACGAGAACGCGCTGATGGTCAGCACGACCAGCATGAACGAGCGGCCGAACAGGGTCATCATCAGGATCGCGATCAGCAGGTACGGGATCGCGTACATCATGTCGACGACGCGCATCATCACGGCGTCGACGCGGCCGCCCGCGAAGCCGGCGGTCGCGCCCCACGCGACGCCGAACAGGCCCGACACGAGCGTGCCGAGCAGGCCGACCTCGATCGATACGCGGCCACCGATCAGCGTGCGCACGAGCAGGTCGCGGCCGAGCTCGTCGGTGCCGAACCAGTGCTGGTTCGCCCAGGTCGGCGGCAGGCTGATCGAGGCCCAGTCGCTCGCGGCGGGATCGGCCGCGAGCAGCCACGGGCCGACGAAGCACGCGAGCGTGATCAGCGCGAGCAGCACGAGGCTGAACACGGCCGCACGGTTGTGAAGGAAGCGTGCGAACGCCAGCTCGAGCGGCGAGCGCGAACGCGGCGGCGAATCGGTCTGCACGGGCAGGCCGACGACGGGAGTGGTCGGGGTCATCGCTGTGCCTCGCTCAATAACGGATGCGCGGATCGAGCCACGCGTACGCGAGGTCGACCAGCAGGTTGAACAGCACCGCGAAGACGGTCGTCAGCACGACGAGGCCGAGCACCAGCGTGTAGTCGCGGTTGATCGCGCCGTTCACGACGAGCTGCCCGAGGCCCGGCAGCGCGAACACCGATTCGGTGACGACGGCCGCCGTGATCGACGTGATGCAGACCGTGCCGAACAGCGACACGACCGGCATCAGCGCGGGCTTGAGCGCGTGGCGCAGCACGATGGTCGAGCCCGGCAGGCCCTTCGCGCGCGCGGTGCGGATGTAGTTGCTCGACAGCGTCTCGATCATCGAGCCGCGCATCACGCGCGCGAGCAGCGACACGTTGATGAGTGTCAGCAGCGCGATCGGCAGCAGCCGGTACCGCCAGCCGCCGTCGCCCCAGCCGCCGGCCGGCAGCCAGCCGTTGCCTTCCGACGTCTTCAGCAGGATCGCGAAGATCCACACCATCACGGGGCCGAGCACGAACGGCGGCACGACGTTGCCGAAGTTGCCGATCAGCATCACGAAGCGGTCGATCACGCTGTCGCGGCGCACGGCCGCGACGGTGCCGAGCAGCACGCCGAGCACGATCGAGATCGGGATCGACACGCCGCCGACGCCGAGGCTCACGGGCAGCGCCTTCTTCACGAGATCGTTGACCGACCAGTCGACGTAACGGAACGACGGGCCGAGATCGCCGTGCAGCAGCGAGCCGAGATACAGCAGGTACTGCTTCCACAGCGGCTCGTCGAGGTGGTACTTCGCGTTCAGGTTCGCGAGCGTCGCGGCGGACAACTGCTTCTCCGTATCGAACGGGCCGCCGGGCGTGAAGTGCAGCAGCAGGTAGCAGACGGTGATGACCGCGAGGATCGTCGGCACCGCCCACAACGTGCGCCTCAATGCGTAGGCCAGCATGATCGCTCCGCTCAGTGCTTGATCAGGTACATGTCCTGCGAGGCGCGCATGTCGATCACGTTCTTCAGCGAATAACCGCCAACGTACGACTTCACGAGACGGTCGGCCGAATACTGGAACAGCGGCACCATCGGCGTGTCCTTCATCGCCATGTCGTGCGCCTGCGTGAGCAGCGCGGCGCGCGCCTGGTCGTCGAGCTTCTGGTTGCCTTCCTCGACGAGCGCGTCCACCTGCTTGTTGCAGTAGCCGACGGTGTTCTGCGCGCTGCCGCAGCGGATCAGGTCGAAGAAGGTCATCGCGTCGTTGTAGTCGGCGAACCAGCCGTCACGCGCGATCTGCACCTTGCCGTCGTGCCGCTGCTTCATCAGCACCTTGAACTCGACGTTCTCGAGCTTCGTGTTGATGCCGAGCTTCGTGCGCCACTCCGACGCGGCGAACAGCGCGACCTTCTTGTGCAGGTCGTTGGTGTTGTACGTGAGCGTAAACGACAGCGGCTTCGCGTCCGAGTAGCCGGCCTGCTTGAGCAGGTCCTTCGCGGCCGCGACGCGCCTGGCCATCGGCCACGACGCCCATTCCGGCGTGAACGGCTGCTGCACGCCCTTCGTGCCGTTCGGCATCAGCCCGTACATCGGCTTCTCGCCGGCCTGCGTGAGCTTCGACGTGAGCACGTCGCGATCGATCACCATCGATAGCGCCTGGCGCACGCGCTTGTCCTTCAGCGCCGCGTCGCTGTTGTTCAGGTAGTAGTAGTAGGTCGCGAGCTGCAGGCCCTGGCGCAGCTCGCCGCCGAACTGCTTGCTGACCTGCTGGAAGATGCCCGACGGGATCGAGTAGCTGTAGTCGATCTGGCCGGCCTGGTACATGCGCATCGCGGTTTCGTCGCTTTCGATCGGCAGGTACGTGACCTTGTTGATCACGACCTTCGACGCGTTCCAGTACTTCGCGTCCTTCGTCGCCACGATGCGGTTGTTCGGCTGCCAGTCGGCGAGCTGGTACGCGCCGTTGCTGACGATGTTGCCCGGGCGCGTCCACGCGTCGCCGAACTTCGCGACCACGTCCTTGTTCACCGGCGCGAGCGGCGCCATCGCGGTCAGTTCGGGGAAGAACGCGACGGGCACGTCGGTCGTCACTTCCAGCGTGTACGGATCGACCGCACGCACGCCGAGCGTCGACGGCGCGGCCTTGCCGGCGATGATGTCCTTCGAGTTCTTGATGAACTCGACGAGGATCGTGTACTTCGAGCCCGTCTTCGGATCGACGAGACGCTGCCACGAGTAGACGAAATCGGCGGCCGTCACCGGCTGGCCGTTGCTCCACTTCGCGTCGTGGCGAAGCTTGAAGATCCAGGTCTGCGGCGTCTTGCGTTCCCACGACAGCGCGACGCCCGGCACGATCTGGCCGGCGGCGTCGATGCGCGCGAGCCCTTCGAACAGGTCGAGGCCGATCGTGTTGCCGGTCCACGATTCGATGTGCGCCGGGTCGAGCGACTCGACTTCGGCCGGCACCTGGCGCGTGAGGTCCTGTTGGGGAGCGAGCGCGACGTTGGACGGAACGGTCACGGCGTGGGCGGCGGGCGTCGTCAGGGCGAGCGCGGCCAGCACGGCCGACATGGCATGCAAGGATTTCATCGTGGCGGTTTTGAGAAGGTGGTTCGGTGGGCGTCGCGCGGCGGATGCCGCGGCTTACGCGTGAGACGCTGACGGGTGCAGCGATCGGGGAGGCCCGTGGTTCTCGTATTGCATGTTAGTATTCCTTACATTTCTTTCGACGGGCATCCCGTCGAAGAAACGAAGGAATACCCGTGCGTTAGAACAGCCGCGGCGTACCGACCCAGACCACCACCGACTCGATCTTCGCGGTGTTGACCCAGCTGTGCGGGACCGTCGACTGATAGTGCGAACTGTCCCCGGCCTGCAGGACGAACGTCTTGCCTTCCAGCGTCAGCGACACTTCCCCTTCAATCACGTACAGGAACTCCTCTCCTGCATGTGTCGTCACCTCCGACCGCTTCTGCCCCGGCGGCATCCTCACGAGGATCGCCTCCAACTGGCGCCCTTCGGACACGTTCGTCAGTCGCGCGAACAGGTTCGCCGAATCGGCAAACCCGAAGAAGCGCAACTGATCGCCTCGGCACACCGAGCGTTCCTCGCTCGGCGTATCCACGAAGTACTGCACCGTCACGCCGAGCGCGTGGGCGATACCGGCCAGCGACGTCAGTGACGGCGACGCGAGCCCGCGCTCGACTTGAGACAGAAACGGCTTCGAAATCCCCGCGGCGGTAGCGGTGTCGTCGAGCGTGCGCTTCAGACGTTGGCGCAACGCGCGAATCTTGCTGCCCAGTGCGACAGCGTCTGCCGATCGCGAGTTTTCAGTGGGGGGAACCATAGCAGGCCGAAAAGTGGTCGTCAAAAAATGTTTGATGGAAAGTAACTAAGTTAATTAGAGATAGCTTAATCTTCGGTTTCGTACACGCTTTCGGCGTTGAGCCCGGTGCACTAAACAGGGGCCGAAGCGAGCGAAACGACGCGCTATCTTGCCAGACTCGCCGGCTTCACAGGCAAGCTGCAAGCGGCTCTCCGGGAATTTGCGGAGAACGGTCGCGAAGCTTACAAGTAGATGATGAGACAAATGTTCCTGAAAGCTGCTGCCATATCGGGAGTTTCCCTAAGTGGCGCGGACCCGACGCACCGGACCGGCAAACGTTACCATTCGCGCGCCGGTCGGGGGCTTGCTCCGCCTTCCAACGCGGAGTTCGACCCCGGCCCGGGCTAACCGCCCGACTGCTCCATCGCCGACGCCAAGCCTACCCGGCCACCGTGCTCCGGCGCCAGTTCGACCCCAAGGCGACGCGCGATCCGCGCCGTCCGTTTCAAACGAGATTGATGATGCAAGCACCTGTTTCACAGACCCGATCGTTTACGACGGTCTTCCTCATCGAAATGTGGGAGCGCTTCGGCTACTACGGCATGGCCGCGCTCCTGGTCCTCTTCATGGTCGACCGGCTCGGCTTCACCGACAGCCACGCGAACCTGACCTGGGGGGCGTTCACCGCGCTCGTCTACGCCGCGCCGTCGATCGGCGGCTGGATCGGCGACAAGGTGCTCGGCGCGCGCCGCACGATGATCATCGGCGCGTCCGTGCTGTGCGCCGGCTACCTGATGCTCGCGGTGCCGAACGATCACCTGGCGTACATGTACGCGTCGCTCGGCGTGATCGTCGTCGGCAACGGCCTGTTCAAGGCCAACGCGGCGAACCTCGTGCGCCGCATCTACGAAGGCGACGACGCGCGCATCGACAGCGCGTTCACGATCTACTACATGGCGGTCAACATCGGCTCGACGGTGTCGATGCTCGCGACGCCGTGGATCAAGGATCACTGGGGCTGGCACACCGCGTTCGCGGTCTGCTGCGGCGGCATGCTGCTCGCGATCCTCAACTTCATGCTGATGCACCGCACGCTCGCGCACGTCGGCTCGCAGCCGGACGACGAGCCGATCCGCTGGAAGCGCCTCGGCGCGGTCGCGGCCGGCGGCGTCGCGCTCGCGCTGATCACGCTGTACGTGCTGCAGCACAAGCAGCTCGCGGTCGCGAGCGTGTGGACGGCCGCATTCGCGATCCTCGCGATCTTCGCGTACATGATCGCGAAGTCGGAGCGCTCGGAGCGCGCGGGCCTGATCGCGGCGCTCGTGCTGATCGGCCAGGTGATCCTGTTCTTCATCTTCTACGTGCAGATGTCGACGTCGCTGACGCTGTTCGCGCTGCGCAACGTCGATCCGCGCTTCATGCTGTTCGGCACGACGCTGTTCACGTGGAGCGCCGCGCAGTTCCAGGCGCTGAACCCGATCTGGATCATGCTGCTGAGCCCGGTGCTCGTGTGGGTCTACAACGCCGTCGCGAAGGGCGGGCGCGATCTGCCGGTCGCCGCGAAGTACGCGCTCGGTTTCGGTGCGGTCGCCGCGGGCTACCTGGTGTTCACGATCAGCGGCCGCTATGCGGTCGACGGCCGCGTGTCGTCGTGGTTCATGGTGTGGGGCTACGGCCTGTACTCGCTCGGCGAGCTGCTGGTGAGCGGCCTCGGCCTCGCGATGATCGCCCGCTACGTGCCGGCGCGCATGAGCGGCTTCATGATGGGCGCGTATTTCGTCGCGACGGGCGTGTCGCAGTATCTGGGCAGCGTCGTCGCGAACTTCGCGCAGATGCCGTCGCACGAACTGCCGGCCACCGAATCGCTGCCGCTCTACCTGTCGCTGTTCGAGAAGCTCGGCTGGCTCGCCGCGATCGGCATGCTGCTCGCGCTGCTGCTGCTGCCGCTGATGAACCGCCTGTCGCGCCAGCATCAGCGCTGCACGGACGAGCGCCGCGAAGAAGCGCTGCAGGCGCAGGCCGCCGCCGCGCAGTAAGGACTATCCCTCGGCGTGCGGCGTGCACGCCACATTCTCCCGCCAGAAACGCGAACGCGTCCTACACTGGTTGCAGGCAACGCATCCGCTTCGCGAGATGCGCACTGGCGGGAGAACACGATGAAAAGCAAGACGACGCGGCTTTTGAGGATCCTGTCGGACATCCGGCACGCGCAGCGCTGCACCGCGATGCGCGCCGCCCGGGCCGCGGCCGAAGCCGATGCGGTGCTCGCGGAGCGCGACGAGCCGGCGCAGGACGAACGCGACGACGCCGAACCCGACGACGCCACCGCCACGCCCCGCGCCCGTATCGGCTCACCTCACTGACGCCGCGCGGCGCCTGCCGCGCCGCATACGCCGCTTCCGCGCGCCTACGCCGCCGCGCCGCGCCATCGCGCGATCCACGTTCCCGAACCGGCCACCGCCATCATCAGCCCGAGCGCGCACGCGTCGGCCACGAGGCCCACGCCGACATGCCGCAGATCGGCGCCGCGCACGACCGGATGCAGCAGCGAATCGATCACGAGCGAGATCGCCGCGCCCGCGACGAAGCAGACCAGCCCGCGCTGGCCGACCGCCACGACGGGCCGCACGCCCTGCGCGATCCGCGCGATCCAGCCGAAGCGCACGCAATCGGCCATCAGCCACGCGACGGCCGCGAAGCTCACGACGCGCGGCAGCGCGAGATCGCGCTTGAACACGCCTTCCGGCACCGGTAGCCCCGAGAACAGCTTGTAGCTCGCGCAACCGAGCACGATCGCGCACGCGAGCCCGGTCGCCGCGGCGCCCCAGCGGCCGAGCGCGATGCGCCGGTAGAACGGCTGGCAGCGCGCGAGCACGCCGGCGACGAACATCAGTTGCCACGCGAACGGGTTGAAGCTCCAGCGGAAGCCATCGGTGTCCAGCAGCTCCGGGCCGAGCCAGGCCGCCGCGAGCCACGACGCGACGCTGAGCGCGACGAGCGGCCACGGATGGCGCCGCGCGAACGGCACCAGCACCGGCGACGCGAGCGCGAACAGCACGTACATCGGCAGCACCGACGCGAGATACGGCTGGCGCTGGAACGTCAGCAGCTCGGCGAGCCCCGTGAGCGGCGACGCGAGCATCACGCTGACGTCGTCGAGCGCGAGGTTCGGCGCATCGATCCCGTAGTGGTCGAGCACCGCCGACACGACGAGCATCAGCGTCGACGTCGCGAGAAACGCGCGGTAGATCTGCATCGCGCGCCGCACGAACCGCTGCTGCGCGGCGCGCGCGCCGTGCCGCTCGGCGATCGCGCCGTACGCGCTCGCGGTCGCGAAGCCGCCGAGGAACACGAACACCTCGGCCGCATCGCACAGCGCGAACGCGTGCAGCGTCACGCGCGACAGCACGCTCGCGCCGATGTGATCGACGACGATCATCAACAGCACCAGCCCGCGGAAGAAATCGATTTCGATCAGGCGGCCGCTGCGCGGCGGCTGCACCATCGTGGAATGCAGCGGGCTCAACGACATGAGCGCACCTGTACGGCGGCGGTGCAACGCGCACCGGGGAGGGGATCGGGAACAAGCAGGCGAACGCGATCGGCGGCGATACGCGTATGCCCGTATCGCGCCAACCCGGCTGGCCAGGCACGGAGATGACCGTTCATCGAAAATCTGCATACGAAGGGAAGTCGGTCAGGTCAGTCTAATGGCCGATCAGCGGAGACCCTAAGTAACAAAATGCAACTGAATCTTCTCTTCGATTACAAGCGCGAGCGTGGCGCAACGAAGCTGGCGGCGTCGCCAGATTCGCGTCAGCGCGGCGTCGGTTGCCGGTCGGTACCGATTGGATTCGGCGGGATTCGGCAGCGAAACGGGCGCCGTTCGACGGTCGATGAAGCACGCGATGCGCGGCACGTTTCCGCACGGCCCGCGCATCGCGACGAGGCCGTTACCCGCGCGCGGGCAGGCGCCGCATCAGCATCGCGCCGTGCCACGCGGTGAGCGCGACGGCAGCCCAGATCGGCCCGTACGTCGCGAGCTGCGCGACGCTCAGCGTTTCGCCGAGCAGCAGCAGCGACACCACGACGAGCAGCACCGGCTCGACGTAGCCGAGAATCCCGAACAGCGCCATCGGCAGCATGCGGCTCGCCTTCAGGTAGCTCGCGAGCGCGAGCGTGCTGAGAATGCCGAGCCCCGGCAGCAGCGCGGCCCACAGCAGCGGATGGCCGGCGACACGCGTCGTGCTCGCCGCGACCATCGCGAACGCGACCGGGCACAGCAGCACGATCTCGATCGCGAACGCGGCCAGCGAATCGGCGCTGATGCGCCGGCGCAGCACGAAATACGGCGGATAGCCGAGCGCGACGACCAGCGTCGGCCACGCGAACGCGCGCGTCGCCCACACCTCGTGCGCGACACCGAGCGCCGCACAGGCGACCGCCGCCCATTGCAGCGGGTCGAGCCGTTCGCGATAGTAGAAGCGGCCGACGAGCACCATCGTCAGCGGCAGCAGGAAATAGCCGAGCGACACTTCGAGCATGCGGCCGTGCAGCGGCGCCCACAGGAACAGCCACAGTTGCACGCCGAGCAGCGCCGCGCTCACCGGCAGCGCGATCAGCAGGCGCCAGTCGCGCGCACCGCGCGCGGCGAGGGCGACGAGCGCCGGCCAGCGGCCGCGCAGCGCGATCAGCGCGAGCGCGCCCGGCGCGGTCCAGAGGATGCGCCACGCGAAGATGTCGAGCCCCGTGAGCGGCGCGAGCAGTTTCGCGTAAGCCGACATCAGCGCGAACAGCGTCGACGCCATCACCGACAGCATGAGGCCGCGCCCCGCCTCCGGATACCCCGTCATGATCGTTGTGTGCCCCTTACTGCTGCTGGAAACGTTCGAAGCGCTTCTCGGTGCGGCGTTCCTCGAACGTCACCTCGGTCACGCGCGCGGCGGGCGGCCCGTGACGCAGCCACGCGAGCATCCGGTCGATCTGTGCGCCGGGCCCCTGGATCATCGCCTCGACGGTGCCGTCCTCGAGATTCGCGACCCAGCCGCGCAGCTTCAGCGCATGCGCTTCGCGCACCGTCGCATGACGAAAGCCGACGCCCTGCACGACGCCGCGCACCCGCACGTAGTAGGTCTCGATCCGTTCGTCCAGTTCATTGCGGCTCATCGCGTCGCCCTCCCGTTGCATTCAAGCCCGGCATTGTAGTCGCGTCGGCCGCTTCGCACACGCGCCGGCCGGGCGTCGCCGCGCCCGCCGACCACGTACAATCTCGCCGATGCCCAACCGCCGCGCCGCCCGCGCGGCCCAGAAGGAAACGCATGACTGATACTTCCCGCGATCTCGTTCTCGTCACCGGCGCGTCCGGTTTCGTCGGCTCGGCCGTCGCGCGCATCGCGCAGCAGAAAGGCTATGCGGTGCGCGTGCTCGTGCGCCCGACCAGCCCGCGCACGAACGTCGCGGATCTCGATGCCGAGATCGTCACCGGCGACATGCGCGACGAGACGTCGATGCGCGCCGCGCTGCGCGGCGTGCGCTACCTGCTGCACGTGGCGGCCGACTACCGGCTGTGGGCGCCCGATCCCGACGAGATCGAGCGCGCGAACCTCGAAGGCGCGGTCGCGACGATGCGCGCGGCCCGCGCGGAAGGCGTCGAGCGGATCGTCTACACGAGCAGCGTCGCGACGCTGAAGGTGACGAGCGCCGGCGACCCGTCCGACGAGAACCGGCCGCTCACGGCCGAGCAGGCGATCGGCGTCTACAAGCGCAGCAAGGTGCTCGCGGAGCGCGCGGTCGAACGGATGATCGCCGACGAAGGGCTGCCGGCCGTGATCGTCAATCCGTCGACGCCGATCGGCCCGCGCGACGTGAAACCGACGCCGACCGGCCGCATCATCGTCGAGGCCGCGCTCGGCAAGATTCCCGCGTTCGTCGATACGGGGCTGAACCTCGTGCACGTCGACGACGTCGCGCACGGCCACTTCCTCGCGCTCGAGCGCGGCCGGATCGGCGAGCGCTACATCCTCGGCGGCGAGAACCTGCCGCTGCAGCAGATGCTCGCGGACATCGCGCAGATGACGGGCCGCAAGGCGCCGACGATCGCGCTGCCGCGCTGGCCGCTGTATCCGCTCGCGGTGGGCGCCGAAGCGGTCGCGAAGTTCACGAAGAAGGAGCCGTTCGTCACCGTGGACGGGCTGCGGATGTCGAAGAACAAGATGTATTTCACGTCCGCGAAGGCCGAGCGCGAGCTCGGCTACCGGGCGCGCCCGTATCGCGAAGGGCTGCGCGATGCGCTCGACTGGTTCGGCTCGGCGGGCTACCTGAAGTAACACAAAGCGGCGCACCTCGCGCCGCTTTGCGCACTTTGTTACACGTCGCGCACGGACCGGCATCGGTGCAGCGGTTAAAATCGCGGGTCTTACGCAGAGAAGACACGCATGAACCTCAACGATCAGATCGCTTCGCTCACCACGGGCGTCGATCAGCTCCTCCACGATCACCACGCCGCGCAGCAGGCGGCACGCAGCGCGGAAGCCTTCGCGCGCGCCGCCGCGGCGGAAGCCCGGGCTGCCGCCGAGCGCCACGCGGCGGCGGAAGCCGAAGCGAAGGCTGCCGCGCAGCGCCACACGGCCGCCGCCGCCGATGCCGAAGCCGCGCAGCGGCGCCATGCCGATGCCACCGCCGTCGCCGAGGCGGCCGCCCAACGTCATACCGATGCCGCCGCGCAAGCCGAAGCCGCTTCGCAGCGCCATGCGGAAGCCACCGCGCTGACCGAAGCGCTCGCGCAACGTCACGCGGATGCCGAGGCCGCATCGCAGCGGCACGCCGCGGCGATCGCCGAAGCCGAGGCCGCCGCGCAGCGTCATCACGCTGCCGCGACCGAAGCCGAAGCGGCCGCGCAACGTCATGCGGCGGCGACCGCCGAAGCCGAAGCCGCCGCGAAGCGCCACGCGGAAGCGACCGCCGAAGCCGAGGCCGCCGCGCAGCGCCACCGGGCCGCGATCGCCGAGGCCGAGGCGCTCGCCCAGCGTCACACGCAGGCGCTCGCCGACACGCAGGCCGCCGCCCGGCGTCACGCCGAAGCGACCGCCGAGGCCGAAGCCGTCACGCAGCGCCACGCCGAGGCGATCGCCCAGGCCGAAGCCGCCGCGCAACGCCACGCCGAGGCCACCGCCGAAGCCGAAGCCATCACGCAGCGCCATACCGAGGCGATCGCTCACGCCGAAGCGGCCGCGCAGCACCACGCGAAGGCCATCGCCGACGCCGAGGCGCTGGTCGAGGCCGTGGTCCAGGAAGCCGCGACGAGCGCGGCGGCAACCGCCGTGGCGGCTGAAGTCGTCGAGCCGGCGGTGGCGCCGCCAGCGTCCGTGAACGCGGCCGCGCCGGCCGTGGCTGAAACGGTCGAGACGGTCGAAGTGGTCGAAGCAGCCGGCGCGCCGGCCGATGCCGAGACGGCACCGATTCCGACCACACGAGCCGAAACCGCGGTTGAAGCCGACGCCGCTGCCGCGCCTGCCGACAAGGCGACGCTGCACGTGTCGCGCCCGTCCCAGAACGAACTCACGCTGTCCATCAACGGCCAGTCGATCACGCTGCATCCCGAGCAACTGGGCCAGTTGATCGAGGAGCTCGCGCATGCACGCGCGTCGATGCAGCCGGAGCCGCCGCCCGGCATTCCGGCCGGCTGGCGTTTCGTGACGACGAAGAACCCGATGATGGCCGTGCAGAAGCAGGCGAACGGCGACCGCCTGCTGGTCGCGCGCCACACGGGCTACGGCTGGGTGCCGTTCACGTTCTCGCCGGACGTCGTGATCCAGATGTACATGATGCTGACGCAGCGGTAAGCGCCGGCATCGGCCGGCAACCGGCCGGAGAACACACAGCCCGAATCGGCTTGCGTCGATCCGGGCTGTGTGTTTTCAGGGGGCCGGTTTATCGGTACGGCAGCGGCATCCGCCGGCGTGGGTCAGCGCTCCACCGGCGCCTGCACGCGCGCCTTCCACTGGCCGCCCTTGCCGCGCCAGTAACGCCACGCGGACGCGAACGTCGCGCCGACGTAGAACAACGCGACGAGCGGCAGCGCGGGCGCCCACAGCGGCGAGCGCCGGTAGTAGCGCAGCGTCGGCGCATACGCGGCGCACATCGACGCCCACGCGAGCCAGGCCGGCCATGCGCGCGCGCCGTAGGCCAGCGCGGCGACGGGCGGCACCAGATAGATGATCGTCATCCCGAGCAGCGTGCCGGCCAGCAGCAGCGGCGAATAGTGCAACTGCGTGAACGCGGTGCGCGCGATCATGTTCCAGATGTCGCGCCAGCTGTCGTACGGGCGCAGCGACACGCTGCGATCGGCGAGATCGAGCCGGATCGGATGACGGCCGCCGCCGCGATGCTTGATCTGCGCGGCAAGGCTGCAGTCGTCGATCAGCGCGCCGCGAATCGATTCGATGCCGCCCGCTTCCTCGAGCGCCGTGCGCTTCACGAGCATGCAGCCGCCCGCGGCGCCGGCCGTCCGGTTGCGCGGGTTGTTGATCCACGAGAACGGGTACAGCTTCGCGAAGAAGAACACGAACGCCGGAATCAACGCCTTTTCCCAGAACGAATCGCAGCGCAGCCGCACCATCAGCGACACGAGATCGCGATTTTCGGCCTGCGCGCGCGTGACGAGCTGCGCGACGGCGTCGGGCGGATGGCCGATGTCGGCATCCGTCAGCAACAGGTAGTCGGCCGGCAGGCCGAGCGTCTGCACGGCCGCGATCCCCTGCGATTGCGCCCACACCTTGCCCGACCAGCCGGCCGGCAACGGCTTCGCGCTCAGCACCGTCAGCCGGTCGGCGCGGTTGATCGCGAGCGCGGCCGCGCGGGCCGCGTCGGCGGTGCCGTCGTCGCTGTGGTCGTCGACGATGATCAGATGAAAGTCGCCCGGATAGTCCTGCTCGAGCAGCGAAGTCGCCGCGCGGGCGATCACGTCGGCTTCGTTGCGCGCCGGCACGACGGCCACGACGGCCGGCCAGCCGGCCTCGGCCGCCGCGCCGCGAGCGCCGGGCGGCAGCGGCCGCGCGGGCTGCGCGCGCCAGAAGCCGCCGCGCGCGACGAGCAGCACGATCCAGATCACCAGCGACAGGCCGGACACCAGGAAGGCGATCGCGAGCATCATCGGCCTGCCCCCTGCCGGGCACCGGCGCGTGCGACATCAATAAGGGTCTGGAACAAAACACCCGGCCCCGCAGGGGCGGACGGGCAATACGCGTAAGAATCGACGGTCATCGAATGGCCTTGAAATGAGCGCGATGGCGGGCAGCCGGAGCGGCCGCCCGCGAAACCGCGCAGTTTACCGGGTTCCGCGCGCGCCAGCGCCGACGCGGCTCTCCCGCAATTGCAACGGTGTCGATACGGCACCGAAGCAAGGACGGCCCGATAGGGTTAAAATGCGCGATTAATTCGGGGTTCCGGGGCCTGGCCGGCCGGTTCGTTCCTGCCTTCATAACATCAAGCCGGGGCGAGCAAGCGCGTGCCAGCGCCTCGAACCCCGGCGTCTGTCGTCGGAGTTCGCTCACCTATGCGAGTCATCCTTGCCCAGCCCCGCGGCTTTTGTGCGGGGGTTGTCCGTGCGATCGAGATCGTCGATCGCGCGCTGCAACAGCACGGTGCGCCGGTCTATGTGCGTCACGAGATCGTGCATAACCGGCATGTCGTCGAAAATCTGCGTAATAAAGGGGCACGATTCGTTGAGGAGCTCGACGAGGTGCCGCACGGCGCTGTCGCGATCTTCAGCGCGCACGGTGTCGCCCAGACGGTCGAGCGCGACGCGCAAACGCGCGGGCTCGACGTGCTCGACGCGACCTGCCCGCTCGTCACGAAAGTGCACGTGCAAGGCCGCCAGTACGTCGCGGCGGGCCGCCGGCTGATCCTGATCGGCCACGCGGGCCACCCGGAAGTCGAGGGCACGATCGGCCAGATTCCGGCCGAGGTGATCCTCGTGCAGAGCGAGGCCGAAGTCGATACGCTGACGTTGCCCGTCGACACGCCGGTCGCGTACATCACGCAGACCACGCTGTCGGTGGACGACACGCGCGGCATCATCGAAGCGCTGCAGCGCCGGTTCACCGACCTCGTCGGCCCGGACACGCGCGACATCTGCTATGCCACGCAGAATCGCCAGGCCGCCGTGCGCGAGCTGAGCGAACAGGTTGACGTGCTGCTCGTCGTCGGTGCGACGAACAGCTCGAACTCGAACCGCCTGCGCGAGATCGGCACCGAAAGCGGTGTGCCGAGCTATCTCGTCGCCGACGGCTCGGAAGTGAAGGCCGAATGGTTCGCGGGCGTGCAGACGGTCGGCCTGACCGCCGGCGCGTCGGCGCCCGAGGAAATGGTCGAGGATGTAATCGGCGCGCTGCGCGCGCTGGGGCCCGTCGAGGTCGCGACGATGGCGGGCCGTGAAGAAAAAGTCGAATTCAAGTTGCCGGCGAAGCTCACGCAAGCTGTCGCCCGCGAAGTTTAAGGAGGACATCCCTTGTCTATTCCGCTGCTCCAGCAAGTCCGTGTCGGCGCCTACATCGTGCGCCAGCACCTGTCCGGCAACAAACGCTATCCGCTCGCGCTGATGCTCGAGCCGCTGTTCCGCTGCAACCTCGCGTGCAACGGCTGCGGCAAGATCGATTATCCGGATCCGATCCTGAACCAGCGTCTTTCCGTCGAGGAATGCCTGCAGGCCGTCGACGAGTGCGGCGCGCCCGTCGTGTCGATCGCCGGCGGCGAGCCGCTGCTCCACAAGGAGATGCCGGAAATCGTCAAGGGCATCATGAAGCGCAAGAAGTTCGTGTACCTGTGCACGAACGCGCTGCTGATGGAAAAGAAGATGGACGACTACCAGCCGAGCCCGTATTTCGTCTGGTCGGTCCACCTCGACGGCGACAAGGACATGCACGACCATTCCGTGTCGCAGGAAGGCGTGTACGACAAGGCGGTCGCGGCGATCAAGGAAGCGAAGCGCCGCGGCTTCCGCGTGAACATCAACTGCACGCTGTTCAACGATGCGATCCCCGAGCGCGTCGCGAAGTTCTTCGACACGCTGGGCCCGATCGGCGTCGACGGCATCACCGTGTCGCCGGGCTACGCGTACGAGCGCGCGCCGGATCAGCAGCACTTCCTGAACCGCGACAAGACGAAGAACCTGTTCCGCGAAATCCTGAAGCGCGGCGAAGGCGGCAAGCGCTGGTCGTTCAGCCAGTCGTCGCTGTTCCTCGACTTCCTGGCCGGCAACCAGACGTACAAGTGCACGCCGTGGGGCAACCCGGCGCGTACGGTGTTCGGCTGGCAGAAGCCGTGCTACCTGGTCGGCGAAGGTTACGTGAAGACCTTCAAGGAGCTGATGGAAACGACGGAGTGGGACAACTACGGCGTCGGCAACTACGAGAAGTGCGCGGACTGCATGGTCCACTGCGGCTTCGAGGCCACGGCCGTGATGGACACGATCTCGAACCCGCTGAAGGCGCTGCGCGTGAGCCGCAAGGGCATCAAGACCGACGGCCCGTTCGCACCGGACATCTCGATCGCGAAGCAGCGTCCGGCCGAGTACGTGTTCTCGCGCCACGTCGAGATCAAGCTCGAGGAAATCCAGCGCGCCGGCAAGGGCAAGCTGCAGAAGCCGGCGAAGTCGGCAACGGCCGCTTAAGCGCGTTTCGCCGCGCGGCGGTTCGCGCCTTCAGCGGCCACGCATCGAAGCAGCGCCACGGAGTTCGCTCCGTGGCGCTTTTGTTTTGTCGGACGCCGTGTGACGCGTGGCGCTTGCACGTGTACGTGCGGGGACGAACGTCCGTCGCCTAGCTTCGCGACTCCGCTGCGGCGATCAGTTGCCACGCGGTCGGCCCCGGATCGAGCAGCGGATCGGACGGCGGGTCGAGATCGTGCCGATGCGCTTCCTCCGACGGCAATCTCTGTGATTTCGCGATGCCGATTTCGTCGCCGCAGACGGTGCATCGGTAGATGCCCGCCACCGTCACCTCGCTGCCCGGCGGGAGATTCTCGCTGAATGCGCGGCCACTTCCGCACGTGAAGTAGCCGCCGCTCCTGTATAGCGCCATCGCTCCTCCTGACCGAAAACGAATGCGTTCGCGTCGACACGCATGATCGCGGCGTTCGCCGCGAACGTCGCGAACATGGATCGTCGTCGCCCGGCCACACCGGGTTCCAGTCATGTCATTAGACGGCGCGCGGCCGCGCGATGGAATCGGACACGTATGAAACGCGGCCGTCGGCCAGCCGTTCAATGCAGAATGGCCGGCTCCCGCATCTTCGTCGCGGCCTGCGCGACCAACCCCGGCTGTTCGGCGGAAGCGAACGTGCAGACATGACGCCACAGCTCTGCCAGCCGATGCCGCGTGAGCGTCGCGACGCACGCGTCGTTCGCGGCGAGCACGCGTTCGAGCACCGCGCATTCGTGGGCGTGCAGCGTCCATGCACCGCCTTGCGCGGCGCGCGCCGCGCTCGCGTCCAGCACGCGCTCCGCGTCGACGCACAGGGCGATGGTCGCATCGGGGGAGACCGCATCGTCGAGCGCGAGGAAGACCAGATACACGCTCGTGCGCAGCCGCATCAGCAGCGCTTCGCTACCGTGCTCGCCGCGCAGCGCGACCAGCGCCATGTGGCATTTCAGCGAGATGTCGCGTGCATGCGCGAGCGGCAGCGGCAGCAGCCATTCGCGCGTCAACGGCGGATGGCGCCGGCCTTTTCGGGCAACCTTCATGATTCGCCCTCGCTCGCGCATGCGTCGTTCGCCGCCGCCCCCGGCCACGCGCTGCGGCACACGCGCGCGCAGCGGCCCGCGTCGCGCAGGGCGTGCGCCCGACGTCGCACGCCGCGCACATCGGCCCGCCGTCGCGTCGCGCTCGCTTGCGGCAGCCTGCGTATCGCCAGCTCACGCAACACGCCGAACAATCGGTTCGGGCACGCCATGTCCGTCTCCCGCATCAAAACGTGTTGTCGCCCTTCAGGTAGTACGCGGTTTTCACGAAGAACGCCTTCACCGGATGGCCGCTCTGCGCGTCGCGGGCCGCCCGCGCTTCCATCGCGGCCTTCTCGTCGCGCCACCGGTCGGGCATCGGGTTGTTCACGCGCTCGAGCGCACGCTGCATCGCGAGCGGATAGTTCTGGTTGCCGGCCGTCGTCGCGCGATAGCCGGCGCGCGTCATCTGCATGAGCTGCGCATCGGTTTCGGCACGCGCCGCCGACCAGGTCAACGGCGCGGCATTCGGGGTGTCGGCGACGCCGATCGACTGCGCAAAGCTAACGGCCGGCAACGCAGCGAGTGCGCAAGAAAGAACGGCAACGGGAACGAGGGATCGCATAATGGCCTCCAGATGGTTGTCCCCGCATCGATCCAGCATCGATGCGTTGAAATCATCGTATGTCGGGCCGCATCCCGGTTGAATAGCCGAATCCGCAATTGTTATTTTCAGCCGCGCATTCGGCGCATGAGCCGCGTCATTCGCGAATCCATTCAAAACGGAATTTCTTTATTTCATTCAACGACCTGATCGGATTCTTACCGGTGATCCGGCTCGGCGCACATACCGCTCTTTCAATTTCCGAAATGACGTGTTGCCGGCGCGATGCCGGCCGGCGCGCCTGCAGACAAGGCTTTGGCGTGATGTCGCGCATGCGGATACCGCCGAAACGATTTCATCCGATCAGCCGATTCTTCTGATGCAGGACAAATCGTCCGCGTCGGCCTGCCGGATCGGGACACGACGCATGCCGCAAGGACGCGCGATAATCACGCATCAGCCGTTTCACACGGCATCTCAGGCGTTTTCATTTTTAATCGAGCCTCTCCATGGTCGCTCTCGACATTACCGCCATCGACAGTTGGCACGCGCACGTCTATTTCGATGCGGCGAGCCGCGACGCGGCCTGGGCGTTTCGCCAGGTCGTCGACGCGCGGTTCGGCGCGGTCATCGAACTCGGCCGCTTTCACGAACGCCTCGTCGGCCCGCATCCGGCGTGGTCGTACCAGATCGCGTTCGGCGCCGCGCGATTCGACGACATCGTGCCCTGGCTCGTGCTGAACCACGGCGCGCTCGACATCTTCGTGCATCCGAATACCGGCGACGACCTGCGCGACCATCGCGATTGCGCGATGTGGATCGGCAAGTCGTATACGCTGAATCTCGACGCGCTGGCCGGCTAACGGCACGCGCGCCCTGCCGTCTTCGCCGCGGCGAGGCATTCACGTTTCGGGTCGACGTGAAACGTCTGGCGGCGGCGCGCCTCTACAGTGGTTTCCATGATCGGCTTCCAGAAACCCGCGATGACACCCGCAGACACCCACGTCGACGCCCGGCGCATCCATGAAGACTGGCACGCCGCCGTCGTCGCCCGCGACCTCGACGCGCTGATGTCGCTGTATGCCGACGACGCGGTGCTCGAAACGCCGCTCGTCGTCGCCACGCGGCCCGCGCACGGCACGGGCGTGCTGCACGGCAAGGCCGCGATCGGCGCCTTCTTCGCGGCCGGCCTGCGCGATCCGGACAACGGGCTCGGGCGCTGGTACCGGACCGGGCTGTTCTTCTCGAACGGCCGCCAGCTCGTCTGGGAGTACCCGCGCGCAACGCCGGACGGCGACCAGGTGGATCTCGTCGAAGTGATGGATCTGCGCGACGGGCTGATCGCGCATCATCGTGTGTATTGGGGATTGGCCGGGTTCAACGCGCTGCGGGCCGCCTCGCGCCCGTAGCGCATGCTGGGGCCGGCTGGCCACGCGCGGACGTCACCTGCCCGACGCTCCATGCCGCTCACGCGACATACATCGCGACACTGACGAACTGGCACAGGCTGCCGGCCAGCACGAAAAGGTGCCAGATACCGTGCCCGTGGCGGATGCGTTCGTCGTTGATGAAGAAGTAGATTCCCGCGCTGTAGATCACGCCGCCGGCCACGAGCCACGCGGTGCCCACGGGCGGCAGCGCATGAATCAGCGGACGCACGGCGACGAGCGCGAGCCAGCCCATCAGCACGTACAGGATCATCGACAGCAGGCGCGTGCGGCGCCCGAGCGTCAGTTCCTGCACGATGCCGAACACGGCGAGCCCCCAGCTCACGCCGAACAGCGACCAGCCCCACGGGCCGCGCAGCGTGACCAGCGTGAACGGCGTGTAGCTGCCGGCGATCAGCAGGTAGATCGCGGCATGGTCGCATTTCTGCAGGATCGCCTTCAGGCGCGGGTTGCGCACGCTGTGATACGCCGTCGAAATCGCGTAGAGCAGGATCAGCATCGCGCCGTACACGCTGAAGCTCACCACCTTGTACGGGTCCCCTTCGAGCGCGCCCATCGTCACGAGCGCCACGAGGCCGGCTACCGACAGCACCGCGCCGACGAGATGGGAAATGCTGTTGAAACGCTCACCGGCATGCACGACGTGTTCTCCTGCGGTCCATCGGGAAAAGAGGGAGCCCTATGATACCGGCGGCCGGATAGCCCGTGCTGCGCCCGGGCAAACGGCGTGCGAGCGCCATGCGCCGCCGGCCGGCGCAAAAAAAGCGCCGCGACATCCATCGCGGCGCTTCCGTTTCGTCAACCGGACCGATTCGTCAGGTCATTGCAACGGCCGGTTCAGCAACATTTCCCTGCTCCCGACCCGTACCGCGCATTCTGACGCTCGCGAAAGAATTCCTCGTACGTCATCGGCTCGCGGTCCGGATGGGTTTCGCGCATGTGCGCGACGTAGGTGTCGTAGTCGGGCAGGCCGACCATCAGCCGCAACGCCTGCCCGAGGTAACGCCCCGCGCTGCGCAGGTCGCTGCCGAGATCGGTAAACATCGCGGCCTCTCCTCAACGTCCGCTGCCGAGCGCCTGCGCGGCCGGCATCGCTTCGTACGGCGTCTCGCGCACGGTCGGCTTCGATTCGCGGCGCGCGCGCAGCACGGCGAGCAGGCCGTACACCGCGATGCTCACGACGACGAAGATGAACAGCCCGGCCAGCGCCGCATCGATGTAGTCGTTGAAGATGATCCGCTTCATCTGCGCGATCGACTTCGCCGGCGCGAGCACCTTGCCTTCGTCCACCGCGGCCTGCAGCTTCGCGGCGTGCGCGAGGAAGCTGACCTTCGGGTTCGCGTCGAAAATCTTCTGCCAGCCGGCCGTCAGCGTGCAGATCAGGAGCCACGCGGTCGGCACGATCGTCACCCACGCATAGCGCTCGCGCTTCATCTTGAACAGCACGACGGTGCCGAGCACCAGCGCGATCGCGGCGAGCATCTGGTTGGAGATGCCGAACAGCGGCCACAGCGTGTTGATGCCGCCGAGCGGATCGACCACGCCCTGGTACAGGAAGTAGCCCCATGCGGCCACGCACAGCCCCGTGGCGACCAGGTTCGCGGGCAGCGACTCGGTGCGCTTGAGCGCCGGGTGGAACGTGCCGAGCAGATCCTGCAGCATGAAGCGGCCCGCACGCGTGCCCGCGTCGACGGCCGTCAGGATGAACAGCGCCTCGAACAGGATCGCGAAGTGATACCAGAACGCCATCATCGCTTCGCCGCCGATCACCTGGTGCAGGATGTGCGCCATGCCGACGGCCAGCGTCGGCGCGCCGCCCGCGCGCGCGATGATCGTCGTTTCGCCGACGGCCTTCGCGGTTTGCGTTAGCATGTCGGGCGTCAGCACGAAGCCCCATTGCGTGACGGTGTTCGCGACCGCTTCCGGCGTCGAGCCGAGCACGGCGGCCGGCGCGTTCATCGCGAAGTAGATGCCCGGCTCGATCACGCACGCGGCGACCAGCGCCATGATCGCGACGAACGATTCCATCAGCATCGCGCCGTAACCGATGAAGCGCGCGTTGGTTTCGTTGTCGATCAGCTTCGGCGTCGTGCCCGACGAGATCAGCGCGTGGAAGCCCGATACGGCGCCGCACGCGATCGTGATGAACAGGAACGGGAACAGGTTGCCCGACCACACCGGGCCCGTGCCGTCGACGAACTTCGTCAGCGCGGGCATCTTCAGTTCCGGTGCGACGACCAGGATGCCGATCGCGAGGCCGAGGATCGTGCCGATCTTCAGGAACGTCGACAGGTAGTCGCGCGGCGCGAGCAGCAGCCACACCGGCAGCACCGATGCGACGAAGCCGTAGCCGATGAGAATCCACGTGAGCTGCGTGCCGCTGAACGTGAACCATGCGGCGACCGTGGGCGAGGCGGCCACGTTCTGGCCGAACGCGATCGCCGCCATCAGCCCGATGAAGCCGATGATCGACACTTCGCCGATGCGGCCCGGGCGGATGTAGCGCGTGTAGACGCCCATGAACAGCGCGATCGGAATCGTCGCGGCGACGGTGAACGTGCCCCACGGCGAATTCGTCAGCGCCTTCACGACGATCAGCGCGAGCACCGCGAGGATGATCACCATGATCAGGAACGCGCCGAACAGCGCGATCACGCCGGGCACCGTGCCGAGTTCCATCTTGACGAGGTCGCCGAGCGAGCGGCCGTCGCGGCGCGTCGAGATGAACAGCACGATGAAGTCCTGCACGGCGCCCGCGAACACGACGCCGGCCAGGATCCACAGCATGCCG
Source organism: Burkholderia sp. AU44665 (assembly GCF_030504405.1). Classification (NCBI taxonomy): domain Bacteria; kingdom Pseudomonadati; phylum Pseudomonadota; class Betaproteobacteria; order Burkholderiales; family Burkholderiaceae; genus Burkholderia; species Burkholderia sp. AU44665. Next base: position 322,903 of record NZ_JAUJRI010000003.1, on the reverse strand, counting down.
GGCGTGTAGCCCATCTGCGCGGCGAGCACGGGGCCGACCAGCGGCCCGGCGCCGGCGATCGCGGCGAAGTGATGGCCGAACAGCACGTACTTGTTGGTCGGCACGTAGTCGAGGCCGTCGTTGTACTTGACCGCCGGCGTCATCCGCAGCCCGTCGAGCTGCATGACCTTGCTGGCGATGAAACGGCTGTAGAAGCGATACGCGATCAGATACACGCAGACTGCGGCGATCACGATCCAGAGGGCACTGACGCGCTCGCCGTGTGCGAGTGCGATCGTGCCGAATGCGAACGCGCCGAGCAGCGCGACCGCGATCCAGAGCAGGGTACTGGAAGCCCGATTCATGGCGTCTCCTGGTCTCCAATGTGTTTTTGAGTGGATGCGGCCCGAAAGCCGAACCCGCGTGACGTCGATGCGTCGTGCCGCAGCCTCGCAGAGGCCGCGGCGATGGGCCGTAGTATTCCGCGCGACGGGGGCCGCTTACAAGCGGATAACTACGTATGAGGATCTACGTAGAATTACGTAGTCGCTGTCACATGCCCGCCGTCAGGCCACGATTGCTCACGACCGGCGAGCCACGTACAGTATTTGCCTGCCCCCATTCCGGAACCGCCATGCCGATTGCATTTCAGAAGACGAACGCGAATGGCGATGACTTCGTCATCGTCAACCTGCGTGGTCAAGGGCACGATCCCGCGCATCGTGTCGATCGCGACCTCGTGCGACGTATCGGCGGTCGGCATCGCGGCATCGGCTCCAACGCGCTCGCGGTTGGGTCGGATTGCGACGATGCAGCCGCCCGCGTCGCGTTCCGGAACCCCGACGGCTCGGCGCTCGATACCTGCGGCAGCGCGACGCGCGGTGTCGCGTGGAAAAAGCTGAGGCGGGGAACCGGCGCGGCGTCGGTCGTGCTGCGCACGAATCGCGGGCGCCTGCACTGTTCCCACGATACAGACGGGTTGATCGAGGTCGAAATGGGCGCGCCGCGGCTCGGCTGGCAGGACGTGACGGTTCGATGGAACGACGCCGGCAGCGTGTTCCTGAGCGGGCCCGTGACGTTCGCGTTCAACGGGGTGTGGCTGTGATGACCGACGACGCACAAACCTTCCACGCGTTGCGCCCGCGCCTGCAGAAGATCGCGTACCGGATGCTCGGCTCGATCGCGGACGCCGAGGACATCGTGCAGGACGTGTGGCTACGCTGGCACGACGCGGCGCGCGAGCGCATCGAGAACGCCGAGGCCTGGCTCGTCGCGGTCACGACGCGGACGTCGATCGACCGCCTGCGCGCGGCGAAGCTCCGGCGCGAGCACTACACGGGCATCTGGCTGCCCGAGCCGGAGCTCGGCGAATCGCCTGCCACGCCGGAGGAAATGACCGAGCGCGCGAACGACGTATCGGTCGCGTACTTGCTGCTGCTCGAACGGCTGACGCCGGAAGCGCGCGCGGCGTTCCTGCTGCGCGAAGTGTTCGATGCCGACTACGACGAGATTGCCGACGCGATCGGCAAATCCGAAGCCGCGTGCCGGCAGCTCGTCAGCCGCGCGAAGGCCCAGTTGCGAGACGCCGACAGGCCGCGCCACGTCGTGCCGCGCGAAACCCACCGGCAATTGCTGCAGAGCTTTTCGCACGCGCTCGCGCAAGGCGATTTCCCGTCGATCCAGGCGCTCCTCGCCGAAGACGCGATGCTGATCGGCGATGGCGGCGGCAAGGTCCAGAGTTTCCCGAAACCGCTGGTCGGCGGTCGCCGCATCGCTCAACTGTTCTATGCGACGTGGTTGCGCTGCGGCAGCGGTGTCGAGATGCGGCCGGTCGTGCTGAACGGCGAATGGGCGATGCTGCGCTTCATCGCGGGGCAACTCGAAGCGGCGATGTCGTTCGAGACCGACGGCGCGCGCATCGGCCGGATTCTCGTGCAGCGCAACCCCGACAAGCTCGCGCGGATCGCGGCCGCCTGCGCGGCCGGCTGACTTGCGCGTCCCCGCGCCGGCGCCGGCCGCACCCGCCGTCGAGCGCGGATTGATGCAGCGCGCGCAACACGATGCGTCCCTGTGCGTGGCTACCGCGTACCGGCGCACCCTCCTAAGATGATTTCGCGCGGCGCCCTGCCGCCCACGACACCCGCACCACGCGGGCCAGCCTCTTCGTCGCCAGGAGAAATCATGACGCAGCGTCTCAACTACATGCATCAATCGCCCGAGCTGTTCAAGCAGTTCCTCGAACTCAGCAATTTGCTGCGCGGCAGCGCGATCGAGGAATCGATCCGCGATCTCGTATCGGCCCGTGCGTCGCAGCTCAACGGCTGCGCGTTCTGCCTCGACATGCACGTGAAGGAAGCGCGCCTTCACGGCGAGCGCGAACTGCGCCTGCACCATCTGGCGACGTGGCGCGAATCGACGCTGTTCTCGCCGCGCGAGCGGGCCGCGCTGGCCTGGACCGAAATACTGACGAAACTCCCCGAGCACGGCGTGCCGGACGATGTCTACGATCGCGTGCGCGGCCAGTTCTCCGAGAAGGAATTGTCGGACCTGACGTTCGAAGTGATGGCGATCAACGGCTGGAACCGCGCGAATGTGGCGTTCCGCACCGCTCCGGGTTCGGCCGACAAGGCTTACGGCCTCGACAAGGCCAATCTCGCCTGACGCCCTCGCCCGGTCGCGGGCGCCCTTCTTCGCCGCCGGCGGCCTGCCGGCGGCGGTCACTGGAATACATCCCATGATTCGCTTGAAACATGCCGTCGCATCCGCGCTCCTGGTCGCGGCCGCCACCGCCGGCGCCGCCCATGCGGCGCCCTCGGCCATCGTCACGACGCTGATGACGAAGCCGCTCGACGACTATCCGGGCAAGGAAGCCCAGATGATCTCGGTCGAATACCCGCCCGGCGCTGTCGACCCGGTTCACCGCCACCACGCCGACGCATTCGTCTATGTCGTCGAAGGCTCGATCGTGATGCAGGTGAAGGGCGGCGAGCCCGTCACGCTGAAACCGGGCCAGACCTTCTACGAGGGCCCGAACGACCTGCACACGGTCGGACGCAACGCGAGCCAGACCCGGCCCGCGAAGTTCATCGTGCTGTTGTTGAAGGACAAGGGCGCGCCCGTGCTCGTGCCGGAAAAATAGCCGGCTCGTACGCCGCCGCAGCCTTTTTTGAAAAAATGCGGCGGGCGGTGTCACAGGCGGCAGCGCTGAAACGTCTAGTCGCATACGGACACCACGATTCCAGCGCCACCATGCCCGACACCTCCATCCGCCGCCCCGATGCCGACGACCCGTTCGCGCGCAGCTTCTCGACCTGCTACGCCGGTGTGGTCACGTTCCTGGCCGTCGTCACCGAGGGCAGCTTCGCGCGCGCCGCCGACCGCCTCGGCGTCGGCCGCTCGTCGGTCAGCCGCCACGTGCAGCGGCTCGAGGACCGGCTCGACGCACGCCTGTTCCAGCGCACCACCCGCAGCATGTCGCTGACGCGCGAAGGCGAGCTTTTCTACGAAAACTGCCGGCCCGGCATCGAGCATCTGGCGCAGGCGCTCGAGGACATGCGCGAGCTGCGCAGCGGGCCGCCTAGCGGACACCTGCGCATCGGCGCGACGCCGGGCTTCGGCCGCAAGGTCATCGCGCCGCTGCTGCGCGACTTCCATGCGCAGTATCCGGACATCACGCTCGAACTGCTGCTGAACGACCGGCCCGTCGATTTCTCCGCCGACCGCATCGACGTCGCGTTTCGCGACGGCCGCATGGAGGACAGCGCGATCGTCGCGCGCCGGCTGATTCCGATGCAGATGATCGTCTGCGCGTCGCCGTCGTACGCGCATCAGCACGGCTTGCCGCGCCACGTCGACGATCTCGAGCGGCATCGCTGCATCAACCTGCGCACCGCATCGGGCCGCGTGACGGAATGGGAATTCAGGATCGACGGCGTGACGCAGCAGCGCCAGATCGCCGCGCATCACACGTTCAACGACATCGATCTCGTCGTGCAGGCGGCGCTCGACGGGCTCGGCATCGCGCAGTTGCCCGCGTACCAGGTGTGCGACCTGCTCGCCGACGGCCGGCTGGTGAGCTGTCTCGGCCAGCACGCGCCGGACGACGGCGGCCACTATCTCTGTTACCTGAGCCGCAAGCACCTGCCCACGCGGATCCGCGTGTTCATCGACTACATGATCGAACAGACGCGTGCGCGCGAACTGCACTGCCCGGCGACGATGACGACCATGACGACGACGGCGCCGCTGGAGGCGGTCGATTGATGCATTCGCGGCAACATGGTGAGGGCTTGCAGGACACTGGCGGATCGCGCGGCGCATGCCTACGATGCGGGCTGTTCGGCAGGCACGCGCATACGGCGCGGCGCCGCTCGGCAAGGCGGCGGCCCAATCGCGCGAACGCGATCGGCGCCGGTTTCGGCAGGTTCAAGCGGCGCGCATGTCGCGCGCCCGTTCAAGGAGAGCAATCGTGAAGATCGTCGTCATTGGTGGTACCGGCCTCATCGGCAGCAAGGTCGTCAGGAACCTGATCGCACGCGGCCACGACGCGGTGGCGGCAGCGCCGTCGACGGGCGTCGATACGATCACGGGTGCGGGGCTAGACGACGCGCTCGCCGGCGCGGAGGTCGTGGTCGATCTCGCGAATTCGCCGTCGTTCGAGGAAGCGGCCGTGAAGGCATTCTTCGAGGCGTCGGGACGCAACCTGTTCGCCGCGGAGCGTGCGGCCGGCGTGCGCCATCACGTCGCGTTGTCGGTGGTCGGCACCGACCGGTTGCAACAGAGCGCGTATTTCCGCGGCAAGATCGTTCAGGAAAACCTGATCCGCGAAGCGGGCGTGCCGTACACCATCGTGCGCTCGACGCAGTTCTTCGAATTCGTCGGCGCGATCGCGCAGGCTGGCGCGCAAGGCGACACGGTCCGCTTGACCACCGCGCACTTCCAGCCGATCGCATCGGACGACGTCGCGGCCGCCGTGACCGATTTCGCGCTCGATGCGCCGCGCAACGGCATCGTCGAGATCGGCGGCCCCGAGCGCGTGCGGATCGCCGATCTGGTCGAACGTTTCCTGTCGGCCACGCACGACGCGCGCACGGTGACGCGGGATGCGGACGCCGACTACTTCGGCGCGGTGCTGCAGGACGACACGCTCGTGCCGGCGCCCGGCGCGCGCCTCGGCGCGACGACCTTCGACGCGTGGTTCCGGCAGCACGCGCTCGCGCGCTGACCACCGCCGGATCGCACACCATGACGCCACTGCGCCCGCCGCCGCTGTCGCTGCTCGACCGGTATCGCGGCCGAGAACCGCAGACGCTGTACTCGACGACGGTCACCGTCACGGGCGGCGAGGCCGAGCACGGCCGCGCATCGGGCGTCGCGCGTTCCGACGACGGGCGCCTGGATGTCGCGCTGCGCCTGCCGTCCGCGCTGGGCGGGCCCGGCGACGGCCCGAACCCGGAGCAACTGTTCGCCGCGAGCTATGCGGCGTGTTTTCACGGCGCGCTGAGCCTGCTGGCCGCACGGGCGGGCGTAGCGATCGCCGGCGCGTCGGTGTCCGCATCGATCGACTTCTGCCGCGATCCGATGGACGGGCTGTTCATGCTGAACGCGAACATTCGCGTGCGGCTGCCGGGCGTCGAACGCACGTTGGCGGAAGAACTCGTCCGCAATACGGAGCGTTTCTGTCCGTATACGAAGATGGCGCACGAGGGCATCAGCCACATCGTGGCGCTTGCGCCGGCGGACGATGCGCCCGAACGCTAGACGGCGCGAACGTTCCACCCATCGTCTTCACGAGGGAGTCATGCAGTCATTCGACAACAAGGTGGTCCTCATTACCGGCGGCGGCGCCGGCATCGGGCGGGCGGCGGCCGTCGCGTTCGTACGCGAGGGGGCGCGCGTCGTCATCACGGGCCGCCGCGAAGAGGCGCTTTCCGCCGCCGCGCGCAGCGCGCCGGGCATCGACTACGTGGTCGCGGACGCCGGCAATCCGGCCGACGCCTCGCGCACGATCGACGAAACGGTCGCACTGGCGGGGCGGCTCGACGTGCTGGTCAACAATGCGGGCGCGGGGGCGATCCTGCCGCTCGAGTCGGCGACCTTCGACGCGATCAGCGCGATCTTCCGCGTCAATACGCTCGGGCCGTCGATGCTCGCGACCGCCGCGCTGCCGCATCTGAAAGCGGCGCGCGGCAGCATCGTCAACGTGTCGAGCACGTTCGGACACAAGGCAGCGGCGCTGTTGTCGCACTATGCGGCGAGCAAGGCCGCGCTCGAGCATCTGACGCGCTGCTGGGCGCTCGAGCTCGCATCGGCGGGCGTGCGCGTGAACGCCGTTGCGGCGGGCCCGACGGAAACGGACTTCCTGTCGGAACGGATGAAGCTGTCGGAAACCGACATCGAAGCGATCAAGGCGCAGGAGCGCGCGCGCATTCCGCTCGGCCGGCGTGGCGAGCCCGCGGACGTCGCGAGCTGGATCGTGTCGCTCGCGTCACCGCAGGCGGCATGGATGACGGGGCAGGTGATCACGGTCGACGGCGGGCTCGACGCAACCTGACCGTCGCCGGAGCGCGCGTCACCCGTCGCGACGGGCGACGCGTGACGCGCAGGTAGCGGATCAGTGCTTTTCGTCGACCTTCTTCGGCTTCGGCGGCGACGGCACCTTCGCGTACTGGAACGCCGGCGTGGCCTTCAGCGCCTCCTTCGTCGCGCCGGGCAGGTAGATGTTGCCGTTGCGCACGTCGAGCGACGCGATCGGCACCGCGACGTCATGCGCGGCCACGCCGAGGAAGCCGCCGGCTGACACGATCGCGGCGGACACCGAGCCGTCCGGCGCGACGATCAGGTCGCGCACCTTGCCGACCTTCTGGTTGTCGTCGTTGTATACGGTCTTGCCAAGCACGCTCTTCTTCACGCTCCAGCCTTCGAGCAGCGCCTGCGACTGCTCGACGGTCACGCTGATCGGCTGCGCGCCCGCGATCTGCGCGTGCGCGCTGACGCTCGAGGCGAGGACGGTTGCTGCGATGAGGGTCTTGTAGAACTTCATGTTTCATGCACTCCGGTGCGGTTGTTGTGGATTCCGGGCGCGAAGCGGGCGCAACGGCTGATCGGTGGCCGCCCCACGGATGGCCGCCCCGCGCTTCGTCGGTCGCGTGACGGCCGGCCGCACCGCCACTGCGCGTGTGCGTGGCGGACCGGCGTGGCCGGACTGCGGCGAGCAACACGTCTTTCATGGTAGCGGCATTCGCCGGATCGTGCGTTCACGATGCAACACGGCAGATGGGGCAAGCCGGATCGGGATCAACGATCGTGCGGACAAGTGGAGCGAGCGGCCCCGAAAAATGGCGCCGCGGCCTGCCGATCGGGACAACCTCACGAAACGCATACCCGGCCTTCGGGGCGCATCGGACCACGCGGCGTCACGCATTGCGCGAATACGTTCGCCGGTGCCGCACGGCGTCGGCCAGCACGTCGAGCACAGGCTCCGTCTGCGTCCAGCTCAGGCACGCATCGGTGATCGACACGCCGTACTTGAGCGGCACGCCGGGCTTCAGGTCCTGTCGGCCGGCTTCGAGATGGCTCTCCACCATCACGCCGACGATCCGATGCTCGCCCTGCCCCAACTGCCGCGCGAGATCCTGCGCCACCTCGATCTGCCGCTCGTGCGACTTGTTCGAGTTCGCATGCGAGCAATCGACCATCACCTGTTCGCGCAATCCGGCCTTGCGCAGCACCGCGCAGCTTGCTTCGACGTGCTCGGCGTCATAGTTCGGGCCGTTCTTGCCGCCGCGCAGGATCACGTGCGCATCGTCGTTGCCGCGCGTCTCGAAGATCGCGGCCATCCCCATCTTCGTCATCCCCATGAACGCATGGCTCGCGGCCGCGGCGACGATCGCGTCCGACGCGACCTGCACGCCGCCGTCGGTGCCGTTCTTGAAACCGATCGGGCAGCTCAGCCCCGACGCCAGCTGGCGGTGGCTCTGGCTCTCGGTGGTGCGCGCGCCGATCGCGCCCCACGCGATCAGGTCGGCGATGTACTGCGGGCTCAGCAGGTCGAGGAATTCGGTCGACGCCGGCAGGCCGAGCGCGTTGATGTCGAGCAACAGTTGCCGCGCGGCGCGCAGCCCTTCGTTGATGCGGAAGCTGCCATCCAGGCGCGGATCGTTGATGTAGCCCTTCCAGCCGACCGTCGTGCGCGGCTTCTCGAAGTAGACGCGCATCGTGATCAGCAGGTCGTCCTTCAACGCGTCGGCGGCCGCCTTCAGCCGGCGTGCGTAATCGAGCGCCTGGTCGTGATCGTGGATCGAGCACGGGCCGACGACGAGCAGCAGGCGGTCGTCGCGGCCGTGCAGGATATCGCCGATCGCGCGGCGCGTGTCTTCGACGAGCGTCTGCGTGGCGGCCGGCACCGGCAGTTCGTCGAGCAGCAGCGCGGGCGAAATCAGCGGGCGCACCGCGCCGATGCGCACGTCGTCGATGCGCGTGGTGTCCTGCGTCGCGTCGGCGCTGCCTACCTCGCGATCGTGGGAAGGATTGTCGAGGTTCTGCATGGTGATTCTCCGGGGGACGTCTGTCTGGAATGATGGGCAGGCTCGATTATGGCACTCGCGCGAGACGGTAGCGGCTTGCGGCGGGGGAAGGCGGGAGGCCGCCGCGGGAATAGGGCCGACGTCAAAACGAGGCAAAAAAGGCGTGTCGCAAGGGTTCGCCCGCCGTTCGCCGCGTTGCGCGGCGTGGTGGCCAGCAAGCGGCCCGGCCGTTCGGCCGAGTGTTCGCGTGCGGGCGAAGTACCGTACGATCGCAACTGTCCGGTAGCGAAGCGGCCCGTCGGGTGACGTCCGCCGCTTCGCGTACCACTTGCCTGCGACCACGCGTTCCCTGCCCGACCGACACATCACGATGACCGTTTCCGAATTGCTCCGCGCCATCCGCCAACCCTATGCCGATCTGCTCGCGAAAGCAGCCACGCAACCGGCAGTCGTCGTCGAACCGGCCTACCGGCGGGACGATGGCACGCTGGCCACCGAAGGTCCGCTCGCGCTGCCGTGCCGCGCCGATACCATCGCCGCCGAAGGCGAATCGGCCGGCGAGCCCGCGATGGTCGACTCGGCCACGCAACTGGATTTCGAGCCGTTCGCGTTCGAGCTCGAAACGGCGGCCGTGTCGATCCGCCCGTTCGTCTGGGACTGGGCCGCGGTCGAAGCCGACGGTCTCGACGAAACCGCTGCCAACGATGCCTTCAAGACGTGGTTCCTCGCGTGGTTCGACGGGGACGACGAGAACACGCCAGCCGAGGATGGATTGCACGGTATCGTTCACTACCTGTCGGAACCGGTTCGCACGGAACAGGGCTGGCGCATCCACGCGGATCTCGGTTCCGCGCCGGAGACGGCCGTCGAGGATCTGCTGTTCCGGCTCGTCGATGCCGGCGCGACGCGGATCAGTGTCGGTTGACATGCATCTTCATCATTCACGCACCGTCATGAAAACCATCCTGTTGTCGCCCGTGATGCGCCCGTTGATCCGAAGCGCGTGTCGCTACCTCGTCCCCGGCGTCAAGCTGAAGTAACGCGGCGGTGCGCACGCTCCGCCGTCATTGCATCGGCAGACGATCAGCCCGCGTCGCCCGGCGCGTCGGCGTCGATGCCGAGTTCGCTCGCCATCCGCTGAACCAGCGCATTCAGTCGCGCCACTTCGTCCGCCAGGCGCTTCTGCTCGGCCTTCAGCGCTTCGAATTCGGAAGGCGGCACCGAATCCGCGCCGCCTGCATCCGCGCTCGCGAAGTCGGCCATGTTCACTTCGCCGCACATCAGGTGCATCCAGCGGTTCTCGCGCGCGCCCGGTGCACGCGGCAGGCGGACGACGAGCGGCTGCGCGCGCGCGGCGAGTTCGTCGAGGAACGCCTCGACCGACGAGATATCCGCGAAGCCGTGCAGGCGCGCGCTGTTCAGGCGCAACTCCGCGGCCGTCTGCGGGCCGCGCAGCAGCAGGATCGTCAGCAGCGCGATCGCCTGGCTCGGGATGCCGAGCACGCGGTTCATGTTGTGCTCGAAGCGCGGCACGCGGCTGCTGCTGCCCTCCATCACGAGGCTCAGGTGCTTCAGCCCGTCGAGCGCGGTCGTGACTTCGTCCTCGCTCACGTTCATCACGGGCGAGCGCGCGGTTTTCTGGTTGCAGCCGGCGGTCAGCGCGTTCAGCGACAGCGGATAGGTATCTGGCACCGTGTGCTGTTTCTCGACGAGCACGCCGAGAATGCGGGCCTCGAGGGGCGTGAGTTCGCGAAGGGCGCGGGGCGTGGGCGTATCCGGCGTGGTGTTCATGGGTGGCGTCGCAGCGTGCAGCAGGTGAAGGGAACGGTCGCGGCCCGCGCGGCATCGCGCACGGGCGAGGCATATGATAGCTCGCGACGCGTGTCCCGGCGCCGCTCGCCGCCCCCGCGTGCGCACGTGCCGCAGCGGGCTTTCGTCGGACGTGGCGGTGCGCCCGATGGCACGCGGCATCACGCGGCGATGCATGCGCGCGCCGCACCGCCGATTCATCGTCCACGCGCGCCCGGGGCGTTTGCGCGATGCGCATGCCGGCGCTACGATATGCGTTCATCCCGATACCCGCGGCGCCGCGCGCGACCGTCTTCGCACGCCGACGCGACACATGACTCGCCGAACGCGCCGCCGCCGTGCCGCGCGCCGCTCGTCACTCCTGCTCACCCGCTCACCGGTTCACCACCATGACTGCATCTTCTTCCGCACACGTGCGCGCCATCGTCACCGGACACACGCGCGGCGTCGGCGCGGCGCTCGCCGAACAACTGCTGCAGGAAGGCATCGTCGTGCTCGGCGTGTCGCGCAGCCGTCATCCGTCGCTCGCGTCGCAAGCCAGCGACCGCTTCGCCGAAGTCGAACTCGATCTGTCGGACACGACGGCCGTCGCCACCTGGCTGGCCGGCGACACGCTGCGCGGCTTCGTCGACGGCGCGTCGCTCGTGCTGCTGTTCAACAACGCGGGCATCGTCGATCCGATCGGCCCGCTCGCCGCGCAGGACCCGACGATCGTCGCCCGCGCGGTCGGACTGAACGTCGCCGCGCCTCTGATGCTGTCGGCGGCGCTCGTGCAAGCCGCATCGGCGTCGACCGAATGCCGGATCGTGCACCTGTCGAGCGGCGCGGCCCGCAACGCGTATGCGGGCTGGAGCGTCTACTGCGCGACCAAGGCCGCGCTCGATCACCATGCGCGCGCCGTCGCGCTCGATGCGAACGGCGCGCTGCGCATCTGCAGCGTCGCGCCGGGCGTCGTCGATACGGGCATGCAGGCCACGATCCGCGCGACCGGCGAAGATCGCTTCCCGATGCGCGGGAAATTCGACCAGTTGAAGTCGAGCGGTGCGCTCGCCACGCCCGAAGCGACCGCCCGACAACTGATCGGCTATGCGCTGAGCGACGCATTCGGTGCCGAGCCGACGGCCGACGTGCGCAACCTGCCGACGAAGTAAGCGCCGGACGCGGCCCGTCATCCCTCGAGCCGCTTCGTCCAGTCCTCGACCTGCCGCTCCGTGCGGCGCCTGTCGAGCATCTTGCGCCAGCCGGGCGGCAGCAACGGCACGTCGCACAGCGCATCGAGCGCCGCCATGTCGAGCGTGCGCCGATACAGCACGTCGAGCACCGCCGACAGCGGCCATTGCGGGTAGCGGCGCTCAAGCAGCGCCAGCACATCGCCCGGCGCGACCCAGCCTTCCTGCAGCACGCGGTAATACCAGCCGGTCCGGCCGCTTTGCTGCACGAGCGCCGCCATGCGCGGATGATCGAAGCGCGCGTTGAGCTTCCAGCACGGCTGTCGCGACTGCGAGACCTGAAGCACCGCGCCGCCCAGCGTGAACACGTCGCCGAGACACACGTCGTGCTCGGTGATGCCGCGCGTCGACAGGTTCTCGCCGAACGCACCCGGCCGGGCGAGCACGTCGCGCGCGCCTATCTGCGCGGCCCACCACGCATAGTGATCGTGCGCATAGTGGTGGACGGCCTTGTCGGGGCCGCCGTGATGCCGCGTATCGGCCTGCGCGTCGCCGGCAAACCCGAGCGCGCCCAGCCACAGACGCGCCTCCGTCGGCTGCTTGTCGATCGCGCTCGCGTGCGGTGTGCCGGCAAGCGGCCGGCTCGCGCCGATCCGCACCGCGCCGATGGCGACCGCGATCGCCGGCCGTGCGTCGTCGCTCATGCCGCCACACCGTCCGGCAGCGTCGCGAGCAGGCGCTCGAGCTCGCGCGTGCGTGCCTCGCCGAGCGGCAGCAGCGGCCGCCTCGGTTCTCCTGCGTCGAAGCCGCGCAGCCTCAGCCCGGCCTTCACGGTCACTGGCAACCCGCCGTTGACGATGAACTGCAGCAACGGCAACTGCGCGTGAAAGACCGATCTGGCGCGCGCGAGATCGCCTGCGCGCATCGCATCGAACAACGCGAGCGGCAACGCGGCATTCAGGTTCGGCGCGGCCGTGCACCATCCGGCCGCGCCGGCGGCCAGCGCGGCAAGCGCCATCGGATTGCTGCCGTTGTAGAACGGGATCGTCCCGTCGCTCAATTGCGCGAGCCGATGCATCCGGCCGATGTCGCCGGTGCTTTCCTTGACCATCGTCACGTTGTCGACGGCCCGGCAGATCGTCACGATCAGGTCCGGCGACATGTCGACGCCGCTCGTCGCCGGGTTGTTGTACAGCATGACCGGGATGCCGATCGCGTCGCCGATCGCGCGATAGTGCGCGACGATCTCGTCGTTGCCGAGCTTCCAGTACGACACCGGCAGCACCATCACCGCATCGGCGCCGGCCTGTTCGGCGAAGCGGGCACGGCGCACCGCGCCCGCCGTGGTGAGATCGGAAATCCCGACGACGGTCGGCACGCGCCGGCGCACCGCGTCAATCGACGCGGCGGCGACGGCCTCCCATTCGGCGTCGGACAGGTACGCGCTTTCGCCGGTGCTGCCCAACGGCGCGATCGCGTGAACGCCGTCGGCGATCAGGCGTTCGATCAGCGCGTCGAGCGCTTTGAGATCGACGCCGCCGTCGGCGGAGAACGGGGTGACCGGGTAGGCAATGATGCCTTTCAGCAGGATGGACACGATGGGTATTCCTCAATGATGGTCTGACGGAGTTGAAGCGATGCGCCGATTCACGCGACGCAATCCCGATGCGTACGCAACGCGCGGCGCGCGTAGTAGTCGAACGTCACCGCATCGCGTTTCGGCTTCGAGATCCAGTCGTGCGCTTCACGCGCCAGCGCCGGCGGCACCGGCCTGATCTCGCCGGCCGACATCGCGAGCAGTTGCAGCTTCGCCGCGCGCTCGATCAGCAGCGCGAGGATGCAGGCCTCCTCGATCGTCTTGCCGACCACGAGCTGGCCGTGATGCGCGAGCAGGATCGCGCGCTTGTCGCCCAGCGCCTTCGAGATGATCTCGCCCTCCTCGTTGCCGACCGGCACGCCCGGCCAGTCCTTCAGGAACGCGCAATCGTCGTACAGCGGGCAGGTGTCCATGTGCGACACCACGAGCGGCTGCTCGAGCATCGACAGCGCCGCGACATGCGCCGGGTGCGTGTGGATGATGCAGTTCACGTCCGGGCGCTCGCGATAGATCCACGTATGGAACCGGTTGGCCGGGTTCGGAATGCCTTCGCCGTCGACGACGTCGAGATCCTCGTTGACGCGCAGCAGGTTCGCGGCCGAGATCTCGTCGAAGCCGAGCCCGAGCCGCTGCGTGTAGTACGTGCCGGCCGCGTCCGCGCGGCAGGTGATCTGCCCGGCCAGACCCGAGTCGTGGCCCGCGTCGAACAAGATCCGGCACGTCAGCGCGAGCTTTTGCCGCGCGGACCAGCCGCTGTCGCCCACCTCGTTTTCGAGCCGCCGCTCCGCCAGCGCGACCAGCGCTTCCTTCGTCAAATTCAGCGTTTCCGCCATGTTCGCCTCCTGAATGAACCGGGCCGGCCGCACCGCTCGCGACCGTCTCCCGGGTGTCCCACGCGATACGAATGACACACGATACACCGAATGACACTTTGTGTCATGCGTTACAATCGGTTTTTCGAAGGACACCTGGCGCACCATGACGATTCGCCTGAAACTGCTGAGAAAACAGAAGGGCTGGACGCTCGACGTGCTGGCCGACGAAACCGGTCTCACGAAGAGCTACCTGTCGAAGGTCGAACGCGGCCTGAGCGTGCCGTCGATCGCCGTCGCGCTGAAGCTGTCGAAGGCGCTGAACGTCGACGTCGAGCAACTGTTCTCGGAAAGCCGCAACCGCGAACTGATCACGGTCACGCGCGCCGGCGAGCGCACCGCGATGGGCGCGGCGGCCGACAGCCATGCGCACCGCTTCGAGAGCATCGCGGCCGGCGTCGCGCCGAAGAAGATGCTGCCGTTCGTCGTGCATCCGCCGCACGAATTCGTCGCGTCGACGTTCCGCGAGCACGAAGGCGAGGAATTCCTGTTCGTGCACAAGGGCCGCGTCGAAATCGAATTTCCGAACGAGACGGTGCAACTCAGGGCCGGCGATTCAGTCTATTTCAACGCGCTCATCCCGCACCGCACGCGCAGCCTCGGCACCGCGCAGGCGGAGATCCTGGTCATCGTCAGCCACGACGACTAGCCTCGTCACTTCTTCGCGCAAGGATCTTCCGATGGTCACCAAGGCCACCGCACCGTTCCAGCAGATCAAGACGCTCGTTCGCCAGAACGTCGAGTCCGGGGACTGGCGCCCCGGCGACCGCATTCCGTCCGAGCTCGATCTCGCCGCGCAGTTCGGCGTCGCGCGCATGACGGTCAACCGCGCGCTGCGCGAGCTGACCGAGGAAGGCGTGCTCAAGCGCATCGCGGGCGTCGGCACCTTCGTCGCCGAGGTGAAGCCGCAGTCGAACCTGCTGATGATCGCGCATATCCGCGACGAGATTCGCGCGCGCGGCCACGAGTACCGCTGCCGCGTGCTCAGCCAGTCGCGCGAGCCCGCGTCGTTCGACGTCGCGGCCGCGTTCGGCCTGCCGGTCAACACGCCGGTCTTTCACGTGGTGTGCGTGCACGAGGAAAACGGCCGCCCGATCCAGCTCGAGGACCGCTACGTGAACCCGGCCGCCGCGCCCGGCTTCATCGATCAGGATTTCCAGACCGAGCCGCCGTCCGAGTATCTGTACAACAACGTGTCGCACGACGAACTGGAAATCGAGCACGTCGTCGACGCATCGCTGCCGACCGGCGAACAGGCGCGGCTGCTCGACATGCGCGCCGACGAGCCGTGCCTCACGCTCACGCGCCGCACGTGGACGGACGGGCTGCCCGTCACGTTCGTGCACTTCCTGCATCCGGGCAACCGCTACCGGCTCGGGTCGCGCTTCAAGCCGGGCGCGGGGCGCCACCCGACCTGATCGCTTGTCGCACGCCCCAGACGCACGGCGGCCGTTTCGTCACGAAACGGCCGCCGCGTTCGTTATCTACACTGCTCCGATCGCACCCACCTGCCCCGCGTCGCGCGACCACACGACCGGAAACAACGGGTGATCGAGCGGCGCGCCATCGGCCAGTTGCGCCGCGAGCCCCGGGAAATCGGGCGAGGTTTTCCAGCGGCGCGGCGCGTGACGGATGTCGTCGCCGACGAAGCGCAGTGAAAACGCGCGCCGGCGGTTCTGCGTGCCGCCCGACGCATGCAGCGTGAGCATCCGGAAGCACACCATGTCGCCGGGTTCGAGCGCCCAGCGGCGGATCGGAAAGGCCGCGCGATCGGCTTCGATGTCGGGCAGGTCGGCGAGGCTGCCTTCCGGGAACCACTTCGCCTCCTTGTCCATGAACGTGCGCGGCATCAGCCACGGGCCGCGGTGCGAGCCGGCGACGAATTCCAGCGTCGATTCGAGCGGCACCGGGTCGACCGGAATCCACATGCTGACGTTGTCGTCGCCTTCGATGTTGTAGTACGGCTGATCCTGATGCCACGGCGTGCGCTGCCGCGTGCCGGGCTCCTTCACGAGCAGGTGGTCGTGATGCAGCCGCACGGTGTCCGTGCCCATCAGCGCGGCGGCGACAGACGGGGCCGGCGAGCGCGCGATGAAGTGGCGATACGCGTCGTTGTGCTGCCAGTTGCAGAAATCCTCGAAGAACCAGCCCGGATCGTCGGGCCGGCTCGCGACTTTCGCGCGTTCGCTCGGCTGCGCGAGGTTCGCGTCGATGCCGGCCCGCAGCGCGGCCACTTCGTCGGGGGAAAAGATGCCTTTGATGCAGACCGCGCCTTCCTCGCGGAACGCGGCGATCAGTTCGGGCGTCACGGCTTGCGCGACGCGATCCGGGATACTCGTCATGGTGTGCCTGTCGGTCGAATGAGTGGCGGGGTCACGGTGCCGAAGTCAGTTGCCTTGCGCCGTAGGTGTCGACACGAGCGGCGCGAACGCCGGCGCGGTAACGAGGAGCGTTGCGGTGCGGGTCATGGCGTGTCCTTGAAAGTCTCGACGCGGCGGGCGACGCCGGCGTCCGGTGGAGGCGCTGCGACGGGATGCCGGCGCTGGGCGCGAAAGACAGGGACTTCGATGAAACTGCGATGCAGTCTAGACTGCTCAATTTTCGAGCGCAAGCGGGGAAATGGGGAGCGCGGCGGATGGAAGATGCGGACTGAGAAGACGGGAAAATCCTCCGCTGAAGGCCTTTCTGCGGAATTTTCGGTTATTTACCGCGTGTGACAAACGTCTGTCGCAAGGCGTGTTTTCGAGGTGTCAGCGAGACGCGGCGGTCTATACCGTCAACCACGGCGACGCATTTCCCCGATGTTCCATCGAACCGGTCGGCAACACGCCCTATACCGCCAAGGAATTTTTCAGCACCGACATCACGCTCGAGATGTAAGATATAGCTTACATTGAAGAGCACCCAGCCGTCGTCGGGAGGTCGCCATGCAACTCTATGAAATCGGACAGGCCGTCGCAAAACGGCGGGCCCAACTCGACCTCACTCAGGCGCAACTTGCCAAGCTCGCAGGGTTGTCTCGCCTTACCATCAACCAACTCGAAGCCGGCAAGGTCAAGGATCTCGGTATCAACAAGCTCATCCCGTTGCTCAGTGTGCTCGGCATTGAACTCCTGGTACTTCCGCGACAGGCTCAAAACGGGCTTTACAAAGCCGTCGTGAGCGCAAACGTCAGCTACAAGGGCGAACTGACCGAACGCCTTCTGGCTGAGGCGTTGACCACGGGACGGATTCCGAAGGGATACGAATCACAGTTCTCCGTCATCCTCGACGAGGTGCCACTCCCTGTCGTGGTGAAGGCGGCAGAGGAAGCCGCCGAGCGCTCGGGCACCCCGCTTCGGACCATCTGGAAAAATCTTGCCGCCTGGTCGAAGGAGCTTCATCTGTATCGGGAGGTGTGGGCATGACCGCACCATCCACGTTGCCCGACGGCCCGTGGCAAGGTCTTTTTCGCCACGCACTGACACTGATCGACGAGATACGAAAGCATGGCACGTCGAATCCGTTCTGGACATTTGGCGGAGGCACCGTCCTCATGCTGCGTCACGGCCATCGCGTCAGCAAAGACGTCGACATCTTCGTACCCGATCCCCAGTATCTCGGGTACGTGAATCCCCGCATCAGCGATGCCGCGTCCGACATCACGCCGAATTATGAGGAACACGCCGGGTTCGTGAAGCTGATGCTTCCCGATGGCGAAATCGACTTCGTGGTCTCCCGGAATCTGACGTCTCCCGGTTACGACGAATGGACCCTGATGGATCGCGTCGTCAAGGTCGAGACTTCGGCGGAAATCATCGCCAAGAAAATGTGGCACCGCGGTGATCGTCCGACTGCGCGGGACCTGTTCGATCTGTGCCTGGTCATCGAGCGGGAGCCGGGAAGCCTGATCGAAGCCGGTGCGTTCCTCGTTCGGCATCGCGACACGTTTCTGCGTCTGCTCAACGAGCATCGCGCCTTCGTACGACCGCGCTTCGACGACATTCGGACACTCGGCTACGCGCCGTCGTTCGACTATTGCATTGAACTCGCCGATGCATTCCTGCGAAAACTCCCCGGTGGCACGCCCGAACCAAAATCGCGCCGCCGCTAAACCTGACGCGCCCCCGCCGCCGCCAACACCCGCTCGACCTCCCGATACCCGCTTTGCCGCCCACGCCGCAGCGGCGTCACGCCGTTCGAATCGGCAAGATCGACGTTCGCATGCGCATCGACGCGCAACTGCACGATCCGCACGTACCGCTCGCTGCCGTCGCCGGCCATGCTTGCCTCCAGCAGCGCGGTCGATGCAAACGAGCCGATGATCGCGATCCGTTTGAAAAACATCCGGTTCCCTCCCGACGTGCCGGCGCTCGTCGACGCGCGGCCGATACGATGGGTCGAGCGCCCCGAGAACGCCGCGAAATACCGCGCCCAAGTCGGGCGAAACCGCGATTGCCCGCGCCGTCCGGTCATGTTAAAAATCGTCGCACACATTTGGAAATGAAATGCTCTTATCCATATAAGTGCAGAAATGAATAGACCCCTGTTCGACATCGATCTGCTGCGCGCGCTCGTGATGGTCGCCGATTGCGGCAGTTTCACGACGGCGTCCGCACGGCTACATTCGACGCAGTCGACGGTCAGCCAGAAGGTGCGCCGGCTCGAGGAGATCGCCGGCCACCGCCTGCTCGACCGCGGCACGCGCGACGTGCGGCCGACCGACGCGGGCGTGACGGTGCTCAGCTACGCGCGGCGCATGCTCGCGCTGAACGACGAGATGCTCGAAGCGCTGTCGGGCGCGACGGTCGCGCTGACGATCCGGCTCGGCGTGCCCGACGATTTCGCGGCGGGCCGCACGACGCACGCGCTCGCGGCGTTCAAGCGCGAGCATCCGCAGGTCAAACTCGAAGTGACGTGCGGGCTGAGCCGCGACATCAGCGCCGCGTACGATCGCGGGGAACTCGATCTCGTGCTGATCAAGCAGCGGCGCGACAGCCGCGAGGCCGTCGTGCGCTGGCCGGAGAAGCTGCGCTGGATCGACAGCGCGAAGCATCCGTCGATCGATCTCGACCCGGTGCCGCTCGTCGTGTTCCCGCCGCGCGGGCTCTATCGCGACGACATGATCAAGGCGATCGAGGAGCGCGGCCGCCGCTGGCGGATCAGCTTCACGACGTCGAGCCTGAGCGGCATCCAGGCGGCCGTCGCCGACGGGCTCGGCATCAGCGTGCTGCCCGCGCGCGTCGTGACGGACGAGCATGTGGTGCTGACCGCGAAGCAGGGCTTCGCGCCGATCGAGCACATGGACATCGCGATCCTGCACCGACCGACGGCCGACCCGATGGTCGGCGCGCTGACGAAGACGCTCGCGAAGATGCTGGAACTCGAAGGACGCTAGGGTCTGTTTACATCCGGAACGCACATGCGAATGCGCGAAATCGCTCGTCCCCCAAGGGGACTTCCTTGCGGGGGCGCAGGCAAGGAGGAAGGAGCGCCGTTTGGCCGAGCCAAACAAGTGACGCGCAACGCCGCCATGCGGGCGATTTCGGGCATTCCCCTGGAATGATTTTTGAATTTGGGGTGGCCACGAGAACGGCCCCTGGGCAACGCGGATCGCGTCAGAACATCGTGTTGCCGTTCGCCGCCGGCTCGGGCACCGGCTGGTTGACGTCCCAGTGTTCAACGATCTTGCCGTGTTCGAGCCGGAAGATGTCGATGATCGCGCTGCCGCGCGTGCCGGGTTCGCGCACCGCGTGCACGTGCAGGATCACGTAATCGCCGTCGACGAACGCGCGCTTGATCTCGCTGTGCGACTGCGGATATGTGTCGCGCAGAAACGCGACGAACTTGCGGAAACCGTCGCGGCCGTCGGCCGCGTTCGGATTGTGCTGCACGTAGCGATCGCCGACGTACGCGAGCGCGGCGTCCGCGTCCTTCTCGTTCAGCCCTTTTTCGTAGAACGCGAGCACCGCGCGCCGGTTGGCTTCCTGCTGCGCGTCGGCCGGGCCGGCCGCCACCGCATGCGCGGCGCTCGCGGCGAACAGGGCCGCCGCCATCCATCGTGCGGCCCGTGCCGCGGTCGTGCGTCGCATCGTGGTCTCCCGAAATCCGGCCGAAAACCCGATCATACCGGCGCGACGCGGCGCTCAGACCAGCGCGCCGTCGCGCGCGACGATCTTCCCGGACGATACGACGAGGCGCCGCACCGGCCGCGCGACGACGGCCTCGGCGAACGTCAGTGCATCGACGAGCACGACGTCCGCGCGATTGCCCGGCTGAAGCCCGTAATCCGCGAAGCCGCAGCCGCGTGCCGCGCCGTGCGTCACGCAGTCCAGCGCGACTTCGAGCGCATCGTCGCGGCGGAAATCGTTGCGCATGCCGATCAGCATCGCGCGTTCGAGCATGTCGGGCGAACCGTACGGCGTCCACGTATCGCGCACGCCGTCGTTGCCGCCGATCACCGTCACGCCCGCCGCACGGCACGCGGCCACCGGCGGCACCGGCACCGCCGCCGGCGCGGTCGTGACGATCGCGACGCCGAGCGCCGCCATCCGCGCGAGCAGCGCATCGCGCTCGCGTTCGGCGATATCGCCAAGGCAAAAGCCATGGCTGATCGCGACCTTCCCGTGCATCCCGTGCGCGGCCGTGCGCTGCAGGATCAGGTCGAGCGAGTACGCGCCCATCGAGCCGCGCTCGTGCAGATGGATATCGAGCCCGCGGCCGTGGCGCGCGGCGATCGCGAACAGCACGTCCACCGCCTCCACCGGATCGCCTTCGATCGCGCACGGATCGAGCCCGCCGAGCACGTCCGCGCCGGCGTCGAGTGCGTCGGACAGCAGCGCATCGGTGCCCGGCCGCTGGAGCACGCCCGATTGCGGAAACGCGACGATCTGGATCTCGACCTGCCCGCGCAGCGTCTCGCGCGTCGCGAGCACGCCGTGCAGATGGCGCAGCCCGGCTTCGGTATCGACGTCGACGTGCGTGCGGATGCGCGTCGTGCCGGCCGCGAGAAACGCGCGCGCCAGCGCGAGCGAGGCGGCGCCCGCGTCGTGGCCGCTCGTCGCGCGATAGTGGCGCTCGTTCTCGATGCGATCGACGAGGCGCGGCCCGACCTGGTTGCGATACCACGGCATCCCCCAGTGGGTCTTGTCGAGGTGCGTGTGGCCTTCGACGAGGCCGGGCAGCGCCAACGCGAGCGCGCCGTCCTCGATCGCGCAGCCGGCGGGCGCGTCGAGCGACGGACCGACGCGCGCGATGCGATCGCCTTCGATCAGGATATCGACCGCGGCGTCGGCGCGCGTGCGCACATTGCGGATCAGCAGGTTCGTCATGTCGGCTCCGGTCGGGTCGGTCGGTGCAAGGCGGACACGGCGGGTGCCGCGCCGCCGGTCGGGCGGGTCAATGCGCGAAGCGCAGCGACGGCGTGAGCGGTGCGCCCGTATCGCTTTCGCCGCGGCGGAATACCCAGCGTTCGGCCGGCACGCCCGCGACGGCCGCCGCCGCGTTCGGCGCGCGCACCGCGACGAAGCTCGCGTCGCAGCCGACCGCGATTCCATAGTTCTCCTTGCCGATCACGCGAGCGCCGGCGTGCGTCGCCATGTCGAGCGCGATGCCGAGCGCTTCGTCGGTGTAGAAACCCGACCGGTAGCCGACCATCATCGCGCGCTGCAGCATGTCGCCGTTGCCGTACGGCCACCACGCGTCGCGGATGTTGTCGTTGCCTGCGAACACGTGCACGCCCGCGTCGCGCAGCCGTCGCACCGGCGGGAACGCGCAGTCGCCCGGCGCATTCGTCAGGATCGACACGCCGGCTTCGGCCAGTGCCGCGGCGGTGCGCTGCACGTCGTCGTCGCTCACCTGGCCGAGCGCGTACGCATGGCTCACGTTCACGCGCCCGCCGAGCCCGGCCGCGCGCGTGCGCGCCGCGATCCGCAGCAGTTGCGCGATGCCCGTTTCGCCCGGCTCGTGCAGATGGATGTCGATCTTCGCGCCGCGCTTCTCGGCGATGCCGAACACGATGTCGAGCTGGCCGTCCGCGTCGCCGTCGAGCGTCGTCGGGTCGATCCCGCCGACCACGTCCGCGCCTTCGCGCACGGCTGCGTCGAGTATCTCGGCAGTGCCCGGGCACGTGATCACGCCGGCCTGCGGAAACGCGACCAGTTCGATGTCGACGATGCCGCGCCATCGTTCGCGCGCGGCCATCACGGCGTGCAGGTTCGACAGGCCGGTCGTCGCATCGACGTCGACGTGGCTGCGCATCGCGATCGTGCCGAACGCGGCGGCCTGCGCGATCAGCGCGTTCGCACGCTCGACGATCGGCGGCGCGGCCGCGAGCTGGCGCTTCTCGACCGCGAGCCGCTCGCGCAGCGAGCCGACCGGTTCGTGCGGCACCCAGCGATCGCCGACGAAGCTCTTGTCGAGATGGATATGGCCGTCGACGAAACCGGGCAGCACGACGCGGCCGTCGAGGTCGATCGTCTGCGCGCCGGGCGCGGCGGCGCAATCGGCGCCGATCGCGGCGAAGCGGCCGTCACGGACGACGAAGTTGACGGGCTGGCCGCCGGCGTCGACGGCGTTGAGGAAGAGTCGTTCGGTCATGGCTTGATAGGTGGAGCGGTCGCGGCGCGACACCGGCGCGGACAGGGGGAGGAACCGCGGCCGGCGCGGCGCGACCGTTGGCAGGGAATCCGGCCACGATATCGGACGCCGCTGCGCGAGGCCAATTAAATGTCGCGATGCCGCGCATTCGATTTCCCGATGCGCGGCGCGCAGGGCCGCCGGGCCGGGCGCGGGACAGGTTACGCCGGCCGTGGAAACGGCTGGAATGTCGGCGGCCGCGCATGGGCCGCATCGCCCACCCGCGGGTGCCGGGAAGCCGCGTCGCGCCGTTGCGCGCGGGGGCTTCGACGCGCCGCCCAGGCGGCGATTTACGCGGCAACAGACTTTACACGTTGTTACCCGGCCGCACCGGACGCGCATCCGCCCATTCCTTATACTCACGCCGAGTTCGCCACCCATGACGGGAATCCATCGGCGGACACGTTGCCGATGCAGGAAACATCATGATGCGCATGCCTTCCACGAAGACCGTTCTGTTCGCCTCGCTCGTCGCCGTGGCGGCGCTTCCGCTCACCGCCTGTGTCGCGCCGGGCTACTACGGCGCGCAGCCCGGCTATCCGCAGCAGCAATACGCGACGCCCGGCTATGCGCAGCCCGCGTATTCGCAACCGGGTTACGTGCAGCAGCAACCGGCGTATCCGAATCAGGCGCCGCAACCGTACGATCAATACGGCAACCCGTCGCAGTACGGATCGCAGCCTTACGACCAGTACGGCAATCAGCAACAGCAATACGCGAACCCGTACGGCACGCAGTACGGCACCGTGTCGAACATCCAGCCGGTCAGCAGCTCGGTCGGCCCGTCGGGCGTGGCCGGCACCGTCGTCGGTGCGCTGGTCGGCGGCCTCGTGGGCAACCAGTTCGGCCGCGGTCACGGCCGCGATGCGGCAACCGTGATCGGCGCGCTCGGCGGGGCGGTGGCGGGTAACCAGATCGGCCAGCAGATGGGCGCCGCGCAAGGCCCGAGCAGCTACCGGATCGACGTGCGGGTCAGCGACGGCTCGATGCGCTCGTTCGACGTGCAGTCGCCGGGCAACCTGCGTCCGGGCGACCGCGTGCAGATCAACGGCAATCAGCTGTCGCGCTATTGATGCCGCCGGCGGGCGCGTGAGCCGATCGCGCGCACGTCGTTTGTTTGACGTCGTGCGCCTGACCGGCGCGACGGCGCATGCGCTTGACGCGCTCCCGCCTTGATGGCGGTACGACGTACCGCCATCACTGTCCCGTCCGTTCACGATCGTGCGCGCCGCGCGCGCGCCGCACCGCACCGCACATCGCCACGCGGCATCCGGATTCCTATTAGGATAAGCACGATGCATCCCGCGACCGCGGCAGCGGCGCGCCGGCATGCACGCCCTCGACCGGAATACCCCCCGATGACGATCACGATCCGCCTGCTTGACGCCGCCGACGCGGCGCAGTTCCAGACCGTCCGCCTGCGTGCGGTCGACACCGCGCCAACGTCCTTCCTGCCGACGCTCGACGAAGAATCGCAGGTGCCGGTCGACGAATTCGCGAAGCGCCTCACGCCGACGCAGGTTCAGGCCGTGTTCGGCGCGTTCGACGGCGACACGCTCGTCGGCATCACCGGCGTACGCCGCGATGCACGCACGAAGATCGCGCACAAGGCGACGATCTGGGGCGTGTACGTCGACGCCGCGTATCGCGGGCAACGCATCGCGCACGCGCTGCTCGACAGCGCGACCGCGCATGCGGCTCAGGCGTGGGGATGCAGCCAGTTGATGCTGTGCGTGAACGAGGTCAACCGTACCGCGGAGCGACTGTATGCGTCGCAGGGGTTCGTGCGGTTCGGCACGGAGCCGCGCTCGATGTTCGTCGATGGACGCTTCTACGACGAGCACTACATGATCAAGACGCTGGCGTAACCTGATGGCGTTCGCGTGCGGGCACCGGCCGGTTGCACGCGAACGCCGCGGCGCGTTGCCTTTCTCACCGCTTGTCGGTGATCGTCGTGTTGACGACTTGCCCGGCGATCGTCACGTTCGTCAGCGCCATGGCGCTCACGTTGAACGCGTAGATCGGCCCCGGCGACGTGACCGTCGGCGTGCCTGACGCCACCGGCGTGCCGAAGTCGCAGTTGCTGATCGTCACGCCGGAGATCGGCTGCACGGCCGGCGCCGGCGGCGTACCGTTGTAGTCGAACGCGACCGGCCCCTGCGCGACGATCGCCTGGAAGCACGATGCGGTCACGCCGTTCAGCGTCACGTTGCTCGCCGTCACGTCGGCGATCGTCACGTTCTGTACGACCGGCGGCCGCGTGCGCACCGCGTCGTTCGCCGGCTGGTAGTCGCAGTCGAACGTGACGATGCCGCCCTGCGCGGCCGACGGGTTGCCAGCCGACGGCGTGACCACGCCGAGCGGCACGCTCGCGTTGATCGGACTGCCGGCGAGTAGCGCACTGCCGTAGCCGCCCCCCTTCAGCGTCACGCCGTTCGGCAGCGTGACGCCCTTCACGTGGAAATCCTTCACGTAGCCGCCGCGGTTCATGTTGGTCTTCACGCGAATCGCGATGTTCAGCGGATTGGTCTGCCAGTTTGCGTTCAGCATCGACAGGTTGGTCGCATAGATCTGCTCGACGCCGCCGCCCATCTCGCTGCCGAGCGTGATCCCGCCGTGCCCGCTGTTCATCGTGCAGTTGCGGATCAGGTGCCGCTTCGCGGGCCCGTATTCGGTGTCGCGATCCTTGCCCGACTTGATCGCGATGCAGTCGTCGCCGGTGTTGAACGTGCAGTCCTCGCACAGCACGTCGGTGCATGCATCCGGATCGAAGCCGTCGTTGTTCGGGCCGATGCTGTTGGTCGTCACGCCGCGGATCACGACGTTGCGGCTCGCGGTCGGATGATGCTGCCAGAACGGCGTGTTCTGCGTCTGGTAGTTCGCCATCAGCACGTTCGTGCAGCCGATGAATTCGACCATGCACGGCCGCAGGTAGTGGCCCAGTCCGAAAATTCGCTTCTCCACCGGCACGCCGGCCTCGGACAGCGCGGGCAGGTAGTTCTGGTCCTGCTGCCACGGCGTGACGGGCGACGTCAGCATCGCATAGAGCGCGTCGGGAATCGCGGGCGCGACGATCCGCAGGTCGACGTTGTTCGGGTTCGCGCCGTTCTGGGCCGGCACCGCCGGGCCCGCGCCGTATGCGCCGAACGTACCCTTGTAGGTCCACCAGCAGACGCTGTTCGCGCCGCTGCCGGAGAACGGCGTCATTGCCTGCCCGTTGAGCACCGACGTCGGACCTTCGCCGGTCAGCGCGATGTTCGTCGCGTTGCGTGCGTAGACGGGCGCGCCGTAGTTCAGGCAATCGTTCGCCTGCCAGCGGCTGTAATACAGCCGGCCGTTCGCGCCGCAATCGATCGGGCCGTCCTTCGCGTAGTCGGCCGGGTTCGGGCTGAAATAGATCGTGCAATTCGCGCTCAGATGGAACGTGACGTTGCTCTGCAGCACGATCGGCCCCGCGCAATACCAGGTGCCCGCCGGCACGACGACCCGGCCGCCGCCTTCGCGCCGGCACGCGTCGATCGCCGCGAGAAACGCCGGCCGCGAATCGAATGCGCCGGGCGCAGTCGTCAGTTCGGAACCGGGGCTGACGGGCGATTTCGCGACCGGCCACGGCGACGTCTGCGCGACCGTCGCGCACGGGCGCGCGCCGTAGTGCGTCACGTCGAAGTCACGACCGTGCCGCGCGAGCCGCGACACGTGCGCGAGCGACGCGGCGATGCGCGCCGCCGCGCCGTGCTCGCCCCACACGAGATCGACCGCCGACGCATGGGGCGTCGTGCCCGCCGCCAGCGCCCGGGTGGCCGTCAACGGCCCACCGAACATCGCGCCGCTGGCGAGTGCGCCGGTCCAGCCGATGAAGGCGCGGCGCGATACCCGTTTCGGGGTGGATGATCGGACGGGCGAAGACGAACGGCGGCGGTGGGCGGCCATGGGCACTCCTTCAGGGCAGGGTATCGATGCGCCGGGCGGCGGATCATGATTTATACGTCGTCGTACTACATTGCGCAGTCTAGACGCGATCGATGGAAGACACGTATTTGTCGTTTACCCTGTTTTCTCTGACATTTCGTGCGGTATGTGTGCGCACACTCACCTCGCCTAACCAGCCTTTAGAGATATGTTGTCGTATGTTTATGCGCAACAACTTCAACTGGATCGCGCGGCCGACGATGTGCTCCAAGGCGATTTTCCTACTCGCCCGCTACCGCAGTCGGCGCCGTCGCCGGCTCGCGTCCCGCCGACGCAGCCGGCTCGAACACCAGCATCAGATCGCCGCGATAACTTCCGCGGGCCGGCGGCGCCGCGCTCGCGGCCGGCGCTTGCGCGCTGACCTTCAGCATGCGGGTTTCGTCATAGCCGTCGAAGCCGTCGCGCCCCCGCGTCGTCGCCACGAGCGCGTGGGCGGCGCCGGGCGCGATTTCCGCGCTGCTCGCCTTGCCCGTCAGCACGACCTTCGCATGGGCCATGTCGTCGCGACCGTTCGAGAACCGCAGCGGCTGCAACAACGTGACGTTGATATCGGGATTCGTCGTGCGTACGCGGATCGGCAGCGCCGCGGCGAACGTCTGCTGCTTGCCGTCCGTGTCGTTCAATTCGACCAGGCCGTATGCGGCATCGTCCGGCTGCGAAACGAACAGGATGTCGCCGATGTGCGCGGTCAGGCGGATTGTCTTGACGACCGCTTGCGGCGACGTCTGGCCCGCATGGGCGACCTCGATCAATGCAATGCTCACGGCGAGTGCGACGAGATGTCTGGAGGTCTTCATGGTGTGGTTTCGCATCCTGATGGTTAAAATCCGATCGTCGAAAAACGGCTCACTTCACGCACCCAACTCCCACCATTACGGAAAAAATCCGGAATTCCTTTATCTCGAAATTAGCCGGCAAGATTGTCGCGGAATTCAATGCACCACCCGTCCGTGCAATCGAACGGGCCGGCCGGTGCCGATCCCGACCGCGCCGAGGCCGCGTCGCCGGGCCCCACGCCTGAATGGCGTCGATGCCGCACTCGGCCTGCAACAACGATAGGTCGGGCGCAGGCGGATAAAAATCCATGCAAACCTTCACAACCCGTATCCGTTTCCGTTCACCAGCGCCATCTCAAAATCAAATGGAAATTGCCCGAAAATCGCGCTGCCGCGCGGGCCGCGTCGCGCCCGTCGCCCACCCGCCTCGGTAATTCCGCCTCTGTTCAGCCCCCCGCTGCCCGCGCTATCGTTTCCCATCTTCACAGTCAGGAGCTGCCTTTGCCTACCCGCCACGGAGTCGACCTCATCCGCGCCCGCGCGCTGTTCGATCGCGAGCGCCACGCGTTCACCGAAGCCATGCCGGTTTCCCGCGCGCTGTCCGCGGAAGCGTCCGAGCATCTGCTGTTCGGCGTGCCGTTGCACTGGATGCAGGACTGGGCGACCCCGTTCTCGCTATACGTAAAGGAAGCGCGCGGCGCGACGTTCACCGACGTCGACGGCCATCGCTACGTCGATTTCTGCCTCGGCGATACGGGCGCGATGTTCGGCCATGCGCCCGAACCCGTCGCCCGCGCGCTCGTCGAGCAGGCCACGCGCGGCTACACGACGATGCTGCCGAGCGAGGACGCCGCCTGGGTGTCGCGCGAACTCGCGCGCCGCTTCAAGCTGCCGGTGTGGCAATTCGCGTTGAGCGCGAGCGACGCGAACCGCTTCGTGCTGCGCTGGGCGCGCGCGGCGACCGGCCGAAACACGATCGTCGTGTTCAACGGCTGCTATCACGGCACGGTCGACGACGTGTTCGTCGATCTCGTCGACGGCCGCCCGGTGCAGCGCGACAGCCTGCTCGGGCAGTCGTACGATCTGCTCGCGAACACGCGCGTCGTCGAATTCAACGATCTGGCCGCGCTCGAAGCGGCGCTGAAGGACGGCGACGTCGCATGCGTGCTCGCCGAGCCCGCGATGACGAACATCGGCATGGTGCTGCCCGACGCGGGCTTCTGGGAGGCCGCGCGCGAATTGACGCGCCGCCACGGCACGCTGCTCGTGATCGACGAGACGCACACGATCAGCAGCGGCCCCGGCGGCTACGCGGTCGCGCACGGTCTCGAACCCGACATGCTGGTGGTCGGCAAGCCGATCGCGGGCGGCGTGCCGTGCGCGGTGTACGGGTTCAGCGCCGAATTCGCGGAGCGCGCGAAAGCGGCGAAGCTGAACGCGCCGCCCGGCCATTCGGGCATCGGCACGACGCTCACCGCGAACATGCTCGCGATGCACGCGATGCGCGCGACGCTCGCCGAAGTGGCGACCGACGCCGCGTACGCGCACATGTTCGCACTCGCCGCGCGGCTCGCGACGGGCCTCGAACAGGCGATCGCGAAACACGGGCTGCCGTGGTGCGTGACGCGCATCGGCGCGCGCACCGAGTTTCAGTTCGCGCCCGTGCCGCCGCGCAACGGCACGCTGGCCGGCGCGCAGCTCGACAGCGAACTCGAGCACATCGTGCACCTGTACCTGCTCAATCGCGGCGTGCTGATCACGCCGTTCCACAACATGATGCTCGTGTGCCCGCAAACGACGGCGGACGATGTCGACCGGCTCGTCGCGCAATTCGATGCGTGCCTGGGTGAACTGGCCGGTTGATCGAATACGACGACGGAGGATTCTCGGCGTGCCGGCAAGCCGGTGCGCTCGCGCATCGATGCGGCGTCGATGACGAAGTGGCGCCGCGCGCGCAGCGAACCGGATACGCGGCGACCCGCCCCCGTCGCGCTACGCGGCCCGCAACGCGCGCCGCGCCACTTCCGCGAAATACCGCGCGCCGATCGTCAAAATCTCGTCGTTGAAATCGTACGCCGCGTTGTGCAGCGGCACGCCGCCCTGCCCGGCCGCCTCGCCGTTGCCGATGAACACGAAGTTGCCCGGCACCGCCTGCAGGAACGCGCCGAAATCCTCCGAGATCATCATCGGCTGCACGTTGGCGTTCACCGCGTCGGCGCCCGCGACGTGCGCGGCGGCCTGCACGGCCGTATCGACCCATTCCGGCGAGTTCACCGTCGGCGCGAACTCGTGCGTGTACTCGAACGTGCAGGTCGCGCCATGCGTGCGGCAGATCCCTTCGGCGATCTCGCGCATCCGCGTCTCCAGCAGCGCCTGCACGTCGCGCGAATAGCTGCGCGTGTCGCCCTTGATCGTCACGGTCGACGGCAGCACGTTACGCAGCCCGTCGGTGATGAATTCCGTGCACGACACCACCGCCTGCTGCCCCGGGTCGAGATTGCGCGACACGATCGTCTGCAGCGCGAGCACGATCTGCGAGCCGATCACGATCGGATCGATGCCCATGTGCGGCCGCGCCGCATGCGTGCCGCGCCCGTCGATCCGGATCACGAAATTGTCTTCGCTCGCCATGATGCCGCCCGCACGCGTCGAGAACGTGCCCGCGCGCATGCCCGGCATATTGTGTGCGCCGAAGATCGCGTCGACCGGAAAGCGTTCGAACAGCCCGTCGGCCATCATCGCCTTCGCGCCGCGGCCATGCTCTTCCGCCGGCTGGAAAATGAAGCGCACCGTGCCGTCGAAATCCTTGCGCTCGGCCAGCAACCGCGCGGCGCCGAGCACCATCGACATGTGGCCGTCGTGACCGCACGCATGCATCTTGCCCGGCGTGCGCGATACGTGTTCGCGGCCCGGCGCGTGCTCGGCGATGTTCAGTGCGTCCATGTCCGCGCGGATGCCGATCGCGCGCCGGCCCGTGCCGGCCGTCAGGTTCGCGACGAGGCCCGTACCGCCGATCCCGCGATGCACGTCGAGGCCGAGCGTCGTCAGGATCCGCGCGACGTAGTCCGACGTGTTCACTTCCTCGAATCCCGTCTCGGGATACTGATGCAGATGGCGGCGCCACGTCTTCAATTGGCCCTGCAGCGTGCTTTCGTCGATTGTGTCGATCGTGTCCATTGCGTTCGCCTCGTCGGTCGTCATGTCGTTCAGGCCGCCACCGCCGCGCGGCTCAGCCAGTCGCGCTGGCGCGCGAGCACCGCGTCGGCCGTCTCGCCGACGCAATGCCGGTACACGGACGGCGCGGTCGCCCCTTCCGTGTTGATCGCCAGCACGCGCGCGCTCGCATCGAGCCCGACCTGACGCGCGCGCGCCGGATCGCGCATCAGCACGGCCAGCCCCGCGATGCCGGCCGCGCCCGACTCGCCGGCGACGAGCGGCACGTCGCGTTCGCTGCCGGCCGCGAGGCCGCGCATCGCCTGCACCGCGTCTTCGTCGTCGATCAGCATGAAGTGGTCGATGCACATCTCGAGGAAATCCCACGCGAGCGGCGACGCCTCGCCGCACGCGAGCCCCGCCATCACCGAATCGACGCTGCCGGTCGCCTTCGTCGCGCGCCCGGCCAGCGCGCTCTGGTACAGGCAATCGGCCTGGCGCGGCTCGACGACGACGAAGCGCGGCCGCTGCACGCCGTCGCGCTCCCACAGGTAGCTCGCGACGCCCGCGGCGAGGCCGCCCACGCCGCCCTGCAGGAACACGTGCGTGAACGGCCGCCCGTCGTCCTCCGCCGCCTGCGCGGCCGCTTCGGCGGCGATCACGCCGTAGCCCTGCATCACGTCGCGCGGAATCGCTTCGTAGCCGTCGTACGACGTATCCGACACGACGTACCAGCCGTTCGCCTGCGCGAGCTGCGCCGCGCAAACGACCGATTCGTCGTAGTTCCCCGCGATGCGCACGATCCGCGCGCCGTAGGCCGAGATCGCGCGTTCGCGCTCGGCGTCGACGTTCGCGTGCAGCACGATCACGCAGCCGCAGCCGATCGCGCGCGCGGCGGCGGCCAGCGCGCGGCCGTGATTGCCGTCGGTCGCGCTGATCACCGTCAGGTCGGCCAGCTCGGACGCGTAGCGGCCCGTGACGAGCCCCTGCGGATCGAGCGCCTGCGTGCGCCGCAGCCGCTTCACGAGCCGCACCAGCGCGATCGGCGCACCGAGCGCCTTGAAGCTGCCGAGCGGCGAACGGCACGACTCGTCCTTCACGCTGACGCTCGCGACGCCGAGCCGCGCGGCGAGATCGGGCAGCGCACGCAACGGCGTGCGCGCATTGCCGACGAGCGGCCAATGCGCGAGCCACGCACCGCTTTCGTCGGCCGACGCGATGCTCATCACGCGGCGCAGCGCGTTCGGGTAGGCGGTGCGCGACGCGCGCGGGTTGGCGATGAGCATGACGGAAGGCTCCGGATCGGGACCGCGCGGGCGGCGGTCGGGTGGGTCGGATCGGGCAGGCGCGAGTTGCGCTTGCGGTCGGTTGGGAAAATAATATTGCACACGCCGGTCAAAAAAATCGCCAAACTTACGGCCTGAACGCAAAAATTTCTCATTCTTTCGAAGCTTCACGCGCCATCATGACGACCCCTCTCGATGCGTTCGATCGCAAGCTGCTGATGGAAGTCCAGCGCGACGCGCAGACGCCGCAGGCCGAGCTCGGCGCGCGCGTCAACCTGTCGACCGCCGCCGTGAACCGGCGGCTGCGGCGCCTCGCGGAAGCCGGCGTGATCGAGCGCTATACGGCCGTCGTCGCGCCGGACAAGGTCGATCATCCGCTGACGATCGTCGTGAACGTGGAGGTCGAAAGCGAGCAGATCGACCAGCTCGACGCGATGAAGCGCGCGTTCGAGCGCTGCCCACAGATCCAGCAGTGCTACTACGTGACGGGGGAATGGGATTTCGTGCTGATCCTCGCGGTGCGCAACATGGATCAGTACAACGCGCTCACGCGCGAGCTGTTCTTCGCGAACAACAACGTGAAGCGGTTCAAGACGCTCGTGAGCATGAGCCGCGTGAAGGTCGGGCTCGACGTGCCGGTCGATGCCGGCGAGTGAACGCAACGACGAAACGGCCGGCGCGCGACTGCATGCGCCGGCCGCTTCCCGTCGACGGCTACGTCAACGACAACTGAAGCTCGCCGCCGAATTCACGTCGCCCGCGCCGTTGTAGCGCGCGACCTGCGGATACGGACACAGCGGCCGCGTGCGCCCCGCGCCCCACGATGCGGGCACCTCCGCGTTCGGCACCGCGTTCGTCGCGTCGCGCGCGGTCGCCACGATCGCCGCCGGCGCCTGCCCTTGCTCGACCCATGCGACGAGCGGGGTCAGCATGTCGAACTGGTCAGCCGCCGGCCCGCCCGAGCAGTGGTTCATCCCCGGCACCGGATAGAAGCGTGCAAAGCTCGACGCATCGCCGCCGTTCGCCTGCGCGACCTGTGCGTACCAGTCGCGCGTGTCGTTGAACGAAAACACCGGGTCGCCCGTGCCGTGATAGACGAGCAGCTTCGCGCCGCGCGCCTTCAGCGCGGACAGGTTCGTCTCGTCGGGCGGCGTCATGAACGACCATGACGATTGCGTGTACGTGCCGTTCGTCGCGAAGATCGCCGGCGCGTCGTTGTCCATGTCGAAACCGAGCGCGAAGCCGGCGAGGTTCGCGAGCGTCGCGGCGGTTTTCGGCGGCGTCATGAACGTGAACGCCATCGCGGCCGGATCGAGCGCGATCGAATTCGACTGCTTCCACGCGGCCCAGCCGCTGCCGGCCACGCCCGGATCGTACGGAAAGCTCGCGTACAGCGCCGTGCCCGCGCTGTTGCGCGCGCCGGCGAACACGTTCGCCAGCGCGGTTTTCTGCGCGGGCGTCAGGCAGGCGCCCGTGCGCGTGCCGTTCGCGCAGGTCGGGATATCGGCGTCGATGCTGAAGTGCGCCTGGCACGCGGCGACGTCCTGCACCATCCCGTCGGCCGCGCCGTCGAGCGCGTCGCATTTGTCGAGGATCTTCGCGCCGACGAACTGGCGCTCCGCATCGTTGAAACCGCTGCGGATATCCGGCAACCCGTTCGAGCCCGTCGCCGACGCGATCTTCGCGAACTGCTGCGCGCCGTACATCTCGCCGATCGCCGCCTTCGGCAGATGGAAGCCCGGGTCGCCCGCGATGATGCCGTCGTAGTCGGCCGGGTTGCGCACCGCCGTGACCATCGCGTGGCGGCCGCCGTTCGAGCAGCCACCGAAATAGCTGCGATCGGGCGCCTTGCCGTACGCGAGCCGGATCACCTGCTTCGCCATCGGCGTGAGCGCATCGACGGCGCCGTAGCCGTAGTCGATCCGCGCCTGCGGATCGAGGCCGAACAGCGGATTCTGTGCGGCGCTGTGCCCGGAATCCGAGCTGATCACCGCGAAACCCTGGTTCAGTGCATTGGTCAGCGGCCCGCCGCCGCCGATCTCGCCGGTCGCGGTCACGACGTTGCCGTCGAGCCCGCCGTTCGCCTGGTAGAAGAAGCGGCCGTTCCATGCTTTCGGCAGACGCATCTCGAAGCCGATCGCATAGGTCTTGCCGTCCACCGCGCTCACGCGCTGATTCATCTTGCCGGCGATCACGCAGTGCTCGGCGACCGGCTTGCCGGCCACCGTCAGCGCGCCGGCCGCCGCGGTCGTCACCGACGTGAACGACGTGTTCGCATACGCGAGCTTCGCGGCCAGCGCGTCGCACGTTTGCGTCATCGCGGCCGGCGTCGCGGCGCTCAGGTGCGTGGGCGCGGCGCCGATCGAATCGTCGCCGCCGCACCCGGCGAGCATCGCGGCGGCGGACAGCGGCGCAATACAGAGGAATGCAGATTTCGTGTTCAAGATAGCTCCCGTTCGGTTCGTCACGCCGGTAAATCAGAACATGTGCCGCACGCCGACCATCGCGCCGAGCTGCCCCATCCCCGCGCCGGGCGTCGTGCCGGGCCCGCCGCCGCTGACCGAGTAGCGCGCATGCGCGCTGTTCCACAGATACGACGACTGCGCGTAGACGGCCGTGCGCTTGGTGAGCAGATAAGTCGCGCGCAGCGTGGCCATCGTCGCGCGCGTGTCGTGCGCGGTGTTGACGATCCGGTAGCCTTCGCCGTCGACGATGAAATCGGGCTTCACCGCATACGACGCGCCGACGAAGAACAGGTCCGAATGCGCACCGGGCGCGGCCGGCGAACCGGTCGACACGCGCCGCCCGATCCAGCCCGCGCCGATCTTCGCGCCGGCCGCTTGCGCATACGCGCTCACGTGCGTGCGCGCATCCTTGCCGCCGCTGCTCGTGAACGGGACGGGCGCCACGCCGTCGAAGAAGTTGGCGGCCGCGCCGGTGCCGCCGCGCTGTTCCTCGTACGATGCCGCCGCGCCGAAATACGCGCTGTCGTACTTGAGCATCACCGACCAGTTGCGGCACTGCACCGCGTCGCCGGGCACCTGCCCCGCGCACGTGCCCTGCCCCGGCGAATTGCCGGTGCCCGCGCCGTCGCGGCCGAACGAATACGCGGCGCCGAGCGTCACGCCGCGATACGTGCCGACGTAGGTCACCGCGTTGTCGGCGCGGCCGTTCGGCACGTATGCGTCGAACGAGCCGAGCCCGTAGATGTCGGGGCCGATGATGTCCGCACCCTGCAGCGCGAGATAGGTCATCGTGTACTGGCGGCCGAACGCGAGCGTGCCGAAGCCGCTCTTCAGCCCGACGAACGCCTGCCGCCCGAACAGCCGGCCGCCCTGCCCGAGATCGCCGCCGCGCACGTTGAAGCCGCTTTCGAGCGTGAACACCGCCTGGTAGCCGCCGCCGAGATCCTCGGTGCCGCGCAGCCCCCAGCGCGACGGCAGTTCGCCCGTCACGCCCGGCATCCGCACCACGTGATCGCCGGCCGCGTTCGCGTGCGACACGAACTCGACGCCCGTGTCGATGATCCCGTACAGCGTCACGCTCGACTGGGCGTGCGCGCCGGTCGCGGCCAGCGCGCATGCGCCGGCTGCCAGCAAGGCTTTGGTGTGCTTCATGATGAATGTCTCCAGACCTGTGTCGATATCGCGCTCTGTCGGCGCTGGTGGGTTGAAAGCAACGGAATTCAGTCGTGTGCCTGCGGCCGCCGGATCAGTACCAGCGCGGCGACGGCGGCGACCAGCGTGACGGGGATGCTCGCGCCGATCACGACGGGCGCGCTGCGGCCCGCGGCCAGCAGCGTCGCGGCCGCGAGCGGCCCGACGACGGAGCCGAGCCGGCCGACGGCGACCGCGGAGCCGACGCCGGTGCCGCGCATCGCGGTCGGGTAGTACATCGCGGCAAGCGCGTACAGCACCGACTGCCCGCCGACGACGAACATCCCGGCGGCGAACGCGGCCGCCGCGAGCGACGCGAAGCCGGGCGCGGCCGCGAGCGCGGCGAGCGACAGCACGATCCCGACGTACATGCCGCCGACCACGCGCGATGCGCGCATCCGGTCGAGCGCCGCGCCGATGCCGAGCGCGCCGAGCCCCGCGCCGACGTTGAACGCGATCTGCACGAGGCCGACGTGCGCGCGATCGAGCCCGCGCGACGCCATCAGCGACGGCAGCCAGTTCAGCAGGAAGTACAGAACGATCAGCGTGCAGAAGTAGCTGACCCACAGCGCGACCGTCGACGTCGTGCGGCCGTCGCCGAACAGCGTGCGTGCGACGCTGATGCGCGCGGCCTGCGTGCCGGCGACGTCGAGATACGCGCGCGATTCCGGCAGGCACCACACGAGCAGCGGCACGAGCAGCAGCGGCCCCACCCCGCCGACGTAGAAGATGTGCCGCCATTCGGTGTCGCCGGCGAGCAGCACGCCGATCAGCGATGCGATCACGCCGCCGAACGGAATCCCGCAGTACATCGTCGCGACCGCGCTGCTGCGCGAGCGCGGCTCGACCGCTTCGGACGACAGCGCGATCAGGTTCGGCATCGCGCCGCCGAGGCCGATGCCGGTCAGCACGCGCACGACGACGAGCATCGCGAACGTCGAGACCTGCGCGGTCGCGATCGACAGCAGTCCGAACAGCACGACCGATGCGATCAGCACGCGCTTGCGGCCGATCCGGTCGGCGAGCCGCCCGCCGAGCATCGCGCCCGGCAGCAGCCCGAAGGTGCCCGCGCTGAACGCGATGCCCATCTGCGACACGCTCAATCCGAATTCGCGCGCCATCCGCGGCGCGGCGACGCCGACCGACTGCAGGTCGAGCCCTTCGAGAAGGGCGATCGCGAAACACAGCGCGAGCGTGGTCGCGACCGTGGATTTTTCGGCAACGTAAGTGTTCATGTCTCCATTCCCATGTCTTTGTGGTCGGTCGGCCCTGCAACGGCCGCCGCGCGCCGCCGCCGGCCAGTGGCGGTTCGGCGCGCGAGGTGTCGTATGAACGGCCGCCTTTATCAGGCAGCCTGATTCACTGGCCGCGAAAGTGCCTGCCGGTGTCGTGGCCGGCCGGTCGTTGTACCTGCGTGCTGCTTACCGCTGTAACTGCTCGCGCGTGCTGCTTACGCGTAAATCACGTCGGGATCGCGCCGCGCCGGGTCGTACAGCGCGTCGATCGTCGCCGCGCGATGCTTCTGCACGGCCGCCTGGTTCAGCGATCCCTTGTCGGTCACTTCGCCGAGATCGAGCGACGGCGGCGTGTCGATCAACCGAATCCTCGCGACGAACGTCGAACCGCCGCTCGCGTTCCGGTTCAGCGCGGCCAGCCACGCCGCGAACGCCGCACGCACGGCCGGCGCACGCAGCACGTCGGTCACGGACGCATCGGCGGCGAGCCCCGCCAGCGCACGGCATGCATCGACGCGCGGAAACACCAGCAAGCCGATGTCGTCGCGATTGATTCCCGTCACGACCACGTCCTGCACGTACGGCGCGCCGCTCGACACCGCGTTCGCGCGCAACGGCCCGACGCTGACGAACGTGCCGCTGCTCAGCTTGAAATCCTCGGTCAGCCGCCCGTCGAACATCAGCCCGAGCTCCGGCCGCTCCGGATCGGCAAACACGCCCGCGTCGCCGCTGCGGTAGTAGCCTTCTTCGTCGAACACGTCGCGCGGATCGACATCGGCATGCCAGTAGCCGCGCATCACGTTCGGCCCCTTGAAGCGCAGTTCGTGCTTGCCGCCGCACGGCACGAGCTTCGCGTCGCAGCCGGGCGCGGGTAGCCCGATATAGCCCGCGCGCATCAGCGGCCCGGTCGTGAACAGGCACGACGGCGACGCCTCCGTCATCCCGAGGCCGGCCATGATCCGGATGCGCTCGCCGCAATGCGCTTCGGTCACGCGGTCGAGCCGGTCCCATGCGGCCTGCGACAGCCCCGCGCCGCCGAAGAAATACAGCTTCACGCGCGAGAAGAACGTGTCGCGCAGTTCGGCGTCGCGTTCGAGCGCGGCGGTCAGCTCCTCCCAGCCCTTCGGCACGTTGAAGTAGATCGTCGGCGCGATCTCGCGCAGGTTGCGCACGGTTTCGTCGAAGCGGCCGGGCATCGGGCGGCCATCGTCGATGTAGAGCGAGCCGCCGTTGTACAGCGCGATGCCGAGGTTGTGACTGCCGCCGAACGTGTGATTCCACGGCAGCCAGTCGACCAGCACCGGCGGCTCGCGCGTGAGCTCGGGCATCGTCTGGCGCAGCATCTGCTGGTTGCTGCACAGCATCCGGTGCGTGGTCGGCACGGCCTTCGGCAGCTTCGTCGAGCCGGACGTGAACAGGATCTTCGCGAGATGGTCGGGGCCGACCGCCTCGTGGATCGCGTCGATCGTGCGCGGGACGGTGGCGAGCAGGCGCGACAGCGGCACCGCGCGGGCCTTTCCGTCCGCATCGGCATCGGCATCGGCATCGCGCGCGACGATCAGCACCGCATCGGCCGGCAACGTCGCGTCGAGCGCACGCGCGAACGGCGCGCGTTCGGCGACGAACACGGCGCCCGGCTTCAGCACGCCGAGCGTGTGACGCAGCTTGCCGTAATCGGTCGACACCAGCGAATACGCGGGCGAGATCGGCGAGTACGGCACGCCGGCCAGCATCGCCGCGAACATCAGTTGCAGATGCTCGAGATCGTTGCCGGACAGCACCGCGAGCGGACGCTCGGCCGACAACCCGAGATCGACGAGGCCCTGGCCGAGCGCGCGCGCGCGTTCGAGCATCTGCGCGTAGGTGATCTCGATCCAGTGCCCGTCGGCGCTGCGCCGCGCGGCCAGCACGCGGTCGGGGTGCGCCTGCGCGCCGCGCACGAGGCAGTCGGTGATGCGCGTCGGGTAATCGCCGAGCGGCTCGCGCGAGCGCAGGTACCAGGTGCCGTCGTCGGCGCGGCGAATCTCGGCCGCGCCCACGGCGACGGCCGCCGCGCGATAGCGTACGCCGCCAGCGTGTTGGCCGGCCTGAAGCGGCGCCTTCTCTGCATTCATCGTCGGCTCGCTCATATCGGATAGTGGCGCGGCGTGGTCTGCACGGTGATCCAGCGCAGCTCGGTGAATTCGGCGATCGACGCGCGGCTGCCGAAGCGGCCGTAGCCGCTCGCCTTCGTGCCGCCGAACGGCATCTGCGCCTCGTCGTGCACGGTCGGCCCGTTGACGTGGCAGATCCCCGATTCGATCCGGCGCGCGACCGCCATCGCGCGGGCGATATCGCGGCTGAACACGCTCGCCGACAAGCCGAACTCGCTGTCGTTCGCGAGCTCGACCGCTTCGTCGTCGCTGTCCGCGCGCAGGATCGCCACCACCGGCGCGAACGATTCCTCGCGATACAGGCGCATGTCGCGCGTGACGCCGTCGACGATCGCGGGCTGCATCGTCGCGCCTTCCACGCGGCAGCCGAGCGGCAATTGCGCGCCCAGTGCGCGCGCATCCTCGACCAGCGACGCCGCGCGCGCGGCGGCCGACGCATCGACCATCGTGCCGAGCGAATGGCCGGCCAGCGGATCGCCGGCAACCAGCGTGCGCGCCTTCGCGGCGAGCCGCTCGACGAGTGCATCGGCGATCGGCCGCGCGGCGATCACGCGCTCCGTCGACATGCAGATCTGCCCCTGGTTGAAGAATGCGCCGAATGCGATCGCGTCGACCGCCGCATCGAGATCGGCATCGTCGAGCACCAGCACCGGCGCCTTGCCGCCGAGTTCGAGCAGCACCGGTTTCAGGTGCGCGGCCGCGTGGCGCGCGATGATCCGGCCGACGTGCGTCGATCCGGTGAAGTTGATCCGCCTCACATGCGGATGCGCGATCATCCGCTCGACGAGCTCGGGCGCGTCGGCCGCCGCGTGCGTGATCACGTTCACCACGCCCGCGCCGAGCCCCGCTTCGTCCAGCACCGCGCCGATCAGCGCGTGCACGCCCGGGCACGCCTCGGACGCTTTCAGCACGACCGTGTTGCCGCATGCGAGCGGCATCGCAAGCGCTCGCGTGCCGAGGATCACCGGCGCGTTCCACGGCGCGATGCCGAGCACCACGCCGCACGGCACGCGCATCGCGAGCGCGAGATTGCCCGGTACGTCGGACGGGATCACGTCGCCGGCGATCTGCGTCGTCATCGACGCGGCCTCGCGCAGCATGTTCGCCGCGAGCGTCACGTTGAAGCCGATCCAGCCGGGCGTCGCGCCGGTTTCGGCCACGCCCGCCGCGACGAACGCGTCGATGCGCGCGTCCATTAGATCGGCCGCCTTCAGCAGCAGCCGGCGGCGCTCGGTCGGCGCGAGCGCCGCCCATGCGGGGAACGCGCGGTGCGCGGCGTCGATCGCCGCGTCGGCATCGGCCAGGCCGGCCGCCGGTGCGCGCGATGCGAGCGCGCCCGTCGCGGGGTTGAAGCGGTCGAAGGTGCGGCCGTCGCGAGCGTTGCACCACTCGCCGCCGATCAGCATCCGTCTGTCGGTCATGTCGTCTCCTGCCCTGCCTGTCTCTTGCGGTTACGTCCGCGGTTATATCGGCGGCTGCGTTCGCGCCGTATCAGCGCTTGTATGCCTGCAGGCCCGGCTTGATCGTCTTGTCGTCGAGGAACTGCTTCAGCCCCTGTTCGCGGCCGCGCTCCGGGTCGCGCAACTGCGCCTGGTCGAGCTTCGCATACAGGTAATCCTCGCACTGCTCCCACGTGAGCTCGCGCGAGCGCTTGAAGCCGTGTTTTGCCGCGCGCAGCACGACCGGGTTCTTGTCCATCAGCCGCGCGGCGAGCGCGATCGTCGCGTCGCGCAGCCCGGCGAGCGGCACGCTGCTGTTCACGAGGCCCATCTCGGCCGCTTCCGCGCCGGTGAACGTGTCGCCGGTCATGATGTAGTGCAGCGCGCGGCGATGCCCGACGGTGTCCGCCATCGCCTTGCTGACGAGGTTGCCCGGCGGGATGCCCCAGTTGATCTCCGACAGCCCGAACACCGCTTCGTCGGCCGCGATCGCGAGATCGCACGCGACGAGCGGCGAGAATCCGCCGCCGAAACACCAGCCGTTCACCATCGCGATCGTCGGCTTGTTGTACATCCGGAGGCGGCGCCACTGCCATTCCGACGCGTCGCGGCGCACTTTTTCCTGCAGCGCGTCGGAGCCGCCGTCGATCTCGCGGAAGTATTCCTTCAGATCCATGCCGGCCGTCCACGCGGCGCCCGCGCCGGTCAGCACCAGCACCTTCGCTTCGTCGTCGAATTCGACCGCGTCGAGGACTTCCAGCATCTCCCGATTCAACGTCGGGCTCATGGCGTTGCGCTTCTCCGGGCGATTCAGCGTCACCCACGCGATGCCGGCCTCCACTTTCAGTTCAACGGTCTGCCAGCGGTTGTCGTACTTGCTCATGTCTGTTCCTGTCGTTCGTTCCTGTGCGATTCGGTGCGCAGCATTCCTGCTGCGGACGACTTCATTTAATATCAGGCTACCTGATATTGCAAGCGGCACGAGCGCCGGTGTAAACCCGGAGCGGAAAGCGGGAAAACGGAGGAATCGGAGGAATCGGAGGAATCGGGGGAATCGGGGGAATCGGGGGAATCGGGGGAATCGGGGGAATCGGGGAACGGTCAGCCGCCGGGAGGCGGGGAAGCGAAGCGGACGCGCGCCGCCCGGGCCGCGCGTCGTGAAGGGTCGGAGCCGATCAGCCGCGGAGGTTGCGCGAGAACAGTTCGAGCGCGCGCTGCACGTGCGCGGCGTCGTCGGCCGAAATGTCGCCGAGCATGCGCATTTCGAGCGGGCGCAGCACGGCTTCGCATTCGCGCAGCATCGCCGCGCCTGCGTCGGTCAGCTTCAGCAGGATGATGCGACCGTGCGACGGGTCGGCTTCGCGCGTGACGAAACCGCGCGCGGCCATCACGCTCATCACCTCGTTCGCCGATTGCGGCGTGATCCACGAACGTTCGGCCAGTTGCGCGTTCGACGATGCGCCGCGCGCCTCGAGCACCGACAGCGCCGTGTATTGCGCGAGCGTGATGCCGAGCGGTGCGAGCGCGTCGGTCATGTGACGGCGCAGCAGCCGGTCGAGGCCGCCGATCACGTAGGTCAGGCGCTGCTGCACGCGCGGCTTCGGCCTGTCGCCCGGGGCGCGGGCGGCGTCGTTCTTCGCGGCGGCTTTTGCAGCGGTTTTCGGGTTCGCGGGCTTGGTCGGGGTGGAACTCATGGCGCGTGCGGGATGGAATTGCGGGCCATCTTACCAGCACGCGAAACGTCGCTCCGTCCGGTTGTACGCGACACGCGCCCGGTGCGCGCGGTCAGCCGCGACGGTCAGCCGTGCG
Source organism: Burkholderia sp. AU44665 (assembly GCF_030504405.1). Classification (NCBI taxonomy): domain Bacteria; kingdom Pseudomonadati; phylum Pseudomonadota; class Betaproteobacteria; order Burkholderiales; family Burkholderiaceae; genus Burkholderia; species Burkholderia sp. AU44665. The sequence continues at coordinate 280,860 of NZ_JAUJRI010000003.1, read as the reverse complement.
ACGGGCGCTGGCCCGCAAACCGCGCCGTCGGCAGCCCCGCATAGCGCGTCTGCGCGACGAACACACCACCCGCGTGCGCATCGCCGGCCAGCGCGTCATCGCTCAGGTCAACACGCGCACTCGTCACATACAGCCTGCCTTCGCCATCGATCGCCACGCAGCTCGGCTGCGCGGTCGGCACCGCCACGCGGTCCGTCTCGACACCGTCGGCGCCATAACGCACCACCCTTCGCCCGCCCCACTGCGCGTTCCAAAGCCCGCCGTCGCGATCGACGATCGACCCGTCCGGATCGCCGTCGGCATCGGTCAGCCGGACGAACGGTCTCACGTTCGCGACATCGCCGCCCGCGCGGTAATCGCACACGAAAATCTCGCGCACCAGCGAATCGCAGAAATACATCGTCGCCCCATCCGGCGAGAACCCGATGCTGTTCGCGATCGCCGCCGCCGGCAGCGCAAGCCGTTCGAGCGTCAGATCGGGATTGAGCCGATAGAACCCGCCCACCGCGCGCGGCGGCTCGCCGCCTTCGTCCTTCATCCCGAACACGAACGCGCCGAACGGATCGCAGCGGCCGTCGTTCAGCCGCGTCGGCAGCTCGGGTTCGACGTCGACGATCCGCGTGAACGTGCCGCTGCGCAGATCGAAGAACGCAAGATGTGTCGCGAGCCCGACGAGCAGCACATCCGGATCGTCGGTCAGCGCGAAGCACGCGAGCCGTTCGGGCATCGCCCATTGCACGAGGTCCGAACCGTCCGCGCGGCAGCGCCACAGCTGCGCGCCTTCGATATCCACCCAGTACAGCGCGTGCGTCCTGTCGCACCACGTCGCGCCTTCGCCGAGCGTGTTGCGGCTGTCGGCCAGCAGCGTCGCCGACGCGGCCGGATGAGTCTGTTGCATGCCGTCTCCCGATAGTCGTCGCATTTGCAGGCGGCCGCACGTGGTCGACATCAGATCTTCATCGCGCGCCGCTGGTTGCGACGATACTGGTCGAACAGCACCGCGAGCAACAGAATTCCGCCGCGTATCAGATATTGGTAAAAGGTCGGCACGTTCAACAGGCTCATCGCGTCCTGCACCGAGCCCATGATCAGCACGCCGACCAGCACGCCGGAGATCGTCGCGACGCCGCCCGTCAGCGACACGCCGCCGAGCACGCACGCGGAGATCACGCCGAGCTCGAGGCCGACCGAGGTTTTCGGGTCGCCGAGGCTCATCCGCGACGCGAGCATCACGCCCGCGAAGCCGGTCACGAGCCCCTGCAGCACGAACACCGTGATCTTGATGCGCATCACCGGCAGCCCCGCGAGCAGCGCGGCCTCGCCGTTGCCGCCGACGGCCAGCACGTTCTTGCCGAACACCGTCTTGCGCAGCAGGAAGCCGAACACGACGAAGCCGACGATGTTGCTCCAGATCGGAAACGAGATGCCGAGGAACGACCCGCCGCCGAGATCGAAGAAGCGCTCCTCGGAGATCATCACCGCGTCGCCGTTCGACGTGATGAATGCGAGGCCGCGCACGACTTCCATCATCGCGAGCGTGACGATCAGCGAGTTGATCCGCCAGCGCGCGATCAGCACGCCGTTCACGAGCCCGACCGCGCCGCCGGCGAGCACGCCGGCCGCGATGCCGAGCACGACGCTGTGCGTCGCGGTGATCAGCGTCGACGCGACGACGCCGGAAAACGCGACGATCGACGCGACCGACAGGTCGACCTCGCCTAACGCGAGCACGAACATCATCGTCACCGCGATCGAGCCGATCAGCGTGACCGACAGCAGCAGGCCCTGGATGTTGCGCGGCGTGAGAAAGTCCGGCACGGTCAGCGACAGCACCGCGAACAGCACGAGAAACACCATCACGATGCCGGAACGGTTGATCAGCTGCCACACGCCGCCGCGCGGACGCGCGGGCGTGGCCGCGGCGGCGGCATCCGGGGATGGGGAGGTACGTTGGGGTTGCATTGCCTGGCTCATATCAGTTGCTTTCCGGTTGACTGCTCGCCGCTAGCGCGGCAGCGCGAGCTTGATCAGCGCGTCGGGCGTCGCGTGCGCCTTGTCGACCTCGCCCGCGATCCGTCCTTCCTTCATCACGATGATGCGATCCGACACGCCGATCACCTCGGCCAGATCGCTCGACACGAGGATCACCGTGCGGCCCGCTTCCGCGAGTTCGTAGAACAGGTTGTAGATTTCCGCGCGCGCGCCGACGTCGATGCCGCGCGTCGGCTCGTCCATCAGGAACACGTCGATGCGCTCGGCCAGCCAGCGCGCGATCACGACCTTCTGCTGGTTGCCGCCCGACAGCGCGCCGATCGGCGTGTCGCCGTCGCGGGTCTTGATCGCGAGGCGTTCGATGTATTTCTGCGCGAGCTCGCGTTCCCGCCGCCCGTCGAGCAGCACGCGCGCCGGGCTGAAATGGCGGCGCACGCTGATGTTCAGGTTGTCGGCCACCGACGCGATCGCGACGATGCCCTCCTGTTTCCGGTCTTCCGGGCACAGCGCGATGCCGGCGCGCACCGCGTCGCGCGGGCTGCCGAACGCGACCCGCTTGCCGTTCAGCTCGACGTGCCCCGCGCTCGGGCGCGCGGCGCCGTACAGCAGCTTCATCAGTTCCGAGCGGCCCGCGCCGACGAGCCCGAAGAAGCCGACGATCTCGCCGCGCCGCGCGGTGAACGACACGGGCTCGGCGAGCCCCGGCCCCGTCAACCCTTTCGCCTCGATCAGCACGTCGCCGGCCGTGCGCGGCCGGTAGCCGTACACGTCCTCGATCGAGCGGCCGACCATGCAGCCGATCAACCGGTCGCGGTCGAGATCGGCGACGGAATCGAACGTGTCGATGCGGCGGCCGTCGCGAAACACGGTCACGCGGTCGCACAGTTCGTACACTTCCTCCATCCGGTGCGTGACGTAGATGATCGCGCGGCCTTCCGCGCGCAGCGCGCGGATGATCCGGAACAGTTGCGTGGTCTCGCGCGCGGACAGCGAGCTCGTCGGCTCGTCGAACGCGATCACGCGTGCGTCGCGCATCAGCGCCTTGCCGATCTCGATCATCTGGCGCTGGCCGATCGACAGATACTTCACCGGAATACCCGGATCGATATGCTCGCCCAGCCGCTCCAGCGCATCGAGCGCGCGCGCGGCGAGCGCGCGCTCGTCGACCACGCCGGCCCGGCTCGGCAATTGCCCGAGCATCAGGTTCTCCGCGACCGTCAGTTCGGGCACCAGATGCAGCTCCTGGTAGATGATCGCGATGCCGGCCTCGAGCGCCGCGCGGGTCGACGCGAAGCGCTGCACCGTGCCGTTCAGCGTCAACGTGCCGGCCTGCGGCTGGTTCACGCCGGACAGCACCTTCAGCAGCGTCGATTTCCCCGCGCCGTTCTCGCCCATCAGCCCGTGCACTTCGCCCGCGCGCACCGACAGCGACACCGTGTCGAGCGCACGCACGCCCGGAAACGTCACGGTGATGCCGTCGAGCGCGAGCAGCGCGCCGCTCGGCGGCGTGCCCGCTTCGGCACCGTGGCCGGCGGACGCGGCCGTCATCGTCTGCATCGTCATCGCGTTCTCGCCTCGCCCGCTCAGATGCCGAGCTCGGCGCGCACGGCCTGCCAGTTCGTGCGCGTCATCAGCTTGCCGCTCGTCTGCGTGTCGGCCGGCGGCACCTTGCCGTTGCGGATCCAGTCGACGAGGTTCTGCGTGCTGTCCTTGCCGTGGTTCGTCGAGCTGACCGCGATCGTCCCGTAGAAGCCGGTCGGCTCCTTCTTCTGGAATTCGGCGAACGCCTCGCCCGCACCGTTGATGCCGACGCCGATCACGTCGGCCGCCGGGATGTGCAGTTGTTCCGTCGCGCGCACCGCGCCGAGCACGGTTTCCTCGTTCAGCGCGTAGATCACCCATTTCTTCACGTTCGGATGGCGGGCGAGCACGGGTGCCGCCGCGCTGAAGCCGCCTTCGTCGTCGGTCGTCTTCTGCGGCGCGTCGAAGATGTTCTCCTTGCGGAAGCCGTTCGCGAGCAGCGCCTGCGTCGCGCCGTCGGTGCGCAGCTTCGCGGTCGGCAACTCGTAATTGGTGATCCGCAGCGCGCCGACTTCTTCGGGCTTCCAGCCGCGCCGCTTCATTTCGTCGGAGATCGCCTGGCCGACCTGGTTGCCGATCTTGGTCGCCGACATCCCGAGGTGCGGCACGTTCGGCAGCGGCTTGCCGCTCGAATCGACGAGCTGGTCGTCGACGGTCACGAACTTCATGTTGTAGCGCTTCGCGCGCGACGCGATTGCCGGCCCGAGGCGCACGTCCGGCGCGCAGATCACGAAGCCCTGCGCCCCCTGCGAACCGAGGTTGTCGATCGCGGCCAGCACCTTCTCGCCGTCCGGCGTGCCGATCTTCACGACCGAGAAGTTCTCCTTCTGGCCGAGCGCGGACGCCGCGTTCTGCTCGTTGATGAACCACGCCTGCTCGGGCATCTTCACGAGGAAGCCGATCTTCAGCGGCGCGTCGGCGTGCGCGGCGCCCTGCATGCCGAGCGGCGCGATGCACAGCGCGGCCAGCAGCGCGCGCAGGGTATGTCGACGGATCGTGTGAGTCGTGCGGTTCATGTGGTGTCTCCTTTGTGTCGGCCGATGCCGTGATGTGTGTCCGTAATCAATCGTTCGTCGTGCGCGCCCGAGGCGGTGCGCGCACGCAGGTCAGCGGCCGAACGCGTCGGTCTGCACGCGTCGGCCGAACAGGAAGGCGTCGGCGACGAGCCGCAGCGGCCGCACGTCGACGTCGCTTTCGCCACGCGCGATCAGCGCACGAAAGTGCGCATACAGCGCCGGATACTCGCGTTCGGGCCCGATCTCGACCGGCTCGCCCGCGATCGACAATTGCGCGCCGCCGCGGCTGATCGCGAGCACGCCGTCGGCCGTGTCGACCGCGATTTCCCATTGCTCGACCGGGCCGTGCCGCCAGTCGAATTCCGCGCGCACCGGCACGCCGTCGGTATCCGCGCAATCGAGTTCGGCCGCGATCGGCGTCTGCACGTCGCTCGGCACGATGAGCGTCGCCTCGCGCAGCACGAGCTCGCGCGGCAGGATCCGCGTGACGATCGACAGCGCGTTGATGCCCGGATCGAACACGCCGAGGCCGCCCGGTTCCCAGATCCACTGCTGCCCCGGATGCCAGCGCCGCACGTCTTCCTTCCAGCGAACCTGCACCGCGCGGATCGTGCGTGACGCAAGCCACGCACGCGCCGGTTCCACCGCGCTCGCGCAGCGCGAATGCCAGGTCGCGAACAGCGTGAGGCCGCGCTCGCGCGCCAGCGCGTCCAGCGCGGCCACTTCGCCGAGAGTCGCGCCCGGCGGCTTCTCGAGCATCACGTGCTTGCCGGCCTCGAGCGCGGCGCGCGCCTGCGCGTAGCGCACCTGCGGCGGCGCGCACAGCGACACGGCGTCGAGCTCGGGCTCGGCGGCGAGCAGCGCGTTCAGATCCGGATAATTGCGCACGCCGTTGACTTCCGCGTGACGGCTCGCGCAGGCAGTCAACGCGAAGCCCGGTTCGGCGGCGATCGCCGGCAAATGCTGGTCGCGGGCGATCTTGCCGATCCCGATCACGCCCAGCGAAATTGGATTGCTCATCGTGCGTCTCTCCTTCGCGAATCGCTCAGCGCGCCCAGCGCAGCACGAGCGGATCGAGCCGGCGCGCGATCGCGAGCAGTTCCGCGCGCGTGTCCGGGTGCAGTTCCGGCATCGGATGCCGCGGCCGCTCGCACGCGATCACGCCGCCGGCGCGCATCAGCGCCTTCGCGGTGAGGATCCCGGACTGGCGGTTCTCGTGATTGATCAGCGGCAGCCACGTCTGGTAATGCGCGAACGCATCGTCGTGCCGGCCTTCGCGGAACGCTTCGAGGATCGGCCGGATGCCGTCCGGAAAGCCGCCGCCCGTCATCGCGCCGGTCGCGCCCGCATGGAGATCGGCGAGCAGCGTGATCGCTTCCTCGCCGTCCCACGGCCCCTCGATCGCGTCGCCGCCGAGCCGGATCAGCTCGCGCAGCTTGTTCGCGGCGCCGGGCGTCTCGATCTTGAAGTACGCGACCTGTTCGATCTCGCGCGCCATCCGCGCGAGGAACGGCGCGGACAGCGGCGTGCCGCTCGCGGGCGCGTCCTGGATCATGATCGGGATGTCGATCGCATCCGACACGCGCGCATAGAACTCGAAGATCTGCGCCTCCGGCACGCGGAACGTCGCGCCGTGATACGGCGGCATCGCCATCACCATCGCCGCGCCGAGCTGCTGCGCGCGCAGGCTGCGCGCCGCGCACACCTGCGTGCCGTAGTGCGACGTCGTGACGATCACCGGCACGCGGCCGGCGACGTGTTCGAGGATCGTGCGCGTGAGCACGTCGCGTTCGTCGTCGGTGATCGCGAACTGCTCGGAGAAGTTCGCGAGGATGCACAGGCCGTCCGACCCCGCATCGATCATGAAGTCGACCGCGCGCTTCTGGCTCGCGAGGTCGAGCTCGCCGGTGTCGGTAAACGTCGTCGGGACGACGGGGAAGATGCCGCGATAGCGCGGCGTGCTGCTCGATGTCATGGTTCGCGTCCTGCTTCGGCCCGGTTGTCGCCGGCCGTCATGCGTTCATGGTTTCATGAAGCGCGGGCCGGGAAGGCCCGCCATCGGCGGCGGCGCACGTCGCGCCGCCCGCCGCTCAATGCGAATGGCTCGGCACGTCCGCGCCGCGCGTACCGACCAGGAAGTCGAGGTCGCACCCCTCGTCGGCCTGCAGCACGTGATCGATATACAGCCGCGCATAGCCGCCCTTGCCGAGCTGGCCGGCCACGCCCGGCGCCGCGGTCGGATCGACGTCCGACAGGCGGCGCTGCAGTTCTTCATCCGTGATGTCGAGATGCAGCGTGCCGGCCTCGCAGTCGAGTTCGATCCAGTCGCCGTTGCGCACGGCCGCGAGCGGGCCGCCCGCGGCCGCTTCCGGCGCGACGTGCAGCACGACCGTGCCGTACGCGGTGCCGCTCATCCGCGCATCGGAAATCCGCACCATGTCCTTCACGCCCTGGCGCAGCAGCTTCGGCGGCAGCCCCATGTTGCCGACCTCGGCCATGCCCGGATACCCGCGCGGCCCGCAATTCTTCAGCACCATCACCGAGCTTGCGTCGATGTCGAGCGCTTCGTCGTTGATCGTCGCCTTGTAGTGGTCGAGGTTCTCGAACACCACCGCGCGGCCGCGATGCTTGAGCAGTTCGGGGCTCGCCGCCGACGGCTTCAGCACCGCGCCGCGCGGCGCGAGATTGCCGCGCAGGATGCGGATGCCGCCGTCCTCGATCAGCGGCCGGTCGAGCGGGCGGATCACTTCTTCGTCGTAGTTCGGCGCTTCGCGCACGTTGTCCCACAGCGACTTGCCGTTGACCGTCAGCGCGTCCGGGTGCGGCAGCAGCCCGCCTTCGCCGAGCCGGCGCAGCACGGCCGGCAGCCCGCCCGCGTAATAGAACTCCTCCATCAGGAAGCGCCCCGACGGCATCAGGTCGACGATCGTCGGCGTGTCGCGGCCGATGCGCATCCAGTCTTCCAGCTCGAGCGGCACGCCGATGCGGCCGGCGATCGCCTTCAGGTGGATCACGGCGTTGGTCGAGCCGCCGATCGCCGCGTTCGTGCGGATCGCGTTCTCGAACGCCGCGCGCGTCAGGATCTTCGACAGCACGAGCCCTTCGAGCGCCATCTCGACGATCCGGATGCCCGACATGTGCGCGAGCACGTAGCGGCGCGAATCGACGGCCGGAATCGCCGCGTTGTGCGGCAGCGCGACGCCGAGCGCCTCGGCCATGCACGCCATCGTCGATGCGGTACCCATCGTGTTGCAGGTGCCGGCCGAGCGCGACATGCCGGCTTCGGCCGACAGGAAGTGATGCACGTCGATCTCGCCGGCCTTCAGCGCTTCGTGCAACTGCCACACGGCCGTGCCCGAACCGATGTTCTTGCCTTCGAGCTTGCCGTTCAGCATCGGGCCGCCCGACACGACGATCGCCGGCACGTCGCAGCTCGCCGCGCCCATCAGCAGCGCGGGTGTCGTCTTGTCGCAGCCGGCGAGCAGCACGACCGCGTCGATCGGGTTGCCGCGGATCGCTTCCTCGACGTCCATCGATGCAAGATTGCGCGTGAGCATCGCCGACGGCCGCAGGTTCGATTCGCCGTTCGAGAACACCGGGAACTCGACCGGGAAGCCGCCCGCTTCCGAGATCCCGCGCTTCACGTGCTCGGCGAGCTTGCGGAAGTGCGCGTTGCATGGCGTCAGTTCGGACCACGTGTTGCAGATGCCGATGATCGGCCGGCCGTCGAATTCGTGATCGGGAATGCCCTGGTTCTTCATCCAGCTTCGGTACATGAAGCCGTTCTTGTCGTTCGTGCCGAACCATTGAGCGGAGCGCAGCCTGGGTTTTGTTGCCGACATCGTCAGTCCTGTGGTGACGGGATACCGGCGCAGTCTAGGCAGAATTTTGATAACTGGCTAATGACGATTTAGGCGATTACGATATCGATTCCGATATCGATATAAACCCGTACGATGACCGAAGCCAGCCCGTGGGGCAACCGCGCCCGCCTGAAGACGCGCCAGTTGCTGCTGCTCGTCGCGCTCGCCGACGAAGGCAGCATTCACCGCGCGGCGGCCGCGCTGAACATGACGCAGCCGGCCGCGTCGAAGCTGCTGCGCGAGCTCGAGGAATCGATCGGCGCGGTGCTGTTCGAGCGCCTGCCGCGCGGGATGCGGCCGACGCTGTACGGCGACGCGCTGATCCGCCACGCGCGCGCGGCGCTCGGCAGCCTCGACCAGGCGCGCGAGGAACTGGCCGCGCTGAAGGCCGGCCATCTCGGCCACGTGGCGGTGGGCGCGATCACGTCGCCGGGCCTGCGGCTCGTGCCGCCGGCCGTGGCGGCGGTAAAGGGGACGCATGCGGGCCTGCACGTGTCGGTCGAGATCGATACCAGCAACGTGCTGCTCGAACACCTCGCGCAGGAAAAGATCGACATCGTGCTCGGCCGGCTGTCCGCGGAACACGACAAGCTGCGCCTGCGCTACGAGCCGCTGACCGGCGAGTCGGTGGCCGCCGTCGTGCGGCCCGGCCACCCGCTGCTCGCGCACGCGCCGCTGGCGCTCGCGGACGTGCAGCGCGCCGCGTGGGTCGTGCCGCCGGCCGGCAGCGTGCTGCGCCACCGCTTCGAGCTCGTGTTCCAGCGCGCGAGCCTCGCGCCGCCGGCGAACCTCGTCGAAACCTCGGCGCTGCTGTTCATCACGCAACTGCTCGAACAGAGCGACATGATCGCGGTGCTCGCCGAGGACGTCGCGCACTACTACGCGCGGCACGGGATCGTCACGGTGCTGCCGCTGGAGATGGATTGCCGGATGGACGATTTCGGGATCATCACGCGCACCGACCGGCTGCATTCGCCGGCGGTGGCGGTGATGGTCGAGGCGATTCGGGCGGCGGCGGGGGAGGTTTACGGAGTGGGGTTGTGAGGCGGCGATTTCGGGCTTTGCCGCCGCAGCGCGGATAGCATGGTCGCCACACGTGGCCCTCCGACAAGAGAGCCATGCACCATACGATCGAAAAAGCCGTCAGTTCTCGATCCTCGCCGCCGTCGTCTCAAACGACGGCGGGCAAAGTAGCGGATTGCGCCCACTTCGTCAGAACTGTGCGGTGAGCTGAAAGCCAACGGTCACGCGTGCCGTAGGAAACCCGGACGGCTTGTAGATCGGCGTGCCGGCAAACAGGTCGTAACCGTAGGCACCCAAGCGAGTCGCGACGCTCCCCTTCACGCCGATCACGGCCCCTGCCAGTTGCGTGCCCACGAGTGTGACCGGCTGCGGGCCCCACACGCGGCCGTAGTCGATGCCCGCATACACCGCCTGCCCGGTTTGATCGATCGGCGCCTGCAGTTCATTGCGCCAGTAAAAACCACGGGAGGCGGCCAGCATCGTCTCCCCGTCGAAGCCGCGCACCGTGTAGCGGCTGCCGATCGTCATGTCGTCGATGTAGTACAGCGTGTTGCCCGTGAATTGGCCGTGGAGGGTCGTCACGTAACGAAACGGCTGCTGCGCGATCGCGAACGGCACCGACAGGTTCGCATCGAGCACCGCCATCTTGTAGCGGTAGGTCGGGCCGCCGTCGGCCGCCACGCTGTCGTCCTGTGCGCCGAACGCACCGACGCCCTGCCGGTACGCGAGCGTGCCGTCGAACTGCGCGTTGCCGAAGTAGTGCCGATCGGTCAGGCCGAACTCGACGAACGTGTTGTTGCGGCGCTGCTGCGGGATTTCGGTGTCTTCGATGAAGCTTTGCCCGAACCGGCGTGACAGCCGGAACTGCACGCCGAACACGTCGTTCTGACTGCGCGACAGCACACGGTTCAGCTTGAAGTCGACCGTCTTCGAGTTGCCGCTCGCGACGAACGTCTGGTTCACGCCGGCGATCTGCTGGTAGTACGTGTTCGTGTACGCCGAAAGCGTCGCGGTCCAGTAGCCCCAAGGGATCGAATAAAAGCCGTTCCAGCCGTGCGAGCCAAGCCGCTTGTCGCCTAGCTCGAGATCTTGGCTCACGCCGATGTTGAAAATATCGTTCAGGCCCAGCGGATTGTCGATGCCGAGGGACAAGTTGCCCTGCAGCCGTCCGGTCGCGCGCGTGCCCGAGTTGTCGATCGACGCGACGACGGTCCAGGGTTTGCCGCGCTGCACGTCGAGCACGACGTCGCTCTCGCCCGGCACATCGGCGGGGACAATCTGCATCGACACGTCCTGGCTCGACACGCGCTTCATCTGCTCGAGGCCCTGTTCGAGGTCGCGCAGGTTTAGCAGTTCGCCATCGCGCGTCGGGAAGGCGGTTTTCCAGGTGCCGCGCAGCTTCTCGTCAGCGAAGCGCACGTGGCGGATCACGCCGGGGATCAGCGATAACTTCAGGGTGCCGGTCGACAGATCCTGTTCAGGCAGCAGCACGCGGGTCGTGACGTAACCGCGCGCCAGGATCGCTTGCGACAGGCCCTTGACGAGCACGTCAAGGCCTTGTTTGCCGACGCACTGGCCAGCGTAGTGGTCAAGCCATTCGCGCGCGAACGCGAAGCGGTCCATCGGCAATGCCGACGCGCCTTGCGATTTGAGGGAGGCGGGCAGCGCATCGGGCACATCGAGCGAGAAACGATCGATGCGAAAGCACGGCGGCTCCGACGGCAGTGTCGGATACCCGACGCTCGCCGTGACGCCCGAACGCACCCCGGGCGCAGAGACCGCCCGCTCACGCTCACGCGCCTCCTCCTGCTGTCGCGTTTGCTGGTCGTTGCCCGGAATTACCAGGCGCGAAGCTTCCTGCGCAAACACACCGGTCGCAACGAAGGTGGCGGCCGGTAGGAGCGACAGTCGCAGAGCAATTTTCATTTTGACTTGTCAGCGTCTTCGTTGTCGTTCGTTTTGTAGCTATCTCGCGCCTTCTTGTAGCTGCGGTCGAAGGGCTTAATCTTCAGCATATGTGCTCGACTGGACATCCCTCCAAGCGCCATTGTCGCAAAACCAAGGAGAAATGCCCCCGCCCTGATCCAGCGGGGTATTTGGTCGAGCCCAAGTCCTGCCAACGCCAAGGCTAAGCCCGTCAGAAAAAGCACAACTCTTAGCCATCCTGCGAAATTACCGTCCTCGATCAATCTCATTTCTTTTCCTTGTTGACACTCGGACCAAAAATCGAATTCAATTGCTGGCCGATCCAGTTTCCGACCGTTGTTGAGACCGGTTGCTTCTTGATAGCTTCGGACGCTCCATTGATGACCAACGATGCGATCGGCACCTTGTCTCCGATCACCTGACCGCCCAGTGCCAAAGCGCTTTCATAAGTGTATTGACCAGCATTCGGATTTACCAATTGCGATGTGGCATCCGCAGCAATACCTACTACCGTCGCTCCGTAAGCAATCGTTCCAAATGCCGGCGCTAAGGGTGATGGTACGGCTGCCCCGGTCGCAGCGCTGGATGAGATCCATCCTGCGGTGTTCGACACCATCGAGGCCGTGTCCGCGATTGTGCTCTTCATATAATTCGCATCCGACTGGTCGAATTTCGTAAACGGCCCAGTCAGATGGAACCCCCATCCACTGCTTGCGGTACGATCGTAGTTGAACTGGCTTGGCACCTGGCTGTTCGTCGCCGAGTCAGCATTTGCCACGATATACGATTGCAATTCGGGATTTGCAAGCGCCGTCTTCTGCGTCAGAACCATCTTGCCGTCAGCCGTAGCCGGTGCTCCGACCCATTGTGCACCCATGTCAGTCGGCGATGTCCCTACGAGAGTGGCTTTCATAACGGATTTCGTCGCCGCTTTTAACGGACGTAGTCGAGTTCTAATTCGGGATCGATTGAAACTAACAACGGACCCGGTATATTGCCGGGCCCGTTTTTAAGACTACCGACCTGACCTCTTCTTTTCAGTGAACCAAGTCACCGTGCCCGCGAAAAAACTGAACACAACTACAAACACAGCCATTCGCTCGACCCGATTCCACGTTGGCAATTGATATGGAATGTCGTGAAACAACCATTGCAATGCAGGACCGGCGGCAAGTTCTGAGATGGAAACGCCAATTCCCATAATAGTGATCCAAAGCAACACGTTGTATACCCAGCGAAACCATTCAAAGCTGCTCTTGGGACTCATTTCTTTGCAACTCCGTCAAGCCCGTTCTGTACCGTTGCGCCTGCTTTCTCTTGCACCACACCTCCCAAAATACCGCCCGCCCACGATGGAATCATACTCGGCGGAACATATTTCGATATCCCCAAGCCAAGGTACTGCCATTCCTGTCGATACCACGGATTGAGGAATTTATTCAAACCAGACTCAGCTCCCGCACCCAGGGGATACCCAAACGCCGTTCCCACAGCAGCCCCCGCCATCGCCGAATAGTTGCCATATTTTTTATTGACATGTGAGCCCGCATAAATCCATTTAGCGCCAGAGTCCGTCGGCGCTTGTCCCACCAGCGTATCCGGCGCACCTGATTGATGCTGGCCATCAACCGACACACCCATGATTCGCATCTGGTCCTCAATCTGGCTTGGGTATATTTACCTTTGCTTTTCTCTGCCAGTTGCTTCGCGAGCGTCTTTTCTTCCGGATGCAGTTGCCGGTTGAACCGATCCACGTTGTGGCCGGAGAGCGCTTCCGATTTACCGCCCACAACACCACCCGGGCCCGTCGCGAGCGCGTTCGCCACGATGTTGCCCAGCGCCTGATCCATGTTGGCGTTGCTAGTCGGATCGCTGCTTGCAATCGCGCCGCTCAACTCGTTCAGCTTATCGACCGCTATTAATCTGATCAGTATGCCAAGCGCCTAATAAAACCATTTTCTTATCAGAAGTCCGCCAATAAATGCGCAAGCAGCGGTTACACTAACCCAGTAAGCAATTTTTTGTCCACGCGTCATCTTGGCCCACTGATCCGGATTCGGTCCTCCGCCGACTGCAGCCATTTAAGCCTCCTATTTTCCATGCCCAGTTACTTCGGATGAATGGCCCCACGGCATTACGCCGAAGGAAATAGAACCCGGCTGACCAATACCAAATTCAACTGCGGTACTTCCGCCATAGGCGTGAGTTATTGCACCAATCACATTGACGCCAAATGGGGTAGGCACAGAAATGAACGCCTGATTTCCATCCCCTGTCAAGAAGTTTCCTGCTTTCGTCACGGTGTCTGCCCCGAGTATGTAGCCGATAGTCGAACTGACCCCGGGTCTGTACGACACCGAAGATGGGTTGGTCATGGAAACGCCTCCCGAAACATACGTCGAACCGTCGTACAGATTCACCGTACCACTTACGTTTCCAGAAAGCGCGCCCACATTGACCGTCATGTAGTCAGGTGCCAAACCGCGTCCTTGCTCGTTGACGCCCGCATAGCTGCCCGACGCATTCCCCTTGCTCTGGCTGAAGCTCGCGCTGGCGCCACCCTGACTGATGCTGAAACCGCCACCCGAACTCGACTGATGCGCCGCGCTCGACAACGTGTCCTGGACGCTCACAATGTTCAGATTCCCGCCCACATCGGCATTCACGTGATTGCCCTTCACGTTCGAGCCAATGATGTTCGTATCGCCATCGAGGATCATTTTTTTCGCACAAAAGCCACCGTCGCGAAGATACAAAAAACAAGCCCCAACAGAGTTCCGTTCACCAAAACGAATCTCGTATCGTTGCTCGCCCACAAGAAGCCACCGCCATAAAAATAGGCTACAAAAATCATTACAAATGCCTTTATGGAGGCAAAGCATATAAATGAAAGCAAGAAAGCCACTAAATACAAGGCAATCAATCTAAGCATTTCTTCACTTCCCAATTCGAGATTTGGCATCGTTTATCGCTTTCGTTCCTGCTTCAGCGCCGGCTGCACCACCGATACCAGCACCAATTGCAGGAACATTGTTCGGGTTAAACAGATTTTGTCCCGATGATCCCGACCAAACTCCAGTTCCGGACCAACCGAAGCTACCCATCCCGGATTTCGCCAACGCAGAAATTAGATTTTGCATGGCGAGCCCCGTCACATAGCCGATAGCCGCCGCACCTGCGTTCACTGCCGCGCCGGTTGCAATGCTGTCGTGTTTCCCGGAAATCGCATTGTTTGTGACAGTATCAAGAGCACCTGTTACAGAATTTATTACGACGTTCCCAAAGAACTTGGTATAGGTGCCGGCTCCGCCAGCCATTGCGGCATACCCAACATCGACTGGATTGACCGTGCCATTCTGAATGTACTGTGAAGTCGCATTTACACCACCAGTTAGGACGCCAATCCCAACAGGCGACGTCCACGCGCTGGATCCCAACGCTCCAGTTGAACCAAAAATTGGCGCGCCCGGGATAGCAGCTAACCCTGCAGCAATCTCTGGCGCCAACCCAGCAGTTACCAGCCCGCCGGCAATGACGAGTCCGGCCTTTGGATTAGCCACTGCGCCCGGCAACGCCTTCTGCTCCGGCGTCAGTGAACCATCCTTGTTCCCAGACAAGAACGGACTGTTGTACTCCGCCGGCGTCGCATGGAACAGTCCGCCACCATTCTGACTGATATAGGCGACCGCGGTTGCGTCCCCTCCCGGCCCCTTGCTTGCCGCCGCGTCCACCAAACGATAGCCGTTCGCCAGCAACATATTCCGCGCTTGTTCCACGGTGAGTGCTTTCCCGGTCTTTTCTTCATAGAACTTCGCGAAGTCCTTCGCCTTGTCCTTCGCCCACTGTCTTTCATCAGGGTGAAGCTGCCGGTTAAACCGATCAACGTTGTACCCCGAGAACGCTCCCGCTTCACCGCCCACAGCAGCGCCGGCACCCGTCGCAAGCGCGTTCGCCACGATGTTGCCCAGTGCCTGATTCATATTGGCGTTGCCGGTCGGATCGCTGCCTGCGATCGCGCTGCTCAGCTCGTTCAGCTTGCCCGACGCTATCGATGCAATCGCGGCACCGGCGGCACCGCCTACCGCATTACCGCCCGCCAGCCCTGTCACCAGCGCCGCACCGGCACCTTGCATCAGCGCGCGATTTGCTCCACCTTCCTTCCACGCGTCGACTCCCGCCTGATCACCGTTCGCGGCGGCGTCTTTCATCATCTTGTCCGCGTAGTCCCCGATCCGGCGCGACACCGCTTCGCCGGCCGCGCTGGCTGCGGCCATCATGTCCGCTTGATTGGCCAGCAGGTTCTGCATGTCGGGGAGTTTGGCGACCGTACCGTTCGTATTCGTCGTGTCGCGGTTCAAGCCCGCCACATCCTGCTTCTGGTTTGCCGAATCCGTAATCGTAATGGTCCCCGCACTCACGCCGCTCTTCGTCGTCGCGCTATCACTGCCGCTGTCGTTTTGGCCAAGCATCGGCGCGGCGCCGCCTGCATTCTTGCCCGACGTGCTGCCGTGCGTGCTGTAGTTCATCCCGCCGTCGCCGGTCGTCGCGCCCGCGCTGAAGCCGCTCGAGCTCGCGTCGTAGTGCGACTGGTTCTGGATGTCCGAGAACGAGAGGGAACCCGTCGTCAGCGAATTCTTCGACGCATCCGCGCTACTCGCGATCAGCCCGCCTTTCAGGTCGGTATTGCCGGTGACGTTGATATTGAAGCCGCCGTCGCCCGCGCGAATACCGGCTTGCTCGTTGACGCCCGCATAGCTGCCCGACGCATTCCCCTTGCTCTGGCTGAAGCTCGCGCTGGCGCCGCCCTGACTGATGCTGAAGCCGCCGCCCGAACTCGACTGATGCGCCGCGCTCGTCAGCGTGTCTTGCACGCTCGCGATGTTCAGGTTCCCGCCCACATCGGCATTCACCTGGTTGCCGTTCACGTTCGAGCCGATGATGTTCGTATCACCGCCCGAAATGATCGTCACGCCGTTTGCCGCATTCACGTGACTGTTGTTCTGCGTGGCCAGATCGCTGTTGCCGTCGCCATTGGCTTTCGACATCGCCGCCGAGATACCAAAGCCGCCCGTGCCGACCGACACGCCCACGCTCGCACTCTTCGAGTCGTTCGTACTGCGCGTCGAATCGGTGTCCGTCGTATTGACGATATTGACCTGATTCTTCGCCGCCAGAATCACATCGCTCGCGTTCACGTTCGAGCCGGCGATCGTCACATTGCCGCTGCCCGGCTGACCGTTGCCGGTTGCCGCAAATGCCACCGTTCCGCCGGCGTTCACATTCGAGCCGCGATTCGTCACGCTGTTCTCGGTAAACGCGCTCTTGCTATGGCTGCTGCCGACGCTGAGTTCGACCTTGAATTGGGGCGTCTGGCCTGCTCCCAGCGCGTTGACCACGTCGCCTGCAGCCACGTTCGCATCCCACGCCGCACTCGCCGCGGCCATCCCGTGCAGCGCTGCTGCACGGCCATCCTGGCTATTACTGGACGCACGCGATTGACCCACCGCATTCGACACCGCGTCGATTACCGGCGCCTTCAGCGCCAGCGTCAGGCCGCTCTTCGACACTTCCTGCGTCTCGCCGCGGTGGTTCTTGTCCTGCGCGGCGTCAATCGTAACGTTCGCGCCTGTCCCGCTGAGATTCTTCGCCGCGATCAGGTCGCTGCCGGTCACGTGCAGATCGTTGCCAGCCGCGATGCTCAGGTTGCCGTTCAGTGAGCCGATCGTGCTGGCGTTGTTCGACACCTCGGCGCTCTGGTTGGTTGTCTTCAGCGAACTGCTGCCCACCGACACCGACAGTCCGCCGCCCGACATCAGCCCGGATTCCTTCTTGTTGTAGTAGCTCGACGACTGCAAGGTATCCTGCGACGTCGTTACCGTTACGTTACGCGCTGCCGTGAGCGTCACGTCATTCGTTCCGACGATGGTGCTGCCCTGAACATTGACGTCCTTTCCACTGACGATGTTCACGCCGTCCGCTGATACCAGACTACCCTGATTCAGCGTCATCGTCTGGTCGATCCCGCTCGCGACCTTCACGCCGCTCACGACGTTGCTGTGGCTATGCGTCTCGTGTGAGTTCAGCTCATGCGTTTCGGTCGCTGCGCCGATATTCACGTCGCCGGCCGCCATCAGGTTCGCATTCCCCTTGTCGAGGCTAACCGTGCTGCCACGGATCGTGAGATCCTTGCCCGACGCAATCGTGACCGTGTCGCTGCCTTTAAGCGTCGTCCCGGTCAGCGCCTGATCCGACGTGTGCAGCGTCTCCGCGTAACTGCCGTGACTATCGCTGCCCGAACTGTTGCTGTTCACGGTCGACGTCGCGCTCGCTGCGCCGAGCGTGACGTTGCCCTTGGCTGCGATCGCCCCGCCTTGGCCGAGGTCGATCTGCGCACCCTTGGCGGTCAGATCTCCGCCGACGCCAATCAGTGAAGCACCGCCAACCTGCACAGTGCTGCCGGTGACCTTGTTGATGTCTGTATTCGACACGCCGTTCGCGCGCTGCACGATCTTGTGCTCGCCGGTCTGGACCGCGCCGAGATCCCAGTTGCCGCCGACATTCATCCCGAGATTGCCGCCGACCGACACGTTGCCCGCGTTCTGCTGGAAGTTGCCGCCCGTCGTGATCGACGCATTGCCCACCACGTCGAGTTTGGCGGTCGGCCCGAGCGTCGTCACCACGCTCGTCGCGCCGTCCCGGCTCACGCGCGTGTTCGTCTTCGTCGCCGTGTCGAGAATCAGGTCTTTCCCGGCATCCAGCTGCAGGCTGCCAGCCTTCACGTTGGCCGACGTCAGATCGATGTTGTTGTCGGTCTTCAGCGACATCAGCCCGCCGCTTTGCAGCGCACCGAACGCGTTGTCGATCTGCTTGCCCTGGATCTCCAGCGTGTTGTCGGCCTTGATCGTGCCGCTGTTCGTGAACGACTGCGCATTCTGGAAATCGATGTTCGTCGCGCTGATCAGCGGGCCGTTGATATTCTGCTGATTCGCCTGCGCGAGATATACGACCGGCACCAGCACCGACTGGCCGTCGACCACACGCGTCTCCATCATGATCACGTTGCTGGTTAGCTTCGACACCTGCTCGGCCGTCAAGCTCGCGCCCATCGGCAGATCGAGCGATCTCGACAGATCCGCGCCCGCCGTCATCAACGACTGATACATCGTCTGCAGGTCCGCGTACGGGCCGAGCACCGCCTTGCCGGTCAGCGCCGTCACTTGATTGCGTACGAGCTGCTGCTCATAGAAGCCGTCGCCGAGCCGCTTCGGGATGTGCGTGAGGTCGACGCCGAGCTGACCGAAGAAGTAGTCGCTCGAAATGAAATTCTTCTGGTTCGTGAACGCCGGGTTCGTCTCGATCACGTAGCTCGCATTCGGTGCGTTGGTCGGCCGGTACAGCCCGCCCTGCGGAATCGTGAGGTTGCTCAGGACGTTCAGCGCCGTCGCGCTGGCGATGATCGGATCGACCGGCGCCGGCGGACCGCCGTGCACCGACGACGCCCCCGATTTCGCGCCGCTCGCGTTACCGCTCAGATTGGCGGGCGTGAGGCCCGGCACCGACTGTCCCGGCAACAAGCCGAGCGACGGAATCGATGTGTTGGCCGCCGAGTTGTTGACGCTCACACCCGTGCCCGAAATCGTGCCGTTCGAACTCAACGTCGAAAAGTAACCCGGCAGCGTGTAGTCCTTGATCGACGCGGGCGCCGCCTGCGTGTAGCCACCCGGATGCCCGGTCACGAACGGTGCATTGCCGAATGGCAATTGCCAGTCGTGTTCGGTGTTGTCGTAGTTGTTGTAGTGGTACTGCCCGGAGTACGAGACCGTCACGCCCGGCAGTTTCTGGCCGGACGCCGCCCAGCCATCGGCGTCGTAGTGCCCCGGCACCTTGATGTCGCCGACCGCCGCGATATTGCTCCAGTAGTTCTGCAGCGTGCCGACCGAAGATGCGTCGATCTTGCCGCCCGACACGATCTGCGCGGCCGGACTGATGTCGGTCACGGTCGTCGCCGTTGCGCTGTCCGCGTAGTACGTCGTCTTCTGGTAGTTGCTGTTCCACTGCCCGCTATGCGGCGGATCGGTCGGCACCCCACCCACGAAATCCAGAAAAAGTTCACGTACTGCGGGGTCGCGAAGGTCGACCCCGCCCACGTCCCGACCCGCGCAGGCATCCATGTGCACAGCCACGCATCCGGACATGCTGATGCCGAACTGCGCGAGCAATGCCGGATCGATCTGGCTGGTGGACGTCTTCATCACGCGGCGCGTGCTCGTCACCTTGTCCGCGTGCAGTTCCATGTCGCCGCTGGACTGGATCAGCGCCGATACGTTATTGATCAGCGCGGCGTTCGTGTAATTGCCGCTGGCATCCTTGCCACCTCCAAGCACGACCTTGCCCATGCCAAAGATGGCCGTCGTCGCCATTGAATCGGTCGCGGTCGTGTCGTCGCGGTTTTCGATGTCGCGTGCGAGGATTTCGAGCGTGCCGTTGCTGTCGGATGCGCCGATCAGCGCGGTCGGGCCGAGGTTCGAGATCGTATTGACGGCGTTAAGCGACGCGCTGGCGCCCACGAGCGCACCCGTGTTCGTCAGATTGGCCGATTGCGTGTGCAGCAGGCCGCCAGCCGTCAACGTACCGACGTTGAAGATGTTGCCAGCGTTGACGCTCAGGTTGTTGACCGACTGCAGGTTCGCGTTGTTCGTGAAGGTGCCGGGCAGCGTGAAGGCGAGATCGTGGCCGACGTTGAACTGGGTGTCGGCCGCCGCAGTGTAGTTGCCCTGCAGGCTCACGTTGGCGTCGTGCGTTGCGCTGTACGTGCCGCCGTCCAGCAGCGTGGCCGCCGACACCGACAGATCGTGCGTCGAGCTGATCTGTCCGTTCGTATTCGTGATCGCGCCGGTCGTCGTGACGTCCACGTCGCCGTTCGAATTCGTGACGTTGCCGATGGTGCCGCCGCTGTTGTCCAACGTGCCGCCTTGAACATGCAGCGACGCGCCGCTGAGCTGGCCACCTTGCGTGTTACTGATCGACGCGGCGCTGACCGTCACATCGCCGTTGCCGGTAATCGCGCCCATGCCCGCTACGCCGCCGGCGTCGCTGTTGGCGATCTGGCTGCCGCCTTGCACCGTCATCTTGCCGGCACCGAGGTCGACAATGGCGCCGTCCGCGTTGTCGATCGAGGCCGATTGAATGGCGAGCGTGCTGGTGTCGCCTGCAACCGATTGCCCTGCCTGGATGTGGCCGCTTCGGTTCGACAGCGCCCCACCGTTCTTCAACGACAGCGACGCGTCTGATTGCAGCAGGCCCTGTGCGTTGTTCACGTCACCCGCAATGGTGGCGTTGATACCACGCTGCGCGGCAAGAATACCGCTCGCGTTGTTCCAGGAAGCCGCGTTGACGATGGCTTGTCCCTTCGTCACGATGGTGCCCGACGCGTTGTTCAGCGCGCGGGCGCCATTGCCCGGCGCAATCGTCAGCGTGCCGGTGCCAGCATGCGTAATGGTGCCGCCTGCGTTGTTCAACTCGGCCGGCTCAAGCGTCAGATCCGTGGCATTGGTCTGGATCACGCCGGCGGCCGAGTTGTCGAGCGTGCCGCTGACGTTCATCCCCATCGCCGACGATCCATACTGCGTGATCGTGCCGCCGTGATTCACGAGGTTCGCAGCCGTCAGCGCAAGCTGATTGGCTTCGAGCTTTCCGCCGCTGTTGTCGAGCGTCGAATCGGCGATGACAGACAGATTCGGCGCGACGATCGAGCCGCCCTGATTCGTCATGGAGCCCGTGCGGAGCGTCGCATTCGTGCCGGCACCGATCTGGCCGCCGTCGTTCGACAGCGTACCGCTGGTGACGCCGAGATCCGTGTTCGACAGCAGCTTGCCGCTCGCATTGTTCAGCGTGCCGGCGACGGTTGCCGCCAGTCCGTTCTGCGCGTTTATCGAGCCCGACGTGTTGTTCAGCGTGCCGGCTTGCGCGACCACGCGCCCGTTGCTCGCGATTGCGCCGCCGACGTTCGATACCGAGCCCGAACCATTGCCGAGCGTCAGCGTGCCGGTTCCAGCATGCGTGATCGTGCCGCCGTCGTTCACGAGTGCCGTCGGCGCGAGCGTCAGGGCGGTACTGTTCGTTTGCAGCGTACCGCCACTCGAATTGTCGAGCGTGCCCGACACGTTCACGTTCATCGCGCCGGCGCCGGTCTGCGTGATCGTGCCGCTGTGATTCACGAGGTCGGTCGCGGTCAGCGACATCTGGTCGGCCTGCACGGTGCCGGCGCTGTTGTCGAGCGTCGTCGCGCTGACCGTGGCCGTCTGACCAACGATCGAGCCGCCGTTGTTGATCAAGCGCGCGCCCGCATCGACCGCTATCTTTTGCGCAGCCTGCAGCGTGCCGCTACCGTTGTAGACCGACTGGCCCGATACCCGCAGATTCGTGTTGGACGTGATCGCGCCGCGATTGACAACGTTTGCGCCGCCGACCGACACATCGCCGTTGCCGCCGATGACACCGCCTTGCGCACCGTTCGCGGTGGTACCTGCCGCATTGATCAATTGGCCGCTCGTCGTGACCGAGAGGCCGTCTGCGTTGAGCGACGTGATCCGCCCCGCCGTGTTGTCCAGTGACGCGCCGGCCACCGTCATGCCGGCCGCGCTTTGAATAGTGCCCTGGTTGTTCGCGATATCACCGCCACGCAGGTCGGCCGTGCTTTCGGATACGAGTTCGCCCGATTGGTTGGCGATCTGGCCGGCGACATTCACCGACAACGCGCTCTGTGACGAAACCTTGCCGCTCTGGTTCGAGAGGGCACCGCCGGTCAGCGTCGTGCTGCCGCCGCTCGACAGGTTGCCGTGATCGTTGATCATCGTGCCCGAAGCATTCGCGTGGACGTCGCCTTGCGCGCTCGTCGTCGCGTTCGACAGGTTCATGTCCCCGGCCGTCGCGTTCAGCGACAGATTGCCGTTTGCTGCCGTCTGGCCGCCGGCAAGATTCACGCTGCTGCCGGACAGCGACGCATTGCCGCCTGCCACGTTCTGGCCGGTTGCGCTCAGTTGGCCCGACGTCGAGACGTTCAGGTCGCCACCGCGGCCGACGGAGCCATCGTTGTTCACACCCGCGCCGAGCGTACCCGTCGAATTGACGGTGCCGGCGTTCACGGTCGTATTCCGTTGCGCCGCGAGCGTCCCGGTGTTCGTCAGATCGGCGACGGTATTCACCGACGCCGACTGTTGCGCGTACGTCGTGCCGCTGTTCTGAAGGCCACCGGCGGCCGACAGTGCGAGATTGCCGCTCGCCGTGGTCTTGCCGGTCAGCACGAGCCGGCCGTTCGACTGCAGCGTCAGGTCACCGGCCTGCGCCGCGATCGTGCCAGCGTTGGCCACCCCGACACCGAACTCGTTGGACGCCAGGAAGATCCGATTACTATACATACCGCCTAACTGGCTCACGTCGATCGCGACTGACGGAGCGGGGCCGTCGCCGGCGATCGGCGTCGCGGCAAGCGTGTCGTGGTTGACTTGGGCCGCGCCGGCGATCACGTTCAGGTTCTTCGCGTAGACCGCCGCGTTCACCTGTACCGCGCGAGCAATAAGATCCACCTGATCGGTACCGGTTGCATTCAAACCGGCACCCGAGACGGTCACGAGCCCGCGGTTGACGTTGTAACCGGCGAGCGAACCATCGGCGCCGTAGTACGGCGCGCCCGTTGTGAGGGTTGCGCGACTGGTGTTGATGAAGGACGCGCCATCAAGATAAATGCCCGACGGATTCGCGAGGACGAGCTCCGCCCGGGAGCCGGCGATCTCCAAAGCGCCACGAATTTGGGAAGGATTCGGACTGTTGACCTGGTTGACGATGATCCTCGCAGCCTGCCCGGCTCCGTAATTCGGGTTGCCGTTGATCCAGCCCGCCTGCTGCGTCTGAACCATCGTGGCCGAGTTGTTCAGGATCGCGCCAGCCTTTTGTACGTCGAACTGGTTGTAGGTGTTGACCGAGACGCCCGCATTCGACGGTCGCGCCACGTTGACTTGAGGCAAGCCGTTCGGCGTCTGGATCACGTGCGTGCTGGTGCCCGGCGTCGGAACGATCTGCGCATCGGACAAGGTGGGGAACATGCCAAGCGCAGCAACGCCCGCTGCTACGACGTGCACACCGGATATCGGCGAGCGTCGACGTGCGCGCACCTCGGCTGTTGCGTATTTGCCCTCGGCGATCGCCGTCTCCGCGACGGCCACCACGATACCCCGAAGCCTGGAATACACCAGGCGATGCGTATTTTTGTTCACTCTCGTTGACGCGGCCCGCGTCCATTCGTTGGATTATCGAGCGTGAGCGTACCAAAGCACTGGTAAATCACTGTCAACAATTGCTAAGCCGTTGAAGAAACACCACAAATTGTGAATTTCGGATGCGTCTGATTGACATGCGCCGTGGACATTTCCTGTCAGATACGTAAGGCATACTGACGGACAATCGGACTGACTTTTCGCATAAATTTTGTTTTCCGATTTCTCTCGCACGACTCCCGTCCGAAAATAATCGTTATCGTATGCAGTCAATTAAACAAGAGGCATTCGACATCGATGGCGCGCCCGTAGCCCACTCGGTCACAATAAACGGGCGTATATCGGAAGCACGACTCGCATCGCTATCCCGAGCGTCCATGCAGGCGCATTGATCTGCTCGAAAATGTCCGGCTACGAACGAGGACTGATTGCTCCGAGCTAGGCTGCCTCGACCTCGATCACCGGCTCGCAACGAATCGGAAAATTGACCGAATTCGCGATATAGCACTTCGCGTGCGCATCGTGATGCAGCCGCTCGGCGAGCGCGCGATCGTCGCCCGCCCGGATCATCACCCGCGGGCGCAGCACGATTTCGGTGAAGCGCCCGGCTTCGGCGCTATCGACCATCGTGCCTTCCGCGTGGTCGACATAGGCCAGCACGCGGATGCCGGCCTCGGCGCACAGATGCAGATACCAGAGCTCGTGGCATGCCGATGCCGACGCGAGCAGCAGATCTTCGGGGTTCCAGCGCGCGGCGTCGCCGCGGAACGCCGGGTCCGACGAACCGGGGATATCCGGCTTCGAACCGGCCCGGATCACATGATCGCGACCGTACTCGCGATAGCCGGACGTGCCGGTGCCGCGATTGCCCGTCCACTCCACCGCGACGCGATACCGGTGTTCGCCAGATGCCATTTCGCTCTCCATTGAGGTTGGTTGCCCCACCGGGCCGAACACCGTTGCGTGCAGCCCGTCGATGGTCGCCATTGTGGCACTGGATGGCCGTTTGGTATACCATTATTCCAAAATCAACGAACAGGCACGCATGGAAGCCAAACTCGACTCCACGGCGGACGCGATCGCCGCGTCGCTGCGCGACATGATCATCAACGGCGAACTGGCGGCCGGCGAGCGGCTCGTCGAGCGCGACCTGGCCGAGCGGTTCGGCATCAGCCGGATCCCGATGCGCGAGGCGATCCAGCGGCTGGAGCGCGAAGGTTTGCTCGATATCTTCCGGAATCGCGGCGCCGTCGTGCGGATGCTGAGCGCATCGGACGTGCAGGAAATCTATGATCTGCGCGTGCTGCTCGAAGGCGATGCAATCTACCGCAGCGTGAAGCGGCTCGACGACGAAACGCTCGCGCGCGCCGAACTCGTGCATCGGCTGCTCGGCGATGCAACCGCGCCGCGCCGGCAGGGCGAGCTGAACCGTGAATTCCACGCATTGCTGTATTCGTGCTGCGGCAACGCGCGGCAGTTGAAGTCGATCGCCGAACTGCGCGGCCAGGTCGAACGTTACGAGCGCCTGCAGGCCACGCTGCTCGCGGACACACCGTCGTTCCAGGTCGAGCACGAAGCGATTCTGCAGGCATGTCGCGAACGCAATGCACGCGCGGCACGCGCGATGACGGTCGCGCATCTCGAGTCGGCAAGAAACATCGTGCTGCGGCTCGTCGAAGGCGGCTGAGGCGGCGCACGACCGCCCGCGCCTCGCTATGCCGCGTGCGGTACCGGCCCCGTCGTCCCGCGCACCGCCAGCGTCGGCGGTGACGCGACCCGCACGCGCGATGCGTCTCCACCCTGCCCGCCCGCCTCGCGCAGCGTATTGAGCAATTCGACCGCGAGGCCGGCCGCCTCGGCGGTCGGGATCGCGACGGTCGTCAGCGTGGGCCGCGTGTCGCGGGCGAGATGGATGTCGGTGATGCCGACGATCGACAGATCGTCGGGCACGCGCCGGCCGCGATCGGCGGCCGCATGCATCGCGCCGATCGCCGGCAGGTCGTTGGTCGCGACGAGCGCGGTCAACCGCGGGTGCGCATCGAGCAGCCGGCCCGCCGCACGCAGTCCGCCTTCGATCGAATCATGCTCGGCCGCGACGATCGATGCGTCGAGCCCCGCGTCGCGCATCACGTCGACGAAGCCGTCGTAGCGCGCCGCCTGCACGCCGCTCGCCGCACCGCCGACGATCACGCCGATCTTCTCGTGACCGAGCTCGAGCAGATGCCGCGTCGCGATCCGTCCGGCCTCGCGGAAATCGATCGCCACGCACGGCAGGCCGTCGGGCGGCGCGTCGGGCCGCTCCCACAGGCACAGCACGACCGGCACGCCGCGCCGCGCGACGTCGAGCAGATCCGGCAGGTGCAGGTTCGCATTGGTCACGAGAATCCCCTCGGAGACCGTGCCGGCGATCTGGTCGAGATACGCGCGCCCCTGCAACGGGTCTTCATTCGTATTGCAGACGATCAGGAACTGCCCGTTGCGGCGCACCGCGCGCTCGACCGCCAGTGCGAACTCCGGATAGAACGGGTTCGCGATACTCGATACCATCAGCGCGACCGTCGGCGCACGGCCTTCGGCCAGCGCCCGCGCGGCGAGATGCGGCCGGTAGCCGAGCGCGTCGACCGCTTCGAGCACGCGCGCCCGCGTCGCGTCGCCGACCCGGCCGCGGCCGCGCAGCACGTTCGACACCGTCGCGGCCGTCACGCCGGCGCGGCGCGCCACTTCTTCCAGTGTTGCCATCGTTTGCCCACTATATGAGACGTCGATCCAGTATTTGCTTCGCTCACCGAAGCGGCGCACTATCGCCGCACACCTTGCCGCCCGACCGACGGGCGCGACTCGGCCGCGATCGCATCGCCTCTTTTTTTGATCGCGGTGATTAAGCGCTTAATCAAGCAGGATGGCGCATTAAAACATGGAGCGGAGACAATGGCGAGCATCTCGATGCGGCGCGTGCAGAAAGCCTATGGCGAGCACGCGCCGGTCATTCGCGACGTCGATCTGGAGATCGGCGCGCACGAGTTCTGCGTGTTTCTCGGGCCGTCCGGGTGCGGGAAATCGACGCTGCTGCGCATGATCGCCGGGCTCGAGGATCTGAGCGCGGGCGAGCTGTCGATCGACGGCCGCCGCGTCGACGACGTGCCGGCCGCCGAGCGCGGCGTCGCGATGGTGTTCCAGAGCTACGCGCTGTTTCCGCACATGACGGTGTACGAGAACATGGCGTTCGGGTTGAAGCTCGCGCGCGTGCCGAAGGCCGAGATCGACCGGAAGGTGCGCGACGCCGCGCGCATCCTGCAGCTCGACACGCTGCTCGAGCGCAAGCCGAAGGCGCTGTCGGGCGGCCAACGGCAACGCGTCGCGATCGGCCGCGCGATCGTGCGCGAGCCCGGCGTGTTCCTGTTCGACGAGCCGCTGTCGAACCTCGACGCGGCGCTGCGCGGCCAGACCCGCATCGAGATCGCGCGGCTGCATCGGCAATTCGAGCGCGCGAGCGTCGTCTACGTGACGCACGACCAGACCGAGGCGATGACGCTCGCCGACAAGATCGTGCTGCTGCACGCCGGTGCGGATACCGCGCGGCACGGCAGCATCGCGCAAGTGGGCGCGCCGCTCGACCTCTACCACCATCCGGCCAGCCGCTTCGTCGCCGGCTTCATCGGCTCGCCGCGCATGAATTTCCTGCCGGCCGTCGTGGCCGCGTGCGACGCGCATCGCACGACCGTCACGCTCGTGCCGTCCGGCGAAACCTTCGTGCTGCCGCGAGACGGCTCGGCGCTGGGCGCCGGCGCCGCCGTCACGCTCGGCATCCGCCCCGAGCACCTGACGCTCGGCGCCGCGCCCGACGCGACGACGCTCGCGCGCGACGTCGCGCTCGTCGAACGCCTGGGCGAACAGACCTACGTGCACCTCGACCAGCCCGGCCAGCCCAACGCCACGCCGCTGATCGCGAAGGTGCCCGGGGACGCGCAGGTCCGCACCGGCGAACGCGTGCACGTGCACGCGCCGGCCGCGGCCTGCCACCTGTTCACCGAAGACGGCCGCGCGGTGCCCGCGCGCGCCGACGTTCACGTTCACCACTACGCATAAGGATCGGCATGCGCCTCGGAGTCTGCTACTACCCGGAACACTGGCCGGAATCGATGTGGGCCGACGATGCCCGCCGGATGAAAGCGCTCGGCATCGAGCAGGTGCGGATCGCCGAATTCGCGTGGAGCCGCATCGAGCCGTCTCCCGGCGAATACGACTGGGGCTGGCTCGACCGTGCGGTCGACGTGCTCGGCGCGGCCGGCCTCGAGATCGTGATGTGCACGCCGACCGCCACGCCGCCGAAATGGCTGGTCGACCGCCATCCCGACATTCTCGCGATCGGCGCCGACGGCCGGCCGCGCGCGTTCGGCTCACGCCGCCACTACGATTTCTCGTCGCCGACCTATCTCGAAGCGTCGCGCCAGATCTGCACGGCGGTTGCCGAACGCTACGGCCGCCACCCGGCCGTGCGCTACTGGCAGACCGACAACGAGCTGGGCTGCCACCAGACGGTCGTCAGCTATTCGCCGGCCGCGCTCGTGCGCTTCCGTGCATGGCTGAAGGCGCGCTACGGCACGATCGATGCGCTGAACCGCGCGTGGGGCACCGTGTTCTGGAGCATGGAGTATCGCCATTTCGACGAAGTGGACGCGCCCGTGGGCACCGTGACCGAAGCCCATCCGTCGCATCGCCTCGACTACCGGCGCTTCGCGTCCGACGAGCTCGCGCGCTATCACCGGATGCAGGTCGACGTGATCCGCGCGCATTCGCCGGGCCGGCCGGTCGCGCACAACTTCATGCAGCTGTTCACCGAGTTCGATCACTACGAGGTCGCGCGCGACCTCGACATCGCGACGTGGGACAGCTACCCGCTCGGCGCGCTCGAGGAACAATGGTTCGCGCCCGACGTGAAGGCGCGCTGGCTGCGCACCGGCCATCCGGATTTCGCATCGTTCAATCACGACCTGTACCGCGGCATGTCGAAGCGGCCGTTCTGGGTGATGGAACAGCAACCGGGCCCCGTGAACTGGGCGCACTGGAACCCCGCGCCGCTGCCGGGCATGGTGCGGCTGTGGAGCTGGGAAGCGTTCGCGCACGGCGCGGGCTGCGTGTCGTACTTCCGCTGGCGGCAGGCGCCGTTCGCGCAGGAGCAGATGCATGCGGGCCTGCACACGCCCGACGACAGGCTCGACGAAGGCGGGCGCGAAGCGCAGCGCGTCGCGCGGGAAATCGCCGCCGTGCTCGACGCCGGCCCGGATGCCGACGCGAACGGTGCGGTGCGTGCGCCCGTCGCGCTCGTGTTCGACTATGAAGCGAAGTGGCTGTTCGAAGTGCAGCCGCAGGGCGCCGATTTCCACTACCCGCGTTTCGCGTTCGAGTACTACTCGGCGCTGCGCTCGCTCGGCCTCGACGTCGACATCGTGTCCGCGCATGCACCGCTCGACGGCTATCGGCTCGTCGTCGTGCCGCCGCTGCCGATCGTCCCGGACGATTTCGCGTCGCGGCTCGCCGCATCGGGTGCGCACGCGGTGTTCGGCCCGCGCACCGGCTCGAAAACCGCCGACCTGCAGATTCCGCCGGCGCTGCCGCCCGGCCCGCTCGCGTCGATCCTGCCGGTGCGTGTGTGGCGCGTCGAATCGCTGCGGCCGAACCTGACCGAACGGATCGACGGCACGCTACGCGACGGGTCGCCGCTCACGGGCGCGGCGCGCCACTGGCGCGACTTCGTCGAGCTGCACGACGACACGCGCAGCGTCGTGCACGCGCGCTTCGCCGACGGCCATCCGGCCTGCCTATCGCACGGTACGCTGCATTACTGGGCCGCGCTGTTCGACGATGCGACCACCGTGCGCCTGTTCGCCGATATCGCGGCCGAAGCCGGCCTGGCCCCGACGCCGCTCGGCGACGCCGTGCGCGTGAGCCGCCGCGGCGGCCTGACCTACGTCTTCAACTACGGCGACACACCGCACGCGATCGACGCGGTACCGCCGTCGGCGTTCGTGCTCGGCGCCGCGCAGGTCGAGCCGCAAGGCATCGCCGTGTATCGAAGCCGTTCGTAGCAACCGCCCCGGCGCGAAGACGCGCCGGTCACGCACAAACAACGACACACAGGACTGGAGACACTCATGACCCATCGCCCCCTTCGCGTCGCTGCCCGCCTGGCGACCGTCGCCGCCATCGCATCCGCATCGTTCGGCGCCGCGGCGCCCGCCGATGCCGGCACGCTGACGATCAACATCGCGTTCAAGGGCGCGAGCCAGCGCGCCGTGTGGCAGTCGACGATCGAAGCGTTCCACAAGGCCCATCCCGACATCGACGTGAAGCCGACCTTCGTCGACGAGGAAGCGTACAAGGTGCAGCTCCCCGCGTGGCTCACGACCGTCGCGCCGGACGTCGTGAACTGGCACGCGGGCGAGCGGATGGCGTACTACGCGAAGCGCGGGCTGTTCGAGGACCTGAGCGGCGACTGGACGAAAAACGGCTGGGACGCGATGTACGCGTCGACGCGCAGCGCCTCGTCGTACAACGGCAAGCAATACGCGGCGCCGACCGTCTACTACTCGTGGGGGCTGTTCTACCGCAAGGACCTGTTCCGCAAGGTCGGCATCGCCGACGAGCCGAAGACGTGGGACCAGTTTCTCGATGCGTGCAGGAAGCTGAAGGCGGCCGGCATCACGCCGATCGCGATCGGCGGTCGCGACGCGTGGACGCTCGCCGGCTGGTTCGACTATCTCGACCTGCGCCTGAACGGCAACGCGTTCCACCAGCAGCTGATGGCCGGCGACGTGCCGTACACCGACCCGCGCGTGAAGAAGGTCTACACGACGTGGAAATCGCTGATCGATGCCGGCTACTTCATCGACAACGCGCTGTCCTACGATCTCGACGGCGCGCAGCCGTTCCTGTTCCAGGGCAAGGCCGCGATGATGCTGATGGGCACCTTCATCGCGGCGGGTTTCCCGCCCAACGTGAAACCGGAAATGGGCTACTACCGCTTCCCGATCATCGACCCGAAGGTGCCGACCGCCGAGGACGGCCCGGTCGAATCGCTGCACATCCCGACCAAGGCGAAGAACAAGGCCGACGCGCACACGTTCCTCGCATTCGTCGAAACGCCCGAGA
Organism: Burkholderia sp. AU44665; assembly: GCF_030504405.1. NCBI lineage: Bacteria > Pseudomonadati > Pseudomonadota > Betaproteobacteria > Burkholderiales > Burkholderiaceae > Burkholderia > Burkholderia sp. AU44665. The sequence continues at coordinate 250,038 of NZ_JAUJRI010000003.1, read as the reverse complement.
TCGGCGCGAAGCTCGCCGAAGGGCTCGGCTCGCTGTCGGCCAACAGCAAGTCGCCCGAGCCGGCCGATCCGATCTCGCGCATCGGCTTCCGGATCCTCGCCGACACGAAGGGCGGCGTCGCGCAGTTCTACGACCGCGACATGACCAAGGAAATGGCCGACGAGGGGATGAAGGGCATGCAGCAGTTCGTCGCGAATCCCGCGCAGCTCGATACGGTGCTCGCGCAACTCGAACAGACCCGCAAGCGGATCTACAAGAAGTGACCGCGTGACCCAACCGGCGGCCGCGGGCCGCCGTGTCCGTTCAGGAGGCTTGCCGTGTCCAGTCCGACCACGTCCACCCCGCGCGACGGCACCGCGCCGCCGTCGCGCGGCTCGTCCGCCAGCGCATTGCGCGCGCGCCGCCCGTCGCCCGCCGTGCGGCGGCAACGGCGCGCCGCGTGGCTCTTTCTCGCGCCGGCCTGCGCGATGGTTGCCGTCTATGTGATCTGGCCGATCCTGTCGACGCTGTCGCTGAGCCTGTACAACTGGGACGGGATGACCGAGCGCACCTTCGTCGGCCTCGCGAACTACGCGGAGCTGCTGCATGCGCCGACGTTCTACACGGCGCTGCGCAACAACGTGATCTGGCTCCTGCTGTTCATGCTCGCGCCGCCGCTCGGCCTCGCGCTCGCGCTGTACCTGAACCAGGCGGTCGGCGGCATCCGGCTCGTGAAGTCGCTGTTCTTCGCGCCGTTCGTGCTGTCGGGCGTGGTGGTCGGCCTGATCTTCTCGTGGTTCTACGATCCGACCTTCGGCCTGCTCGCGCTGCTCGCCGGGCATGGGATCCCGGTGCTCGGCGACGCGCGCTACGCGACGTTCGGCATCGTATTCGCCGCGCTGTGGCCGCAAACGGCGTACTGCATGATCCTGTACCTGACCGGCCTCACGTCGGTCAACCCGGAACAGATCGAGGCCGCGCGGATGGAAGGCGCGCGCGGCTTCGCGCTGCTGTGGCACGTCGTGCTGCCGCAACTGCGGCCGACCACGTTCATGGCGATCGTCGTCACCGTGATCGGCGCGCTGCGCAGCTTCGACCTGATCTCGGTGATGACGGGCGGCGGCCCGTTCGAAAGCTCGACCGTGCTCGCGTATTACATGTACGACCAGGCGATCAAGTACTACCGGCTCGGCTATTCCGCGTCGATCGCCGTCGTGCTGTTCGCGATCATGCTCGTCTACATCGTGTTCCAGTTGCGCCGCATGCTGCGCAACGAACAGTGACCTTTCGGGAGTTCACTCATCATGTTTCCGACACCCGTTGCCCACTGGAAGCCGATATCGCGCCGGCTGTACAAGCTGTCGCTGCCCGTCGCGCTCGTGATCTGGCTGCTGCCGATGATCGCGGTATTCATCACGTCGGTGCGCTCGACCGAGGAACTCGTCGAAGGCCACTACTGGGGCTGGCCGCGGCACTTCTCGATGATCGAGAACTATCGCGACGCGCTGACCACGTCGCCGATGCTGCATTACTTCTGGAACAGCGTGCAGATCACCGTGCCGTCCGTCATCGGCTCGATCGCGCTCGCGGCGATGGCCGGCTTCGCGCTCGCGACCTACCGGTTTCGCGGCAATACCGCGCTGTTCGGCACGTTCGTCGCCGGCAACTTCGTGCCGGTGCAGGTGCTGATGATTCCGGTGCGCGACCTGTCGCTGCGGCTCGGCGTATTCAATACCGTCGAAGCGCTGATCCTGTTCCACGTCGCGTTTCAGACGGGGTTCTGCACGCTGTTCCTGCGCAACTTCATCAAGCAGCTGCCGTTCGAGCTGATCGAGGCGGCGCGCATCGAGGGCGCGGGCGAATGGACGGTGTTCTGGCGCATCGTGCTGCCGCTGATCCGGCCGGCGCTGGCCGCGCTCGCGATTCTGGTGTTCACGTTCGTGTGGAACGATTATTTCTGGGCGCTGTGTCTCACCCAGGGCGACGAGGCGGCGCCGATCACGGCGGGCGTCGCGGCGCTGAAGGGGCAATGGACGACGTCGTGGAATCTCGTATCGGCCGGGTCGATTCTCGCCGCGCTGCCGTCGGTCGCGATGTTCTTCGCGATGCAGAAGCACTTCGTCGCGGGGCTCACGTTCGGCGCGACGAAAGGCTGAGCGCGCGCCGATCGCGTTTTCGGATCTCCCCCTCCGCATCGTGAGGTTGCCCGCTTCGGCGGGCTTTTTTCATGCGTCGCGGGTTCGGTGGATCTCGTTTGGCAACCCTGGCCCGCCGTTCAGCTTCAACACCGTCCACGAATCGGATGAGCGAGAAGACTGATATGAACGGCAAGCGTCCGATACGTGGTGCGGAGCCGACCTTCACAACGGCGCGCCCAACGTACCGGCGAATGACAGGCCCGGTCAGAGATCTCCGCGCACTTCACCCGTTCCCAGCGCGTTCCGCTGCCGGTTGACTTCCGCCCACAGTTCATCGCTGTCGTCGTCGCGCAGCACGACCATCCAGTCCAGTTGATCGTCGGTCACGCCGAAGTACTCCAGAATTTCCCGCCGAACCCCATCGATGAACTGCGCGTATTCCGGCGTGGCCTGCGCTCGCGCGTGCAGGGCGTCGTATTCCGCATCGTCCACGCCGCCGCCGTGCTCGTCGATATAGCGCGAGATCCACTGGTCTCGTTCGTGGTCGTAATCGGCTTCGGCGCGCATCGCTTGCACGGCCGTGTAGAAATCCAGTTGGGCAAACGCGGCGATCGCCGCCGTTGTCGCCTCGTCGAATGTCGTCGTCATTCCATCTCTCACTTCAGTCATCGCACATCATCGGTCACGCCGCAAAGCTTCTATCGCGGGCGGTTTCAGGTCGCTCACGAGAAACCCGGCAGCGCTGTTCCGAACCACCCGTATGCGTTCACGGCATCGGACAGCTCGATCGTATCGGGCACGTCGAAAGCGAAGGATCGGGCTATCTGGACGGTTTGCCAGATTTGCCGCGACCACCCGCGGATTTGCCCGCAGCCTTCCCCGTCGCCGGCTTGCCCGCCGGTTTGCCGCGCGGCTTGTGCACGCTGAACGGGCTGCCGACGGTGTAGTCCGTTCCCGTGCCGACGGCAGGCTTCGCATGCTGCGCCGCGGGCTTGCGCTTGCCTTCGCTCCGTTGCGCTGGCGGCTTCTTGCCCGGCGCCTGCCTGGCGACCGGCACGGCTTGCGGCACTTTGGGCTTTTTCGGCTTTTTGGGTTTCCTGATGATCTCGCCCGTCGCGCTGGTTTCCGGCACGCGGTGTTCGGCTTCGAAACCCGGCTCTTCTTCCCGCCGCAGCGTCTGCCGGATCAGCGCTTCGATCGCGGCCAGTTGCGGCGCTTCATCGGCGCACACGAGCGACACAGCCACGCCGCTCGCGCCCGCTCGGCCGGTACGGCCGATACGGTGCACGTAGTCTTGCGCGACGATCGGCAGATCGACGTTGATCACCAGCGGCAGATCGTCGATATCCAGCCCGCGCGCCGCCACATCGGTGGCGACCAGCATCTGCACTTCACCCGTCTTGAAGCGCTCCAGCGCACGCAAACGCGCGGGTTGCGGCTTGTCGCCGTGGATCGTATCGACCGCATAGCCGGCTTTCTCCAGCATGAGCGCCAGATAATCGACGCCATTGCGGGTCTTGACGAACACCAGCGCGTGTTCCCACTTGTTTTGGGCCACCAGGTGCATGAAGAGCTCGGGCTTGTTCCGCTTGTCGACCGTCACCACCCACTGCTTGATCTTGCTGGCCGTGGCGTTGGGCGGGCTGACGCTGATATCGACCGGGCTGCGCAGAATGCTCGCGGCCATCTTGCGGATTTCGTCCGAAAACGTGGCCGAGAACAGCAGCGTCTGGCGCCTGGCGGGCAACGCGGCAAAGACCGCGTCGAGTTCGCGCGCGAAGCCGAGATCGAGCATGCGGTCGGCTTCATCGAGCACGAGCGTCTGCACCTGATCGAACTGCACGGCGTTCTGGCGATTGAGGTCGAGCAAACGGCCGGGCGTCGCCACGAGCACGTCGACGCCCTTGCGCAGCTTCATCATCTGCGGATTGATGCTCACGCCGCCGTAGGCGGCCAGAAATCGCAGATCGAGGCCTTTGCCGTACACGACGAAGCTTTGCAGCACCTGCTCGGCCAGTTCACGTGTCGGCACCAGCACCAGCACGCGCGCACGGTTGCTGGATACCGCCGGGCCGTGTTGCGCCAGCCGTTGCAACAGCGGCAGCGCGAAACCGGCCGTCTTGCCGGTGCCGGTCTGTGCGGCGGCCATAACGTCCTTGCCGCCGAGCACGGCGGGAATCGCCTTGGCCTGCACCGGCGTGGGTGTCTGGTAATTGAGGCCCTGCAGATTACGCAGCAACGGCTCGATCAGGCCAAGCGAGGCAAAAGACATGGACATGTTCCGGGCTAAAACCGCAATTCTAGCGGTTACCGCGCCGACCAAGCCGCGCCCGCTCACGTCCGGCCGTCGAGCCGCAACGTCGACGCGTGGTGGCCCGCGATCGAAGCCGGCGCGGCAGCGATCGCCGCCGACCGCAAGCGGCTGCGGCAAGTTCATGAAGGAATACGGCGACCTGTCGCGCTCCGACCCCGTCCATGCGGAGAAGGCGCGCGCGGCCGGACCTGATTGTCACCGCCAACGTCGGCTGCCAGACTCATCCGAATGGCGCGAGCCACACGCCCATGCGCCACTGGATCGAGCGCGTCGACAACCGGCTGGTGGACCGGCCGCCTATTCCCGAGGAAAGCCATGCAAACGAAACCCGAACTCGAACTGGCCGATGCCGAGCGCATGCTCGCCGCGGCCCGCGCGGAAGCGGAACGCCACGGCTGGGCCGTGTCGATCGCCGTCGTCGACGACGGCGGCCACCTACTCGCGTTCGCGCGGCTGAACGGCGCATCGCCGGCCAGCAGCTGCATCGCGCAGGACAAGGCGCGCGCGGCGGCGCTCGGCCGTCGCGAGACGAAGGCGTATGAGGATATGATCAACGGTGGCCGCACCGCGTTTCTGAGCGCGCCGCTGACGGGCTTGCTCGAAGGCGGCGTGCCGGTCACGGTCGGCGGCCGGATCGCGGGCGCGATCGGCGTGTCTGGCGTAAAGTCCGAACAGGACGCGCAGATCGCCCGCGCCGGCACACAGAGCGTCGCGGAATAACCAGCCAAACCGCGCGCATTTTCCCCGGGAGGATTCACGATGATCGACCAAGCAGGACTGCAAGTCGCGCCAGCGCTGAGCCAGTTCATTGAAAACGAAGCGCTGCCGGGCACCGGCATCGACAAGGCCGCGTTCTGGAGCGGTTTCTCGGCCCTGGTGCACGACCTCGCGCCGCGCAACCGCGAGCTGCTCGCCGAACGCGACCGCCTGCAGCAGGAACTCGACGCGTGGCATCGCGCGCACCCCGGCCCGGTACGCGACCATGCCGCGTATCGCGCATTCCTCGAACAAATCGGCTACCTCGTGCCGGTCCCGTCGAACGTCACGGCAGCCACCGCGAACGTCGACAGCGAGATCGCCACGCAGGCCGGCCCGCAGCTCGTCGTGCCGCTGTCGAACGCGCGCTATGCGCTGAACGCCGCGAACGCGCGCTGGGGCAGCCTGTACGACGCGCTGTACGGCACCGACGCGCTGCCGGAAGACGGCGGCGCCGAACGCACCGCGGCCTACAACCCGACGCGCGGCCAGCGCGTGATCGACTACGCGCGCGACGTGCTCGACAACGCCGCGCCGCTCGCGAGCGGCTCGCACCGCGACGCGCTGCGCTACCGCGTGCAGGACGGCCAGCTCGCGGTGGAAACCGCGAAGGGCGACGTCGGGCTCGCGCAGCCGGCGCAGTTCGTCGGCTACCAGGGCGCGGCCGGTGCGCCGTCCGCGATCCTGCTCAAGCACAACGGCCTGCACCTCGAGATCCAGATCGATGCATCCACGCCGATCGGCCGCGCCGATCTCGCGAACGTGAAGGACGTCGTGCTCGAAGCCGCGGTCAGCACGATCATCGACTGCGAGGATTCGGTCGCGGCGGTCGACGCGGACGACAAGGTCCAGCTCTACCGCAACTGGCTCGGCCTGATGCAGGGCACGCTGGTCGAGGAAGTCGCGAAGGGCGGCAAGACCTTCACGCGCCGGCTGAACGCCGATCGCGAGTACACGACGCCCGCCGGCGGCACGCTGTCGCTGCACGGCCGCTCGCTGCTGTTCGTGCGCAACGTCGGCCACCTGATGACCAACGGCGCGGTGCTCGACCGCGACGGCAACGAGATTCCGGAAGGCATCCTCGACGGCGTCGTCACGACGCTGTGCGCGCTGCACGACCTGAAGGCGAAGCGCAACTCGCGCACGGGCTCGATCTACATCGTGAAGCCGAAGATGCACGGCCCGGCCGAAGTCGCGTTCGCCGACACGCTGTTCGCGCGCATCGAGGATCTGTACGGCCTGCCGCGCAACACGCTGAAGATGGGCATCATGGACGAGGAACGCCGCACCAGCGTGAACCTCGCCGCATGTATCGCCGCCGCCGCCGCGCGCGTCGCGTTCATCAACACCGGCTTCCTCGATCGCACCGGCGACGAGATGCACACCGCGATGGAAGCGGGCCCGATGATCCGCAAGGGCGACATGAAATCGTCGGCGTGGATCCAGTCGTACGAGCGCAACAACGTGCTCGCGGGCTTGTCGGCCGGCCTGCGCGGCCGCGCGCAGATCGGCAAGGGCATGTGGGCGATGCCGGACCTGATGCACGCGATGCTCGAGCAGAAGATCGCGCATCCGCGCGCCGGCGCGAACACCGCCTGGGTGCCGTCGCCGACCGCGGCGACGCTGCACGCGCTGCACTACCACCTCGTTGACGTGCAGGCCGTCCAGCAGGCACTCGAGAAAACGCCGTACGCGAGCGAGCGCGACGCGCTGCTCGAAGGGCTGCTGACCGTGCCGGTCGTCGAGCGCGCCGCGTGGAGCGAGGCCGAGATCCTGAGCGAGGTCGAGAACAACGCGCAGGGCATCCTCGGCTACGTCGTGCGCTGGGTCGAACAGGGCGTGGGCTGCTCGAAGGTGCCGGACATCCACGACGTCGGCCTGATGGAAGATCGCGCGACGCTGCGCATCTCGAGCCAGCACATCGCGAACTGGCTGCGCCACGGCGTGATCACCGAGGCGTTCGTGCTCGACGTGTTCAAGCGGATGGCTCGCGTCGTCGACCAGCAGAACGCCGGCGATCCGAACTATCGTCCGATGGCGCCCGATTACGACCGGTCGACCGCGTTCAAGGCCGCGTGCGCGCTCGCGCTGCAAGGCACGTCGCAGCCGAGCGGCTATACCGAGCCGCTGCTGCACCGGTTCCGGCTCGCGTTCAAGGCGCAGCAGCACGGCGCATGAACCTGCGCATGCGGGCTCGTCCCGCATGCCGGGCGCCGCATGCCGGTGGTACACCGGCCTTGCGAAACGGGCGGCCCTCGCGGCTGCCCGTTTTCACATGGGTATTCACCCGACCGTTGAAACCGATAATCGGCGCATATCGCGCGCTTTCGCGTGCGACGCCCGCCCGCCGTTAATCCGCCGATCCGCCGGTATCCGCGGCCGGAAGCCGCGCGAACTTTCCCGCCGCACCGCAATGCCTTGCTCAGCAACGATCCGCCCGATATTTGCAAGCGCGGGATTACCCCATAATTTGACCCCGATCAACCGGTCGCAACATTTTCCGCGCACGCAAACACGCGCGTTATACTCCGTGGCATTCGCATCGCGCGATTTGTCAGATCGTCGAATTGCAGCCGATGTTACCTGTGAATATCGGGTTTATCTGGCCGCGGTTGTCGATAATCGGTGCCCGTTTTCTCCGCTGGACGGAAGGTATGCACGGGCAGGGCTGCGCACCGGGTCGCCACCGGTAGCCATACGAACAATCGCATCGGCACGCCGCCCGGCGACGATGCCCCCGATCCACGGACCATGGCCGAAACCAACTACGCAATGCCCAGCGAATCCGGCGTGACGAGCCGTGTCGCCGCTCATCTGCGCCGGTTGTTGCTGCCGCACCTGATCTTCTACACGGGGCTGCTGATCGCGCTGATCCTGCTGCTCCTGTGCGCGATCGTGCTGTACGAAGGCCGTATCGACGCGCGCGACCGCTCGCGCAGCATGCAGCAGAACCTCGCGCTGATGGCGGCGTGGGACATCGAACGCAACATCGAGATCTATTCGCTGTCGCTGCAGGCGGTCGTCGACGGCGCGAACGACCCCGAGGTCGCCAGGCTGCCGATGCCGCTGCGCCGCCAGGTGCTGTTCGACCGCTCGACGACGGCCAAGTACCTCGGCGGCATCTACGTGCTCGACGCGAAAGGCGACATCGCGGTCGACGGCATGAGCGACGTGCCGCGCAAGGCCAACTTCGGCAACGAGCCGTACTTCGCCGTGCACCGCGACCGCCCCGACGTCGGCCTGTACGTCAGCCCCCCGTATCATTCGCGGCTGCGCGGCGGCTCGCCGAGCATCGCGCTCAGCCGGCGGATCACGCGGCCCGACGGGTCGTTCGGCGGCGTCGCGGTGATGTCGATCCGGCTCGAATATTTCCAGAACCTGTTCTCGCGCCTGTCGCTCGGCGATCGCGGCTCGGTCGCGCTGATCAACACGGACGGCAGGATGGTCGCGCGCGAGCCGTACGACCCCAGGATCGTCGGCCGCGACATCAGCCGCGCGAGTACGTTCCGGCAATTCATGACCGCCAGCGAAGGCAGCTTCGCCGACACCGCGTCGATCGACGGCGTGCGGCGCCTGTACGTGTTCCGGCACCTCGATCACCTGCCGCTCATCGTCATGGTCGCGCGCTCGGAAGCGGACACCTACGCCGCGTGGTACGACCGTGCGATCCCGATCGGCTCCGCGATGGTGGCGCTTGCGATCGGCTTCGTCGGCCTGTCGCTGCTGCTCGACGTGCAGCTGCGCAAACGCCACCGCGCCGAAACCGAGCTGCAGGCGCTCGCGCGCACCGATGGCCTGACGGGCCTCGACAACCGCCGGATGCTCGACGTCACGCTCGCGCGTGAATGGCGGCGCGCCGCGCGCTCGCAACATCCGCTGTCGCTGCTGTTCATCGACGTCGATTACTTCAAGCACTATAACGACACGCAGGGCCACCAGGCCGGCGACGACGCGCTCGCCGCGGTCGGCCACTGCATCGCCGGCTGCCTGCGCCGCCCGGCCGACTATGCGGCGCGCTACGGCGGCGAGGAATTCGTCGTGGTGCTGCCGGATATCGATAGCGACGGCGCGGCGACGATCGCCGAAACGATCCGCACGGGCATCCTCGATCTCGGCATCCGGCACGACGCCGGCACGGTCGGCCGGCTGACCGTGAGCATCGGCGTGACGACGAGCTATCCCGAACGCGACGACAACATCCAGGCCGCGCTGAAGCTCGCCGACGATGCGCTGTATCGGGCGAAGGAAGGCGGGCGCAACCGCGTCGTCGTGCAGACGGCGGCCACGCCGCCCGTCGATCTCGAATCGCGGCGGGCCTGAGCGTACGGGCAGCGGCAGGGCAGCCGCCGTCCGCCTGCAAAATCGCCGACAATATCGGCTCGATACGCCGCCGCGCGGCCGATGCGCCCGGCCGGCCCGGGCCTGTCGGCAGCACCCCGGCCGCGCCTGGCCGGCCGCGCCTAGCCGGCCGCGCCGCTTCACGGCCGCTTCGCACCACCATGAGACTCAAGGCAAAGATCTTCCTTCTGGCCATCGTGCCGTTCCTGCTCGCGATCGCCGGCATCGGCTTCGGCGTGCGCCACCAGGCGACGTCGCTCGCGCGCACGCAGCACGCGACGATCCAGGCCGCGTACCTGTCGAGCAAGGAAGTCGAGCTGAAACACTACGTCGAACTCGCGACGAGCGCGATCATGCCGCTCTACGACGCGAGCGGCCGCAATGCGCGCGACGACGCGCTGCTGCGCACGCAGGCGCTCGCGATGCTGCAGAAGATGGATTTCGGCCCCGACGGCTATTTCTTCGTCTACGACCTGCACGGCAATTCGCTGATGCATCCGCGCGAGCCGGAGCGCGTCGGCCACAACTTCTGGTCGATGCGCGACCCGCAAGGCGCGCTCACCATCCAGAAGCTGATCGGTGCGGCGTCGCAGGGCGGCGGCTACGTGCGCTACGCATGGCAGCGGCCGTCGACGGGCCGCGTCGCGCCGAAGCTCGGCTACGTCGTCGCGCTCGAGCGCTGGGGCTGGATGGTCGGCACCGGCATCTATCTCGACGACGTCGACACCGCGCTGCAGCGCATCGACGCGCGCGCGTCCGCGAACATCGAGCGCACGATGAGCTGGCTGACCGCGATCGCGCTCACCGGCGCGGCGGCGATCGCCGTGTGCGCGCTGGTGCTGAACGTCAGCGAGTCGCGCAGCGCCGACGCGAAGCTGAAGCTGCTCGCGCAGCGCGTCGTCGAATCGCAAGAGCAGGAACGCGCGCGGCTGTCGCGCGAGCTGCACGACGGGATCAGCCAGATGATGGTGTCCGCGAAGCTGATGCTCGAATCCGCGCTCGCGCGCTTCGAGCGCGGCGCGTCGCGCGTGCCGGAAGCCGAGCAGGCGCTCGCGTCGGGCGTCGGGCGGCTCGGCGACACGCTGCGCGAAGTCCGGCGCATCTCGCATGCGCTGCGGCCGTCGATGCTCGACGATCTCGGCCTCGCGGCCGCGCTCGAACAACTCGTGCGCGAGCTCGGCGCCGAAAGCGGCATCGACATCGGCTATACGCAGGTCGCGCACAGCGGCACGCGGCCGCTGCCCGAAGCCGTCAATACCGCGCTGTTCCGGATCGCGCAGGAAGCGCTGAGCAACATCGTGCATCATGCGCGGGCGTCGCGCGCGGCCGTCACGCTGGACGTCGGCGCGCAATCCGTCACGCTGACCATCGCCGACAACGGCTGCGGCTTCGACGCCGAACGCTCGCAGGCCGACGCGAGCCGCGGCATCGGCCTGCGCAACATGCGCGAACGCCTCGACGCGCTCGGCGGCACGCTGACGATCACGTCGCAGGTCGGCCACACCGTCGTGGCCGCGCGCGTGCCGCTGCGGCGTGCCGCCGCCTGAGCACGCGCACCCTAACCGGAGACTTTTGCCCATGAGCGCCCCCGATACCGCCCGGCCCGCCGCGCGACTGCTGCTCGTCGACGATCACCCGCTCGTGCGCGACGGCTTGCGGATGCGGCTCGAAGCCGCCGACCTGTCGGTGGTCGGCGAGGCCGGCAACGCGGACGAGGCGCTCGCGCTCGCCGCGTCGCTCGAACCCGATCTCGCGCTGATGGACGTCGGCATGAACGGAATGAACGGCATCACGCTCGCGGGCGTGTTCCACGAGCGTTTTCCGGGCATTCGCGTGCTGATGCTGTCGATGCACGACAACGTCGAATACGTGACGCAGGCGGTGCGCGCCGGCGCGAGCGGCTATCTGCTGAAGGATTCGCCGGCGAGCGAAATCGTCCGCGCGATCGGTGCGGTGCTGGCCGGCCAGACGTTCTTCAGCGAAGGGCTCGCCGCACGGATGATCCAGGCCAGCGCGACGGCGTCGCCGCTGGACCGGTTGACGCCGCGCGAACGCGACATCCTCGACATGCTGGCCGAAGGGCTGTCGAGCAAGCAGATCGCGCAGCAGACGGGGCTGTCGGTGCGCACGGTCGAGACGCATCGGCTCAACCTGAAGCGCAAGCTGGAGATCGAAGGGCAGGCCGAGCTGATCAAGTTCGCGGTCGAGCATCGGCGGCGGTAGGGTGACACCGGGGCGGCTTGCCCCCCGCGCCAAGACCGTCGCGCGAACGGCGACAAACCCGCAGCGGGCAACACGCCAGCGCGTCTGCCTTGCGCCACGCGCAATTCGCCCGTCCGATTTCATACTTGTCCAATCGCCCCCTCGCTGGATAGATGACACTATTCCGGTGGCCACGACGCTCGAATCGAATGCCGGTGGCACGCAAACGGCCATCTACGTGCCCTACAGCCTTCAATTGCATTTGAAAATGCATCCCGAAATATTCGACGCGGAAAATCCGGCGCGTGCAACGTATGCGCGCAAAGGGCTCGCGGGTACTCGCCGCCGATATAGCTGAGGTCGCAACGTGAAACTGGGTTCGTACGCGTGGTGGAAGGACCGGTTACTGCTTTTGCTGGTTGCGTTTTTGTGCGCCGGGCTGGCGAGCGCGTTTGCCCGAATGTCGGGAAAGAATGCACCGACGATCATCCTGGCAATTACCGTCTTCGCGCTGCTTATCGATAACCGCAGGCTTCGCAAGGCGCTGCGGCAAGTCACCGACGAAAATCGACGACGCGAGCCGTGAGCGGGGCATGCCGCACGGCGGTCATTCGTGCCATGGCGAGGCAGCCGCCGGATGACGGAACCTGCCGTCCGGCGCTTTGCCGAACGGATTGTCACCGCAGACTCGCAGCGTCCGGCCCGGCATCGATTGGCTTGCGAGGCGGGCGGATATTGCCCGGCCACGGCGCAATGTGAAACGCCCCGGCAGCATCCGCGGCCGGGGCGTCATGTTTTGCGAGCCGCATTTCAGTCGCGCATCGCGCGGCAGCCGTCAATTCGTCCGCGAGTTGTGCTTCTGCAGATACGCGATCAGGCCGTCGATCCCGCCCGCCGCGAGCTGGCTCTTGAACTGGCCCTGGTAGACCTGGATCAGCCACGCACCCGACATGTCGATGTCGTAGATCTTCCAGTCGTTGCCGACCTTGCCGAGACGATAGCCGACCGACTGGCTGTCGCCCGGCGTCGTCACCGTCGACTGCACGAGCGCGTCGGCGCCCGAAGCGCCGCCCGGCTTGAACGAGAACTTCGCGTCCTGGTTGCCGAGCTGCGCGAGCGACGCGGCGTAGGTGCGCGTCATCAGCAGCCTGAACTGCTTGTACAGCTCCTGCTGCTGTTGCGGCGTGGCCTGCTTCCACGCGTCGCCGACCGCGATGCGGGTCGTGCGCTCGAAGTTCGTCACGGGCAGGAAGCGCTGCTCGACGACTTGCGTGATTTTCGCCATGTCACCGCCGCGCGCGGCCGGATCGGCCTTCATCGCATTGACGGTGCCCTCGACCGCCGTGCGGACGACATCGACCGGCGCGCTCTGCGCGAAAGCGGAAACCGACACGGCGGCCGCCGCGACGAAAGCAAACAGATGACGTTTCATACGAATTTCGCACTCGATGGAAAAAAACGGCCGGCTCTTTGCATCGGCCGGTGGAGCAAAGTATACCGGGCCCGACGCCCCGGTGCCGCCCGGTGACCGACTGTTACCTTTCAGCGCCGTTTGTCACAGGCGCTCGGCCGCATGTCGGCGCGTCGCCGCGCCCCATTATGTAAATATCCCCATACAAATGAACCGACCGCGCACTCCGATTGCGACGCCGGAAGCAAATATCCTTCCCGCCCCGAATCTCCCCACCGTCACGACCGTCGCCGCGCCGCGCCGGTATACTTGGCTACTTTGCCCTAGCCAGCCGCTCCCCACCGCCACATGGTGACATCTCTCATCGTCCGACTCGTTGCGTGGTCGGTGCGCCGCCCCGTCTGGGTCGTCGTCCTGTCGCTCGTCATCGCCGCCTTCAGCGGCGTCTACGTCGCGCAGCATTTCAAGATCAACACCGACATCAGCAAGCTCGTCGATGCGGAACCGCAATGGGCCGCGCTCAGCCAGGCCGTCGACAAGGCGTTCCCGCAACGCAACGGCACGATCCTCGCGGTCGTCGAGGCGCCCGCGCCGGAATTCGCGACTGCCGCCGCGCATGCGCTGGCCGAAGCGCTGCAGAAGGATGCCGCCGCCGGCCGCATCGGCCCGGTCGCGGAACCGGGCGGCGGGCCGTTCTTCGAGCACAACGGGCTGCTGTTCCTGTCGCCGCAGGAAGTCTCCGATACGACCGCCCAGCTCGCGAGCGCGCGCCCGCTCGTCAACGAACTCGCGAAGAACCCGAGCCTCACGGGGCTCGCCACCACGCTGTCCACCACGCTCGGCCAGCCGCTCCTGACCGGCCAGGTGAAGCTGCCCGCGATGGCGAAGCTGCTCGCGCGCAGCGCCGCGACGGTCGACGACGTGCTGGCCGGCAAGCCGGCCGCGTTCTCGTGGCGCGCGCTGGTCGACAACGATGCCGCGCGGCAGCCCGCGCGCGCGTTCGTCACCGTGCAGCCGGTGGTCAACTACGGCGCGCTGAAGGCCGGCGCGGCAACGAGCCAGGTGATCCGCGACGCGGCCCGGTCGCTCGATCTCGACAAGCGCTATGGCGCGGCCGTGCGCCTGACCGGCGAACAGCCGCTCGCCGACGACGAATTCGCGTCGGTCGAAGACGGCGCCGCGCTCAACGGCGTGCTCACGCTGCTCGCCGTACTCGTGATCCTGTGGCTCGCGCTGCGCTCGAAGCGGATGATCGGCTCGGTGCTCGTCACGCTGTTCGTCGGCCTCGTCGTGACGGCCGCGCTCGGCCTCGCGATGGTTGGCTCGCTGAACATGATCTCGGTCGCGTTCATGGTGCTGTTCGTCGGCCTCGGCGTCGATTTCTCGATCCAGTACGGCGTGAAGTACCGCGAGGAACGCTTTCGCGATCAACGCATCGATCACGCGCTGATCGGCGCCGCGCACTCGATGGGCATGCCGCTCGCGCTGGCCACCACAGCGGTCGCGGCGAGCTTCTTCTCGTTCATTCCCACTGCCTATCGCGGCGTGTCCGAGCTCGGCCTGATCGCGGGCGTCGGGATGTTCGTCGCGCTGCTGACCACGCTCACGCTGCTGCCCGCGCTGCTGCGCCTGTTCGCGCCGCCGGGCGAATCGAAGACGCCGGGCTTCCCGTGGCTCGCGCCGGTCGACGATTATCTCGATCGCCATCGCAAGCCGATCCTGATCGGCACGCTGGCGGTCGTGATCGGCGCGCTGCCGCTGCTCGCGTTCCTGCATTTCGACTTCAACCCGCTGCACCTGAAGGATCCGAACAGCGAATCGATGGCGACGCTGCTCGCGCTGAAGGATTCGCCGGAAGCCGCCGTCAACGACGTCACGCTGCTCGCGCCGTCGCTTGCCGAAGCCGACGCGGCCGCGAAGCGCCTCGACGCGCTGCCCGAAGTGGGCCGCACGACCACGCTGTCGACCTTCATCCCCGCCGACCAGCCGGCCAAGCGCGCGGCAATCGCCGCGGCCGCGAGCGAGCTGCTGCCCGCACTGACGCAGCCGGCCGCGCCGCCCGCGACCGACGCGCAGCGCGTGGCCGCGCTCAAGCGCGTGTCGGACCTGTTGAGCTATGCGGCCGAAGATCATCCGGGCCCGGGCGCGGCCGCCGCGCAGCACCTGTCCGCGTCGCTCGCGAAGCTCGCCGCCGCCGACAGCGCGACGCGCGACCGTGCCGAACGCGCGTTCTCCGATACGCTGCGCATCGCGCTGAACCAGCTCGCCGCGCTGCTGCAGCCGCAGGACATCACGCGCGAATCGCTGCCGCCGCAGGTCGTGCGCGACTGGGTCGCGCCGGACGGCCATGCGCTCGTGCAGATCTCGCCGAAGGTGCCGAAGGGCGTCGACCCGAACGACGACACGATGCTGCGCCGTTTCGCGAAGGCCGTGAAGGCCGCGGAGCCTGGCGCGACCGGCGGGCCGATCTCGATCCTGCATTCGGCCGACACGATTATCAACGCGTTCCTGCATGCGGCGCTGTGGTCGATCATCTCGATCACGATCCTGCTGTGGGTCACGCTGCGCCGCTTCGGCGACGTGCTGCGCACGCTGGTGCCGCTGCTCGTGTCGGGCATCGTGACGCTCGAGATGTGCGTCGTGCTCGGCATGTCGCTGAACTTCGCGAACATCATCGCGCTGCCGCTGATGCTCGGCGTCGGCGTCGCGTTCAAGGTGTATTTCGTGATGGCGTGGCGCGCGGGGCAGACGGGGCTGCTGCATTCGAGCCTCACGCACGCCGTGCTGTTCAGCGCCGCGACGACGGCGACCGCCTTCGGCAGCCTGTGGCTGTCGCACCATCCGGGCACGTCGAGCATGGGCAAGCTGCTCGCGCTGGCCCTGACCTGCACGCTGATCGGTGCCGTGGTGTTCCAGCCCGTCCTGATGGGCAAACCGCGCGTCAAGCGCGCCAAGAACCAATCGCAAGGAATCAATGAATAAGGTGCGAATCATTGCGGCGACCGTCGCCGCCAGCGCGATGCTGACCGGCTGCGCGACGGGACCGAACCGCAATCCCAACGACCCGCTCGAGCCGATGAACCGGGCGATGTACAAGTTCAACGACACGGTCGACACGAACATCGCCCAGCCGATCGCGAAGGGTTACCAGAAAGTCACGCCGACGCCGGTGCGCACCGCGATCAGCAACTTCTTCTCGAACCTCGGCGATCTCGGCAACATGGCGAACAACCTGCTGCAGTTGCGCATCACCGATGCGACGCAGGATCTGATGCGCGTGGCGATGAACTCGCTGTTCGGCGTCGCCGGCCTGATCGACATCGCGACGCCGGCCGGGCTGCCGAAGCATCACCAGGATTTCGGGCTGACGATGGCGCGCTGGGGCATGCCGTCCGG
Source organism: Burkholderia sp. AU44665 (assembly GCF_030504405.1). Lineage (NCBI taxonomy): Bacteria > Pseudomonadati > Pseudomonadota > Betaproteobacteria > Burkholderiales > Burkholderiaceae > Burkholderia > Burkholderia sp. AU44665. The sequence goes on along the minus strand of NZ_JAUJRI010000003.1, from coordinate 233,504 downwards.
CCCGTACCTCGTGCTGCCGGTGTTCGGGCCGAGCACGATCCGCGACGGCGTCGGCCGTGCGGTGGACGTGCGCTTCAACCTGCTGAACTACATCGAGCCGGCCGCGCGCAATCCGATGTACATCGCGCAGTTCATCAGCGCGCGCTCGGACCTGCTCGGCGCGACCGACCTGCTGAAGCAGGCCGCGCTCGATCCGTATTCGTTCGTGCGCGACGCGTACCTGCAGCAGCGCAAGTCGCTCACGTATCGCGGCCAGTCGACATCGGCCGCGGCGCCGAACTACAACGAGCCGGGCGAAGCGGGCGCCGTGCCGGCCGCGACGCCGGCCGTGCCGGGGCTGCCGAACTACGAGGATCCGGGCGATGCGGGCGGCACATCGGGCGCCACGCCGAACAACGCGCCGGCGGCACCTGGATTGCCGCAGTACGACGATCCCGGCGCGGACAGTGCGATGCCGGCGAGTACGCCTGCTGCGGCACCGGCGGCAGCATCGTCGGGCGCCACCACGGCGCCGGCCGCCAACGGCGCGCCGATCGCGCCGGCGATGCCGACGCTGCCCGCGAGCGGTCCGGCCGCGCAGTAACGCCGCAACGGCGGACGCGCACAAACGAAGAGCGCTGCATGATGCAGCGCTCTTTTTTTGTCCACGCGAAACGGCAAACCGGAAAGCGGGGGAAAGGGCCGCGGCGAACGCCGCTCAGACGATCCGCATCGCGCCTGCCCGCTCGAACGCGTGGCGCGCCTGGATCAGCGTCGTGCGCGCCGCACGCGCGTCGCTGGCGACCTGCAGCAAGGGGCCGAGCTGCGACGGCTGCTTCAGCAGTTCGCGCAGGATCGGCAGGATCGCCGTGCTGCCGTCGTCGCGCAGGCCGGCCGTCGCCGCACGCGGCAGCGTGCGCCACGCCGGATCGACGATCGCGCGGCACACCGCGAACGGCACGCCGCGCGCGGCCGCGAACGCGGCGGCGATGTGCGACTCCATGTCGACGGCCAGTGCACCCTTCGCATGATGCAGCGACGCCTTGTCCTGTTCGCTGACGACCGGCGCACCGACGGCCGCGATCGTGCCGCGCGTGACGCGCGCCCACACCGGCGTGTCGTGCAGCGCGGCGACGAGCCGCGTGCTCCAGCCCGCATCGGTCTCCACGCGGCCGAACGGCCCGTCGATCGCGTTCGCGATCACGAGCGCGCCGGGCGTCAGGTCGGGCGCGAGCCCGCCCGCCGTGCCGAAGCTCACGATGCCCGCGCAACCGCGCGCGGTCGCTTCGGTCAGCGCGCGCTCGAGCCGGTCGGCCCGCGCGGCGAACACGGCCTCGACGCCTTCACCGCGCGCGATGCGCGCCTCGAACGCCATCCCGGTAACCGCGATGACGGGCAACGTGCCATTGTGCTGCGTCGTCGGCACGCGTTACATCCCGACCGTCACGCGCGTCGCATTGGCGCGCTTCAGGTTGCGGTAGCGCGCGAGCGCCCACAGCGGGAAGAACTTGCGATAGCCGTGGTAGCGCAGGTAGAACACGCGCGGGAAGCCCGTCGCCGTGAAGCGCGTCTCGTCCCACAGGCCCTCTTCGTTCTGCTGGGCAACCAGGTAGTCGACGCCGCGCGCAACGGCCGGGTTGTTCACTTCGCCGGCCGCCATCAGGCCGAGCAGCGCCCAGGCCGTCTGCGACGCCGTGCTCGGCGCCTGCTCGTAGCCGCGGTAGTTCAGCTTGTAGCTGTCGCCGTCCTCGCCCCAGCCGCCGTCCTTGTTCTGGATCGACAGCAGCCACTGCGCCCCGCGCTTCATGCGCGGATCGTCCGGCGTCAGGCCGGCCGCGTTCAGCGAGCACAGTGCGGTCCACGTGCCGTACACGTAGTTCATCCCCCAGCGGCCGTACCAGCTACCGTCCGGCTCCTGCTCCTTGAGCATGTAGTCGAGCGCACGGCGCGCCGGCTCGCTGTTCAGCGGCGTCTCGCCGAGCTGCGCCAGCATCGACAGGCAGCGGCCCGACACGTCGGCCGTCGGCGGATCGAGCAGCGCGCCGTGATCGGAAAACGGGATGTTGTTCAGGTAGTACTGCGTGTTTTCCGGTTCGAACGCGCCCCAGCCGCCGTCGCTGCTTTGCATGCCGACGACCCATTCGCGCGCACGCGCCATCGATTCGCGATACGTGTCCGACTGCGTGAGCTTCTGCGCGCGATCCATCGCCATCACGACCACGGCCGTATCGTCGACGTCCGGGTAGTGCGCGTTCGCGTACTGGAACGCCCAGCCGCCGGGCCGCACGTTCGGGCGGCGCGAGATCCAGTCGCCGCGCACGTCGAGGATCTGCAGCGGACGCAGCCATTCGAGGCCGCGCAGCACGGCTGCCTGCGCACGCGCGTCGCCGGTCTCGAGCAACGCATGCGCGACGAGCGACGTGTCCCATACGGGCGACAGGCACGGCTGGCAATACGCTTCGTCGTCGTGCACGACGAGCAGCTTCTCGACCGACTTGCGCGCGAGCGCGCGGTTCGGATGATCTTCCGCGTAACCGAGCACGTCGTACATCATCACCGCGTTGGCCATCGCCGGATAGATCGCGCCGAGGCCGTCCTCGCCGTTCAGGCGCTCGTCGACGAACGACACGGCCTGACGGATCGCGCGTTCGCGCGTATAGCTCGGGAACAGGCCGTCGACCGCGCGCAACGCATGGTCGACCACGCGGAAGAACGCGAACCAGCCCGGGCTCTGGTGGCCCTGGCGCGGCAGCAGCCCGGCGTTGACGGGCGGGTCGATGAACAGCTCGTCGATGCGCACGCCGCGCGGGTTCTTCGCGAGCGGACGCTTCGCGTTCAGCACGAGCAGCGGCACGATCACGGTGCGCGCCCAGTACGACACCTTCGACAGGTGGAACGGGAACCACTGCGGCAGCAGCATGATCTCGACCGGCATCATCGGCACCGCGCGCCACGGGATCGCACCGTACAGCGCGAGCTGGATGCGCGTGAACACGTTCGACATCTCGGCGCCGCCCATCGCATGGATCGCGCGGCGCGCGCGCTGCATGTGCTCGGCATTCTCGTCGTCGCCGATCACCTTCAGCGCGAAATACGCCTTCACGCTCGCGCTGATGTTCGGCGCGCCGTCGGTGAACAGCGGCCAGCCGCCGTCGGCCTGCTGGATGCGGCGCAGATACTTGCCGATCTTCTGTTCGAGCTCGAGGTTCGGCGTCTCGCCCAGATAGTGGACGAGCAGCACGTATTCGGCGGGAATCGTCGAATCCGCTTCGAGTTCGTAGACCCAGTGTCCGTCCGGTTGCTGCGCCGCGAGCAGCGCGTCGGTCGCACGCGCGACAGCCGCGTCGACGCCGGCCGGCACGGCGCCGGCGGACAGGGTAGCCATTTCGGTGAGATCGTTCATCGGTCCCTCTGTTTATTGCGTCTGGAGCACGTCCGCGGCCAGCTGGCCGGAACGGATCGCGCCCTCGATCGTGGCGGGCAAGCCGGTGGCAATCCAGTCGCCCGCGAGTACAAGATTGGTCCAGCGCGTACGCACGGCCGGACGTTTCATTTCCTGCGACGGCACCGCCGCAAAGCCCGCGCGCGGCTCGACGACGAGCTGCCACGCGGGAATGGCTTGCGGGTTCGCGCCGGTCACGCGCGCGACGTCTTCCCAGATGCGCCGCGCGAGCGTGTCGCGCGGCAAGTCGAGCCAGCGCCCCGCATCGCGGATCGTCGCCACGAGCTGGCCGTCGCCGGTACGCACCGCGTCGACGACGCCGTTGACGACGGTCGTCTGCAACGGATTGCCGGCCGACGATTCGACCGCGAAATACGCGGTCACGACCGCGCTGAACGTGTCGGGCGCGGTGAGTTCGGGCACGAGCGGCCGCGCGACCTCGGGCGGCACGGCCAGCACGACCGCGTCGCCCGGCGCGAGATCGATGCGCTCGCCGCCGACCGACACCGCGTCGACCGCATTGCCGTGCGCGCCGAATTCGAACGCATCGAGCCGCGAATTCAGGCGGATCTGCGCGCCGCCGTACTGCAGCATCCGCAGCGCCGGTTCGACGAACGCGCTGCCGAGCCCGCGGCGCGCGACGAGCGGACGGCAGCCGGGGCCGCCCGCGGCGAACGTGCCGCACAGCGCGGCGCGCGCGAGCTCGGCGCTCGCGTGGCGCGGCTCGATATTCAGCACCCCGAGGAAAAACGGTCGCAGCCAGCGATCCCACAGCACGCCGTCGCATCGCATCGTCTGCGCAAGCGAGCGGCCCGTGCGGGCGAACGCGAGCGGAGCCAGCGCGAGGTAGTCGAACGGCGTCGTGCCCGGCGCGCGCGACGCGGCATCGAACAGCCACGACGGCCAACGGCCGTTGCCGAAGCGTAGCGTCCAGCGCTGCTGCGACGCGATGTCCATGACCGGGAATTCCGCCAGCGCGGGCCCCGCGAGCTGATCGGCCGCGCCGATCGCGCGCAGGTAGCGCTGCGTCGCCGGCTGCCCCGCGAAAACCGTGTGCAGCCCGCTGTCGAGCGTCGTGCTCAGCGTCCCGTCGAACCACGAGCGGCAGCGGCCGCCCGCGTGCGCATGCGCGTCGTGCAGCACGATGCGCCGCCCGCGACGTTGCAGCTCGACCGCGGCCGACAGGCCCGCGAGTCCTGCGCCGATCACGTGGACGGTTCTGGGCATCGCGTCGGTCGACTCAGAACAGCGCGTAGCGCGCGGCGATCATCAGCATGCGCGCCTTCGGCTTGCGCAGCGGTGCGCGCGGCGCGGCAAAGCCGCGTGCGATCGCGGCGTCGAGAATGCAGCGATACGCGCCCGACATGATGCGCGGCGCCTTCACCTGCGCACGCGGGCAGGTGTCCATCACCGCGTCGGCCTGGCGGAAGTGCTCGAGCGCGCGCTCGACGAGCGTTGCACACACGCGCGGCAACGCCGGATCGCGCACGATCGTCGCCGGATCGGTGATCGCGATGCCTTCGCGCGCGAGCAGCTCGCGCGGCAGGTAGCAGCGGTTGATCGCCGCGTCGTCGTCGATGTCGCGCAGGATGTTCGTCAGTTGCAGCGCACGGCCGAGGTGGTGCGACAGCGTGATCCCTTCGGCTTCCGGCATCCCGAAAATCCTCACCGACAGCCGACCGGCCGCGCTCGCCACTCGATCGCAGAAGAGGTCGAGCGTCGGTTCGTCGGGCGCGCAGATGTCTTCCACCGCGTCCATCGCCATCCCGTCGATCATCGCGTGGAAATCGGCGCGCTGCAGGTTGAACGCGCGGATCTCGCGATCGAGCGCGGCCAGGTGGCGCGGCGGGCGGCCGGCGAAGCATGCGTCGATGTCCGCGCGCCAGCGATCGAGGCCCGCGTTGCGCTCGGCGCGCGGCAGGTCGCTGTCGGCGATATCGTCGACCGCGCGGCAAAACGCGTAGACCTGGAACATCGCATCGCGCTGCGCGGCCGGCAGGATGCGCATCGCCAGATAGAAAGAACTGCCCGATGTGACGGCAGCGGCGTCGGTTTCTTGTTCGTCCACGACGGAATGGGAAACGGCCAAGACGAGCTCCACGGAGACACCCACGCGGGGCGATTGAAGAAGCCATGCCCGGCTGGGATGGTCAGGGCGTCGAATGCGAGCGAGATATGCGAACGATCGACGCAGACAGGCACAAATTACCGGCCGGAAGCCGGAATTGGCCGAAAGTATAGCAATCTTTGAAGGTCGATGGCGGACACGCGCCAGGTCTGGCGGGGTGTCGAGCGCCGCCGCGAGGGCGGTGCGGCCGGCCTTCGCGAAGGGATGCCGCGCGGCGCGTCAGCCGTAGACGATGTCGCGCTGCAGGTCGAGCGCGATGAGCCCCATTTCACGCGTGAGCTGCAGCATCGAGCGGCGCTCGAGGCGCGAGCCCATGAAGCTCGTCACGCGCCCGTCGGGCTCGGCGGTGAACTGGAACACCGCGCCGCCCGTGCCGAACCACGCGCCGGGCACGTCGGGCGATTCCTGCCAGTCGATCTGCTCGAACACGCGTGCGATGCCCGCGCGCACGAGTTCACCTGGGCCGATCGGCGGCGCGATGTCGCCCAGGTCGTCGAGCGAATAGGGGCCGGGTTTGTCCGGCTTCCGATAGAAGAGATAGTCGACGTTCATGGGGTGCAATCGCAGGCAAACCGACAAATTAGCGCGCTTCGGCGCAAATTCAAATCAGATCAGGACGAAATGTGGCCTGTACGAGACAAATGGCCTGTATCGCGACGGCCGGTGCGAACCGGCGCTGGCTCGGGCCCGGCGTTCATGCCGGGCGGCGCGCGGCTTCGTCTAAGATGAACACCTTTCTCGAAAAAACACGGACACCATGGAGACGAACGACACCGCCACCCCGCAGTCCGATCATCCCGTTTTCGTGCTCGTGCACGGCGCATGGCATGGCGCGTGGTGCTATGCCCACGTGGCGGCCGCGCTCGCCGCGCGCGGCTACCTGTCGATCGCGCGCGACCTGCCCGCGCACGGCATCCATGCACGCTTTCCCGCGTCGTATCTCGCGCGGCCGCTCGACAAGGACGCGTTCGGCGCCGAGCCGTCGCCGGTCGCGAACACGACGCTCGACGACTACGCGACGCAGGTGATGCAGGCCGTCGACGACGCGTACGCGCTCGGCCGCGGCAAGGTCGTGCTGGTCGGGCACAGCATGGGCGGCCTCGCGATCACGGCGGCCGCAGAACGCGCGCCGGAGAAGATCGCGAAGATCGTCTATCTCGCGGCCTTCATGCCCGCGTCGGGCGTACCGGGACTCGACTACGTGCGCGCGCCGGAAAACAACGGGGAGCTGCTCGGCCCGCTGATGCTCGCGAGCCCGCGCGTGGCCGGCGCGCTGCGCATCGATCCGCACAGCGGCGATGCCGCGTATCGCGAATTGATGAAGCGCGCGCTGTACGAAGACGTGCCGCAGGCCGACTTCGATGCGGTCGCGAACCTGATGAGCTGCGACGTGCCGGCCGCGCCGTTCGCGACCGCGATCCCGACGACTGCCGCGCGCTGGGGCGCGATCGACCGCCACTACGTCAAGTGCCTGGCCGATCGCGTGATCCTGCCCGCGCTGCAGCAGCGCTTCATCGACGAAGCCGACGCGTTCGCGCCCGGCAACCCGACCCACGTGCACCAGCTCGACAGCAGCCACTCGCCGTTCGTGTCGCAGCCGGCCGTGCTGGCCGGCGTGCTCGCCGACATCGCGAAAAGCTGAGCGCGGCGGGCGCGGTCAGTCGGCGTACGCGACCGATCGATCGCGCCCGAGCCGCTTCGCGCGATAGAGCGCGGCGTCGGCCTCGTTCACGAGCACGTCGCAGGTCGACGCGCCGGCTTTCGCGCACGCGCCGCCGACGCTCGCCGTGACCGGCACGCTGACGCCCTCGGCGTCGACCGGCACGCTGCCGATCGCCTCGCGCACCTTGTCGGCCACCCGCATCGCCTCGTCGAGATTCGTGCACGGCAGCAGCAGCGCGAATTCCTCGCCGCCGAAGCGGCCGAACGTATCCTGCGCGCGCACGATCGACGCGACGCGGCGCGCCGTCTCGCGCAGCACGGCGTCGCCCACCGCATGCCCGAAGCGGTCGTTGATCGTCTTGAAGTGATCGAGGTCGAACAGCAGCACCGACAGGTCGCCGCCGTAGCGCTGCCAGCGCGCGAATTCGTCACCGAGCCGCACCTCGAAAAAGCGCCGGTTCGCGATGCCGGTCAGCCCGTCGAGATTCGCGTGTTCGCGCAGCTTCGCGACCGCTTCCTCGCGCTCCCGTTGCATCACGCTCACATGCGTGACGTCCGAGATCGTCACGCATACGGCCTCGACGTCACGGCCGCGCGTGAGCGGCATGAACGTGCAGTCCTGCTGCATGTAGTCGACGCCGCCCGTGATCGGCCGGTCGTGCTCGAAGCGGAACAGGTAGGGCCGCTGCTCCCACGAGCTGAACGCGAAGCTGCCGAGCTGGAACACGCTCTCGAGCTTGCGCGACAGCCATGCGCGCGGCAGATCCGGAAAGCGGTCGAACAGGTTGCGGCCGATCACGTCGGCGGCGGGAATGCCGCTGTGGTCCTGCATGAAGCGATTCCACATCAGGACGGTCATCGAACGGTCGAGCACGAACAGGCCGAAGCCGACCCGCTCGATCACGAGGTCGCTCAGCGAAGGGGCGGCGGCCGTCATAGCGCGGACAGCAACGCGTCGAGCGCGTCGCCCATCAGCCGGATCGAATCCTCGGCCATCAGCATCACGAAATGCGCGCGGAACGTGTGGTCCTCGAGCCCGAAGTTCACCTCCAGCAGCAGCGCGACGCTCCACCCCAGTTCGTTCGGCTGGAAGACGTCGTCGAACGACACGTTCGCGCCGAGCAGCCCCGGCGGAAAGAACACGGGCTTGCGGCCGAGTTCGTCCAGGATCGACGCGACGCAGGCGCCCATCAGCACGTTCGCGACGTCGAACACGAGCTCGTCCGGCGTCGCCATCCCGCCGTACACGCCGTCGCCGAACGTGCGGTCGACGACCGACATGAGCCGCGCGACACCCGCCGTGCGGCACAGCACGATCGCCTCGCCCTTGATGTCGGAACGGAAGCCCTGGCGCACGGCGGTCACGTTGTCGTGAATGCCTGTCATCTCGCGCAGCGCGTCGCTCGCGTCGGCCGCTTTCACGACGCGCACGCGCGGCACCGACAGCTCGATGAAATGTCCGAGCAGCAACGCCAGCCGCGCGGCGGCGCGGCCCATTGCAAGGTTGGCGATCTCCTGCAACGCGTCGCGTTGCTCCGCCGTGAACACCGATTCAGGCATACAACCCATACTCCTTGAGAATGGGCAGCAATGCCTCCGACGTCACGGGCTTGGCAACGAATGCGATCGCGCCCAATTCACGCACGCGTGCTTGCGCCTGCGGCTGGATATCGGCGGATACCACGATCACGAACGTGTTCAGATCTTCGTGGCGCAGTGTTTCCAGGACCTGATATCCGCTCATGTCGGGCATCGTCAGGTCCAGAAACATCACGGAAGCTTTGCCGTCACGATAGAGCGCCAAGGCCTCGCGACCATTCGCTGCATACGCGACGTCAACGTCCCAATCCCCCGGCAGCGCCTTTGTCAGCAGTTTGCGAGCGAGCAGCGAATCGTCGGCAATTACAATCGGCAAAGGCATGGGGCGATGCGGTATACGGAATGGTCTCTCTCGCGTTAACGACCGCGCGGCGCACTTCTTTAGGTGCCATGCGTTTCGGGCGCGGGCAACCGCCTTGCGGCCGCGCACGGTGCGCCGCGACGCAGGTGCGCGCGACGCACCGCGCGGCAATCGCCGGCGGGCGCATGTATCTGTCATAGGGAAAGCAAGGCGCGATTCTCGGAGTAAACCGGAGGCGATGCAACTCGCCATATTCACCATTTCGAACAGAATCGATCCGATCGCGCGCCATTCCGAAAACAGGCGCGACCATTTTCGAGATAAGCACGCAAAATTTTTCCTTGTGTACGTTTGCGCTGCCGGATTCGTCGCGTTTTCAATCTGACGGTTTACCTCTGTCACATACGACAGGATTGCGCCCGTACGGCGCCGCGCGGCGGGCCGCCGCAACTCGTTTATGATGGCAGACACCTCCGCTTCACCCGCTTTCCTCGATGACGTCCGAACGGCCTGCCGACTCCCGCGCTCCCGCCCCCGCTCCCGCCGATGACTGGCAGGACGACGGCAGCTACGCGTCCGGCGCGCCCGAGCACGATTTCGCGGTACGCCGCGTGACGCTGATCGTGCTGCTCGTCGCGGCGATCGTGCTGCCGTGCATCTACGTGGCGGTGATGGCGTACAACGACCTGAAGGCGCGCGAGGCCGCGGCGAGCGACGTGACGATGCGCACCGTGCGCGTCGCCGAGGAGCATGCGCTCAAGGTGTTCGACCTGAGCGAAACGCTCGATGCGCGCATCGTCGATCTCGTGCAGGACATGGACGACGCAGCCGTGCGCAGCAGGGAATCGGACATCCACGAAGCGCTGAACACGATCGGCGGCGGCTATCCGCAGGTGGCCGCCGTGTCGATCTTCGGCGCGAGCGGAATGCTGCTCGCCAACAGCCTGTACTATCCGGCGCCGTACGCGTCGATCGCGAACCGCGACGACTTCGCCGGCATCCGCGACGGCAAGGTCATCGAACACATCTCGCGGCTGATGATGGGGCCGCTCAAGCTCGAGAACATTCCCGTATTCAACACGGGCGTCGCGCGACGCCATAGCGACGGCTCGTTCGCCGGCATGGTGTCGATCGCACTGAAGTCGTCGTATTTCAACGCGTTCTACCGCGACCTGCTCGGCGGCGCGAGCACGCCGATGACGATGGCGCTCGCGCGCTCGGACGGCGCGGTGATCGCGTCGTATCCGCCGCCGCCGTCGCTCGCGCACACCGATCGCTCGGTCACGTTCGGCAATGCGCACAACGATCCGCGCGCGGGCGTCGTGCGCGTGCGCCACGACGGCGCGAGCAGCGAGATTGTCGCGTATCGCCAGGTCGGCAGCTACCCGGTCTTCGTGACCTGCGCATACCGCACGTCGGCGATCTGGCATGAATGGTACGAACACCTGAGCGTGCTGTTCATCTCGATGTTCGCGCCGTCGGTCGCGCTGTGGTCCGTGATCTGGCTGTCGCTCAAGCGTCTGAAGGCGGAAGAGGAGGCGTGGGACCGCTGGCAGGCCGAAGCGTCGATGCGGCGCTCGATCGAATCGGCGTACCGGCAGTCGCGCAAGATGCAGGCGCTCGGCAATCTCGTCGGCAGCGTCGCGCACGACTTCAACAACCTGCTGATGATCATCTCCAGCAACGTGCAGATCGCGCGGCGGCGCGGCGTCCAGCATCTCGACAAGGAGCTCGGCGCGATCGAACGCGCGCTGAAGAACGGGCAGTCGCTCACGCGCCAGCTGCTCGGCGTCGCGCGCAAGCAGCCGCTGCACAACGAGACGATCGACATCGGGCAATGGCTCGGCACGTGCCGCGAACTGCTGAAGACATCGCTCGGGTCGAAGTCGTCGCTGGTCGTCGCGATCGACCCGGGCGTCTGGCCGATTCGCGTCGATGTCGCGGAGCTCGAGCTCGCGGTGATCAACCTCGCGGTCAACGCGCGCGATGCGATGACGACCGGCGGACGCTTCACGGTCGGTGCGCGCAATGTCACGCTGCGCCGCGAGGACGGCTTCCCGCTGACGGGCGAGTTCGTGCAGATCTCGCTGGACGACACGGGTTCGGGCATGGCGCCCGACGTGCTCGCCCGCGCATTCGAACCGCTGTTCACGACGAAGGCGCAGGGGATGGGGACGGGGCTCGGCCTGCCGCAGGTATTCGCGTTCTGCGAACGCTCGGGCGGCCTCGCGACGATCGACAGCGCGGTCGGCGCCGGTACGTCGGTACGTCTGTACCTGCCGCGCGCGCGCGCCGAGGACGTCGTCGCACGGCCGGCGGCCGGCGCGCACGATGCGGGGAACGGCACGCTCGCCGGCCTGCACGTGCTGCTCGTCGAGGACAACGGCGAAGTCGCGGCCGGCACCGAAGCGCTGCTGTCGCTGCTCGGTCATCGCGTGACCTATGCGCCCACCGCCGACGACGCGTTGCGCCTGATCGAGGGCGCCGCGGCGAACGACGCGTTCGACCTCGTGATTTCGGACATCCACATGCCGGGCCGCATGAACGGCATCGACCTTGCCGAAGCGGTCGAGAAGCGGCCGGGGAAGCTGCCCGTGATTCTCGTCACGGGCTATGCGGAGGAGCTCGACCGCACGCGCACCGTCAACGTCCGCGTGCTGTCGAAGCCGTTCGATATCGCGCTGCTCGACGAGATCCTGCTGGGCATCCGCGAAGCGCGCGACGCACGACACGCCGGCGCGTGACCGGCCACGTGCGGGCCGGCGCCGGCGCGACTGCGTGAACGGGCGCGGCGGCGATCAGGCCAACGACATCATGCCGATTTCAGCAGGCGCACCCAGCCCGCGTAGCGATCGACGAAGCCCTGCAGGAACTTGCGCGTGTCCTCGCTGACGATCTGCCCCTGGTCGTCGATGCGCGCCGGATCGTGCTTGATGAACATTTCAGGCTGACCGAGCGTCTTCACGTCGAGGTACGCGAGCACGTTGCGCAGGTGCTGCTGCGCGAGTGCGGTGCCCGTCGCGCCCGGCGACGTGCCGAGCACCGCGCCCGGCTTGCCCGACCACGAATTGGAACCCCACGGGCGCGAGCCCCAGTCGAGCGCATTCTTCAGCACGCCCGGAATCGACCGGTTGTACTCGGGCGTGACGAACAGCAACGCGTCGGCGGCTTCGATCGACTGCTTGAAGCGCTTCGCGACTTCCGGGAAATTCGCGTCGTAGTCCTGGCTGTACAGCGGCAGCTCGCCGATCTCGACGAACTCGAACGAAAAATCGGCGGGGGCGAGCGAGATCACGGCGTGCGCGAGCGCACGGTTCGTCGAAGCGCTGCGCAGGCTGCCGACGACGACCGCAATTCGATAGGACATGGCATTCTCCTTCCGGTAAGTGAGGAATCGGAGCGATTGCTTCCGAATGGGCGACAAAGGTCTGTTTATAGGCAAGCCAGCCCGCGAGCCGTCCGACGGGGCCGTCCGGCCGACTTTCCACAAGGTTTTCCACAGAAATTGTGGATAACTCGACCGTTATGTTCCGACGTTACAGTTTTCCCGCCGCGCGGCGTCTTCGACATGCGAGCCGAGAGGTTCGGCAAGCATAGCGCAGCGCGGCGGCCGGCTTCATGAAATCGCGACCGAACATGGCGTTGCAGGCCGGCACCGCAACCAGTAAGCTGCTCGCACAGCGATGCGCCCGTTCCGTGACGCATGCGCGATCGCTTCGAAACACGACAACCCACACATGCCGTCCGCATACGACGACCCCACCTATCTCGCACAACTGCGCCACGATCTGCTGCGCTTCGCACGACTCCAGCTTCGCGATGCCGACGCGGCCGAAGACGCCGTGCAGGAGGCGCTGGCCGCCGCGTGGTCGCATGCCGGCGAGTTCGCGGGGCTATCGGCCCACAAGACGTGGGTGTTCGCCATCCTGCGCAACAAGCTGATCGACGTGCTGCGCGCGCGGCAGCGGATGGTGAGCCTGACCGAGCTCGATGCGGAGCTCGACGGCGAATCCGTGCTCGATCGCGAACTGTTCAAGGACAACGGGCACTGGGCCGCGCATGCGAAACCGCGACCGTGGCCGAAACCCGAGACGCTGTTGCAGCAACAGCAGTTCTGGATGCTGTTCCAGGTGTGCCTCGACCATCTGCCGGAGCAGATCGGACGCGTGTTCATGATGCGCGAATTTCTCGACGTCGAGATTCCGGACATCTGCAGCGAATTGACGCTGACGACGAATCATTGCAGCGTGCTGCTGTACCGGGCACGCACGCGCCTGCGAACCTGCCTGAGCGAAAAAGGACTGACGACCGAAGATGCTGCCGGGGAAATGTACTGACGTGACACGACTGCTGTCGGATGCGCTCGACCGGCCTCTGACACTGCACGAGCGCCTGCAGGTGCGTGTGCATCTGCCGACCTGCAGCGGATGCCGCGCCTATCGCGGGCAGATCGCGCTGTTGCGGACGGCCGCGAAAGCGGCCGCGGGGCGGGAGCCGGATGATGATGACGGGCCGGCCGGCGGCGGCTAGGGCGTGTTCACGCCCGAGGCGCCGCGATGTCGGCGTATCGTTCCGGTGACGGCTAGCAGGCGGCCTGGAGGTTGCGTCGGCCTGGATGCCGTTGCGCGTGCCGGGCTGGGCCGCATTGATGCAATAAGAAAAATACGCCGGACAAGAATTATTCGAACAACGCCTTCACGGACTCGGGCGGTCGACCGATAGCCGCCTTGCCGCGATACACGACGATGGGGCGCTGCAGCAGGATCGGATGAGCGACGATCGCCGCGTAGGCTTCGGCGTCGGTCAGATCCGTGCGGGCCAGATTCAGCGCCTTGTACGGCTCCTCGCCGTCGCGCAGCATGTCGCGGACCGGCCGGCCGAGCTGCTGATGCAGCGTTTCCAGTTCCTCGACGGTCGGCGGCGTCTTCAGATACTCGACGACGGTCAACGGCGTGCCGGCGGTATTCAGCGACTCGACCAACGCAAGCGTCTCGCGGGACTTCGAGCATCGGGGGTTGTGGTAGATCGTGATCATCATTCAAGCCTGGGTGGGGGAGCCCTGTATTGTAGCCACTCTGCATTGAGGGGCTTGCTGGCGTGGTTCAGCCGAGACCGGGTGGCGTTCCTTTCGACAAGTGGCTGAGACGGTTCGGTTTAGCGACGCGCTGTAATGGAAGAGCGTGTCTCCGGTGTTCGAAAACGCTTCAAAGAGCCGTTGTTTATGCGCATAAAGCTAGAACATCTGGTGCGCAGGATTCGCGGACTGCAATTTGCCCAGCCATGTGTCGCACAGGTTATCTCCGATGGTGGGAGCGTGATGGCCCGGCGCGTCGAGTGGTTTATGCGCATAAAGCCAGCGATTTTTGGCCGAGGCGACGCGCGACTCCGGGCGTGGACGTATGCGACACAAGGTGGCAGAGGGCGATCGCTGTATCGATAAGCCACCCAGCGCGACATCATCGGCGGCCTGCCTGGGGCAGGTTTATGCGCATAATGCCGGCGATTGTCGGGCGACGCACGGCTTGACTCGGGCCTTGGGCGATGCCGACACGAGACGGCACCGGGCGATCGCTGCAAACGACAGACCGTCCCGACGCGACATCATGGGTTGCCTGATTCGGTGAGGTGTCGGCTGCGGCCCTTCATCGCGGATCATCGTTGCGTCTGGTTTATGCGCATAAACGCTGCGGGGCGGACAGAATGTCACCCTGAATGCCCGTTCACGGACGCAACTCACGGACGCGCATTCGCCTCGGAGCGCGCAGATCGCTCGCTCGCAGATGCCCGACACGCACGCTCCCCACAGAGTTCATCGCTTCGCCCACTGCGGAGTTTATGCGCACAAACTCCCCGACTCGCCGACAGTCCTATCCACCCCGGAAAAGGGCAGCGCAACGAGATATCCCCGTGACGAACAGGTGCCCGGCGATGTAGCGCGTGAAGACCACTCCCACCCACGCAGCCCATCGCCGCTCTACCTCAGCGTCGCCATCTCCAACACACCGCCCCAACGAGCTACCCATCGTCGCCACTTCGTTTATGCGCATAAACCGATCGTCCGAATGGCCAATGCGTCGTTGTCGACCGACAATTTCATTGAAATTCAAATATCGTCCTGTAGAATTCCAACGACCAAAACAGGAGTGAAAATTGGCCGCGGAAATCATTGCAGTCACTCAACAAAAAGGTGGCGTCGGCAAAAGCACGATTGCCATGCATCTCGGCGCCGCGTTCCATGAAAAAGGGAAGCGCGTCCTCGTCATCGATGCTGACCGTCAAAACACGCTGGTTCACTGGTCGAGCGCATCCGGCGACAGCGAAAACGGCATCCCGTTTCCGGTCGTCAATCTTGCCGAAGCCGACGGCCAGATCCATCGCGAGATCAAGAAGTTCATCAACGATTACGACATCATCGTCGTGGACTGCCCGCCGTCGATCACCGAGAAAGTCTCGGGTGTCGTCCTGCTGGCCGCATCGATTGCCGTGATCCCGACATCGTCGTCGCCGGCCGATTACTGGTCGAGCGTCGGGCTGGTCAAACTGATTCAGCAAGCGCAGGTGATGAACGAAGACCTCCGCGCGGTCTTCCTGCTGAACAAGACCGAAGAGAAACGCATGCTGACCCGCGAGCTCAAGCGTGCACTCGAGGAACTCGGCTTTCCGTTGCTGAAGACGCAGATCCCGACTCGGGAAGCGTACAAGCAGGCGATGGCGCTCGGTCAGACCGTGCTGCAAATGAACGATCGTGGCGGCAAGCTGGCCGCCTCCGAAATTCGCGCATGTGCCGACGAAATCGTCGCCATGCTGCCCTGACTTTATGCGCACAAAGGAGTCACATGAAACCCTCCCAATTTGCCAAAGGATTCCAAGCGCGCCCGGATATCACGACGAGCGAGAAGCGCACGGCGCTCGATCGGCTCAATGCGATCGACGGCATCGTCAAGTCCGAGACGCCGCCCCCGGCGTCGACCAAATCCGCGAAGAAGGACATCGCACCGCCGCCTGCTCCGGAATTCACGATCGACCCGTCGATCGACGAATCGCAGCAATATCGCGCGTGGCGTCTCGAGAATCGCTATGCCCCCGGGCAGGTGATCGAGTTGCCGCTGAAGGCGATCAAACATAGCCCGTTCAACCCGCGGCACTTCTATCTGAAATCGTCGATTGCCGAACTCGCGGTGAACCTTGCGAAGCAAGGGCAGCAGCAAGCGATCCACGTGATTCCGGATTACGACAACCCGGGCACGTATTTCGTCAGCGATGGTGGCCGCCGCGTGCGGGCGCTGAAGGAAGCGAACAAGGAGTCGGTCAAGGCGATCGTGATCGACGTGCCGATCGGCATCCAGAGCTACAAGCTCGGCTATGATCTCAACGTTCAGCGCGATTCGCAGACGGTGTTCGACAATGCCGTCGTGTGGCGCCGCTTCCTCGACGACAAGCATTTCCAGAGCCAGAAAGAACTCGCCGAGCATCTCGGCCTCGACGAGTCGACGGTGGCTGTCGCGCTGTCGATCGGCAAATTGCCGGAAGCGATCATGCAGGAAATGGTCGCGCGCCCCGATCGCTTCGGATCGAACATGGCGTATCAGGTCGGCCGCTATCACAACGCGCGCGGCACCGAGGCGACGCTGCGGCTGATCAACAAGATCGTGTCGGACGACCTCAGCACGCGCCAGGTGTCGGACATCGTCAAGGGCCGCGTCGCGGCACAGGAGACGCCGAAGGTCGCGGGCCGTCAGCGCTACGCGCAGCGTCTCGAGATCAAGCTCGGCGGCAAGTCTGTCGGCGATCTGAAATCGTATGGCGAAGACCGCATCGAACTGCGCCTGCGCGGCCTCCCGAAGGACAAGCGCGACGCAATCCTCGAGCAACTCGAGCGGATGCTGTTGTCGGAGTAATGGAAGCGGCCGGCAGAGCCTGACACGGGCGCCGGCCCCGCCCGACCAACGGATGGGACCGGCGGCGGCCCGTCAGCGGGCCTGAGCGGGCCTCAAGCGGCCCGCGACTGGTTCAGCGTGAACGACAGCAGGTCGCCGTCCGTCGGCTCGCCCCAGGTCTTCTGGGCCAGCCAGTCGAAAAAGGCCGTCTCGGCCAGCTTGGAATCGAGGCCGCGCTTGCGCCAGTCGTCGCGCAGATGCGAGCCCATCGTCGGCAATGCCTCGGATTCGAACGACTCACGCGCCACTTCGCGCTCCGCGTCGCCCTGCTCCTCGTACAGCACCTTCGCTTCCTTGCGGCGGAACGCCGCGAACTCGCTCAGCAGGCGAGCCTTCAGATCGTCCGGCTGCGCAGCCGCAGCCTTCGCGGACGGCGTGCCGGCAGGCAGCGCGTCGACCGACTCGACCGGCGGCGCATAACCCTTCTTCAGCGCGTCCTTGAACAGCGCCGGCGCGCTGCGCACCGGCGGCAGCGTCGTGCTGCGCATCCGCTGCTCGGTCATCTGCAATGCGGCGCGAATCCGGTTTTCCTCGCTGTCCGCATAGAGTGTTTGTGCTTCCTTCAGCGGGATCCCGAGTTTCACCATCCGGTCGACCAGCGTGCTGTCGAACACGTTCGGGTGTTCGTCGAGCGCGAGCATCGGCTGCTTGCGTTCGGTCACGCGAAACTGGATCTCGGCCACCCGACGCCCTTCGCGGTGCTCGATCAGTTCGACGAAGATGTTGGTGACCGCATTGACTTCCGCGATCGCGGGACGCAGGTAGTCGCGCTTGAAGTACTTGTACTCGCGCTTCGCTTCGTCGCCGGCTTCCGTGTCGGGCGTGCCCGACAGAATCGGCCGCCACCATTCCCACGGCTCGCGCATCGTCAAATGGCTCGGGTTCGTCAGGTAGCGCACGCAGATCTCGTACAGCGCGAGCCCCGCGCTGCTGCGTAGCTGGCTCTGGAACTGCAGGCTCAGGCGCGCATACTGGACCGGGTCGAGCAGCTTCTTCTTGATCTTCGGCGCGAACGAGAATTCGACCCATACGCGGCGGGTGGTCGGATCCTCGAGAATTTCCGCATCGGCAATCAGCGTGGAGATCCCCCACTTGCGGCCCGGCTTCTGGCTCGACGTCCCTGTGCTCCATTCGACCTGCACCGACACCATGCGACGCAGGTGTTCCTTCACCAACGCGGTGTCGTTCGAATCGAAAGCGGAGTTGGCAACGATGTCCGACAGCAGCGCGCGATACGTATCGCCCGAATCGTCGGCCTGCTGCGCGACGGCCAGCAGGACATTGAACAGCTTGCGAGTGAGGAGCGTGATCTTGCCGCTCTTCGGCTGAATGGCGATCGCCTCGACGGCCTTTCGCAATTCGGCTGAACTGGCACTCACCACATCCACATCGGTTTTCTTGGCGCGCTTCGTCGTGGCCATACGTCGGGTCGGAGGAGAAGTTTCCCGGAAGGATAGCGCCTGCGGTGATGTGCGTCCAGAACGACATGCTCACCATAGCCGGTGAAGCGCGCCGGCAAAACGGCACTCACCCGAACCCCTCCCGAAAACGCTCACCGGTCGGCCAGGGCGGCGTTCCGGACTCTTCCAGACGTGCCGCGGCATGCGCCGATTCACAGAATTTCCCCTGTGCGCGACACGTGCGGAATTGACTCCCGTATCGGCTCACCTTTCGATTTGTCGTAATTTTGCGACTGCGCAGCCGAGAGTTCGACACAGGCTTGCGACTGCACCTCACCGCCCGTCCGCGACTGAAGCACACCGGCCTGTATGCATGTACAGGCACGGCTCGCGAGGAAGTCGATTCGGCTCCGACATAGGGGAAAGCACCGCGGAAACCGGCACGCGCGGCCCGAACAACGCGTGATTGGCTGGCCCGGGCGCGCATTGTACAGCGTGCAAATCGTATCGGGTCCCGAAAATACTCACCTCGAGCACAGCAGGTCGATTCGTCCGGATACCGATAAATGCCCGACGGACGCGGGACCGAGCGCCAACGACTCCCGAAAACGCTCACCTTACCAATCAAATGCGGCACGGCGGCGGGCACGGAAATGGCTCCCGAAAAACCTCACCGTAACCGGCCCGGTATCAAAAACTTCAATTTCTTCCGATACTTATGCACAGAAGGCATTTGGCTGTGCATCGTCGCGATCTCCCGGAAAGCCTCACCTTTCAGCTGGAATCCTTCATACGACGACCGTAGGCCCGCCCCCGAAAAATCTCACCTGTGCCAAAAAGTGGCACAGCAAAAACGAGATTTCTTCCAGTCCTGGCGGGCTTTTCGGCGAATTCGACCGGTCCCTGGTCCTGAAAAGCCTCACCTTTGCCCATTTTTCGAGCAGATATCTCTCCCGGAAAATCTCACCTTTCAGCCAAGCCACAGCCTGTGATCCATGCCCCGAAAAAGCTCACCTTGCGCGCAAAGGGGCAGGAAGACCCGGATTTCCCTCCCGAAAAACCTCACCTTTGGGGCATCACAGGCACCGGAGAGCACTTTTGCTGTGCAAAATGGCGTCCGCTTCCCGGAAATCCTCACAGCAAATTCCCGCGAGGTCCCGTGAAATCTCACCTTTCATCCAATCTGCCCAAAAAATGGGCAGAATCGGGGCGCGAAACAGGTCCCGCAAATTCTCACCTATGTCTGCACAGGCAGAAAACTGTGCGGTCAGGCGCAGTGCGGGTTCCATGGCTGTATGGCCCCGAAAACCCTCACCTTTGGGAAAACTCGTGTTTTACTGTGATCCCGAATCCGCTCACGACCCTTCCTGCAACGGCTCACGCAGCTCCCCGAACCCCATCACGTCAGCTCCCGCAGAAGATCACCTTGGCTCCCGTAAAACTTCACCTTGTCGGCCGGAAAGCCTTGTGCCACAAGGCTGTGCCGTGGCGTTAACGTTTTTAACTAAGGGTTCAAGGGTGTTTACTTCTAATACTCTCAAGACATCGGTTGACGAGTTTTCCACAGATACCCCGACCCCTGAACACCCACGGGCCATCGGATCCGATGTCATGTGAAACAAATACCAAAATTCGGGGTCCGCTGAAAAACGCTTGCCGAACAAAGACTTGGATGATTTTCTTCGCTTTGTTTCACGGAATCCGAGGCCACCTTCGGCCAAACGCGTTCGCAGCGCTGATTTCGGTGCGAAACGACGTAAATTCACAACGGACCGTCGAAATAAGTATCAAGAAATACGTGTTTCGTTATGATTGCAACACTTCATTGCCTGCGAGTGTTGTCATGACCCTGGACGAAATGCGTCAAGTCATTCGGGAAGAACTGGAATCGCTGCGCGCAAGCGGTGCACGGCGTCAGGAATTGTCGCTGCATGCGTGCAAGCGCCTGTTTTTCGATCTCGGCATCCGGCCGTCGGCCGCCAACGTGCGCGATCTCACCCAGACCGGCAGCGCCAGCGACATCCCGAAAGACATCGATCACTTTTGGGAGCGCATCCGTTCCGCCTCCAAGATCAGGCTCGACGGCGCGGCGATCCCGAAGGCCGTCGAGGAAAAGGCCGGCGCATTGCTGGGCGCACTTTATGAAGAGGCGTTGAAAGCGGCGCGCGACAGCCTCGACGGCGACCGCGAGCAGGTTCGCGCCGATGTGGCCGCGGCCGAACAGCGGTTGCGTGACGCAACCGTCCGCCAGGAAACGCTTGAAGAAGCGCTCGCGCGCGGCGAAGCGAGAAACGAGCAATTGCAGGCGCGGGTGACCGAACTCGAGGTCCAGCTTGCGTCGCAGACCACGCACGGTTCGGCAAGCGAAGCAACGTTGCTCACCACGGTCGCCCGACTGGAAAAGGAACTGGCCGCGGCTGCCGGCCGCCTCGATGCCGAACAGGCCCAGAATGCCGCGTTGCGCGACCGCATCGATGCGTTGCAAGCCGAATTGCAGCAGCGCACCGAGCACTATGCGCAGCAAATCAAGGATGCGGTGGCCGAAGCCGAACGCCGCGTCAAGCCGATGCTGGTCGAACTGGACGCGTTGCGCAGCATGGCGTCGACCTACCAGAGCGGGTTGCGCGACGTTCAGCGCAAGGAGTTCGATTTCCTGCAGCAATTGAGCTCGGCCAAGGCGCGCGCCGACCGGCTCGAAGAACAGTTGCGTACCCAGAGCGACGAACTGGACCGCGCGATGCGCGACGCGAACGCGTTGCGCGCGAACCGCGGGATGAATCCGGAAATCGCCGCGCTGCTCCGGCGCCTGGCCGATGCCGGACAACTCGATGCGAACGCGTATGCCGCGATCGGCACCTCGCTGGATCACGAGATTCCGGCGCCGGCCCGGTGCCCGCATTGCGACGGCGAGCCGGAACTGTCACACGGTGACGACGGCTTTGAAGTCGCGTGCCCCGAATGCGAGCACGCTTCGGGCCCATGGCCGTCCCGTTTCGAAGCCGCCGCGCGTTTCGCGCAGACTTGACCCGGAAGCCGGCGACACCGCACAGGTGAGAATATCCGGGAGACTTGAGGTGAGGTTTTTCGGGAGCTGTGAAACGGTGAGGCTGCGCCACGCAAGGCTGCTCACGGATCGTTTTGCGTGAGCAGCCGTTTCCCGATCAGTGAGTTTCGTCGCGGTCGGACGCGTCACCGTTGTCGTCGGCCAGCCCGTCGCGCCAGTTTTTCCATGCGCGATGCAGGCGATTCGACGAGATCGGCCGCATGAAGCCCAGCCATTTGCCGACCCGCTCGGGCGGGACGTCGTGCTCGAACAGTTCGGCCGCGTACGTATTGCGCAATGTTTGCGGGCTTGCGCGCGCGGTGCGTGACGACGTGAGCCCGGCCGATTCGACGATCGCGTCGATCGCGCGCAGCATCGTTGCCTTGTGCATCGGCCGCCCGGCATGCGACGCGGGGAACACGAGTTCTCCCGGAATCTCCTGGCGTTTGCGTTCGGTGAGCCAGGCTTCGAGCAATGCGATCGCGAACGAGGCGAGATGGGTTTCGCGCGCGTAATCGGGATGCGTCGACTCGATCCGCAGCGACGTGCCGCTCGTATTGATGCAACTAATCGTAAGCGCGCGCGCTTCACCGGTTTTGATGCCGGCGCCGAGAAACGCGGCAACGAGCGCGCGGTCGCGACGCTCCTTCCAGTACGCGGCGCCCGATACGCCGATCGGCGAAAACAGATACGCGAGCAACGTCGCGCGTTCCGCCGGTGTGAGGAAGCCGGTCGGTTCGTTGTCGCGGGCCTTGCGCCAGTTCGCTTCGCCATCCTGAGCAATGAAACGCGCGGGATTGGTCGATGCGTATTCGGTGCGGCGGATATGGTCGAGCACACGCTCGATCAGCCTTAAATAGCGCATCCGCTGTGTCTTCTTGATCGGCAACTCGCCGACGAAGTTCGCGATGGTCGGCGTATCGACCGTCGCCAGATTCTTTTGATGCGCACGCATCCACGCGAGAAACGCGCCCCATTGCGCGCGATAGACATCGGCCGACGAGCGGCGATAGTCCTGCATCGCGAGCCACGCGTCGAACGCGGCTTCGGGCGAGACGACCCAGTCGGATGCGTCGCGGTCGAACAGATCCTTTTCTTCCACACGCGCGGCGGTGTCGGGAGAGGCGGGAAGGGACATGGTGTTAATTCCGTTAGTTGCGTATATCGTAGCCCTTTTCGCAACGTATCGGGCAGCACGCGGGTGAACCGGCCGCCATGCATCGCGGCCGGGGCTCGGCCTTCAGTCGCCCCACGCCTTGGACGGGCGGTGAGCGCGCATGGGCCGCGCGGTGTCGTGCGTGGTTGCTGCGGCTTCGTACGCGAGAACGGCGAATGAAAAGACCGCGGGCAGCGCGTTCGAGCGCCCGAAGTCGATTGGATCGTCGGTTTCGGGAAACGTCATGTCGGACGGTCGTTCGAAC
The DNA here is from genome assembly GCF_030504405.1 of Burkholderia sp. AU44665. Classification (NCBI taxonomy): domain Bacteria; kingdom Pseudomonadati; phylum Pseudomonadota; class Betaproteobacteria; order Burkholderiales; family Burkholderiaceae; genus Burkholderia; species Burkholderia sp. AU44665. Next base: position 210,592 of record NZ_JAUJRI010000003.1, on the reverse strand, counting down.
AGTTGCCGCATGCCGGCGTCGTGCCGGCTCGCAAAGCCGAGATCGGCGAGCGCTTCGGCTTCGATCGCGTGCAGCAGGCGCCATGTCAGCGGTACGCGCTGACGGATGTAGCGCGCGGCGATATGGCGAACGATCAGTTCGAGGTCGTGCGCGGCAGCCTTGAAGCTGAGCGCGGCCAAATCTTGTTCTTCTGTCATTGCAGGCTCCTGTCGACCGGGGCGGGCGCCTCGGTGCGCCGGCTCCGGCCCATGCATGGCGGAATGTCCGTATACTGTACAAACATACAGTATTTTCCGCAACTGGCCTGCGATCTGCCTTTTGGCCGACTATACGCGCCGTCAGCGATGGATCACGATCAACAAGGCCCGCGCTTCGGTCTTGCCGGGGTTGCGGATCGCATGCGGCTCGTCGGCCGGGTAGCGCGCGGTGTCGCCCGTCTTCAGGCGTCGGCTGGCCGCGGCGGCCTCGATTTCCATCGCGCCCTGCAGCACGGTGAGGTGCTCTCGCGTGCCGGGTTCGTGCGCGTTCGATACCAGTGCGCCGCCGCTTGGCAGCGTCAGCTCGTACCACTCGAACTTGCCGGCGAGGTCGATCGGGCCCCATACGCGCAACTGGTACCGGCCGTCGTGGCCTGCGAGCGTCGGAATGTCGTGCGGGCCGTCCACGCGGATCGTCTCGGGCGCCTTCGGCTGCGAGAACAGTTCATCGAGCGTGATGCCGAGCGCGTTCGTCAGCCGCCACGCGACCGCGATCGTCGGGTTGGCCTTGTCGCGTTCGATCTCGGAGAGCATCGATTTCGATACGCCGGCTGCGCGCGAGAGGTCGTCGAGCGTCAGCTTGCGCTCGTTGCGCAGCCGCTGGATTTGCTCGCCCACGCGCGGCGGGGTCGCGGCAGGCGGTTGCGGGGCGGCGCCGGCAGGCGTGCGCCGCGATCCGGGGGAACTTGCCATTTGAATTCCGTTCGCTTAGAGTTGTTCGATATTTCGAATTCTAGTTCGGAATATCGGATAAATGCGGTCAACCGAACGACCGACTATAACAGTAGCAGGCCGTTGCGCCGCCACGAGCGGTGCGCTGCGGAATGCGAAACCCTGTCAGGAGCTTTGCGATGCGTGATGCCTTTCTCGTCCAGGTGCGCGGGACGCTCGACCAGATCCGCGCGGACGGTTTTTACAAGACCGAGCGCGAGATCGCGAGTCCCCAGGCGGCAGCCGTGCGGCTCGCCGGCGGTGCCGGCGTGCTCAATTTCTGCGCGAACAACTATCTGGGCCTGGCGAACGATCCGCGCCTGGTCGACGCGGCGAAGGCCGGCCTCGACCAGGACGGTTTCGGCATGGCGTCGGTGCGCTTCATCTGCGGCACGCAAACCGTCCACAAGCAACTGGAAAGCGCGCTGGCCGCGTTTCTCGGCACCGAGGACAGCATCCTCTATTCGAGCTGCTTCGACGCGAATGGCGGGCTGTTCGAGACGCTGCTCGACGAGAACGACGCGGTGATCAGCGACGAGCTGAACCACGCGAGCATCATCGACGGTATCCGCCTCTGCAAGGCGAAGCGTTTTCGCTACAAGAACAACGATCTTTCCGACCTCGAGGCGAAGCTGAAGGAAGCCGACGCCGCGGGCGCCCGCCACAAGCTGATCGCGACCGACGGCGTGTTCTCGATGGACGGCATCATCGCCGACCTGAAGGGCATCTGCGATCTCGCCGATCGATACGGCGCGCTCGTGATGGTCGACGATTCGCATGCGGTGGGCTTCATCGGCACGCATGGCCGCGGCACGCCCGAGCACTGCGGCGTCGAAGGCCGCGTCGACATCATCACGGGCACGCTCGGCAAGGCGCTCGGCGGGGCGTCGGGCGGCTATGTCGCCGCGCGTCGCGAGGTGATCGAGCTGCTACGCCAGCGCTCGCGTCCGTATCTGTTCTCGAACACGCTCACGCCGAGCATCGCCGCGGCGTCGCTGAAGGTGCTGGAACTGCTCGGCAGCGACGAAGGCGCGAAGCTGCGCGAGCGCGTGCGCGAGAACGGCGCGCGGTTCCGCAAGCAGATGACCGAAGCCGGCTTCACGCTCGTGCCCGGCGCGCATCCGATCATCCCGGTGATGCTCGGCGACGCGCAGCTCGCGACGAACATGGCCGACAGGCTGCTCGGCGAAGGCGTCTACGTGATCGGCTTCTCGTTCCCCGTCGTGCCGCGCGGCCGTGCGCGCATCCGCACGCAGATGAGCGCCGCGCATACGCCCGAGCAGATCGACCGGACGGTCGCCGCGTTCGTGCGCGTCGGCAAGTCGCTCGGCATCATCTGACGGAGGCGCGACCATGAAAGCACTGGCAAAGCTCGAACGCGGCCCCGGCCTCACGCTCACGCGCGTGAAGCGTCCCGAAGTCGGCCACAACGACGTGCTGATCAAGATCCGCCGCACGGCGATCTGCGGCACCGACATCCATATCTGGAAGTGGGACGACTGGGCGCAGAAGACGATTCCGGTGCCGATGCACGTCGGCCACGAATACGTCGGCGAGATCGTCGAGATGGGGCAGGAAGTGCGCGGCTTCGCGATCGGCGATCGCGTGTCCGGCGAAGGCCACATCACGTGCGGTTTCTGCCGCAACTGTCGCGCCGGGCGCCGGCATCTATGCCGCAACACGGTGGGCGTCGGCGTGAACCGCGAAGGCGCATTCGCCGAATACCTGGCGATTCCGGCGTTCAACGCGTTCAAGATTCCGCCGGAGATCTCCGACGATCTCGCGTCGATCTTCGATCCGTTCGGCAACGCGACGCACACGGCGCTGTCGTTCAACCTGGTCGGCGAAGACGTGCTGATCACCGGCGCGGGGCCGATCGGCATCATGGCCGTCGCGATCGCGAAGCACGTCGGCGCGCGCAACGTCGTCATCACCGACATCAACGACTATCGGCTGGAACTCGCGCGCAAGATGGGCGCGACGCGCGCGGTCAACGTCGCGCGCGAGTCGCTGCGCGACGTGATGGCCGACCTGCACATGACCGAAGGCTTCGACGTCGGTCTCGAGATGTCCGGTGTGCCGAGCGCGTTCACGAGCCTGCTCGAGGCGATGAACCACGGCGGCAAGGTCGCGCTGCTCGGCATCCCGCCCGCGCAGACGGCGATCGACTGGAACCAGGTGATCTTCAAGGGGCTCGAGATCAAGGGCATCTACGGCCGCGAGATGTTCGAGACCTGGTACAAGATGGTCGCGATGCTGCAGAGCGGCCTCGACCTGTCGCCGATCATCACGCATCGCTTCGCGGCCGACGATTACGAGCAAGGCTTCGCCGCGATGCTGTCCGGCGAAAGCGGCAAGGTGATTCTCGACTGGACGGTCTGAGTCGGGTATCGAGAGACGGGGCGGCGCGGCACGTTTGCCGGCTGCCCCGTTTTCGTTTGCACACACGCACCGTCGCGCCGCGGACGCACGATTGAACGCTTGAGGTGAGATTTTTCGGGAGCCGTGTTCGTGCGCCGAATCATCACACGATCGCGCATAGGTGATGCGCAATAGCAGGCTCGCGTCACCTCTCGGCAACTGCTTCGCTTCTCCCCGCCATAGCATTCGGCGCCCGTTTCTCCTCTTCCACGCGCTTCCCCGCTTCGCTTGGCGTGCGAGGGTTCGCTCGCGACCGTATGCGAGATCGTACCGACCCGGCACGTCCACCGTGAGCCGCACGCTGCGTTGCGACTCACTGATACGAGGCGTTATCGACATCGATCGGTGCGCCGACCCCTACCTGATTCGTTCACCTTCCCATCCGCACTGCTCGAACGGAAGGCTCACCCCGACGAGCCAGCGCTTCGGGCACGATTCAGCCCTCCCGCCGACAGGGCTTTTTCATCCGGATATTGACAAGGTAGAACGATCGTTCTACCGTAAACCCATGAATCCACTTCTCGACTCCTCCGGCGAACCGGGCGTTCGCGAGCGGCTGCTGGACGCGGCCGAAGCGCTGATCTATTCGGGCGGCATCCACGCAACCGGTGTCGATGCGATCGTCAAGCGATCCGGCGCGGCGCGAAAGAGCTTTTATTCGCATTTCGAATCGAAAGAGGCGCTGGTGGTCGCCGCGCTCGAACGTCGCGACGAGCGCTGGATGCGCTGGTTCGTCAACGCCACGCTGGCGCGGGGCAAGACGCCGCGCGCGCAACTGCTCGGCATGTTCGACGTGCTGCGCGACTGGTTCGGGCAGCCCGACTTTCACGGCTGCGCGTTCCTGAATGCGTCGGGCGAGATACCCGACGCCGAGGATCCCGTGCGCGTCGTCGCCCGTATGCACAAGGCACGCCTGCTGGCGTTCGTGCGCGAGCGCTTCGACGCCTATGCCGACGAAACCGGCATCGAGCGCCGCGGGCTCGCGCGCATCGCGCGTCAGTGGCTCGTGTTGATCGACGGCGCGATTGGCGTGGCGCTCGTCAGTGGCGATGCAAACGCCGCGCGCGATGCGCGCGCGACGGCTGAACTGCTGCTCGATACCGTATCGCGGTAGCCGACGCAGCGAATCCGAACCGGCCGCGTGCGTTCGCGGCCGTCACCCTGAACAGGAGCAACCCATGTCCGCTTCCCCCGAAGTTCGTCCGCCCGTTCCGCCCTTCACGCTCGAAACGGCGCGCCAGAAAGTGCGCGCCGCCGAGGACGCATGGAACACGCGCGACCCGCAACGCGTGTCGCTCGCCTATACGCCGCAAAGCCGCTGGCGCAATCGCGCGGAATTCGTGACGGGCCGCGACGAGATCGTCGGGCTGCTGCAGCGCAAGTGGGCGCGCGAACTCGACTACCGGCTGATCAAGGAGCTGTGGGCGTTCGACGGCAATCGCATCGCGGTGCGCTTCGCGTACGAGTGGCATGACGATGCAGGCAACTGGTTCCGTTCGTACGGCAACGAGAACTGGGAGTTCGATGAAAACGGCCTGATGGCGCATCGTCACGCGAGCATCAACGATCTGCCGATTCGCGAGGCGGACCGTCTTTATCACTGGCCGCTCGGCCGTCGCCCCGACGATCATCCGGGGTTGTCCGACCTCGGGCTGTGATGCGAGCACGCGTTCAACGGACCGGCGAACGCATCACCGGGGTTCAATGGTGAGGAAATTCGGGAGCCGTCCGCTGAAGGTGAGATTTTTCGGGACGAGGTGAAATGTCGCGTCGAGCTGTGTGCCTCGAACAGGTCGACGCGGCGTTGCGCCCGGTGAGGCGGCGTATGTGGCGACGTGCAGCGGTGTGCTTCACCGCGTAAGGCATCTCACCGATCGCGTCGATGCGATCGTGTGTTGATGATTGGTGTGTGCGAGTGCGGCGTGCAACTCACCGGTCGGATCGACTTCGATTTTCAACGACAAACTGTGTAAGCAGTGCGCGTTGCGATGCGTCGTTGCTCACCGCTCGATTTGACTGCCGACGCATCGACGGAGTCCGCACAAGTGCGCAACCGTATCGCGTGTCGCTCACCGCAGCCGGATTCACGCGACGCCGCCCGGCGCGAGCGCCGGGCATGACCGTCAACCCGCAACCCGCGCGGCGATTGCCTCGCCCACTTCCTGCGTGCCCGCCTTGCCGCCGAGATCGCGCGTATGCGGCCCCGTGCGCAGCACGTCCTCGATCGCGGCGACGATCGCATCGTGCGCGTCGCGTTCGCGGCCCGTGCCGTTGCCGAGGAAGTCGAGCATCATCGCCGCCGACCAGATCATCGCGACCGGATTCGCGATGTATTGCCCCGCGATGTCGGGCGCCGAGCCGTGCACCGGCTCGAACAGCGACGGGAACGTGCGGTCCGGGTTCAGGTTCGCCGACGGCGCGATGCCGATCGTGCCCGTACAGGCCGGCCCGAGATCCGACAGGATGTCACCGAACAGGTTCGACGCGACGACGACGTCGAAGCGGTCCGGCTGCAGCACGAAGCGCGCGCACAGGATGTCGATGTGCTGCTTGTCGACCGCGATCTCCGGATAGCGTTCGGCCATCTCGGCCGCGCGCGCATCCCACCACGGCATGCTGATCGCGATGCCGTTGCTTTTCGTCGCGACGGTGACGCGCTTCGCGCGCCGCTGCGCGAGCTCGAACGCGAATTTCAGCACGCGCTCGGTGCCGTGCCGCGTGAAGATCGACTGCTGCATCACGACTTCGCGCTCGGTGCCTTCGAACATCGTGCCGCCAACCGACGAATATTCGCCCTCGGTGTTCTCGCGCACGATCATGAAATCGATGTCGCCCGCGCGGCGGCCGGCGAGCGGCGACGGCACGCCGTCGAACAGGCGCGCGGGCCGCAGGTTGATGTACTGGTCGAATTCGCGGCGGAACTTCAGCAGCGAGCCCCACAGCGAAATGTGATCGGGCACGGTCGCGGGCCAGCCGACCGCGCCGAACAGGATCGCGTCGACGCCCGACAGTTGGGCCTTCCAGTCGTCCGGCATCATCGTGCCGTGCTGCGCGTAGTAGTCGCAGCTCGCCCAGTCGATCTCGACGAAGTCGAAGCGGATGCCGAAGCGCGCGGTCACGGCGTCGAGCACGCGCCGGCCCTCGGGCATTACTTCGCGGCCGATGCCGTCGCCGGGGATCACGGCGATCCTGTAAGTCCTGTCGGTCATGCAAATCTCCTTGGCTGTTCGGCCGGCTACCGGGAAGGCAGCGGCCCGTCACGTCATTCTATTTGTTTCAATCTGGATTAAAATCACGCAAAAGTTAATCGACTTTCCACGAATCGTGAATAAATCGCCGAACCTCGACGACCTGCGCGTGTTCAGCCTGGTTGTCCGACTGATGAGCTTCAGCGCGGCCGCCGAGCAGCTCGCGGTGTCGCCCGCGTATGTCAGCAAGCGCATCGCGATGCTCGAGGCGCAACTCGGCACGCGCCTGCTGCATCGTTCGACGCGCCGCATGACGGTGACCGAGGCCGGCGAGCGCGTCTTCGCGCGTGCGGAAAAAATTCTCGACGACGTCGATCATCTCGTCGAGGACGTGTCGACCACGCGCACGGTGCCGCGCGGCACGCTGCGCATGTCGAGCAGCTTCGGCTTCGGCCGGCACGTCGTCGCGCCGGCGCTGCTCGACTTCAGCGCGCGCTATCCGCAACTGAACGTGCGGCTCGATCTGTTCGACCGGCTCGTCGATGTGGCCGGCGAAGGCTACGACCTCGACGTGCGCATCGGCGACGACATCGCCGATCATCTGATCGCGCGCCGACTCGCCGCGAATTACCGCGTGCTGTGCGCGTCGCCCGACTATCTCGCGCGCCGCGGGATGCCGCGCTCGCTCGCGGATCTCGCGTCGCACGACTGTCTCGCGATCAAGGAGCGCGACCATCCGTTCGGCGTATGGCGGCTGAACGTGCGCGGCGAGACGGCCACGGTGAAGGTCGGCGGTGCGCTGTCGACGAACCATGGCGAGGTGGCCGTGCAGTGGGCGCTGGCCGGGCGCGGCATCGTGCTGCGCTCGATCTGGGAAGCCGGGCCGCTGATCGAACGCGGCGCGTTGTGCCGCGTGCTGCCGGACGCGATCCAGCCCGCGAACATCTGGGCCGTGTATCCGGAACGCGTCGCGGCATCGGCGAAGGTGCGCGTGTGCGTGGATTTTCTGGTGGAGACGCTCGCCGGCCTGAATGCGGCCGCGGGTGACGATGCGGCCTGAAACCGGCTAAAGGTGAGCTTTTGCGGGAGACGTGCGCAGGCACCGTCGACGATGCCCGCGGGCGCGTCACGCCGCGCGTCGCGCGCCGAGCATCAAGTCGAGATTCTGCACGGCGGCACCGGATGCCCCTTTGCCGAGATTGTCGAACACGGCGGACAGCAGCACCTGGCCACGATCTTCGTTGACGAACACGCCGAGCCGCAGGTCGTTGGTGCCGTTCAGCGCTTGCGGGTCGAGATGCGTTGCCGCGCGTGCGTCCGCGAGCGGCATCACGTCGACGTAATGCGCATCCGCGTAGTGATGCGCGAGACACGCATGCAGGCGCTCGCCCGTCACGCCGGCCGGAAGCAGGCGCAGCTCGATCGGGATGGTGAGCACGATGCCTTGCCGATAGGCACCGTAGGCCGGCACGAAGAACGGGCGGTGCGCGAGCCCCGCATGCTGACGGATCTCGGGCACGTGCTTGTGCTCGAGCGCGAGGCCGTAGACCTGCAGCGGCAACGCGTTGGCGGCGGCGTCGCCCGATTCGAATGCGTCGACGGCGGCCCTCCCGCCGCCCGAGTAACCGGACACCGCGTGGATGCTCACCGGGTAGTCGCGCGGCAGCAGGCCTGCCTGCAACAGCGGGCGAAGCAGGCCGATCGCGCCGGTCGGGTAACAGCCGGGATTGGTCACGCGCTTCGCATGAGCGATGTGCCGTGCATGTCCGTCGGCCATCTCGGGAAAGCCGTAGACCCAGTCGGGCTGCGTGCGATGGGCCGAACTCGCATCGATCACGCGTACCGCCGGGTTGCGGATGAAGCCGACCGCTTCGCGCGCGGCCGCGTCGGGCAGGCACAGGATCGCGATATCGCACGCGTTGAGCGCGTCGGCACGCCGCGCCGCGTCCTTGCGTTCGGCGGCGGGAAGCGTGAGCAGTTGCACGTCGGTGCGGTCGCGCAGCCGCGCGTGGATCTGCAACCCGGTCGTGCCCTGGTCGCCGTCGATGAAGACAATGGGGAGGCTCATGATGGTCGTGTGCGTCGCGTTCGATCGTCGGGGGAAGCCGTATCGTCCACCGAACGCCTAGAATAGGAAAAGTTGAATTTACTGACCGTCCGATTCAGCTTTCCTGAACGAGAGGTGTGTGATGCGCGAGATCAGTCTGGACCGTCTGCGTACGCTGGTCGCGATCGCGGACCACGGATCGTTCGTGGCGGCGGCGCAATGGCTTCATCTCGCGCCGCCGACCGTCAGCCTGCATGTCGCCGAGCTGGAAAGCCGCGTCGGCGCGCCGCTGCTGTCGCGCACGCGCGGCAACGTGCGCCCGTCGGCGATCGGCGAAATGCTGGTGGAGCGGGCGCGGCGTCTGCTGGCGGAAGTCGAAGCCACGCTGGACGACGTGCAGCGACAGGTGCAGGGGTTGACGGGGCGTGTCCGCCTCGGCGCATCGACCGGTGCGATCGCGCATCTGTTGCCGCAGGCGGTGGCCGGATTGCGCGCGCGGCATCCGGATATCGACGTGCAGATCGCGGTGCTCACGTCGCAGGACACGCTGGCGCGCATTGCACAAGGCACGCTCGATGTCGGGCTGGTCGCGCTGCCGCAGGCGCCGGTCGCGGGGCTGTCGATCCGCCCATGGCGTCGAGACCCGGTGATGGCTTTCCTGCCTGCGGACTGGCCGCTTCCGGCTCGGGTGACGCCGGCGTATCTGGCCGCGCGGCCGCTGATTCTCAACGATGCGACGACGCGCCTGTCGCGGCTCACGGCCGAATGGTTCGCGCTCGCCGGCCACCGGCCCGAGCCGCGGATCGAACTCAACTACAACGATGCGATCAAGAGCCTGGTCGCCGCAGGGTACGGCGCGACGCTGCTGCCGCACGAAGCCGGGGCTCCGCTGCCGGATGCGCGCATCGTCATGCGGCCGCTACGGCCGGCGTTGTGGCGCGAGTTGGGCATTGCGCATCGGGCGGGCTCGGTCGAACGGGCGACGCAGCACGTGCTCGATGCGCTGTGGGCGCTCAGTGCGCGATAGCGGGCCGTCGTGCGGCTGGCCCGTGCCGGCCGCGCGGCCCGCACGCGTTCAGAGCCGGTTGTCTTTCGCCAGCGTGAGCACGCGCGCCCAGCGCCGCGCATCGCGCTTGTCCATCATCGGCAGCCTCCATTCGCCGTGCACGGCGTCGCGCACGCGCACGACGAGATGCCAGCGGCCGTCGATCGGCGCGGCCTCGCAACCGTCGAGTTGCGACAGCGTATAGCGGCCGTCCGCGCCGTCACGCGACAGCCACAGCAGCCCTTGCGTCGCGGACACGCGCAACTCGCCCCACGCGCGATGCACGACGTGCGTCCAGCCTTCTTCCTTCGTGTTCGGCGCGATGTCGCGGCGGCGCTTGAGCCACCACGCGATCAGCGCGATCAGGAGCGCGGCGGCCAGCACGGCGGCCGCGATCGCGACCGGCTGGCCGAACTGCGCGGCGATGACGTGAAACAGATGAACGGCGCCCCAGCCCAGGGCGATGAGCGCGAATAGCGCAATGAAAATCGGCATGTCGAATCGGAAAGGAGGACGGGCCGGCGCACGCGGCGCACCGGCCCGTCGTACACGGCATTACCGGCGGCGGTGAATGTCGTGCGTGACGAAGCCCGCGTCGTTGACGGGCAGCGCGAGGCCGTCCTTCACCGCGAGCGTCTTGCGGATGTCGTCGAGACCCGCGGACCAGTGGTCGCGCATCGTCGACAGACCGAACTGATAGTCCTTGTAGTGATGCTCGTACGCCTTCTGCTGATAGATCAGGTGCTGGATGTTGTACTTCTTCCCGCTCGACATCGCTTCGGCCTCGACGCACCACGGGTCGTTCTTGCGCTGCGCTTCCGGCACCTGTTCGAGCACGTGGCGCAGCACGTTGCGGTAGCGCTGTTCGCGCTGCAGCGTGTCGGTGACGAAACGCGTGCGGCTCGAATACTGCACGTCCTTCGTGCGCTCGGCGACGTCGGCCATCGTGCGCGGCAGCGGCCCGCGCGCGCTCCACAGATCGACCTGGAACGCGAGCGTGTCGCGGCGCGGATGCGCGCGGAGCACTTCCATCAGCGGCGTGTTCGACACGACACCGCCGTCCCAGTAATACTCGCCGTCGATCTCGACGGGCGGGAACGCGGGCGGCAACGCACCGGACGCCATGAAATGCTCGGGCGCGAGACGGATGCGCGAGTTGTCGAAGTACACGAAGTTGCCGGTGCCGACGTTGACCGCGCCGACCGACACGCGCGTCTCGCTCGAGTTGATCCGGTCGAAATCGCACAGTTTCAGCAGCGTCGTGCGCAGCGCCGACGTGTCGTACCAGCTGATTTTCTCAGGATGGTCGGACACACCCGGCAGCGGCGGCGGAAAGCGCGGCACGAAGAAGCCCTGCTGGCCCTGCATCATCGCGCTGGCGGCCTGCGACGCGGTGAAGAACGTCCGGATCTGATCGATGCTGTTGAACAGCGCGAATTCGAACGCGGCCGGAATCGTCGGAAAGAACGCCGGCTGGCAGATCGTTTCCCAGAATTCACGCAGGCGCTCGACGCGGTGCTCGGGCGCATTGCCGGCGATCAGCGCGGTGTTGAGCGCGCCGATCGAGATGCCCGCGATCCAGTCGAGCGGAATGCCTGCTTCATGCAGCCCTTCGAATACGCCGGCCTGATACGCGCCGAGCGCACCGCCGCCCTGCAGGACGAGCGCGATCGTTTCGTACGGCAGCGACCGCGCAGCGGCCGGCGCGCCGGCTTCGTGCTGCAGATCCGCCGCATCGACGGCCTGCTTTTCTGTACGCGCGTGCGGTTTCATCAATTGCTCCGAGAAAGCCCGCCGTGGACGGCGGTGATGGATGGCGTGACGTCGATCGACGGCACGCCATCTCGAGAAGGGGGGGCGCGCAAGTCGCCTCCCGTCGGGGAGGCGCCGGCGTTATTGCATGAACCAGCCGTGGCTGACGATGAACGACTGGCCGGTGAGCGCGGCGCTCGGGAACGCCGACAGGAACAGCACCGTCTGCGCGACGTCCTGCACCGTCGTGAACACGCCGTCGACCGTGTTGCCGAGCATCACCTTCTTGATCACGTCCTCTTCGCTGATGCCGAGCTCCTTCGCCTGCTCCGGAATCTGCTTGTCGACCAGCGGCGTGCGCACGAAGCCCGGACACACGACGTGCGAACGCACGTTGTGCTTCGCGCCTTCCTTCGCCAGCACGCGCGCGAGACCCAACAGCCCGTGCTTGGCCGTCACGTACGCCGACTTCAGCGGCGACGCTTCGTGCGAGTGCACCGAGCCCATGTAGATCACGACGCCGCCGCGATCGTCCTTGTACATGTGCTTGAGTGCGGCCTTCGTCGTCAGGAATGCGCCGTCCACGTGGATCGCCTGCATCTTCTTCCAGTCGGCGAACGAATAGTTCTCGATCGGGTTGACGATCTGGATGCCCGCGTTCGACACGAGAATGTCCACCGAGCCGAACGTCGCGGCGACCTTGTCGATACCGGCGTTCACGGCTTCCTCGTTGGTGACGTCCATCGCGACGCCGATCGCCTTGCCGCCTGCCTTGACGATCTCGTCGGCGACCGCGTTCGCGCCGTCCTGGTTCAGGTCGGCGATTGCGACGGCCGCGCCCGCCTTGGCGAGCTCGAGCGCGATTTCCTTGCCGATGCCGCTCGCGGCGCCCGTGACGACTGCGGTCTTGCCATTCAGGTTGCTCATGTTCGAATTCCCGTGGTGAAAGGATTGACAGGGAGAAGGGACTGCGGACGCGTTACTGGCCCAGGTAATCGTAGACGACTTCGCCGAGGCCCAGCGTCAAATCCGCGACGATGTGGCGGGCCTCGACGATCTCGAGCACGGGCAGATCGGCCACCGGCGCGAGCGCGTGCGGCGCCAGCTCGAGCGATGCGGGACCCGTCCATGCGCCCTTCATCTTGATGTCCTGCATGTAATAGCGCACCAGTTCGCACACGCGCGCGGTGCCGTCGACGTGCGGAATGATCTTCAGCAGGAAATTGGGGCCGGCGAGCCGCTTTGCCTGCTCGTCGATGTCGAGTTCCTTGTGCTTGTAGCCCATCGTGCCGGTCGCGACGCGCACCTTGCCGTAATCGAGTGTGCCGAGGAGGTGATCGGTGTTCACGTGCAGCGTGGGCGACGCGAGCTTCTTCGGGAAGCCCCACAGCTCGCGGCCGCCGGCGATCGGCGGGTGATCGTCGAGATACATCGCCAACGTATAGCCGCCCCGCTGGCCGTTGTACTCGACCGGAATCACCTGGCCGCTCTCGGTGTAATCGCCGAAACCGGTGGAATCGGCCATGCGGATGAATTCGTACTGCACGAGCGGCTCGGTGACCTGCAGCGGCTCGGGGACGATTTCACGGAGGCGGTCCGGATCGGTGCGGTACGTGATGATCAGGAACTCACGATCGACGAAACGGTACGGGCCCATCGGGAACGCAGGGCTGGTCAACGGCATCGCAAACGCTTTCGATCGGACATCGCTGGGTTTCATGCGGACTCCTTGTTGTTGATCGCTTCGTGGATGAGTGGTCGTAATCGTATGCCTGTGCGTTGCCGTTGTGCGATGCCGCATCTGGAATTAATTGTTGCCGATTTCGAATAATTTGCGGCGTCAATATTGAGATGAACGATGCAAACGGCCGGGACGGCACGCCGGCCGGGGCGATGGTCGCACGCGTCGATGACGCCATGACGTGAAAAGGTGAGCCTTTACGGGAATCGCGGTGAGCTTTTACGGGAGACGGTGGCGCCAGAATATGACAATTGTGTGAACTTGTGTTGCAGTGCAGGCTCTAAGTGCGTTCGCCGCGCGGGCCTTGTCCGGGCGGCGGCCGCATCAGGTACCGCTCGAGCGGCCACGCCCTGGCATCGTTCGTATCCGACCGGGCAACCGGCCGATCTTTTTACGCCCCACGCAACCCGATTCATGCAGAACGTCAATCTCGCCCTCTTTTCCGCCATCAACGCCGGGAGTGCACCGCACCCGGGCATTGCCCGCCTCGCGATCTTCGCCGCCGACTGGCTCGTTTATGCGCTGCCCGCGATGCTGCTGCTGACCTGGATCTTCGGCGCGCGCCCCGCGCGGCGTCAGGCGATCGAGGCCGGGGTCGGCGTTTGCGTGGCGCTTGCGCTCGCGCAGGTACTCGGGCATGTCTGGTTCTCGCCGCGCCCGTTCATGGCGGGCGTCGGCACGCAGCTGATTCCGCACGCGCCGGACAGCTCGTTCCCGAGCGATCACATGACGTTCGCGTGGAGCATGGCGGTTGGCCTGCTGCTCGGCGGTACGACGCGGGTGACCGGCTTCGTGATGGCCGCGATGGCCGTGGCGATCGCATGGGGGCGCGTCTATGCGGGCGTGCACTGGCCGTTCGACATGGCGGGCGGCGTGCTGGTCGGCACGGCCGGCGCACTGGCCGCGCACCTGTACGGGCAACGTGTGACCGCGCTGCTCGAACGGTTCGGCGATTCGGTGCATGCCGTCGTGATGGGGCGCCGGCAGGCGCCGTAAGCGGAAGGAAACGACCGGGCTGCCGTCAGCCGGGCGAGCCGGACGTGCGGGCCGATTCGGCCGACGCGGACGGGCCGCCGCCGCCGTCGCGCAGTTCGGGTGTATCGGCCGGATGCCGGGCGGCATCGCGGTCGAGGGCGCTTTCCTTCAGGATCGCGCACATCGCGACGAACAACGCAAGGACTACCGCGGCGAGGCCGCAATAACCGGCGATCTTCAGGTGGCGAAGGAAAGGCGAAGCGTGGCTTTCTTTTGTCATGACCGGGCGCTCCTGGGCGGGCTGCGGCGGCTGTCGCCCGACAGCGGCGCGCAGACACAGATATATACCAGCCGCGATGCCGGTGCCAAGCCCGCCGCTGCGCCGGCGCAACGATTGTTTCGGCCGCCGGCCAACCCGGTGTTTCCGGTCAGTCTTCCAGCGTTTCGTGCACGGCCGCCGCGCCGCGCTTCCAGTAGGCCGCCGCGCGGATGCGCGACTTGTCGATGCCGCGCTCGCTGGTCAGGTGCTGGCGCACCGCGCGCATCGACAACGCTTCGCCGGCCGCCCACACGTAGCCGTCGCCGGACGACGGCAGCGGCAGGCCCCGGACGGCATTGAGCAGCACGTCGCCGTTCGCCGCGGCGGTTTCGGCGCGGAAGCGCCAGATTTCGTGCACGCCGGCGCGCGTGTCGAACGAGATCTGCGCGGTGCGATCGGCCACTTCCAGCACGACCGCCGCGCGCGCCCCGGCCGGCAATTCCTCGAGACGCCGCGCGACGGCGGGCAACGCCGTATCGTCGCCGATCAGCAGATGCCAGTCGAAATCGGTCGGGACCACGAACGAACCGCGCGGGCCGCCGATGCCGAGCCATTGGCCGACGCGCGCCTGCGCGGCCCACTGCGATGCCGGGCCCGGATGGTTCAGCACGAATTCCAGATCGAGCTCGCAGGCGGCGCGGTCGAAGCGGCGCGGCGTGAAGTCGCGCGCGACCGGCTTCGGTTCGCCTTCCGGAAACTCGGGGCCGTTCGCGCCGAGCGTCGGCAGCGCGGGCCGCTCCGCGCCGGGCGGCGGGAAAAATACCTTCACGTGATCGTCGAACGACGCGGATTCGAAGTCCGCGAGATCGGGGCCGCCGAGCGTGACACGCAGCAGGTGCGGCGTCACGGCATGCACGCGCAGCACCTGCAGCAGGCGGAACTTGAGGGTGTGGCGCACGCGGGTGACGGTGCGTTCGGACGTGTTCTGCATCAATCCGTTCTCCTTGGGTGGTGACGGGGCGGCGCGGCTCACGCGCCGGCGCCGCCTTCGATTTCGGCCGTCGCGCGGCGCAGGATGGCGGCGATGCGGCGCTGTTCGTCGGTATTGGCGGCGCTCTTGTGCAGCAGCGCGCGCTTGAGCGCGAGACGCGCCTCGACGAATTCCGGCAGCCAGCCGGCTTGCGATTCCTCCTGCGCTTCGTTGCCCGCCGATTCCCCGGCGAACGCGCGGCGCATGAATTCCATCTTGCGGGCAAGGTGCGTGAGACGCGCGAACAGCGTATCGACGCGTTCACGCTGGGTATCGAGGTGCGCGCGGCCCGCGTCGGTCAGCGCATAGCGCTTGCGGTTGCCTTCCGCCTGCGACGCGACGAAGCCGACTTCTTCGAGGTACGTGAGCGCCGGATACACCATGCCGGGGCTTGGGCTGTAGAAGCCGTTCGAACGCGTGTCGAGCGCCTTGATCAGCTCGTAGCCGTGGCTCGGTTCCTCGGCGAGCAGCGCGAGCAGCAGCAGTTGGAGATCGTCGGAGCTGAACTGGCGGCCGCGCGGCATGCCGTCGTCGCCGAAATCGCCGAAGCCGCGCCCGCCGCGGCCGCCGAACGGACCGCTGCCGAATGCATCGGGGCCGCCGCGACGGTGGCGGCCGATCGCGTACCAGAGACCGGCGAACCCGTCGGGGCGGGCATACGTACCATGACTGTCGCAGCGGGCATGGCCGCGGAAGGGGTTGTGCCGCATGATCGTGTCCTATGTGTCGCAAAACATATCTAAAGATATATATCGAAAGATAGGGCGTCAAGGGGATTATTGGGGGCGGGATGGTGGCGTTGGGCGGGAGTGGAGGGCTTGTGGTTGACGTTTGCAGAAAAGGTCGCCTTGCCCGCAGTTGACAGGATCTTCTGCCGAAAACATGTCCAGAGTCTCGAGACGGAGATTGTTGCCGTAGCTTTGAGAACCCGGATCCGGGGATGGATTTTTCTCGGAGATGCTGTCCGGACCATCATCGAGGAGGGCGGCATGAGATTGGCGTTTTCAAAGTGCCGCCAATGAATGTTCGATGGCCGCAAGTAATTCGGATCGCGTACTAATGCGGGCAGGTGCATGCCTGGTAACGGCGCTATTTCAGATCAGCACATTGCTCAACGGAGCGTAATGGTACTGCGCCGGTCTGTCGTCCAGAGAGTCCGGGTCGGTGTCACGCTATGTACCGGCGGGTAGGCGGGCGATTCCGTCCAATACGGCGAGCCGGACGATTCGATCGCGCTGCGCCCGCGGTGCGACTATTAACACCATCGTATAAGGTCCAAACTCCCACGAGGTGATATTGCCGCGGCCGACTGTTCTCTAGACTTCCGGTTAATCCTTCTACCGCAACGATTTCCGGAGAACAGCATGGACCGTACTCTGCATGCGATGTCAGTGTTTAGTCACGTCGCCCGACTGGGCAGTTTCACAGCAGCGGCTGAGATGCTCGGTATCAGTGCAGCGTCGGCCAGCACGCTGGTCCGTCGATTGGAGGAGCATCTCGGCGTCACGCTGCTTCAGCGGTCCACCCGTTGTGTTCGCCTCACCACGGAGGGGGAGCAGTATCAGGAGCACTGCCAGCGCATTCTCGGCGAGATCGAGCATATGCAGCAGCAACTCAGCGGGGCGGGGAAGATCGCGCGTGGGCGGCTGGCGGTGGACCTCGACCAGGAGGTCGCGCATTCGGTTTTGCCGCTCGTGCCGGCTTTCCACGCCAGTTACCCCGAGGTGGGCTTGCGCGTGGACGTCGGCGGGGATGCGGACGGCCTGATCGCCAACGGCGTGGACTGCGCCGTCGTCGTCGGACAACTCGCGGATTCGTCGCTGCGTAGCCGGCGCGTCGGGGATTTTCACGTGGTGACCGTCGCCAGTCCGGACTATCTGCGCGTTCGGGGCACGCCGGCCGACCCGGATAGCCTTCATTGCCACGATGTCATCCATTACACCCCGAGGCGCTTCGGCCCAGCCCGGGAATTCCGCTACACCGTGGACGGAGCAGAGACACGGCTCAAGCTGGCGGAGCGCATTTCCGTCAATGACGTCCGTTCGGCGGTTCGTTATGCGGTGGAGGGTGTCGGTATTGCCCAGGTCAGCGAGCGTATGGTGACGGAAGAGCTCGCAAAAGGGCGGCTCGTCACCGTGCTCGACGAGTATGGTCCGCCGCCGCTACCGATTTCTGTCCTCTATCCGGACCGCCGGCAGGTGCCGATGTCGATACGGGCGTTCATCGACTGGATTCAAGCCCAGCTTCGCGATCTGGAGACTGCCAGCTTCGACGGCACGCCCGCGATCAACGGCGGGCGCGACGCAGCGCCATACTGGATGGCGGGCAGTGGCCGACACGACTCGCGGTTCATGCCCAAGGGGCTGCAGCAACTGGCAGCGACTGCCGCAACTGCATGACACACGCGGGCAACGCACGACGGTGTTGGCCGAGACGGCACTCATACCGACGTATAGTTTGCGCGCCGATTGCCGGCGGCATAGGATGCGGTCGAGCCGCCGACCTGAAATGCTCGCGTTCTCGATATTTTTACTGAATTGAAGGTCAAGGACCGCTCGTATGCCGAACCAAGGTATTGTTTCCATCGTCGATGATGACCGGTCCATCCGCAGGGCCACGCGAAGCCTCGTTCGTTCGCTCGGCTGGGAGGTCAGGGTCTACGAGTCCGGCGAGGAGTTCCTTGACGCCGACTTGATAATGGACGTCGCGTGTATCATTTCGGACGTCCAGATGAAGGGCATCACAGGGCTGGAGATGTACGAAGCGCTTCTCGAGCGCGGACCGGCTCCCCCCGTGATCTTCATCACGGCTTTTCCATCCGAAACCACCCGCGAGCAAGCGATGAAGCTTGGCGCGATCTGCGTATTCAGCAAACCGGTGGATCCGGCGCAGATCAAGCAGCGCCTGGAGGAGATCGGCTCGGAAAGCAATCGGACCTGATCCGGAAATCCGTCTTTACCGAGTGACTCTATGAATAACGACCGCCAGGCGGGTGACGGCCACGGCGCATACGCGGATCCGGTCATCGCTCCGGCCGAACTCGCGGCGGCGCGTGCGTCCGAGCTCGGGCCCAATCTCCAGGCGCAACTCCGGAACAGTCAGCCCGCGGTATACGCGGTCGCGATTGCGTTGGGCCTCGCGGTATTCCTTGTCGACGCGTTTGCGCCCGTCGACGTCGCCGTCGCGGTTCTGTATGTCGTCGTGGTGCTGCTGGTCGCGTCGGTCGCCTCCCAAACGGTCACCGTCGGCGTGGCCTGGGCCTGCGTATCCCTGACGGTCCTCGGATTTCTTCTGGCTCAGAGCGACCAGATAGCCGTCAGTTCTCTCGCGCGCTGTATCGTGAGCGTCATCGCGATCGTGACGGTCTCGGCATTGGCGTTGCGCAATCAGAGCAGCAGGGCGACGCTGCAGAACCAGGTCGACTTGCTCAATCTGACCCACGACGCGATCGTGGTGTACGGGCTCGACGGGCGTATCCGCTTCTGGAGCAAAGGCGCGGAGCGCCTATACGGATGGAGCGCGCAAGAAGCGTTCGGGAAAGCGTTCCATGAGCTGACGCGCACCGGCGCCGCGCTGCCGATTGCCGACCTGATCGAGAAGACGGTGGCGCACGGCAACTGGCAGGGAGAGCTCACGCGCATTCGCAAGAACGGCGAGCGCGTCGTGATTTCCAGCCGATGGATCGTGTCGCGAGACAAGTCGGGCCTGCCCGTCGCCATTCTTTCCACCGATAGCGACGTTACCCAGGCGAAATCGCTGGAAGCCGAATTGCGCCGCCAGAAGGAAGAGCTCGTGGCCACCGTCGACGCGATTCCCGCGATGGTCTGGAGCACGGACGAAGACGGGCGCTTGCTGTACCTCAATCGCCGCTGGACGGATTACGGTGTGCGGACCAGTGACGGCACGGATGTATGGCGCGATATCGTTCATGCCGACGACATCGAGACGTTGCGCGCCGCGTGGCGCCAGGCGATTTCCACGGGAAGCCCGTTCGAGGTGACGGCGCGCGTCCAGCTCGGCAGCGGCGAGTATCGTTGCATGATCGTCGGTGCCGCACCTTTGCGCGGCGGAGACGGCCGGATCCTGCGCTGGTACGGCGTCAACACCGACATCGAGGCGCGCCGGCAAGCCGAGCAGGCGCTCGAGCGATCGCACGCGGAGCTCGCGCATGTCACGCGGGTAACGATGCTCGGCGAGCTGGCGGCTTCGATCGCGCATGAAGTCACCCAACCGCTGGCTGCGATAGTCACGTCAGGTGAGGCAGGGCTGCGCTGGCTGGACCACGACGTGCCAGATCTCGTCGAGGTGCGGGATTCCGTCGAGCAGATGACCGACGACGCGAGACGGGCGACGGATATCATCCGGCAGATCCGTGCGATGGCCAAGCGCAGAGACAGGGACGACGCGCTCGTCGACGTGACGTCCATCGTCGAACAATCGATCGATCTCGTGCGCCGCGAGCTTCAGATTCACGGCGTCGAGGTCGCGCAAAGCTGCGAGCCGTCGCTCTGGGTCCGCGGAGATCGTGTCCAGTTGCAGCAGGTCATCATCAACCTCCTGATGAATGCCGTTCAGGCGATGAGCGACGTCGCGGACCGCAAGCGGACCCTCGTCGTGTCGACCGGGCTGGTCGATGGCGCGAACGTGCAGGTACGCGTGGAGGATTCCGGCCCCGGCATTCGTGGCGAAGACGTCAATTCGTTGTTTACGCCGTTCTTCACCACCAAGAAGGAGGGCATGGGCATGGGGCTCTCGATTTGCCGTTCGATCGTTGAGGGGCATGGCGGCCGCATCTGGGCCGAGTCGCAAGAAAACAAGGGGGCATCGATGCAGTTCGTTCTACCGCTTGAAGGAATCACGCAGTCATGAGCCACGGTCCCGATCTCATCGCAACAAACTCCGTCGTGTACGTTGTCGACGACGACGATTCCATGCGCAAGGCGCTCGGCCGGCTGTTTCGCTCGGTTGGCTTGAGTGTCGAGCTCTTTGGCTCCGCGCAGGAGTTTCTGGATTTCGACAAGCCCGATGTGCCGAGCTGTCTGATTCTCGACGTCCGGCTCAAAGGACAGAGCGGACTGGCGTTGCAGGAGCAGATCGTCGCGGGCGACGTGCAGCTGCCGATCATCTTCATTACGGCTCATGGCGATGTCGAGATGTCGGTGAAGGCGATGAAGAACGGGGCGCTGGATTTCCTGTCCAAGCCCTTTCGCGACCAGGACATGCTCGATGTCGTCCAGAATGCATTGCTGAAGGATGAGAAGCGGCGGAAGTCGGAGAGCCGTGTCGCCGACGTGCGCCGCCGCTACCAGACGCTGACGCCGCGCGAGCGCGAGGTGATGAAATACGTCGTGAGCGGCCTCCTGAACAAGCAGATTGCCGCAGAGCTCGGATTGAGCGAAATCACCGTGAAGATCCATCGCGGCCACGCAATGCGGAAGATGGGCGCGCGAACCCTGCCCGAATTCGTGCTGGGCGCGCAATCGCTGGGGCTGGATCCTGCCGCGGAGTAGCAGTACCGATCTCGACGCGCGTGGGCGCCGCGCCGCGTCAGCGCAACGGAACACGCCGGTGGGGCGATCCGGCCGCATCGCCCTGTCGATCTGGAGCGAACCGGAATCGCGGCCCGGGGGCTATCTGTTGACGATGTGTTTCGGCAACGACAGCGTCAGGCAGAAGCCCAGCAACAGGCACGCGATCATGCACGAGACGGGAAGCGCGAAGCTCCCGGACGACTGTTTGAGAACGCCGACCACATAGGGGCCGAAAAAGCCGCCGATGTTGCCGATCGCGCTGATCCATGCGATGCCGCTGGCGGCGTTGCCGGGGCCGAGAACCGCCGTGGGCATTCCCCAAAACACCGGGGGAAGAGAAAGCAATCCCGCATTCGCGATGCACAGTGCCATCACGGTAAGCCACAGATTGCCGTGCCAGACGAGGGCGAGTGTCAGCCCCAACGCTGCCAGCAAGAATAGGGCGGCGGTGTGGACGCGCCGCTCTCGGCGGCGATCCGCGCTTTGTCCGGCCGTGATCATCACGATCATCGCGAACGCGTTGGGCAGCGCCGCAATCAATCCGATGAAGAGATCCCTGCCCACGCCGAGCGACTTGATCATCGTGGGCGCCCACAGCGTGTAGCCGTAAATGCCGACGACGTCGAGGAAATAGATCAGCCCGAATACCCAAAAGATCCAGCTGCCGAACATCGCGTTGTTGTTCGCCGAAGCGGCGAGAGCACGATCTTCGGCAAGCGTTCGGGTGAGGTAGGCTCGGTCGGCCTCCGTCTCGTGGCGGCTTTGGGTGACATCGTCCTCGAGATACTTCCAGCAGAGAAGCGCGGCGACGAACGCCGGCAGCGCCTCGACCATCAACATCCATTTCCAGCCGGAAAGCCCGCCGATTCCGTCGAAGTACTCCATGATGAAGCCGCTCAGCGGCGAGCCGATCAGACCGGACAGCGGCAGCGCCGCGTAGAAGGTGGACAGCACCCGCGCGCGGTGGTATCGCGGGAACGACTGGGAGATGTAATAAACGATGCCGGGCACGAGCCCGGCCTCCGCCACCCCGAGCAGATAGCGCATGACATAGAACTGCTTGGGCGTCGCGATGAAGGTGGTCAATGCCGAAACGATCGCCCACGACAGGATGATTCGCGTGAGCCATCGCTTGGCGCCCACCCGCTGCAGGATCATGTTGCTCGGAACTTCGAACACCACGTAGCCCAGCGCGAAAGTACCCGCGCCGAATCCGAACACCGCATCGGTGAAACCCAGGTCGACCCCCATCTGGAGTTTCGCGAAGCTGACGTTGATGCGGTCGACGTATGCGGCAACATACGCAAACATGAAAATGGGCAGGATTCGCAGCGCGAGATGCCGCGAAATACGATTTTCCCGCGCTTCGTCGTTCGGGTCGTTGCTATCGACCGGATGACCGGATGCGCGCGTCGCGTTCAGATCCAAGAGGTTCCCCCGTTGCTCGGCGAGCAAGGCCGCACAAATGTGTCGACATCGACGCCAGTGATCGTCGATATCGGATGCCAGCAGCAATTCATGTATCCACTCCACGACGCACGGCCGTGCCCGCACTTCGTTCGCGTCGGTAACGAGGCGCAGGCAATGCTGGATGAGGTGGAAGAACGGCGACTTTGCCCATCGTTCACTCGAGGCGTCCGGACCGGGACGCCGGTGTTGACGAAGGCATATTTTTCTCAGGGCCCGCGATCGCGGAACTGCCCGTGCGGCACATCACGGGCTGGCGTTGCGCGATTCGAACTCGTCCGGAGATTTTACCGGATAGTGTCGATCGCAGGAGAGCGGCTGTCAGCATTTTTATCGTGGCGGCGACGACTGAATTGGAAGCGCGAAAGCCGCCGCGACGCAAAGCGCGTCGTGGCGGCACGAGCATCGGGCTGGCCCCGCGTTCGGTGGGGCAAGCCAGGCAAATGGCAAAAGCACTCGCTTATTTGATGGTGGCGAAGAGCAGATTGAGGCCTTCGGCGAGAAGCGGGTGGGCGATGATGGCGTCGCGCACGGACGTGTACGGCAGGTTGCCGATCATTGCCATTTGCACGACCGACATCACTTCGCCCGCCCCCGAGCCGGCCATCGTGAAGCCCAGGATCTGTCCGGTTTCGGGCGCCACGAGTGCCTTCATGAAGCCTCGCGTCGTTCCGTTGGTGCGGGCTCTCGGCACGGCCGCCATCGGCAATTTCGCGACGATGACGGGCGTGTTGCGCGCCTTGGCGTCCGCTTCGTTCAGGCCGATGCGCCCCAGTTCCGGATCGGTGAACAACGCGTACGGAATGATGCGCGCTGCCGTGCTGCCTGCCCGCCCTTCGATACCGGCCTTCAGTACGCGATAGTCGTCGAACGACGCGTGCGTGAACATCGGCGTGCCGGCGACCTCGCCGATCGCCCACGTTCGTTCCGCGGTGGTCGCGAGCGCGTCGTCGACCTTGATGAAGCCCCGCTCGTCGCGATCGACGCCTGCCAGATCCAGGCCGATGTCGTCGGTGACCGGCCGCCGGCCTGCCGCGACGAGCAGATGACTGCCGTCGATCGATGTGCCGTCGTCGAGCTTGACCGTGACGCCCGTACCCGACCGCCCGGTTACGCCGGCAATCCGGGCAGACAGATGCAGCGAGATGCCGTCGTCCTCGAGCGCGCGCTGGATTTCGACGCTGACGTCCTCGTCCTCGCGAATGGCGACCCGCGGTGCGTCGTGAATGAGTGCGACCTCGCTGCCGAGGCGCCGAAACGCCTGGGCCATCTCCAGGCCGATGTAGCCGCCGCCGATCACGATGAGCTTTTTCGGCAGCACGTCGAGGTTCAGCGCTTCAACGTGTGTGAGCGGGCTCGAGTCACGCAGGCCGGGCACGTCCGGAACCGCCGCCACGGTGCCGGTGTTGATATAGACGTTCTCGCCTTCGAACAGCTGTTCGGAACCGTCGCCGGCCCGAACGAGGATGCGTCGCGGCGCGACGAACCGACCGGAACCGATCACGAGATCGAGGCCCGACTGTTCGAAAGCGCGGCGGTTGATATCCACCATGCCGTCGACGACTGCGCGGACGTTCGCATGCACGCGCGCCATGTCTGCAAGATGGTGCGCATCGGCGGACGCCGCTCGCCACGCGTGCATGTTGCGCGCGTTCTGAATCAACGTCTTGCTGGGGATGCACGCGACGTTGATGCATGAACCGCCGATCATGCCGCGTTCGATGATGGCGACGCGCTTGCCGCTTCGGGCGAGGTCCATCGCCAGGGATTTTCCGCCCTTGCCGCCGCCGAGGAACAGATATTCGTATTGCTTCGCGCTTTCCATAACGTTACTCCTTGATTAAAGACAGACGAATCCGCGAGATCGACGCGCGACGTCCGCTCGGCGCGCGCACGCCGGCCTTACTCGGCCCAGATCGCAGTACGGACACCGGCGGCATACGCCGGATCGATGCGCTCGAGATGGGCGAGCACTCCGTCGACCACGTCCTGCGGGACGCCGCTGATCGCCCGCCCGATGTTGGCGAACAGTCTCTCCTTCTGGTCGGCGGTGAACAGACGGAACAGCGCGCGGGGCTGGCTGTAATAGTCGTCATCGTCACGATGGTCGTAACGGTCGATCGTGCCTGCCTGCACCGGCGGTTCGGCCGCTGCTGGATTCGCGGCGAAGTCGCCGTGACGGCTGGGTTCGTAGTTCACGGTGCTGCCGAGGTTGCCGTCGACACGCATCGCGCCATCGCGATGAAACGAGTGAAACGGGCAGCGCGGCGCGTTGACGGGGATCTGGTGATGATTGATGCCGAGCCGGTAGCGCTGCGCGTCGCCGTACGAAAACAGGCGCCCCTGAAGCAAGCGGTCCGGCGAAAACCCGATTCCGGGTACGACGTTCGCCGGCGTGAACGCGGCCTGCTCGACGTCCGCGAAATAATTCTCGGGGTTCCGGTTCAGCTCGATCGTCCCGACGTCGATCAGCGGGTAATCGTTGTGCGGCCAGACTTTGGTGATGTCGAACGGGTTGTACGGCACCTTCGATGCGTCCGCTTCCGGCATCACCTGGATGCGGAAATGCCATCTCGGGAAGTTACCGTGTTCGATCGCCTCGTAGAGATCGCGCTGCGCGGACTCGCGATCCTGACCGACCACGCGAGCGGCTTCCGCATCCGTATAGTTTTCGATGCCTTGTGCGGACTTGAAATGGAACTTCACGTAGAAGCGTTCGTTCGCCGCGTTGACGAACGAGAACGTGTGCGAGCCGAAGCCGTGCATTTGCCGGTAGTTCTTCGGGATGCCGCGATCGCTCATCAGGATCGTGACCTGATGCAGCGACTCGGGATGGCGCGACCAGAAATCCCACACCGCGACGTTGTTGCGCATGTTCGTCCGCGGATCGCGCTTTTGCGTGTGGATGAAATCCGGAAACTTGAGCGGGTCTCGCACGAAGAACACGGGCGTGTTGTTGCCGACGATGTCCCAGTTCCCTTCCTCCGTGTAGAACTTGATCGAGAAGCCGCGCACGTCGCGCTCCGCGTCGGCGGCGCCGCGCTCGCCCGCGACCGTCGAGAATCGCATGAAAATCGGCGTTTCCTTGCCAACCTGGTCGAAGACCTTGGCTTTCGTGTAGCGCGAGATGTCGTGCGTGACCTTCAGCGTTCCGAAGGCGCCCGATCCCTTCGCATGTACGCGACGCTCGGGAATTACCTCGCGGTCGAAATGGGCCAGCTTTTCAACGAGCCACATGTCCTGCAGTACGACCGGGCCACGCGCGCCGGCGGTCATCGAGTTCTGGTTGTCGGATACGGGGGCGCCGGCGGCGGTCGTCAGGCTCTTGTCGGACATTGTTGTCAGCCTCAAGTCGTTTGTCGTTCGGTGAGTGATCGAATTGCGGGGGGCGGAAGGCGGCGTCGCAGGGCCGCCTTCCGGAGTCCTTCTTCGCGGCGGCTCAGGCTACCGGAATGGGGTTCTCGACGAGCGCCTGATTGAACTGATCGACGAACGCATACTCGTCGGGACCGACGTTGTTACGCAGCGGCTGCGCCATCTCGACCACGACTTCCGTCGTCGCGGTTTCGAGACGCTGGATCGTCTCGGCGATGAAGGCGTCCAGCGGCATTGCTCGCGGATCACCGCTCTTGTGGATCAGATCCGTGTCGACCCACGGCGGGGCGATTTCCAGCACGCGGACACTCGTATTGCGCAACGCAAAGCGTTGCGACATCGTGTACGAGTGAATGGCCGCCTTCGTCGCGGAGTAGAGCGCCGTGGCGGCAAGCGGGACGAATGCCAGTACGGAGCTGTTGTTGATGATGAACGACTCGGGTTGCGCCTTCAGATGTTCGACGAGCGCGGCGCTGACACGCACCGGCCCGAGCAGGTTCGTGTTCACGAGCCGGACGGCTTGCGCGTCGTCCAGCGCACCGCCGGCGTCATCGAACGGCATGATGCCCGCGTTGTTGATCACGACGTTCAGCGTCGGATAGTCCGCGATCAGCTGTCGCGCGACACGCTCGATCTGCGTGGGATCGCCGACGTCCAGCTCCACGGTGTCGATACCCGGATTGGCCCGAGCGATCTCGTCCAGCAACGCCTTGCGACGCCCCGCGACAATGACCTTGTTGCCACGCTTGTGAAGGTTTTCTGCGAAAGCGCGGCCGATACCCGACGTGCCGCCGGTGATGAAGACAGTGTTTCCGGTGAGTTTCATGATCGGAGTTCCTTTGAATGGACGACTGGAGCGGTTGCGAAAAAGGTTTGCTGCGTTTATTGCGCGACGGCGTAACGCGCCGCGGGGGTATTGCTCGAGAGATGGGGAATCATCACGCGGCGGGCGGCGTCGTATGCGGCCCATTCTTCTCCTGCGTGCAGGGATGGAATCGTGACGAGTTCCTGACGGTCGAAGCCGGTCAGCGCTGCGTCGACCATGTCGGAAGCCGACATGACGATCTCCTTCGGAAGGTTGTCCAGCGGGAGCCCGCCAATCTCCCAGAATTCCGTCGCCGTCGCGCCCGGGAGAACGGCCTGAACCTGCACGCCCTTGTCTGCCAGTTCGTGATGAAGGGACTGCGTGAACGCCAGCGTGAATGCCTTGCTTCCGCCATACACGCCGTTCAGCAGCTCGGGCCCGATCGCAACGATGGACGAGATGTTGATGATCGCGCCGTGGCCGCGAGCGACGAAGCCGGGTGCCGCTGCATAGGTGAGGCGCGTCAGCGCCGTGACGTTGAGATCGATCATGCGCGTCATTGCGTCGACGTCGCTTTCGAGCAGCGGCTTATGCGTGCCGACACCGGCATTGTTCACCAGCAGCGTGATGCTCTCGTCCGTGCGCAGCTTCGCTTCGATGGCGGCCAGCGCGCGCGAATCGCCGAGGTCCGCGGCGATCACTTCGACACTGCGCTGCGTGTCGTCGGTAATGCGCTTCGCAAATGCGTCGAGTCGATCCTTGTTGCGTGCAACGAGAATCAGATCGAACCCGCGGCGTGCGAGTCGTTCGGCATAGACCGCACCGATACCCGACGATGCGCCCGTGATCAGTGCGGTGCCTTTGTGTGCTTGCGTCATGATGTTGTTCCGTCGATGGTTACGAAGTGAATGACATCTGCCGGGAAACGCCGAGCCGGTTGCGTCATCTCGGCCGGCTCGTTTCAGTCTTCTGTTTCTCGGCGATTGCGATGTAGTGCGATGCAGTTTATTGGCGAGGCGACGTGTCGATCAACGCGCTCCGCCCATAAAGTCATTTCACTTACTCCGAATATTCGTTCGCGCGAACTGCATAACGGCCGTCGACGTTCGCGGCGGTTTCGGTCGATACGCGTCGTCTACGCGTTCGTCACCGACGGTGCTCGCCCGTGGCGCCTCAGGTCGTTCGCGGCGAGCCGGTGCGTGAGAGGACATGGTCCAGACGGCTCGTTTCCCGATTGCCGAGGCTGAGAGTGCGTAGTTCGGACAATGCGGCCAACGGGATCGCGTCAAGCGACGCATTTCTGACGATCAACGTGGCGTCGTCCGTGCCGCCGAGCAGACCCTTCGGGTCCTTGAGTTCGCGGATGGTGTATTGCTCGTGAAGGTACTGTGGAGTCCAAAGCGGAACCACCACCCACCGGCGCGCGGCGACGGCCTCCTCGAAGGCGCGTACGCAATCGTCGAGCGTGCCGTTTTCGAAGTGATACCCTGCGTCCGCCAGGCCGTACTGCGCGACGATTTCGCGGGAAAATCTGCTGATGCCCGCGCCGGGATTGATGCCCTGGATCCGCTTCACCATCCGTGACGCCACATCCGGCCGTTTCAGATCGGAGATGGAGCTCACCGCGCTTTCGGGCACATAGTCGGGTACGCCCCACAATGCATATGGCCGGTAAAGGACGGTGATCTTGTGCACGTCCTGCTCGAACGGAGCGAGGTAGAGACTATGACTGCTCGGGAGCCACGCGCTGCTCAGCATGTCGGCTCGCCCTTCCCGCAGAATCCGGAAGGCTTCTTCGTGCGGTGCGAATATTTCGTCGACCGTTACGCCATGCTCGTTCAGTATCCGCCGCACGACGCCGGAGGCCGCGCGATGGAACGACAGGTCGATGGTAACGAGCGTGAGTCTGGGTTGAGTCGGGTCGAGATCGACCATGGCATTCTCCTGGTTCAGACGATCAAGGTCAGCGTGATGCGATAGAGAGCGCGATGCCGGCCACGATGAGAACGACGCTTGCCGCGAGTCCCATCGTGAGATGCTCGTGAAGAAAGAGGACCGACGTCATGAGGCCGACGACGGGAACGCCTAACATCGCCGTCGCCATGCTCGTGCTCGACATGCGCGTGTTGGCGGCATTCACCGCGCAAAAGCAAAATGCCGTCGCGATCGGACCGATGTAGATCAGCGCCGACGTCAGGCTGAGGCTGCCGTCGCCCGTGTAGGGCCCCTCGAGCACTCTGGCAAGCACGGCGAGCGGTACGGCGGCAACGAGCATTTGCCAGGGCGCGAGCACGTAGGCGCTCGACGCGCTGCGGAAATGCCGGAGATGAAGAATGCAGACCGCCCAGCACAGCGACGCGCCGAGCAGCATGACGTGCGCGACAACGGCCTGACGGTCGTGCCAGTCGACATCGAGCGGATTGAAGAGCAGCAGGACCCCGGCCACGCCAAGTGCCGTGCCGAATGCTTTACGCACGGACAGGCGCTCGCCAAATGCCAGCACCGACACGGGCGTCACCCAGATCGGCGTCGTATAGGCGAGCACGGCGGAACGGCCGGCGCTCACGTGGTGCAGCGCGACGGCGCTCATCGCGGTGAACGCCAACATCTGAAGCAAGCCGACGCTGGCGAGAAACGGCAGGTCGGCGCGCTTCGGCAAGCGCAGCGTCCCGGTCGCAGCTTGCACGACGAACAGGCACAGCGCCCCGGATGCGAACCGTGCTGCCGACAGCCACAGCGGTGTGACGTGCGCCAGGCCGAGCTTCATCGCCGGCCAGTTCGCGCCCCACAACAAAATCGCCGTGCCCAATAACAGCGCACCGCCATATCTGGACGAGGGCACGGTCGCGGTGCGGCCGTGCGTGTCCATCCGAATCAACTCGGACATGATGACGCTCCTCGAAGTCGTGCAGCCGAGCGTGCGCGAAACGGTAGCTCGGAACGCTTGCCGCGCGGGCGGCAAGCCTGCTTCGGGTGATCAGATGAATGTGAATATCCGTTCGCGCGGCAGCCGCGATTTGGGCAGATCCGCGTTGAAGTCGTCGCCGCTGCGAAAACCCAGGGACACGATGACGACGCTCGTCAGGCCTCGTTCGCGCAGGCCGAGGCTTGCATCGAGCGTGCGGCTGTCGAACCCTTCCATCGGCGTTGCATCGACGCCGAGGACCGCCGCGCCAAGCAGCAGGCCGCCCAGCGCCAGATAGACCTGCTTTTCCATCCATTGCGGCGTATCGCGCAGCTCGTATTTGTGCATGTCGACGTACGAGCGGCGGCTCTTGTTCTGCGCGGTGCGCATTTCGGCGGTCTTGAA
Organism: Burkholderia sp. AU44665; assembly: GCF_030504405.1. Classification (NCBI taxonomy): domain Bacteria; kingdom Pseudomonadati; phylum Pseudomonadota; class Betaproteobacteria; order Burkholderiales; family Burkholderiaceae; genus Burkholderia; species Burkholderia sp. AU44665. The sequence goes on along the minus strand of NZ_JAUJRI010000003.1, from coordinate 180,678 downwards.
TCGACCATCCACCGATTCGCGCTCCAGAATGGCCTGAAGGTGTTCTTCGTCCATGTCGGTCCGCATGCACATCGCGATGACGTGCGATGCATTGACGACCTTGGCCTCGTTGTACGCGTAGGCGCCCGTTGTGGCGGCCGCGATGCGCGCGCGGCCTTCCGGTGTCGCGGCCACCACGAAATGCCACGGTTGGGAATTCACCGAGGACGGCGACTGGTGAAGCAGCGACAGCAATGTTTCGACCTGCGCGGCGGGAAGCGACTTGCCGCCCTCGAAGGCTTTGACGGTATGGCGGGCATGAATGGCGTCGGCGAGATTCATGTGCGGAACTCCGGTTGTCGGCGATGGCGAAAGGGATTAACGGGTCGGTGCGGGACCTGCGCCGATGCGTACGCGGAACAATGCGTACGGCTTCTGGCGCTCGTCCTTGCCGCCGTGGAATACCGGTTGGCGGTGAAGCTGGTTCGCGGTGAAGTAGAGGTAACCGTCCGGGCCGACCGACAGCGTGTCGGGCCACAGCACGCGCGGATCGTGCAGGATCGTCTGCCATTCGCCGCCCGGTTCGAGCTTGCGAATCGAGTTGTGCTCGTAATCGCCGGCATAGACATTGCCGTTCGCGTCGCTGGCAAGACCGTCGGACGCTCCTTTTTCCCCGAGATCCTTCACCGCGGCCGCCAGTTGCGCGTCGCTGATCGACGGATCGCGCAGCATCGCGGTCGGAATCGAGTAGAGATGGCGGCTCGACAGCGGGCAGTAGTAGAGGGTCTGGCCGTCCGCGGAGAGCGCGATGCCGTCGGACGCCACGGAAAAGGGCTTGGTGGTCCCGTTCGGGTCGCGGACTTTTAACGACTGGCCTTCGACGACCGGGACGAAGCGAGGATCCGCCGACGTCGACACGTCGCCGGTCAGGCGGCGCATCGCCTTTCCGCTGTCGAGGTCGATCACGATCAGGCCGCCGATGCCCGACAGCGAGGAGTCGGTCACGTAAGCGACTCCGGCCTTTCCGATGCGAAAATCGAAGCGCATGTCGTTCACATAGGTCTGGGCGCGCATCACGTTCGCGGGGAACACGATCGTCTTGACGACGCGGTTGGTCGCGAGATCGATGGCGACGAGCTTCGCGCCGCCCGCGACCGGCTCCGAAAAATTCGGTGCGGCGGTATCCAGAACCCAGAGCTTGCCGTGACCGTCGGCAACGACGCTTTGGACACTCAGGAAGTGCGTGGACGGGTGCGCCGCATCGGCATGGTTGATCTCGGCGTTTGGATAGGCGACGACGCGGCCGTCACGCAACTCGCCAACGGTGAAAGGCACGGCGTCGCCCCAGCGCGGGAAATTGACGAAAATCCGGCCGTTCTCGGCAACCGTCACGCCGGTGGGCATCGGGCCGGAAAAGGTGGCCACCGTGTCCATCGCGCCGATGGTGCGGTCGGTCGCCTGAACCGCCGGCGCCGTTGCCGGCGCGGACGGTTGCGCCAACACCGGGTTGACCAGCAGCGTGAAACTCAAGCCGGCTGCCAATGCGGTTGCGGTCCGGCGGAGGGAAGTGAATCTCGTGATGCGTCGATGCGGGAAGTGCATGTTTGTTCTCCGGTCTTGTTCGGCATGTTCGGAATGGCGATACAGGGCGTCGTCGGCGTGCGTCAGAAGCCTTCCAGCACGATCTTTCCTCGCGCGCGACCGCTCTCGATGAGGGCATGGGCGCGCCGGAGATTTTCGGCATTGATGGTTCCGAAGTGATCGGCCATGGTCGTGCGCAACGTACCGTCGTCGATCAGGGTGGAGACGCGATCGAGGATTTCGTGCTGCCTGACCATGTCCGCGGTTTCGAACAGCGATCGCGTGAACATGAGTTCCCAATGAAGCGAAATCGACTTGCGTTTGAGCGGCATCGCGTCCAGCGTGTCGGGGTCGTCGATCACGGCAAGTCGGCCCTGCGGCGCCAGCGCCTCGACGAGCTGCGCGTAATGGACGTCCGTCTGAGTGAGGCTGGCGACGTAGCGCACTTGCGGGGCGCCGATGCGGCGCAGCCCCTCGAGTAGCGGCTGCGTATGGTCGATGACGTCGTGCGCACCGAGCGCTTGCGCCCATGCGCGCGTTTCGGGGCGAGACGCCGTCCCGATTACACGCAACCCCGTCAGTTGACGCGCCAGTTGCGTCAGCATGGAGCCGACGCCGCCGGCCGCACCGACGATCAGCAATGCATCGCCGGCACCGGCGCCCTCGGCGATCCCGAGGCGATCGAAGAGCAGTTCCCACGCCGTCAGCGACGTAAGCGGCAACGCTGCCGCTTGAGCATCGGAGAGCGTCGCGGGCTTGCGGCCTGCAATACGCTCGTCGACCAGAACATATTGCGCATACGCGCCGGGCCGGGCGATCGAGCCCGCGAAGAAAACCTTGTCTCCCGGAGCGAACATGGAAACGTTGCTTCCGATTGCCTCGACGGTTCCGACGGCGTCCCATCCCAGGATCCGCGGCTGCTCGGTGGGCGACCCCATACGAACCTTCGTGTCGACGGGATTGACGGCGATCGCGTCGACCTTGACCAGCAAGTCGCGCGGCTCGGCTTCGGGCTTGGACACCTCGGCATCGAAAAGGGACTCGGGATGATCCGCGGGCAGGCCATGCTGTGTATAGACAACCGCTTTCATGGTTGAACTCCGAATGATGGTTGAGTGGCGCCGGGCTGCTCGCTGCAGACCGGGCGCCAGCGTGTGAGTGAAATACTGCTCGACCTCGACTGCGGGAAAAACGCGTTACATTAGGGAGGACTTTCACTCCAGGAATGAAAATGGTGCGGCTCGAGGACCTTCAACTATTCGTGAGAGCCGCGGCGCTCGGCAGCTTCTCGAATGCGGCGAGGGAAGCCGATCTGCTGCCAGGGCAGGTGAGCGCCGCGATTCAAAGGCTCGAGCGCGAGCTGGATACCCGTCTCTTTGCACGCTCCACCCGAAGCCTGAAACTCACCGCGGAAGGCGAGCAGTACCTGCCCTATGCGGAGGAAGTGCTCTCCATGGTTCACGAGGGGCGTGAGCGGTTGCACGGAGGAAAGCACGCGTTGCAAGGTACGTTGCGAATCGCCGCACCGTCGGATATCGGACGCAATGCATTGCTTTCCTGGCTCGGCGTGTTCCGCGATGCGCATCCGAAGCTGGTGCTGAAGCTTTCGTTGTCCGACTACGTGACCGACGTATTTCGCGATCCGGTGGACGTGGCTATTCGCTATGGCGCGCCGGAGGCCGCAAGCTACGTCGCGCTTCCGCTCGCCGAAAGCAACCGAAGAGTGCTCGTCGCCGCTCCGGAATACGTGAAGCGGCACGGCGCGCCTGCGTCGCTCGACGAGCTGGTTTTGCACGACTGTTTGCCCTACGTGCTCGGTGGGCGTGTCTACGATCGCTGGCTGTTCCCCGCAAGCGGCGTGAGGCGGCAGGTCACGGTGAAGGGTGTGCTGCTGTGCGACGATGCCGAAATTGCGAGGCGCTGGGCTGTCGAGGGCAGGGGCATTGCCTACAAATCCTGGCTCGATGTCCATGACGACGTCAGAGCGGGGCGCCTGACAGTATTGCTGCCCGATCAGCGAGGCGAGGCGGCTCCGCTGAGCCTCGTGTGTCCGCATCGTCGCCAGTTCTCGCCGGCGGTCAGATACCTTCATGCGCACCTCCGCGAGCGAATTTCGCCGATGATCGCCGCGATGCGCGACTACGTTGGCGACGCGATGGAGTAGCACGGCCTTTTTAGCCGCGCGAGCCGTGACGTGCGGAGGTGAATGGAGAACGGGGCGCAACGGAGTATTCATCGGCTTCTCGGCTCCAATTCGGGACGCTGTCTGGTCCCCAGGTTTCGTTAACGTCCAGTCGCGATAGTCCACGGCAACCGGGTTCCCGCTGGCAGATCGCCCACGTTCGAACGTCGTTCAGGCGCCTTTTGGGCCATCGGTCAACACATGCAGCCAGTTTGGCGTTTCGGAGTTGCCCGGAAAATCGTCTCGCCGTGTATTCGAGCTAGTCGAAAATAATGAATGCACCTATGCGCAGGTATAGGTGGCTTGCGAGCATCGGTGGGGGAAGGCGAAGAACGCGCGTTGAAAGCTGTTTTCAGGGAGAGGCCATTGAGGTCGGCCAATTGTCTTCCTACCATTCACTCGGGTTTTATCCCTTGATAACTTTACGTTCACGTTGGTTAAGGAGAGTGTGATGAAGAAAACGATCGCGTCGATGCTGTATGTCAGCTATTTGGCCTTCGGTATTTCAGCCCATGCGGCGGAGCAGAATACCGCTCCGCCGCCGGAGCAGGTCGTCAGCCAGAAAGAAGTGACGAAGAGTGAAAAGAAGGCGCAACGCGCGGCCGATCGCGCGCTGTCGCGGAAAATCGTATGGGCGCTGTCGAAAACGAAAGGATTGAATGCAATCAACGTGCGGGTGCTCGCTCGCCGGGGAGCCGTGACCCTGACCGGATACGTGCCCGACAGCGAACAAGTCCAGCTTGCCGGCGATAGCGCCGCACGGGTCGCGGGCGTGACGTCCGTCGTCAACAATGTGGTACCGGGTGAACCGGGCCGTTGATTGCCTTCACCGGAGGCCGACGTGCGCGTACCGATGCGTTCGCGCGTCGCTCGGTGTTCGCGGCGGCTCGCAGGCCGAGTTCCGATTTTGAATGTTGCATGGCGCCATGCACGGAAAACGGGTGTGTTCGTCGCGCCGAAATAACGTCCTTTTTGCCGGGTAATTGGTGGGTCGATATCGCGCCGACACGTTCATGATGTGCCTGAAAATGAATGATCTGCACGCGAAATGGGCCGGCCCCGATGTTGACGAGCAAAGTCAGTTTTTCGGTAAATCGCATTCAAATTAAAGCGGCGAATTTTTATGATGACAACTGCTGCGATTAAATCGGGTCGTGGGTTTTAGATGTCGATAATTGTCGTGCGCGTTGCGTGACGCGACCTATTCGGCATTTGGCGCGGTTATCCGGCAGTAAAACCAGGGGCGCGGGCTCCGACTCGTCATCGTCGCTATCATGCCGGCCGTTTTCGGTCGGCACTTCGTTATCCAACTCGTTGAGAGATATATGACACGCTTGACTACCCTGAAGCCGTCGGAAGCTACCGGCGAAACCGCAGCTGTGTTCGGTCAGATCAAGGCCGCACTTGGGAAGGTCCCGAACGCCTACGCGACCATCGGCACGCACAGCCCGGCCGGTCTTTCGGCCATGTTGAACGTCGATGCGGCGATCGCGGCAAGTTCTCTGGATCAGGCCGATATTGAAACGGTGCGCCTTGCGGTAAGCGCGCTGTCCGGTTGCGACTATTGCCTGGCCGCTCATACGATGCTCGGCAGGATGTCGGGTCTCACGCCGGAAGTGATGAAGAATATCCGCGCCGGTCGCGCGTCGGGGGAGGCCCGGCGTGATGCGCTGCTCTCGTTCGTGCGATCGATCGCGACGACGCGCGATACCGTGCCCCCTGGCGTGCTGGAGGCGGTGCTGGACGCGGGGTATACCGAGCGACAGGTCATCGAGATCATCCTGGTCATGACATCGATCACCTTCACCAACCTGGTGAACCGCGTGAACGACACTACGCTGGACTTTCCGGCAGTCGACTGAACGTGTCGGGCGTCGGCTCGACTGACGGCCAATACCCGGTGTCGTTCCGGAACGCCACACAGCGCCCGTCGGGTGCTGTGTGCATTGACGCTCGCGAAGCAGTTCGAAGACTGAATGAGCGACGGGGCGCCATGCGGACGAACCGATCCGTCCGATCGTGTCGTCGTACTGGCGCGTCAAACGAAAGCAGATGCTCGAAAGATCCCTTTACGATGGAGAATGAAAATGTCAAAGCAGTTTGTCGTTGCCACGATTACCGCGGATCCGCAACACGCGAAGGCGGTGGAAGCGGCGTTGTTGGCGGCCGTACCGGCCGTCCGGACCGAGGATGGGTGCGAGCAGTATGAGCTGCATCGCGACCGCGAGGCGGCTCATCGCTTTACGATGATCGAGCGATGGCGGGACGAACGTGCGCTGAAGGTCCACGGCGAAGCACCGGCGTTCCAGAACCTGGCGCGCGAACTCGCGGGCAAGGCGACGCTCGATGTCGTGCTGCTCGAGAAACTGATCTAGGCGAACCGAAATCATTCTGGAACAAGCCGGCGGCCGGATCGATTTCCGGCCGCCGTTATTTTTCGTTCGTTCGATCGAGGCCGGACGTCGCGTGCGCGACGTCGATCATCGAACGAGCAGCGCGAGTACGGGCGCGACGAGTGCGGTCAGGACGCCGTTCATTCCGATGGCCTGCTCGCGTATCCGCGGGCCGGTGCCTTGTCTCGATCGCGTCATGATTGAAGCGATTCCCGACACCCGGCCGCGCAGGCCTTCGCGTTGACCGACGCACGGGATACGAGCAGGCTGCCGGTCGCCAGCGCGAGAAACGCCAGTGAACTGCCGATCGACCCTGTCAAACCGAACGCGGGATACACCCACCCCGCGACGGCGGAGCCGACGCCGATGCCGCAAAACACGAAGGATGCGGTCAAGGCCAACGCAATGCCTCGCCATTGCGGTACGAGTTCGACGATGCGCCGTTGCTGTGAAGGCCACAGCAGGTCGGTCGCGAACGCCCACGCCGTCAGTGCGACAAAAAGCAGGTGCAGGCTCGGGGGCGTGAACCAGAGAAACACCAGGTCCGCTGCAAGCAGGGCGAGGCCGGCGAGCAGCATCGTTTCCGCGCTATGGCGCCGCGCGGCGCGCGTGACGAACAGGTTGCCCGCGACGCCGGCTACGCCGAGTACCACGAGCGAGGTCGACACCATGTCGGCGCCTGCGTGGAATACGTCGCGAATGATGGGTGCGATAAAAGCGTACGTCGAATAGACGCCGGCGGCGATGAAGAACACGACCAGAAATGCACTGAGCGTAGCGGTGCGCGTCAGAAGAGAGACCATCGTTGCGAATTCGATGTTCTCGCCCCTGCTGGTGTCGGGTACGGCCCATACGATGAGCGCGGCGGTCACGGCGCCGGCGAGTCCGACGGCGACGAAGAGCGAGCGTGCGCCCCATGCGTGCGCGATCCATGCGGACAGCGGCATGCCGACCAGGCCGGCGACGCTCAAGCCGAGCAGCACGGTGGCAATCGCGCTGCCCTGCTGGTCGCGCTCGACGAGGCTCGAACCCAAGGCGCCGAGCACGGGGCCGATGAAACCCGCGCCGAGCCCCATCAGCACGCGCGACAGCAGCAGCACGGGATAATTCGGCGCGGCCGCCAGCAGGAGGGCAGCCGTACTGAACAGCGCCAAGCCGAGCAGGACCTGGCGACGGCGTCGCAGATGTCCAAAACCGACTTGCAGCAGCGGAGCGGCGAAAGCGAACGTCACACCGAACACGGTAACGAGGTAAACGCTTTGCGAATCGGCGAGCCCCCATTGACGCGATATCGAGTCGAGGCTGCCGACGACGGAGAGCGCGCCCGTCGCCTGTACGAAGTACGCGAGGCTGAGGGTGTGGAGTGCGCGCGCCGTCCGCGCGGAAAAGGGCGTAGTCATGAGAGAGTCCTTTCGAGGCTTGAGAAGCACGCGGCGCCGCAGACGAGACGGGCACGCACCGATCAACCGACTAGCTGCCGAGCGTGTGCAGAACCAGCGCGGCCGCGGCGTGGAATGCGCCGGCGGCGACAATCAACAGTCCGAGCGTTCGACGCAGAAGGCCGGGCATCTGGGTTCAACCCTGCGTCAATGGCGTGTAATTCGACGCCTTCGTGACGTCGGCCCGCGGGTTCGAGATGGCGTTTTCCATCAGGCCGACCACCTTCCCGCCGCTCACCAGCGCGGGCACGTCGTGGCTTGGCAGCAGGAAGCGGCTCGTTGCAAGCGCGCGCTTGATCGCGCGCTTCTCGTCGAGCGTCGACATCGCGCGGTTCGCGGTAATGGTGGGTTCGTGCGCGGCCTGGTCGAGGATCGGGTCGATCAACTGATCCTTCAGGTTGTAGGCGATGTCGCCGCAGATGTTGGCAATGCCTTCGTTGGTTTCGACGAGCACCGACAGCGAACCCGGCGTATGGCCACCGGAGAGACGGACCGCGACGCCAGGAATGACCTCTTCCTCGAACGTGCCGTCCACGTCGAACAGCCGGATTGCGCCGCGCGTATGCAGGCGGTCGATCAGATGCTTCGTATCGGCCGCGGTGTACATCAGCGGGCCCATGATCCCGGATGCCGCGAATTCCAGCTCGCGACGCGAGATACCGACGGTTGTCGTCATGGGAAATCGGTCGGTCATGCCGACGTGATCGATATGTGCGTGCGTATGGACGATGTGACGGATGTCGCTCATCTTCAGGCCGTGTTGAGCGAGGTGATACTCGATCGTCATCTCTGGCGTGACTTCGTAGGGCAGACCGAATTCAGCGTACTGCTCGACGCTGCGCGAACCCGTATCGACGAGCACGGGATGCGCGCCACCCGTGATCAGAAACCCGAGCACCGGTATCGTCACCTGCTTGCCGGGTTCGCGAAACAGGACGAGGCCGCTCGAATCGAGCGACATGTTGCCGAAGTTGATCGGGTGAATCTTCAAGCTCATGGCTGCTCTCCGCTGTAGATCGGTACTTTATTGAACCGATCGGTTCAGTATGATCAAGCGGACGAGGCGCGGCCAATTAAAAAAACCAATCGGTTCAAAACGATTGGTCTATCGCGAAGCGGGCCGACCGCGGACGAGCGTCAGAGGAGGCGTAGCGCTTGCATGAATGCGCCGACGGCGTCGCCTTCGGCCTCGGCGGGCAAATTGCGCTCGATGCAATAGCCGGCAAAGAACACCGTCACGATCGTGGCGATGGTCGCGGCAGGCAGGTGATGAGGCTCGGCCTCGATATTTTCGATGATCTGCGGGATCAGCCGATGGTGATACGCGCCGACGACTTCGCGCACGCGGTCGGACAACGACGGGAATTCACGCAGCGAATTGACGGAGAAACAACCTACGCAGCCGTCGTCTTGCGCATCGCCCAGCCGCAGGAAGCGCTCGATGTTGCCGTAACTTTTCGGCTCCGCGGTAAGGATCTGCAGCGCCCCGCGATGTTCGTAGTAGTAGAGGAGGGTATGCAGGAACAAGTCTTCCTTGTCTCCGAACTCCGCATAGAGCCCCGACTTGTTGACGCCCGACGCCCGTTCCAGCTGCTGGAGCGACGTGCCGGCGAAGCCGTACTTCCAAAAGAGCGGGAGGACCTTTTGCAACACGCCTTCGCGACTGAATTTTTTGGGTCTGCCCATGCCCGTCACACCATGAGATGATTTGCAAACATTTTAAACCGAACGGTTTTTTTGGGGGGCCGGGCGAATCGATACGGCGACCGGCGGGGTGCGGGGCTGTATCCGGTGTCGCGGCCGTTTGATCGACTACCCCATGTGCATCGTCGCGCCGACATACCCACGTTAGCCGGCTATCCCGAAAGGCATGAGCGGCGCGGCTTGATTTACGGACGGGTTAAACGGCATCGATTATAAAAACGCCAGGGAAAATTATTTAAACAATCGAAACGGTGTGATTTTATTTTCGCTCGGGCAAACAAAATTTCCGTGTTGGCAAAGGTCATTAATCCCGCTCTGTAATTCAATGTCGCCATACCGGTCGGATGTATGCCTGGCGGAGGTTTGCGAGACGATGAATAATTTCGACCCCTTATTGGCAACCCGGAAATTTATCGGAAACGTAAAGGATTGCAATATGAAGTCGTTATCCGTGCATTCCGGTTGCGGGGCATGATTTTATTTGGCAGGATTTCATCGGGCGCCCGATTTTAAAACAACAAAGCGATCGACAGTTCAATTTGCTGAAATAACGTGCGATGCCGGGGCGACCCCTTGCAAGACAGCTGATCGGAAAAACAGGTAACGAGGCGGCGAACGTGCGACCGTTCGCGATCATTGAATCAATCGCTTGTCCGGCAACGTCGATGCGGCACTCGAACGATCCGGGCGAATCCGACACGGGGCGGCCATGGCGATACTCAAGAACGACGCTTCCGGAGAAGCATGCCTGCTCCGCGCGTATCACGTGTTCGGCCGCGACGACGCGCGCTGCGACACGGTCATCCGGGACGGCTCGGTGTCCCGCGTCCATGCCCATGTCCGCTGGGCCGGCGGGCTCTGGGAACTCCACGATCACAGCAGCAACGGCACGTCGGTATCGGGCGTATCGCTGCGCGACGGCGAGCATGCGGTGCTGCGGCAAGGCGACGTGATCCGCTTCGGCCGGGCCGGCATCGCGCCCTGGCGCGTCGAATCGCTCGACGATCCGGCCGATACGCTGTGGCCGATCCGTGGCGCCGTGGAACCAATCGTGCTCGCGCCGCGCCAGATCCTGCCGGCCCCTGCCGCGCAGCCGGTCACGATCGTCCGATCGCCGGCCGGCGAATGGCTGTGCGACGACACGCTGCCGCCGCGCGCGCTCCATGACGGCGACGAAGTGTCGACCGGCGACTTCGCATGGCGCCTCGCCCTCGCGCGCCAAGGCTCGACGGTGACGCTCGCCGCCCACGCCGATCCGGCCGCGCCGGCGCAACTGCTCGAATTCTTCGTCAGCCGGAACGAGGAGCACGTGCGCATGCTGCTGCATGTCCGCGGCGGCGTGGTCGACCTCGGCGAGCGCGCCCATCACTACAGCCTCGTCACGCTCGCCCGCGCGCGCTCGGCCGACAGGCAGGCCGGCCACGACGCCGCCACGCAGGGATGGATCGAGCTCGACCGGCTCGCGCGCATGCTCGGCATCGACACATCCCACGTCAACGTGCAGATTCATCGCGCCCGGAGCCAGTTCGCGGCGCTGCCCGGGCTGGGCGCGAGCCAGCTCGTCGAGCGTCGGCGCGGCAGCGTCCGCTTCGGCGATGTTCCGTTCCGGATCGTGCGCGGCGAGCATCTCGAATGCGAGTGGGTGCCGACCGGCGGACCGCGTCCCGGCGCGCCGCGCGCGGTGCCGGGCCCGGTCGTCCATTGTCCGTGAACGCCGGAGGCCCGGCCGTGCTGCCGATCGTGTCCCGCGCGCCCGCCGGGCCGGATGCATCTGAACCGCCGAGGCATGCGGCGCCTTTCGCGACGCTCGCCGGCAGATGGCATTACCGGCTCGGCGCGCTGCTCGGCGAAGGCGGCAACGGCGTGGTGTTTCGGGCGACCTGCGACGAGACGGGGCTCGCGGTCGCGATCAAGCTGATGCGCGACGACGCCGCGTTGATCGCGCCGGAGCGCATGCGCCGGCGTGCGCGCTTCCGGCGCGAGACGAGCCTGTGCGAGGCGCTGCGGCATCCGAACATCGTGGCGCTGCTGGACCAGGGGCAGGCGCCCGACGGGCGGCTGTTCGCGGTATTCGAACTGGTCGAGGGCCGGACGCTGCGCGACCGGCTCGCCGCGGACGGGCCGCTGTCGGCCCTCGACACCGGGCGGCTGATGACGGAAGTGCTCGACGCGCTCGCGGCCGCCCATCGGCGCGGCATCGTGCATCGCGATCTGAAGCCGCAGAACGTCGTGATCGCGATGGCCGACGACGGGCCGCACGCGAAGCTGCTCGATTTCGGCATCGGCGCGTTGCTGCCCGGTACCGAAGACATCACGCGTCGGACCGCGACGCTCGCGACCGAGGTGCTCGGCTCGCCGCCCTACTGTGCGCCCGAGCAATTGCGCAACGAGCCGCCGACGCCCGCCAGCGACCTGTATGCGTGGGGCCTGATCGTGCTCGAATGCCTGACCGGCGAGGTCGTCATGCAGGGCGCGAGCGTGGCCGAGATCCTCTATCAGCAGCTGAGCCCCGTGGATGTCGCGCTTCCGCCGCCGATCGCGGCGCTGCCGCTCGGCGCGGTCCTGCGGCATGCGCTGAACAAGAATCCGCGGCAGCGCGCCGCGTCGGCCGACGCGCTCGCGGCGCAGTTTCGTGCGCTCAACTTCGCCGCGCTCGTCGGCCAGTTCGATACCGGTCGCGCCGACCGCCGCGCGCGTGCGCGCCCGCTTGCGCCGCGTAGCGAGACGATCGCGGAGGGGGGCGAATACCGGCAGATCACCACGCTGTGCTGCTGCGTGACGATCGCCGGAGAGGGCCGCCAACGTCGTGCCGGAACCGAGCAGGGGATGGCGCTCGACGGCTACGAGGCGCAGTGGCTGACGAAGTGCGCCGATATCGCGATCGGTCACGGCGCGCACGCGGGTGGACGGCTCGGCGACACGCTGCTGTTCCATTTCGGCGTGCAAGGGGACATCGACTGGCCCGCGCGTCGCGCGGCGCGGGCTGCGCTCGACATCGTGCGCGTCGCCGAGCGTGCGCGGCTGCCGGTGCCGTCGGCCGCCGGCGGCAGTGCCGGCGGCGCGGAAGAAGGCTGGCGAGTCGAAGTGGCCGCCGCGATTCACGTCGGGCAGATGCTCGCGCATGCGTCGCACATGTCGGGCGCGTCGACGCCGGCCGCGGCGTCGCGGCTGCTGCGGCTGGCCAGGCCCGGACAGATCCTGATCAGCGACGATGCGCGGCTCGTGCTCGAACGGCATGCCGATTCGCGTCCGACCGCGTTGCGGCTGCCGCGCGCGGGCCTCGTGTCGCAGCCGGTTCATGAATTGCTCGGCGAGCGGCACGCCGATACGCCGTTCGATTCGCTCGACGCGGGCAGGCGGACGCCCATGGTCGGCCGCGCGCGCGAATTCGACGTGCTGTTGCGCGCGTGGCAGGAGACGCACGAGCGGCATCGTCGCGCGATGCGTGGCGAGCCGCCGCGCGGCGTGCCGCGGCTCGTCGTCGGCGATGTGGGCTTCGGCAAGTCGCGGCTCGTGCACGAACTGTGCGAGGCCGTGCGGACGCGCGGCCATGCCTTTGCGCATTGCGGGTGTCTGCCCGAACGCGAGAATCATGCGTTGTTTCCGGTCCTGCGATTCATCGCCTCGCACTGGCACGTCGACGCCGATCACGCGCCCGGCGCCGCGCTCGCGGCGATCGACGCGATGATCGCACCGCTCGATTGCGACCATGCGGCGGCGCGTGTCGCGCTCGCGGCCTGGCTCGGGCTGCCCTGCGATGCGAACGGGCTCCGGTGGTCGAGCGCGCGCGAACAGCACGCGCTGTTCGACGTCCTCGAGCAACTGATCGTGTCGCTCGGCAACGGCGCGCCGGTGCTGCTCGTGATCGAGGACGTTCAGTGGCTCGATCGCTCGACCGAGGATTTTCTCGCGTATCTGCAGCACTCGCCGCGCGCGGCGGCACTCTGCATCGTGCTCACGTCGCGCCCCGACAAACTCGCGCGCTGGCGCGGCGCGACCGACCGCCTGGTGCTGCGCCGCCTGCCGCGCGACGACGCGCAGCGCCTGATGTCGGCGCATCTGGGCCCGGGCGCGTTCGATCCGGCGTGGCTCGACCGGCTCGCCGATCGCACGGCCGGCATCCCGCTGTTCATCGAGGCCGTCGCGCGCGAACTGACGGTGAGCGGCGCGGACGGTCCGATTGCCGAGCCAGCGGCAACGGACCCGTACCCGCTGCCGCTCAGTCTCGGCGGCATGCTCGGTCTCGCCTTCGACCGGATCGACGACGCGCGCGACACCGCGCAGTTGGCCGCGACCATCGGGCTCGAAGTGGATGCGCAATTGCTCGCCGACGCGTCGCCGCACGATCGCGCCACGCTCGACGCACATCTGCGGCTGCTGCTCGAAGAGCGGGTCGTGTACGCGCAGCATCGGCGCGATCGCGTGTTCTATGCGTTCCGCCATGCGCTGATTCGCGACGCCGCGTACGAATCGATGCCGCCTGCCGTACGGCGCGGCAATCATGCGCGCGTCGGCCGTGCGCTGCTCGCGCAGGCCGATCGCGGTGCCGGTGCGCATGCGTTCGGCGTCGCCGCGCACTTCGCGCGCGCAGGCGCATACGCGGACGCGATCGCGCACGGCATCGATGCGGCGCATCGCGCGCTCGAGCGTTCGCGATACGACGACGCGATCCGCTACGGGCAGGCCGTGTCCGACTGGCTCGCTACTGCCGATCACGCGCGGCGCGAGCACGACAGTGCGCGCATCCGCGCCACGTTGACGCACGCGACGATGGCGCGATTCGGCTGGGCCGACCCGCGGGTACGCGAGCATGCGGAGCAGTTGCTGCGGCAGACGCAGACGCTCGACGATCCCGAACTCGAGATCAGCGCGCTGTGGACGCTGTCGACGTACTACCACGTCGCCGGCGACCGTCCGACCGTGCGCCGGATCGGCAAGCGGCTCGACACGCTGGCGACCGAGCGCGGCGATGCGGGCGTGCAGGTCGCGGCGGACGCGATGCGCGGTATGAGCCTGTGGATCGACGGCGACTATGCGCGCGCCCGTGCCGCGTTCGACGCGGTGCTGGCTGGCTACGACGTGCGACGCGACGCGGGGCACCGGCGCGTCCTGGCGCTCGATACGCGCGCGTGGGCGATGGCGTCGCTCGCCAGCGTGCGCTGGTGCATGGACGACGATCCGCAGCCGTCGTTCGCGATGGCGCGCGAAGCCGTCTATTGCGCGACCTGTCTCGATCATCTGCCGACGCTCGGCGTCACGATGCTATACCTCGCGCGCACGCATCAGCTCGCCGGAGACCGCGACGCGGCGCGAGCGGTGTCGGAAGCGATTCTCCGCCTCGCGGACGAGCACCGGCTGCGGGCAGTCGGGCATTACGCCGCGATCATTCATGCGTGGGCGCAACGCGATCGCGCGGGCGTTGTCGCGCACCTCGATGCGCAGCGGCAGTCGGGCGGCCTGCTCGGCATGACCTACTACGCGTCGTTGCTTGCCGAGCTGGATGCCGAACGCGGCGACTACGGCGCGGCGCTCGCGCAGGTCGGGCAGTGTCTCGCCTTGTGCGAATCGAGCGGCGAACGGTATTACGAAGCCCAGCTGTTGCTCAAGCAGGCCGAGTTCTTGCGCCGGGCCGATCGGCGCTGCGGCGGCGTGGCCGCGCTCGATGCGTGCCGGCGCGCAGCCGAAATTGCAACGACGGCGGGCATGGGCCGGATCGCGAGGCTCGCCGAGGCGACGTTGCAGTCGTTGCCGTAAGCCGTTCAAACCGACATTCATCATCGACGGTTTTTATGTGCGGTTTGAACGCGGCGCGAAGCAGCCCGGTCGCGCCGCGAGGCCATCGGACGCCCGCGATTGTATCCATCCACTTTGCGCGGATCGCAGGCGGGCCGCGGAACCGCCTGCCCGTGCGATTCCTTCGGCCTGCCGCCGCCGACGACTTCACGGCGCGCTGGCTTCGTCGATCTGGCGGATGTCGTCCTGATCGAGCTTGACGCGGATCGCTTCGCCGAGCAGTTCGAGCTGCTCGAGCGACGTCGCGCTCGCGATCGGCGCGGTGATCGTCGGCCGCGCGATCTGCCATGCGAGCGCGATCGCGGCCGGCTGCGTGCCGTGCTTCGCCGACACGGCGTCGAGCGCCGCGAGGATGCGCAGGCCGCGTTCGTTCAGATAGCCGGCGACGCGATCGCCGCGCACGCTCTTCTTCAGGTCGGCCTCGCTGCGATACTTGCCCGACAGGAACCCGCTCGCCAGTGCGTAGTAGTTGACGACGCCGAGCTTCAGGTCGTGCACGACCGGCTCGAGATCGCGTTCGTAGTCGGCGCGGTTGAGCAGGTTGTATTCCGGCTGGATGACCTGATACGCGGGCAGCCCGTCGCGCGCGCTGATGGCGGCGGCTTCGCGCAGGCGTGCGCCGCTGTAGTTCGACGCGCCGATGATGCGCACCTTGCCCGCTTCGATCAGCGTTTGATACGCGCCGAGCGTTTCTTCGAGCGGGGCCGTGTCGGCGAGATCGCGGTGCGAGAAATACAGGTCGATGTAGTCGGTCTGCAGGCGGCGCAGCGAATCGTCGGCGGCCTTCAGGATGTTGTCTTTCGACAGCCCGGCACGCGCGCCCAGCATGCCGACCTTGGTCGCGATCACGACCTGCTCGCGCTTGCCGGAGCGCTTCAGCCACTTGCCGATGATCGTTTCCGATTCGCCGCCGTGGTTGCCGGGAACCCACGCCGAATAGACGTCGGCCGTGTCGATGAAGTTGATGCCGGTGTCGGCGAGCGCGTCGAGCAGCGCGAACGATGCGTTTTCATCGACGGTCCAGCCGAAGACGTTGCCGCCGAACGCGAGCGGCGAAACCTGGATGCTGGATGTGCCGAGGGTGCGATGTGCCATGTTCCTCTCCGATAACTGCGGGTAACGGGATTGAACTGCGGGACGGGTCGAGGCGATCGCGGCGGGACGGCAGGGTGCGCGGTGCGGTTCCGCCATGGTCGCGGGACACCGGACATTCTCGCCGATCGCTTCGATTCGTGCAGGCGGCGCGCCGCCGCGATGGTGGACGGTTTGCGGCAGATGACGGATACCGTGTCCGCTGCGTGAGCGCTCCGTGCGGCTGCGTTCGATCGGGAGCGAATTTTTTTGCGACGGGTGCGCGACGGAAGGGGGCGGACTGCCCCGGTATTACGGCGGAGCGGGGGAAAGACGGGCGGCAGACCGCCGCCCGTGCGCGGGACGGTTCGGTCAGCGCAACTGCACGGCCGCGAGAAACAGCACCATGCCGCCGATCGCGCCATCCAGCACGCGCCACGCGACCGCCTTGCGGAACCACGGCGCCAGCAATCGCGCACCGTAGCCGAGCCCGAGGAACCACACGACGCTGACCGTCATTGCGCCGATCGCGAACGCGAGCCGCGCGCCTTCCGGCTCGCGCGCGCCGGCCGTGCCGATCAGCAGGAACGTGTCCAGATACACGTGCGGGTTGAGCCACGTGAACGCGAGCGTCATCAGCACGATCGCAAGCGCGCCCTGCGGCGGCGGCGCGACCGCGTCGCCGCGCACGTCGAGCGTGTCGTGGCCCGGCTTGAACGCCCGGCGCAGTGCGTTGATGCCGAACCACGCGAGATACGCGAGGCCGACGTACAGCACCGCATGGACGAAGGTCGGATAGCGCTCGACGAGCGCCGATGCGCCGCCGACGCCCGCGCCGATCAGGATCATGTCGGACACCGCGCACAGCAGCACGATCTTGCCGATGTGCGAGCGCATGATGCCCTGGCGCAACACGAACGCGTTCTGCGCGCCGATGGTGACGATGAGCGACGCGCACAGTGCGGCGCCGTGGGAAAAAGCGAGCCAGTTCATGTTTGGGGGGACAGCCGTGGAAGCAGTAGACGAACGAATCGGGTAGCGCTAGTCTGCGATCAGCACGGAAATAAGAGAAGCTAAATCACCTAATGCGGATTAAGGAAATCTAATGCTCGACTACGCGTTGCTCGATGCCCTCGCGGCCGTGATCCGGCACGGCTCGTTCGAGCGGGCGGCCAAGGAGCTGAACGTCACGCCGTCGGCCGTGTCGCAGCGCGTGAAGCTGCTGGAGGAGCGGGTCGGCAGCGTGCTCGTCAAGCGCGGGCAGCCGTGTGTCGCGACCACGTCGGGCGCGCTGCTGTGCCGGCATACCGAACGCGTGCAGTTGCTGGAAGCCGAACTGGGCGGCCGGATGCCCGCGTTGCCGGGCCAGATCGCCAGCGCGTGGCCGACGTTGCGCGTGGCCGTCAACGACGACAGCGTCGCGACGTGGTTCATCGACGCGGTCGGGCCGTTCTGCACGGCGCGCGAGACGCTGCTCGACCTCGTGATCGACGATCAGGATTACACGGCGTCGCGCATTCGCGACGGCAGCGTGCAGGGGGCGGTGACCGCACAGGCCGAGCCGATCCAGGGGTGCCGGTCGGAGCGGCTCGGGCGGATCCGCTATCGCGCGGTGTGCTCGCCGGCGTTTTACGCACGTTATTTCGACGCGGGGATCACGCGCGATGCGCTGCGCCGCGCGCCGTGCGTGATGTTCAATCCGAAGGACGGGTTGCAGGCGCGTTTCATCCGGCGCGTGACGCGCGCGGATCTCGATCCGCCGCAGCACTGGATACCGCACGTCGCGGGCTACCTGCGCGCGTGCGAAACGGGATTGGGATGGGGGATGTGCCCCGACCGGATGGTCGACCGCCAACTGGCGGCGGGCGAGTTGATCGACATGTCGCGCGGGCGAACCATCGACATCGATCTGTACTGGCAGAGCTGGCGTCTGTCGATCGGCTGGCTCGACGATTTCAGCGCGGCGCTGAAGGCGCGTGCCGCGCTGTTTCTCGATTGACCGGCGGCGTCAGGGCGTCACGCAGGCGGCGCGCGTGGCGCCTGCGCGCGCCGTGCGGCGTCAGACGTGCTGCAGGCCGTCGAAGTCGACGATCTGCACGTGGCGGCCCTGCATTTCGATCAGGCCGCGCTTCTGGAATTTCGACAGCGTGCGGCTGACCGTTTCGAGCGTCATGCCGAGATAGCTGCCGATGTCCTCGCGCGTCATCCGCAGGTTGAATTCCGACGGCGAGTAGCCGCGCTTCAGGTAGCGCGACGAGACGTCGAGCAGGAAAGCGGCGACGCGCTCCTCGGCGTTCAGCGAACCGAGCAGCATCGTTTGCGACGTTTCGCGCACGATCTGTTCGCTCATCAGCTTGTGCATGCGCAACTGCATCGAGCCGGCTTCCGAGCACAGCGCCTTGAGCGCGCTGTACGGAATCACGCACACCGAGCTGTCTTCCAGCGCGACCGCGGTGCGCGGGTGCGTATCGTCGCAGATGCCGTCGAGGCCGAGCGCTTCGCCGGCGAGGTGCAGGCCCGTGACTTGTTCGCGGCCGTCGTGGCGCGTCGCGACGGTTTTCAGCGAACCCGAGCGCACCGCGTACAGGTTGTCGAATGCGTCGCCTTCGCGAAACAGCGCTTCGCCGCGCTTGACCGGGCGAGCCGCGCAGATGACCGACTCGAGGCGGCTGAGCGCTTCGGGCGCCAGGCCCTGCGGCATGCACAGGTGCCGCATCGCGCACGACGAGCAGTGTGCGGCCTGGCGGGGAGCCCAGCTACCGGTATGGGCCGTGGCGGCGGGGCGGGTGGCGACGGGCGTCAGCATGATCGTTTACTCCGGCGTTGAATCGACGAAATCATTGTCCCACCGCAAGTTGCCGCTGTCGGGTGACAAAACGTCGCGACCGGCCGCGCGTGCCGAACGCCGCTCACGCGGCCGGCTCGTCCGCGTTGGCGGCGGCCGGGATCAGCAGCACGGGCAGCGTCGCGTGGCGCACGCATTGTTCGGCGATGCTGCCGAGCACGAGGCGGCGGAAGCCGCGGCGGCCGTGCGTGCCGAGCACGAGCAGATCGGCGCCGAACGCTTTCGCGCCGTCGAGGATCAGCGACGATACGTCGTTGAGCGACGTCGCCTCGTTCAGCCGCGTTTCGCCTTTCACGCCGGCGGCCTGCATCCGCTTCGCGAAATCCTGCGCGAGCGCGTTGCCCTGCGCGACGAGCTGATCGCGCAGCACGGACGGATCGTAGCCGGGCACGTTGTAGTAGATCGCGGCGTTCTCGACGACGTAGAACGGCTGCAGCTCCGCGCCGTGCGCTTTCGCGAGCGCCAGCGCGGCGTCGAACGCGTGGCGGGACGTGTCGCTGCCGTCGACGGCAACCAGAATACGCTTGTACATAGTGTCTCCGAGTGGCGGGTTGGAACGAAGTCGGCCGGATGGCCGATCGGGCCGGGCAATGCGCGATGCTGCGAGGCAGAGTAAACCAACGTGCACGATCGTGCAGCGAGGTGTCGCGTGCCGCGCTGTCCCTGTTCAGTTCGTGAACGGACATGCGGTGGCCGCCTCATTGGCGAAAACGCATGCGCGCGCATCGACCCGGCACGGCGATCACGCCGATGCGCCGCACGTATCGCCATTCAATCGCAATCGCGCCGGGGCGCCATGACTTCGGTCAATGCATGTGCGTCGATGCGATGCGCGGCATGCATGAATTGCGAAGGCCGATGCCAATGCGCGGCATCGTTCACTTCGGCATCGTGCGAGCGAGTATCGACGCGCGGTCCGGTCGCACGCGCCAATGCACCGCCGTCGATCGCCGTCAGCGGCCGACGGCGATTCGCAAACGAACGATCGATTCAAACGCCGCGCCGGCTATTTCGGCACGGCCGTCAGCTCGATGACACGCTCCGGCCGGCGGCCGTGGCCGGGCCAGTACGCGCTGCCGTACATCCTGTGCACGGGACCGAACGGCGCGTCGCCCGCGGGCGGCGTGTCGAAGCCTTTCTCGATCACCACGTAGCCGGCGCGCAACGCGAACGCCGGATGGTTGCCGTCGGGGCGGCTGTCGAAACCCGCGAGGCCGTCGCCAGCTTCCGGCATCGCATTGACGAGCGACGCATTGCTGCGCGTGACCTGGTCGGGCGAGATCGGCCCGGCCCCGGCCCCGGCCCCGGCCCCGGCGACGCGCGCGGCTTCGCGGTTCTTGCCGTCGGTATCGACCGTGCTGTCGTGGGTGGCGTCGTTGTCGAGTTCGATACTGCGCGGATGCGCACGGCCTGTTTGAGCGGAGGATTCCATCGCGGCTCTCCTGGCGGCGACACGCTCCGGATCGAAGCAAATCCCGTTCCGGGCACGACGGGAAAAGGCGCGCGGGCGATCGCCGCGGTCGCGCGGCGCGCACTGATTTGTCATGATTTATTTCAGCTAGAAGACGCGTTTTCTACAGAGTATGATTCTTTTCCTGCGAAGCGGCGACAGGGGATGAAGTCTCGCCGCCTCTGCCCGCGCCGGGGCGCCGCAGCACCCTTAAAGACGGGTAGCGAACAACAAACAAGGGACTAGAGGTGGCGGACTCATGCAAGCGACTACTGCCTTCACGCACCGCGGTTATCTGTTGAATTGCGCGCCCGCACGCGCCAGTGACGGTTCGTTCAAGCCCTACGTCGTGATCTCCCGATCGAGCGACGGGGAACTCGTGGCGAACCGTTTTTTCCCGATCGAGCTCCAGTTCAACGACGAAGGCGACGCGATCGCGCACGCGCGAGACTGGGCCGTGCGCTGGATCGACGCGAGCAGCATCTCGATGTGATGCCGTCGCGCTCGTACGGCGTCGGCCGTCCGGCCGATCCCCCAAGGGCCGCTCCCGGACAAAAAACGCGGTAATCTTGCGGAACCCGTCACTTTATTAGCGGCCGCGCGACCGAGCGCGGCTGCCCGCTTTGGCCTATGTCGACATCAGCCGCCCGTCAGTGGGGCCTCGAAGAAATCGTCGCCGGCTTGCGCGAATCGCGCGAGGAACTCCATCGCACGCGCCATCCGCGTGGCATCCGCGAACTGCCGTCGCGCGATGCAATCTGCAAGATTGTGACCGGCCTGCGCGCGTCGATGTTTCCGACGCACTACGGCGCGCCCGACCTGACCGACGAAAGCGTCGACTACTACGTCGGCCATACGCTCGAAAGCACGCTTCGCATCCTGTCCGAGCAGATCCGCCGCGCGTTGCCGTTCCTGCCCGAGCACGTCGATACGCCGTTCGCCGAGCTCGACGAACGCGCGTTCGAGATCGCGCGCGAATTCGGCCGGCAGTTGCCGGCGATCCGCGCGCTGCTCGTCAGCGACATCCAGGCCGCGTACGCGGGCGATCCGGCCGCGCAGCACATCACCGAGATCCTGCTGTGCTACCCCGGCGTGTTCGCGATGATGCACCATCGGCTCGCGCACGCGCTGCACCAACTCGGTGTGCCGTTGCTCGCGCGGTTCATCAATGAAATCGCGCATTCGGCCACCGGTATCGACATCCATCCGGGTGCGCAGATCGGCCCGAGCTTCTTCATCGACCACGGCACCGGTGTCGTGATCGGCGAAACCGCGATCATCGGCGAGCGCGTGCGCGTGTACCAGGCCGTCACGCTCGGCGCGAAGAGTTTCCCCGCCGATGGCGAAGGCGCGCTGGTGAAGGGCAATGCACGGCATCCGATCGTCGAGGACGACGTGGTGATCTATGCGGGCGCGACGATTCTCGGCCGCGTGACGATCGGGCGCGGCTCGGTGATCGGCGGCAACGTGTGGCTCACGCACAGCGTGCCGCCCGGCACGAGCGTCGCGCAGGGCAAGGTCCGCGAAGGCGGGAGCGCCGAGAAGCCGTAACGCGGCGGGCGGCGCGCCCGGTTCCCCGGCGCGCGCCGCATGCGTCAGTGCTTGCCGTCCGGCGAGCGGTGCTTGTACAGCACGTCCTGATCCACGCGGATCAGGTTCTGGCCCGCATCGACGACGAAATCCACGCCGTTGTACGCATTGCCCGTCAGCAGCAGGATCGCGCTTGCGACGTCGTCGGGGCCTGCGATGCGCGCGAGCGGTGTCGAGGCGCGGCTCGCGTGTTCGAAGTCGGCCTGCGTCTGGTCGTCGCTCGGCAGCATCAGCCCCGGGAACACCGCATTCACGCGCAGCACCGGCGCGGACGACAGCGCGAGCATCTGCGTCAGGTTACCGAGCGCGGCTTTCGCGACCGTGTAGCTGAAATGGTCGCGGTGGAAGTTTTCCTTGATCTTCTGGTCGACCACGTTCACGACGACGCCCTGCGTGCCGGCCGCGCGGGCTCGTTCGTAGAACGCGCGCGTGAGCAGGATCGGCGCGCGGCAGTTGACGGCCCATGCCTGGTCGAACGCCGCGAGATCGAAGCTCGGGAAATGGTCCTGCCAGAACACCGACGCGTTGTTGACCAGCACGTCGAGACGCCCGAAGCGCGCGTAGACCTGATCGATCAGCGCGGTGATCTGCGCGGCATCGGACAGGTCGGCCTGCAGCGCCGCCGAATCGTGCCCGCGTTCGGCAATCGCGCGGGCGGCGGCCTGCGCGGCATCGGCCGAACGGTCGTAGTGCACCGCGGTGCGATAGCCGTGCGCGGCGAAATACTCGGCGAACGCGCGCCCGGCCCGGCGCGCGGCGCCGGTCACGAGCACGACGGGCGCGTGCGCCGTTTGCTTCGTCTGCTCCATCAGGTATTCGTCAGGTTGACCGAGGAAGGATTCGCGACGATCGACAGGAATTCGCGACGGGTCGACGGATCGGTGCGGAACGTGCCGAGCATGCGCGACGTGACCATCTCGACGCCCGGCTTGTGCACGCCGCGCGTCGAGATGCACTGGTGCGCGGCTTCGAGGATCACGCCGACGCCCTTCGGCTGCAGCACGTCGAACAGCGTGTCGGCGATCTGCACGGTCATCTTTTCCTGGATCTGCAGGCGCTTCGCGAATGCGTCGACGAGGCGTGCGAGCTTCGAGATGCCGACGACGCGATGGTTCGGCAGATACGCGACGTGCGCGCGGCCGATGATCGGCACCATGTGATGCTCGCAGTAGCTTTCGAAGCGGATGTCCTTCAGCACGATCATTTCGTCGTAGCCGTCGACCTCGCTGAACGTGCGCGCGAGGATGTCGCGCGGCTCCAGCGCATAACCGGCGAAGAACTGCTCGTATGCGCGCACGACGCGTGCGGGCGTGTCGAGCAGGCCTTCGCGCGCGGGATCGTCGCCGGCCCAGCGCAACAGCACGCGCACGGCGTCTTCCGCTTCTTCGCGGCTCGGCCGGGAGGCGACCGCCTCGGGCTGCGCGGATTTCTTTCCCTTACCCATCTAGTGGCTCCATCGAAGGCCGCCTGCGGCGGCCGATATCCGGGCATTGTTTCATGCTTTTGCCGGTCGTGCGTGCGGGCCGCCGCGCGTGCTTCTTCACTTCGGCCATTCGTCCTGCTCGTCGTTGAACAGCGCCGCGACGACGCCGCGCAGCCACGCGGTGCGCGGGTCGTTGTGGTACTTGCGGTGCCAGTGCTGCTTCAGGTCGAAGCGCGGCAGTGCGAGCGGCGGCTCGACCGGCACGATGAACGCGTGCTCGGCCGCGTACGCATAGCCGATCGCGTGCGGCACCGTCGCGATCAGGTCGGTGCGGCTCAGGATGAACGGCAGGCTCATGAAGTGCGGCGTCTCGAGCACCGCGCGGCGCTGCATGCGCTGCTTCGCCAGATATTTCTCGAGCACCTCCTGGCTGCGGCCCTCGGCGCGCACCACCGCGTGTCCGCACGCAAGGAACTGCTCGACCGTGAACGGCGGCGTCTGCTCGAACGGATGGCCGCGCCGCATCAGGCAGACGAACCGGTGCGTGAACAGCCGCTGCTGGAAGAAGTTGTTGCCGTCGAGATCGGGGAAGTAGCCGACCGCGAGATCGATCGACCCGGCCTCGAGGCCGCGTCCGACTTCGTCGTGCGCGAGCGAGACCGAACGCAGGTTCGCGTGCGGCGCATGCGTCGCGAACGCCTGCAGCAGCTTCGGCAGGAACACGATCTCGCCGACGTCCGACAGCGCGATCGAGAACGTATGCGTGCTCGCGCCAGGGTCGAAGTCGTGCGGCGCGACGAGGCCGCGCTCGATCTGCGCGAGCGCGTCGCGGGCGGCCGGCAGCAACGCGAGCGCGCGCGGCGTCGGCTCCATCCCGCGCGACGTGCGTACGAACAGCGGATCGCCGAAGTACTCGCGCAGCCGGCCGAGCGCCGTGCTCACGCGCGGCTGGCTCACGCCGAGCAGGTCGCCCGCGCGGCTCACGTTGCGCGCGTCGTCGAGGGCGACGAGGTAGGGAATCAGGTTCAGATCGAGCGCATCCATCGCCGGGCCGGTATCTCCAGAACGTATACAACATATCTCCTGAATCGCGTTGCCGCATAGTCGGGAAAGCGCTGAAATGTGTTTCATTACTCGAACCAATGTTCTGGAGACGAACAATGCGCACCCAAGTCGCGATCATCGGCGCCGGTCCGTCCGGCCTTCTGCTGTCCCATCTGCTGCGCCTGCAAGGCGTCGATTCGATCCTCGTCGAAGCGCGTTCGCGCGAATACTGCGAGAACCGCATCCGCGCCGGCGTGCTGGAGCAGGGCACGGTCGACACGCTGAACGAAGCCGGCCTCGGCGACCGGATGCGCCGCGAAGGGCTCGAACATCACGGCATCGAGCTCCTGTTCGACGGCCAGCGGCACCGCATCGACCTGTCCGAACTGACCGGCGGGCGTGCGATCACCGTCTACAGCCAGCACGAAGTCGTGCGCGACCTGATCGCGGCCGGTGTCGAACACGGCCATCAGATGCATTTCGAAGTCAGCGACGTCGCGCTGCACGATGTCGAAAGCGAGCACCCGTTCGTCACGTTCAAGCACGCGGACGGCCGCGCGGACCGCATCGACTGCGATTACATCGCCGGCTCCGACGGCTTCCACGGCGTCGCGCGCCAGACGATTCCGGCCGAGCGGCTGAACACGTTCGAGCGCGTCTACCCGTTCGCGTGGCTCGGCATCCTCGCCGACGCGGCGCCGTCGCTCGACGAGCTCGTCTACGCGCATCACGACAACGGCTTCGCGCTGTTCTCGATGCGCTCGCCGACGGTCACGCGCCTGTACCTGCAGTGCAAGCCGGATGAAGATCTTGCCGAATGGTCCGACGCACGGATCTGGGACGAACTGCACACACGCTTCTCGAACGACACCGGCTGGACGCCGACCGAGGGCCGGATCACGCAGAAGAGCGTGACGCCGATGCGCAGCTTCGTGTCGGAGACGATGCAGCACGGGCGTCTGTTCCTCGCCGGCGACGCCGCGCACATCGTGCCGCCGACCGGCGCGAAGGGCATGAATCTCGCGGTGGCCGACGTCCGCGCGCTGTCCCGCGCGCTGGGCGCGCGCTACCGGACGGGCGACGCGACGCCGCTCGAACGCTATTCGGCGACCTGCCTCGAACGCGTGTGGCGCGCCGAGCACTTCTCGTACTTCATGACGAACATGCTGCATGCGTCGCCGGACGACTCGCCGTTCGTCAATCGCCTGAAGTTTGCCGAGCTGAAATACGTGACGCGTTCGCGGGCGGCCGCGCAGTCGCTCGCCGAGAACTATGTCGGCCTGCCGTTCGAAGACGCGACGGCCCCCGAGGGAACCCGCCTTGACAATGCGCTGTGCGCGCCCCTATGATCGGCTCATCGTTCGCTAATCGAATCTAGGTTCGATTAGCGAACAAATGCCGAGGGTCGACGAAGGCCTCCGGCGCGACACGCGGCACGCGCGTGTCCCCTCGACAGGCCGCGCACGAGCCGCGGGTTCGCATCAGGAAGAGACATGGTCAACAAGATTTTCGAATCGCTTCAGTCGGCGGTCGCCGACGTCCACGATGGCGCGACAATCATGATCGGCGGTTTCGGCACGGCCGGCATGCCGTCGGAGCTGATCGACGCGCTGATCGAACAGGGCGCGCGCGACCTGACGATCGTCAACAACAACGCGGGCAATGGCGAGACGGGCCTCGCGGCGCTGCTGAAGGCGAAAAAGGTGCGCAAGATCATCTGTTCGTTCCCGCGCCAGAGCGACTCGCAGGTGTTCGACGCGCTGTACCGCGCGGGCGAGATCGAGCTGGAGCTCGTGCCGCAAGGCAACCTCGCCGAGCGCATCCGCGCGGCGGGCGCCGGCATCGGCGGCTTCTTCACGCCGACGGGCTACGGCACCAAGCTCGCGGAAGGCAAGGAAACGCGCGTGATCGACGGCAAGCCGTATGTATTCGAGACGCCGATTCACGCCGATTTCGCGCTGGTGAAGGCGTACAAGGGCGACCGCTGGGGCAATCTCGTGTATCGCAAGACCGCGCGCAATTTCGGGCCGATCATGGCCAGCGCCGCGAAGGTCGCGATCGTCCAGGTGTCGGAAGTCGTGCCGCTCGGCGCGCTGAACCCGGAACACATCGTGACGCCGGGCATTTTCGTCCAGCGCGTCGTCGAGGTGCCGCAGGCCGCGCACGCGGCCGAGCTGGCCGCCGAACACGCTGCATCGCAAGCCGCCTGACCCGCCTGGAACTTTGTATGGGACCGGAGTAAGCGCTGAAGCGCCAACTCCGGTCGACAGGAAATCGACATGAAACGACTGACCCGCGATGAAATGGCCAAGCGCGTCGCCCAGGATATCCCCGAAGGCGCGTACGTGAACCTCGGCATCGGCGTGCCGACGCTGGTGGCGAACCACCTCGACCCGAGCAAGGAGATCTTCCTGCACAGCGAGAACGGCTTGCTCGGCATGGGCCCGGCGCCCGCGCCCGGCGAGGAAGACGACGAACTGATCAACGCCGGCAAGCAGCACGTGACGCTGCTCACTGGCGGCGCGTATTTCCATCACTCGGATTCGTTCGCGATGATGCGCGGCGGCCATCTCGACTACTGCGTGCTCGGCGCGTTCCAGGTGTCGGCGAGCGGCGACCTCGCGAACTGGCATACGGGTGCGCCCGACGCGATTCCGGCCGTCGGCGGCGCGATGGACCTCGCGATCGGCGCGAAGCAGGTGTTCGTGATGATGGAGCACCTGACGAAGCAGGGCGAGAGCAAGATCGTCGCGCGGTGCTCGTATCCGGTCACCGGCGTGCAATGCGTGAGCCGCATCTATACGGATCTGGCCGTGCTCGACGTGACGGCCGACGGCCTCGCGGTGAGCGAGATCTTCACCGACCTGTCGTTCGACGAACTGCAGAAGCTGACCGGCGTGCCGCTGATCGACGCGACGCAGAAGGCCGCCGCCTGAACGGCAAGCGTGCCGGTGCGCGCATTCGAGCGCACGCCGGCGCGCTTGGGTAGACAATAGGCGCACGCCGTTTCCCCATCTTGATGCCATGCTCGAAGACAGCGCCCGCCTGACCTCCCTGATCTGCGGCACCGAGCCGCTCAACCGGATCTGGTCGCCCCGCGCGACGATCCAGCGGATGCTCGACGTCGAGGCCGCGCTCGCGCGTGCGCTCGCGGCGCAGCAGGTGATTCCCGCCACCGCGGTCGCGCCGATCGAACGCGCGTGCGACGCCGGCCGGCTCGACGCCGATGCGCTCGCGCACGGCGCGGCGCTCGGCGGCAATCTCGCGATTCCGCTCGTCAAGCAGCTCACCGCGCAAGTGAAGGCCGACGACCCCGAGGCCGCGAAGTTCGTGCACTGGGGCGCGACCAGCCAGGACATCATCGATACCGCGACCGTGCTGCAGTTGCGCGACACGCTGGACGTGCTCGAGCCGATGCTCGACGAAGCCTGTGCGTCGCTCGCGGCGCTCGCGCGCACGCATCGCGCGACGCCGATGATCGGCCGCACGTGGCTGCAGCAGGCGCTGCCGATCACGCTCGGCCTCAAATTCGCGCAGTGGCTCGACGCGCTGCTGCGCCATCGCACGCGTTTCGCCGAGTTGCGCGAGCGTTTGCTCGTGCTGCAGTTCGGCGGCGCGGCCGGCACGCTCGCGAGCCTGCGCGAGCATGCGGCCGGCGTGAGCGCCGCGCTCGCGTTCGACCTGAATCTCGCGCTGCCGGCCGTGCCGTGGCATACGCAGCGCGACCGCATCGCGGAAGCCGCGGCGTGCTTCGGCATGCTGACCGGCACGCTCGGCAAGATCGCGCGCGACGTGTCGCTGCAGATGCAGACCGAAGTGGGCGAGCTCGGCGAACCGGCGGCGGCCGGCAAGGGCGGCTCGTCGACGATGCCGCACAAGCGCAACCCGGTCGGCTGCGCGGCCGTGCTGACGGCTGCCGTGCGTGCGCCGAACCTCGTTGCGACCGTGTTCGCGGGGATGGTGCAGGAGCACGAGCGCGCGCTCGGCGGCTGGCAGGCCGAATGGGACGCGTTGCCCGATCTCGCCCGCCTGACGGGCGGCGCGCTCGCGCAGGTCGCGCAGATCGTCGCGGGCCTCGACGTCAACACCGAACGCCTCGCCGCGAACCTCGACCTCACGCACGGGCTGATTCTCGGCGAAGCGGTGATGCTCGCGCTCGGCGACAAGATCGGCCGGCTCGATGCGCACCACGTCGTCGAACATGCGTCGAAGGAAGCGGTGCGCACCGGCGCGACGCTGTTCGACGTGCTCGCGGCCGACGCAACCGTATCGGCCCACCTGTCGCGCGACGCGCTCGCGCGGCTGCTCGATCCCGCACATTACGTCGGCGAGGCGCATGCCTACGTCGACGCCGTGCTCGCGCTGCACGCGGGCGCGAAACAACCAGGAGAACATTGATGCCTTTCGCCACTGTCAACGGCGTGAAACTGCATTACCGGATCGACCGTGCCGCGCGCGGCGACGCGCCGTGGCTCGTCTTCTCGAACTCGCTCGGCGCCGATCTGCAGATGTGGGCGCCGCAGATCCGCCCGCTCACGCAGCACTTCAACATCCTGCGCTACGACACGCGCGGCCACGGCCATTCCGACGCGCCGGCCGGCTCGTACACGATCGACCAACTGGCGGGCGACGTGATCGGGTTGCTCGACCATGTCGGCATCGAACGCGCGCATTTCTGCGGGATCTCGATGGGTGGGCTGACGGGCGCCGCGCTCGCCGCGCGCTACCCGTCGCGCATCGTGCGCGCGGTGCTGTCGAATACGTCGGCCAAGATCGGCTCGCCGGAAGTGTGGGTGCCGCGTGCGCAGAAGGCGCGCGCCGAAGGGATGGCCGCGCTCGCTGGCGCCGTGCTGCCGCGCTGGTTCACCGACGCATTCGTCGAGCGCGAGCCGCGCCTGTTCGACGCGATCCGCGACACCTTCGTGCATACCGACAAGGACGGCTATGCGGCGAACTGCGACGCGCTGAACGCGGCCGACCTGCGCGAGGAAGTGAAGGGCATCGCGCTGCCGGTGCTCGTCGTGACCGGCGACAAGGACATGTCGACGCCGCCCGACCAGGGCCGCGCGCTGGCTGCCGCGATTCCCGGCGCGCGGCACGTCGAATTCGACGCCGCGCACATTTCGAACATCGAGTGCACGGACGGTTTCAACCGTGCGCTGCTCGATTTCCTGACTGCATGAGGCACCGGCAATGGACGACCAGGAACGTTATGAAGCAGGGATGAAGGTGCGTCGCGCGGTGCTCGGCGACGCACACGTCGATCGCTCGCTCGAGAACCGCACCGAGGTGACGGAGGAATTCCAGAACCTGATCACGCGCTACGCCTGGGGCGAGATCTGGACCCGCGACGGGCTGCCGCGCCATACGCGCAGCCTGCTGACCATCGCGATGATGGTCGCGCTGAACCGCGGCGAGGAACTGGCGCTGCACCTGCGCGCCGCGCGCAACAACGGCGTGACGCGCGACGAGATCAAGGAAGTGCTGCTGCAGACCGCGATCTATTGTGGCGTGCCGGCCGCGAATTCCGCGTTCCATCTCGCGGACAAGATCTTTAAAGAACAGGATGGGGCCGCCTAGGTAGGGCCCCGCAAGACGGCCGGCTGAGTGCCGGCGGCGATCCGATCGCATGGCCGCTGATGCTGGCGAGCCGTGACGATCAACGAGCGCACCGGCAGCGAATCGGCGCGTGAACGAAGGAAAGGCGCGGCCACGAGGCCGCGCTTGTTGCATATATATCAATGTTGGATGCGACCGGTTCGAGCGCTGACGCGCCCACACCGGCCGACAAGGAGACAAGCGATGAACCGCACACCCGTGGTCGATGTCCAGGCCTTCATCAACGAGCAGCCGTTCGGCGGCTTTCAATGGCTCGTATTCCTCATGTGTTTCGTGATCGTGCTGTTCGACGGCTTCGATACGGCCGCGATCGGCTTCATCGCACCGTCGCTGCTCGGCGAATGGAACCTCACCAAGCCCGATCTCGCGCCCGTGTTGAGCGCCGCGCTGTTCGGCCTGGCGTGCGGCGCGCTCGTGTCGGGCCCGCTGTCCGACCGGCTCGGCCGCCGCTCGCTGCTGCTCGGCTCGGTGTTCCTGTTCGGCGTCGCATGCCTGATGTCCGCGTTTTCGAACACGATCGGACACCTGACCATCCTGCGCTTCATCACCGGCGTCGGGCTCGGCGCCGCGATGCCGAACGCGGTCACGATGATGGGCGAATTCTGCCCGGACAAGCGCCGCGCGACCGTGATCAACCTGATGTTCTGCGGCTTTCCGCTCGGCGCCGCGTTCGGCGGTTTCCTCGCCGCGTGGATGATTCCGCATTTCGGCTGGCGCAGCGTGCTGGTGCTCGGCGGCGTGACGCCGCTGCTGCTCGGCGTGCTGTTGCTGCTGAAGATGCCGGAATCGGTGCGCTTCATGGTCGCGAGCGGCCAGGGCATCGACAAGATCCGCGCCACGCTCGCCCGCATCTCGCGCGACGCGCTGAACGCCGGCTCGTTCGCGCTGACCGAAGCCGCGCCGCAGACCGGCGGCAAGGGCCTCGGCGTCGTGTTGTCGCGCTCGTACATCGTCGGCTCGGTGATGCTGTGGCTCGCGTACTTCATGGGCCTCGTGATCTTCTACGCGTCGATCAACTGGATGCCGATCCTGCTGAAGGATGCCGGCCTGACGCCGAAGAGCGCGACGCTGATCTCGGCGCTGTTCCCGCTCGGCGGCGTGGGTGCCGTGCTGTGCGGCGTGCTGATGGACCGCTTCAACGCAAACCGCGTGATCGCCGTGTGCTACGCGCTGACGGCGGTGAGCGTGTATGCGATCGGGCAGGCGGCCGGCAACGTCGGGTTGCTGGTGCTGGTGGTGTTCGTGGCCGGCGTGCTGATGAACACCGCGCAATCGTCGATGCCGGCGCTGGCCGCCGCGTTCTATCCGACCGAAGGGCGCGGCACGGGCGTCGCGTGGATGCTCGGCGTCGGCCGCTTTGGCGGGATCGCGGGGTCGTTCCTCGTCGCCGAGCTGACGCGTCGGCATTTCTCGTTCGCGGGCGTGTTCGCGACGATCGCCGTCGCGGGCGTGCTCGCGTGTGTCGCGCTGCTGATCAAGCAGATGGCGCGGCCGCATGGCGTGGCGCAGCCGGCAGGCAAGATCGAGTCGCTCGGGCATTGAGCGACCGGGGGCCGGTACGTTGTGCCGGCCCAGTGATGATGGATTCGGGGCAGTTGCAAGCAGATCGACCGACGCACGACAGCAGACCAGGCCGCCTTCGCGGCCCGTCGACATTCCGGCCGGCGCACCGTTACTCTTCCGCGTCGTGTTCCTTGACGAAGTTGCGCAGATACGCGCGCAACGCGGCTTCCCGGCGGCGATGATCGTCGTGGTTCGCGGCGCCCATTTCCTCCTCGTCGCCGAACAGCGTCGGCGGCGCGCAGTAAGTGCCGACTTCGATGTTCTCGCGCAGCACGCGGATATCGTGCGTGAGCGGATGATACTCGGCGATCCAGTGCATGCCTTCGATGTGCTCGCCCGCTCTCAGCATTGGCTTCATCGGCAATCTCCATACAGAGCAGCGGCGCAACCGCCGAAGCGGTTGCACGCGCCCGTATCGAAAGGGTACGCCTGCCTCACGTTAAGCTCAACGGGCGCTTGTGAGCGCTTACTGCGGCAGCAGATGGGCGACGAGCGGATACAGCGACAGGATCAGCAGCACGGCCATCGTCACGTTGAAGACGCGCAGCGCGCGGGGATTCGACAGGAAGCGGCGCAGGCCCTGGCCGAACGCGGCCCACAGGCAGATGCACGGGAAGCCGATCAGGATGAACACGACGGACATCCACGCGGCGCTCATCCCGTAGTCGGCGGACAGGCGGACCGTCGTCGCGGCGGTCAGCACCATCATCCACGCCTTCGGGTTGACCCACTGGAACGCGGCGGCTTCGATGAACGTCATCGGCCGCGGCTTGGCGCCGTGTGCCTTTACTTCTCCCGACGTGCCGATGCGCCATGCGAGGTACAGCAGATAGGCGACGCTCGCGGCTTCGAGGACGGTGTACAGGACCGGCACGCGACGGAACGCTTCGCCGAGACCGAAACCGACGCAGAGCATCAGGATCGCTACGCCGATGCTGATGCCGAACAGGTGCGGCATCGTGCGGCGGAACCCGAAGTTGACGCCGGACGCGAGCAGCATCGTGTTATTGGGGCCGGGCGTGATCGACGTGACGAGCGCGAACAGCATGCCGGCTGGCAGCGCGCTGAGGGTGAGGAATTCCATCGCGGATTCTCCGTTCGGGTTCGAGGCTGGGATGGAGTCAGTGTAGCGACGGTTTTCTGTACAGTACCGGTACAGTTGGGTTGACGAATGCCGGTACGGGGAGGGGGTGAAGTTTGGTAGGCGCCCGTTTATTTGTTGGTTTTCAGAAAAGATGTCCGCAGTCTCAATAAGTTGTCTTTGAATAATTGGCTGCCTTTCATGCGTTGGGAATGTAACCCGTGTGGATAGGCAGAAAATGATCGGAGAATATTTGGCAATGACGGCCTGCGACGCAATGTTTAGTCGATGGTGTCAGATCGATGCCACCGCATTGGCGACGCTCAATCGTCGTTTCACGTCTGGGGCGTGTCTCCACAAGCCGATGGAGCTCAATGCTTGCAGGGCGCAAGCCATCTGCCGAAGCTACTCGGCTCGTTCGGCTAACCCTCCCCGTGCAGGTCGATGTGGCATTTGAGCGCATCGCCAAGATTGGCTTCTACGGCCGCTCCGAGGCAGAGGTTGTCGTGATCTTGCTTTAGCGAGAACTTGATCGAATCGCCGGGGATGGCTTTGTCGATCGTCTTGATGACCTGACGAAGTAGACCTAGAGGCTCTGTGCAGCCTTTCTGCGGCACACACTTCCAATTGTCATACCAATCGTGGCGATGTGAGCCATGGCTATTTGTGTTACTTGGCAACCCGGCCCACACTTGTCCTGGGAATGTAACTTTCGCGCAACGGATGCTTGTCGGCCGGCCGGCACCGTTCATCCGTCACCGCAAATCTGCGCGTCGTTTGAACACCTATAGATTAATTTTCGTCGATTTCCTTGCGTATGCCGTTCAGAAGTTTGACGAATGAATCGACCCTACTCGAGAAACATATGAGCCGACACTTGTACAAAAAGGGAAATTATTTTCTTTCTCATTTTCAGCGTTTCCATAACGACTGACTCTATTTTTTGATTCGAACGAGGGTTCTTCCGCCTTTTTTGTCGCGGAGAAGAAGAAAAAATTTACTTGTCCGCCGGCTGGGTCACCACATACATTGGGAGATAGGACACGTGCAGGAGGAAGGCGATGACTCCAT
Source organism: Burkholderia sp. AU44665 (assembly GCF_030504405.1). Lineage (NCBI taxonomy): Bacteria > Pseudomonadati > Pseudomonadota > Betaproteobacteria > Burkholderiales > Burkholderiaceae > Burkholderia > Burkholderia sp. AU44665. The sequence goes on along the minus strand of NZ_JAUJRI010000003.1, from coordinate 146,850 downwards.
TCTCAAACGCATTGGTGCATTACCGAAAGCGCGCCGGACTCAGTCAGACGAATCTGGCCAAGCAACTCGGGGTCGCGATCCAGTACGTGTGGAAGCTCGAGCGCGGAGTGAAGCCGCCGCCGTCGCTTGAGCAAATCGAACGCATCGCTGCGGCACTGGACATGGGCGAAGCCGATGTCGCTTCATTGCTCGATGCGGCCCGGGATTCACAAAAGAAGCTGCGGCTACCTGACGACCTGCACTCGGATACGTTGCGCCTGATCAATCGCCTGGTGCGAGCGTCGACGCGTCTAAGCGGTGACGAAGTCACCTTGCTTGATGAACTGGTGGCGAGGCTAGATCGGTAACGTCATCCTGAAAATGCCTTTCCCCATCAACCTATTGAATTAGGAGTACTGCCTATTAGACAGAAAAGAAAAAACCAACCCTTTACGACGGATTGGTTCTTTCGACCCGACTGAGCGGGAGCACAACTGAAACCTAAGCGACTTCAGTATAGCTCCCCCCTCATCGGCGTCAAGGCCCAACTCGTCTCCTCGTTGCGTGGAAATGACATCCGCGCGGCCGGCGCTCGTCCATTTGGACTGGCGCCCCCCCACATCCACGCGCCCGAAAGGGCGCAGGAGACATCATCATGCCTTCGTACGATACCCGCAGTGGCGGAAATTTTCGAGGTTTCACGCCCTCTGTCAAAAACGCTTGCTCGATGCCTTGGTATTCCCTGGCGGAAGAGGCGACGACTCTCTTGCTCGAGTTCAGCCCTGAGGTACTGCGCTTTCGTAGCGCTCAAGATAGAACATTTGTTCTTCGTGAGGCCGGCCAGCTTTTTCGGTACACGCCGGATTACGAGATTGTGCGGCGCGACAGTTCGACTGTCTTCGTCGAAGCCAAGCCAGCAAAGGATCTGCAGAAGCCTTCAGTGCAGGCCCGCATGGCGCGTGCGAGAGCCGTCCTTGCGGAGCATGGACACGCCCTTTTCATTTGGGATGAACGTACCTACATCTCCGGCACCCGTCACGAGACTCTGCGGCTCTTGCGGCCGTGGCTGGGGCGAATTTCGTCCGAACGGATCCGGGAAGCACAGTGGCTCGTTGAAAAGAAGTATCCGAAAACCCTCCGAAACCTCGTGCATCTGGCCCGTTCGCGCGACGTTGCGTTGACCTGGATCGCCAATGGCGCCGCGGGTATCGATCTCGATGTGCCGCTGACCTCCGACGCAGCCATTTACGTCGCTCCTTCGGAGGTGCGTCATGCAAAAATTTTTGCTTAAGCGTGGCGTCGAGTTCCGTGAGGGCGAGTATGTCTGGCGCGTTCAGACTGCGCTGCCCGATGGTCGAATCGAGCTCAGCTCCGACTACAGCTCGCCAATACGCCTGCACGAAACTGAAATATGGGCACGCCACGGTAATGGGACATGGTCCGTCAGTATCGAATCGCTACGTGAGACGGCTGCGTCACCGATTGTTGTTGCTCGACGTGATGTCACGACCTTCAAAGAAGAAGATCTTGTCGTGATGCGTGCGCGACTCGTCTACCTAAGAGCCGTCGAGGAGGCGAAGTGCTCGCGCGTCCACGAAGTCGAGACCGTCATCAAACGGGTGGCGTGTGAGGTTGGCGCATCGATACCGCAAACCTATCGATCCTTCTGTCGGTGGAGAAAACGCTACCAGCCGTCACGTGATGTCATGGACGTGGTGCCGCGCCATGAAAACAAGGGACGACGCGAAATCCTCGATGGTTCACTGCTCACGCTGGTGGAAGATGTCATCGAAACGCACTATCTCAACGGCCAGAAACTCAACGTCGCGAGATTGTACGATCAAGTAGAGGAGGCCATTGACGCTCATAACGAACGTGACCTGGAAAATCCGCTACCCACGATTAGTAGAGCGACGCTTTATCGCCATGTCGGGAAACTGAACAGCTATCTCGTCACCGCGGCCCGGGAGGGCCGCACCGAAGCACTGAAGCAGTATCGACCGGTGTTCCGTCGGCTCAAAACAAAACGACTCAACGAGCGGTGGGAGATTGACCACACGCCGGTGAACTTGCTGTGCGTCTGTGAGCGCACCCGTATGGTCATCGTTCGTCCCGTACTGACGCTCATCATTGACGCGCACACTCGCATGGTGATGGGGTTTCATATCGGGGCGCGCTCACCTGGCCAGGAGGAGGTCGGATGGGCAATGCAAATGGCCATGCTCAGCAAGCGCGATCTACTGAACCGATTAGGCCTGGGGCATCTTGAATGGTTGGCGCGAGGTGTAGCCGAGATGATCTTCGGTGACAACGCGTGGGAATTCCACGGAGGCGCCACACGAGCTGGCTGCGACGAGTTGGGGATTTCACTCGTGTACTGCCCGAGCCGTGCACCATGGTTCAAAGGCCGTGTGGAGCGGTTCATGCGCACGATAGCGGAACAACTCTTCCATTTGATTCCGGGGACGACTTGGTCGAATACCAAGGATCGTGGAGAGTACCCGTCCGAGAAGCTTGCGTGCGTGACCCTCGAACAGCTAACGGTGTTTGTCGTGCGCTGGATTGTGGAGTGTTACCAGCACGCGCCACATCGTGGCTTGAATGGCAAGACACCGTTTCAGGCATGGCAGGAAAGTGCACGGCTGACTCCTATCTACATGCCGGCCGATCCCGATCAGCTTTCCGTCGCGTTCTCGGACACCATCATGCGTCCGATCACGAACAGTGGCGTGACGTTTGATCACCTGTCGTACAACTCTAGTGCGTTGCAACTGCTTCGTCACAGCATCTCGGACGACGAAAAAGTCAAGGTTCGGTATTTCAACGAGCAGACCAGCTTTGTCTACATCTACGACCCAAGGCAGAAAGAATACCTTCGCGTTGATTGCACCGATCCAGATTATACGAAGGATTTGACCAGATGGATGCACAACGAAGTCACCGGCGCCATGCGAGACAGCAGCATCGATATCGACCCTGTCTCGCTTCGAAAAGCGCGTATCCGTCTCGCAGACGACATTGCCAAGGCGGAGCTTGATCAGAAACTCAAGAAGCGCAAATGGGTTGCGCAGATCAAGGGGAAGTCGAGCAAGGATCTTTTGCTGGGAACCGTCGGCGGGAACGCAGTTGACGACTCCGTCCAGCTGGATCAAGTGGATCCCATGATCGTCAGATTCGATAGTGTTCCTGAATTTTCTGTTACGAAGCGTACCGAACGGTAAGGAGATCATCATGAAACGATTTAATGTCCGTAAAAGCATCGTCGAGCATCCCGATTTCGTTGTTGCGCTCAAGAGCATCGAGGAGATCCATCAATGGCTGCGGGAATCCGGCGAAGCAGGGTGTCTGGCGACGATCGGGGCGTCCGGAGCCGGAAAATCGACCGTGCTCGAATGCTATCGTGCCCAATTTCCGGTGCGAGAGGAGGTGTTGCGCCGGCACGTGCCGGTTCTCTATGTCATCGTGCCTGCAGTACCGACTGTCAGATCGTTGGCCGAAGCTATGTTGATTGCCTTGGGTGAAATTGCGCAAGCTGGTCAATCGAGTGCGCGCCTGACAGAGCAGATTGTCAAACTGGTACACGGCTGTGGCGTGGAGATCATCATGCTCGACGAGTTTCAGCACTTCGTCGAGGGCGATCGCCGTTCGCTGAGACAGGTTGCGAACTGGTTGAAGGTGCTGCTGGACCGGCTCCCAGCTGCTGTTGTGCTCGCGGGGCTGCCGTCGCTGCTGGGTGTGCTACGAGTCAATGGGCAATTGCGGCGCCGGTTTTCTCGCGTGACGGAGATGCGTCCGTTCAATGTGAACACCAACGAAGGCGCCAAAACGTTCATTGGCGTGATGCAGGCGCTCGCCAAAGATATGCCATTGCCGATGACGGATATTGTCGACAAGCGTGTCGTGATGAAGTTGTACTACGCAACTGCAGGACTGGTGGACTACATGTGCAAGCTGTTGAACGGTGCTTATCAGGTTGCCGAGCGACGCGGTGGGAAAAGTGTCACGCTGAACGATTTTGCCGCGGCGTTTCGCGTTCATATCTGGAAGGATGCACCGCCTTCTCGCGATCCCTTCGATTCGAAGTTTAATGGCGTTCCGCTTGACCAACCTGGTGAACCGTTTGCGGAGGACGTGCAATGACGACCCCTCTTCTCCTAGGCGTTGCTCCGCATCGCGGAGAGTCGCTTTCGTCGTTGCTGCATCGCGTTGCCGAGGTCAACGGGTTGGGTGGACCAGGGATGGTCCTGCGCCGCGCCGGCGTGGCTGCTGCTCGGCCGCGCTTTGCCTCGGAGGTCGATGCGCTTGCCCGTGTTTGCCGGCTCTCCCCGAAATTGGTCCGGGCGATGACACCGTTGACCGTGGGCGCGATTGACCGTAGCGGGACGAAGCACGCGAAGATCAGCTTGTATGGCCACTGGGTCGAACCCGATGCAATCCTTGTCGGCGCCAACGAGCGCATATGTCCGCTGTGTATCGCTGAGCATCAACACGTGCTGGGTGTGAATGCTTACGTATTCGCGACGTGCTGCGCTGTCCACGGCGTCCAGCTGCTCGATCGCTGTCCGGGTTGTCGACGAGAAGTGTCGTCCATGCGGCCGGGCGTGGCGCGTTGTCAGTGCGGGACGGATCTCGGGTCGACTGCATGTCAACCCGCGAAGACGGACGATCTGATGATCACTCGGCTCATCGATCGACGCTGGCGCATGAGTTTTGAGCATGATATGCCGGACTGTCCACCAGGCGTTCCACCGGATTTCGCCGCGCTTGACCTTGGGGAGTTGCTGCGTGTGCTTTCGTTTTTGTATCGCGTGAGCGGCGCGACAAGCGGGTCGACAGACAAGGGGCTGCGCTCGAAGGCCATTTCCGAACTGACGCCGCGCATGCAAAAAATCGGACGGATCATGTCGGACTGGCCTCGGGGATTCCAGGAACTGGTCAACGCGGAACGGCAATACCGACCTCGGTCGGGGTCAATCCTGAGCTCGGCCCGAAGCGTTGAGCACATCTCCTTGCGTTTGTTCACGGAGTTGCCGGAGCCTCCATTTGCGTTTCTTCATCGCGCATTGGTCGACGCAATAGGCGGCCAAGTGGTGCAGACCGTGTGACGCGGTGTTCTCAATGAACCGTGGCGATCCGATTCGAATCGGATCGCCACCGGTTCCGACGTGGGACTGCGAATCTGGGTGAGATGAACATCATGAAAACGTGTCGTTGCGGCACATGGCGATCCGAATGTATGGTCAAGCACGTGCATGAAGCGGTCTGGAACAAGCTCGTGAATCTTGTGCAGAAAATGGTCAATGAGTCAGGCGAACCGGAGGGGTTTGACGCGAAACGGTGGTTGTGTACATGGCAACACGAAGAGGTTCCGTCACTCGGCTGGAAGAAGCCTGTCACATATCTCGCCGCCGACAGAGAGGAACTGGTGGCCCTGACGCTGCAGAGCATGCAGACAGGCGCCTACCGCTAGTAACGAGCACTGTATCGATCTGGAGTTCGATATGGAAAATCAAAGTTGGGTTCCGTGTTCCGCAAAGCCAGCGAATGCGATGTTACGGCTGCCGCTTGCGCTTCGCGTCGAGCCCTATTTCGACGAGTCGTTGTCGTCGGTGCTCATGCGCCTAGTGGATGCCAACGGCCTGAGAAGCATTGGGGCGTTGCTGCGTGACGCCAGTTGCGTTGCCTTCGGTCCGTTGGTTTCCGCCGAGATTGCGGAATTGTCTCGTGTTTGCCGGATCGGGCAGTCGACGATGAGATCGATGTGCCCGATCGAAGTTGGTGGGCGAGCACGAGGGGCCGCCTTCAGTTACGCGGTGGGGCATCACGTGATTGAGGCCCGGCACTTGCTTGTTCGAGACCGCGAGCGGATTTGTCCGCTTTGCCTGCTCGACGGCGGGATGATGCTTGCCGCCCATCGCCTTACCTGGATGACGGCATGTCCCGTACACGCAGTTCAGTTGCTTGACGTTTGCCCGCAGTGCGAAAAGCCGATCATGGTGACGCGACCGAACATGGTGCAATGTCGATGTGGTCTAGATTTTTCTCGCATTTCGCCCATTACCTGCACGCTGGAGGAGGCTGACAATGTGCGCTATCTGTACCAGTGCTGGTGTTCGCCGGAGACTACGGGATCCGGACTTTCGGAAGGGCTGGCTGCGGCAGAGAAGCTAGTCGACTGTCGGCGTGCCGCGGGAGCCAAGAATGGGAGCGGCACCGTCGACCGACGGGCAGTCCCGTTGAATCAGATGCGGTATGCGTTGGGTTTTATCTAACTCGGTAAGTAGAGTCACTGCATTGGGTGCGCATTTCGATGATTTCCAGTCAATGCAGCCACTGTTTCGTGCCAAGCAAGTCAAACTGCTACTCGTGATTTGATGGCAGGAACAACGCCTTCACCTCGTCCCGGTTGCGCAGGGCCAGGATGTGCCGAGGCGGACGCGCATTCGGGAGATCCAACCCATAGTAAGTCGCGAAATAGCCGACCAGGCAGTTCCTGATCTTGACTCGCCACAGGGGCTGACCTCCGTCCGACGTCATGCCGAAATCTCGGGCAACAACTTTTGTCTGGTGGTCGTTCAGCGCAGCATGGGGGATCACCTCAAGCACCGACTCCTTGTGCCACTGCAGATCATGGTCGCTGGGTTGAGGCGACGGATCCGTTAGGGCTTTGGGCTGCTCGATGCGTTGAAGGGCGAAGTTCCTGAACTCCTCGCTGCGGCTGTCGAACGCCCGTAAATGCCACCACGACCCGGTGTGAATCAACGCATGCGGCCACATCCGCCTCTTCACGGGCCCGATGGTCGTCATCGAATGGTAGACCACCTCCAAAGCGGTCCCTGATCTGATCGCCTGTACGGCCAAGGATAAGGTCTGTCGTTTCACGCCATGCGTAGGTATCGGCAGCCCCTGAATCGGAAGCTGATTGCCCACAAGCGAGACTAGGGCGCTGGACTTGATTTGCGATGAGGCCAGTTGCAGAGCTAGGTACTCGTGAGGGTCGCCAGAGGCGAAGCGCGGCTTGAAGGCCGGCCCGGGGACGTAGAAGCGTCGCCGAGGTTCGAAGATCAGGCTTTGTGGAAACGCAGCTTCGTACTCCCGGAAGTCCTTGGTGACATGGTTAAGCACGACACCGAAGACAGTGCTCACGCGAGAACGTTGGATCTCACCCTCCCAAAGGAGAGTCGACTCGACAAAGCGCAAGCGTTCACGCTGTGAGTGGGAGGGCACGAACCTGATGGAAGTTGGTGGCACGATCTAATCAAAAAGTGTAGAGCACTCTTATTGCTCAGTCTACATCTAACAAGTATTGTATTATAGTAGCGTTGGGGCACCCACGGCGGATGGGCTGCTGTCATAATCGTGTCTTTCTCGGCCTGTGGTCTCATGATTTCTACACGTCTCGATCCGTGGTTGCGTGCCCTCGGCTATGCTGAGGCTTCGCCGTCGCTGCATCTGGCGCGAGACCCAGTGCCGCAAGATCATCCCTATGCGCCCGAGCTCAGGGACCTGCTGAACCCCAATGGAGAGATTCAGGCGCAGGCGGTGTTCGACGTCGATGGCGTGCCCGCCATCACCTTCTTCGTCGGCGGTGAGGCTTCCCCGCTGCAAGACCCTGCCCAACTCCTGCAACTCCGTCAGCGCATCTGGAATCAGGGGTTAATCACGGTCGTATTGGTTGCTGATCTCGATATGGCAACCGCCTACCCAGCATCCGCAGTCGCGGGGGCGCAGGCGAAGCTCAAGCTGGCTGACGCGAAGGTCAATGGCCCGTGGTCCTGCTCCGACCTATTGTCTGGCGATGTGCGAGAGCGTTTCCCGACTTGGTTCCGCCTGGAGGACCGCGTTGATCGCAAACTGTTGAGAAACCTCAACTTGACCGTGCGCGACTTGGCAACGTGCAAGTTGCGTAACGGACGGGAGTGCGGCAAGAGCGCTGCCCAATATCTAGTCGGCCAAGCGCTATTCATCTCCTACCTGGAGCATCGCGGCATCGTCGACGAACCGTACCGCTCGAAGAACAAGGTCGGCACGTTTGTGGATTTAGTGACCGGTCGTGATCGGGATGGCTTGGCACAGCTGCTGAGTAGCCTCAAAGATGATTTCAACGGGGACTTTCTGGAGCCTGACGCAAAGAAAAAGTCCTTATGGCTCGACCTAGGCAACGCAGGGTTTGATGTCATCGCGGACTTCTTGCGCGCAACGGATGTGGCGAACGCACAGCCAAGTCTATTCCCTTATAACTTCCGCTACATCCCCGTCGAGCTGCTATCCGGCATCTATGAATCATTTCTTGGCGATAGGAAAAAGGAACTGGCTGCCTATTACACGCCCCGGCATCTCGCCAACGTGGTGGTGTCGCAGGCACTGACGAATTCGACGGATCTGCTTGCAGAGCGAATCTACGACGGTGCATGCGGCTCGGGTATTCTTCTGACGACGGCTTTCCGCCGGTTGATCGGCGCTGCCGAGGCCAAAGCTCAACGGCAGTTGTCTCTGCGCGACCGGATAGAGCTACTCCAGACTCAAATTTTTGGCAGCGACCTGAGCGAGGCCGCTTGCCGCGTCACGGCGTTCAGCCTCTACCTCTCGTTGCTCGAACAGCTCCAGCCTACTGACATCGTGGCGCTGTGTGAGGACGAGAACGTCAAGCTTCCCCCACTTCGGGATTTCAATCTCTTTTGCGGCCCCGACAAAGGCGACTTCTTTTCCGCTCAAAACCCGTTGGCCAACGAGCGCAAGTTCACTTTGTTTCTCAGTAATCCGCCATGGAGTGAGCCGGACGGGGAGTCTACCGGGCTCGCGGACGAGTGGGCTGCCGAGCAAGGCTATCCGCGACCACTACGGCAGATTGCCGCTGACTTCGTCTGGCGAGCGCGCGAGTGTCTGGTGCCCGAAGGACGCATGTGCGTCATCTTGCCGATGACGCTGTTGCTCAAGCCGACGAGCCAAGAGTTCCTGTCAGCTTGGCTGACGCAGGTGCGGTGGCTGCGGCTGATCAACTTCGGCGACCTGAAGGAACTGCTGTTCGACGAGGGCAGGGCTTCTTGCATCGTGTTGCTGGCCAGCCCGCGTATCCTCAGCGAGCACGACGAGTGGATTGTGCCGCCGACGGAGAAGTTCGAGTACTGGGTGCCGAAGGCTGATGTCGGCCTAGCATTCGGCCGGATTTCGCTGCATGGTGTTGATCGCCATCAAGTCCAGACGCAGGCCATCGTGCGGTCCAACCGCGAACTGGTCACCCGCATGTGGGGCGACGAGTTCGATATGGCCCTGTGGGCACGACTTCGCCTTCGCGGTACTTTCGGCGACTTGCTGCGTGGCAAACACAAGCGGTGGAGCCGGAGAAAGGGATTTCATCGTGTCGATTCGTACGTGGAGGTCGAGAAGCACGTCAGCAGCGCGCCGCTGTGGAAGATGAAGTTCCTCAGGCCGGAGCATCTGTATAGGTGCCCTGTGATTGCCGACGCAGATCTAGACGCCTTTCCGCGCGATGAAATGCCGACGCTTCCGAGCCTTGACGCCTCGTTGATCGAATTTTTCTCCGGTCCACGCATCCTCTTCCCCGATGGTCCCGCTCCGGACAGGAGCATCCGGGCCGCGTTCCTAGCGACCCCGGCGTCCTTTATGAGCAGTGTGGGCGTAATCGGAGGCCCTCCAGAGGATGAAGATCTGCTGCGATTTGCTGCCTTCTACCTGAGGTCAGATCTGGTCCGCTATCTCATGGTGACCCAGGTCTATCAGCTGTTAAGTGATCGTGATCGAGTATCGCTAAAGGACATCGAACAGTTTCCGTTCTATCCACCAGAACGACATGCTGATCCTGCAAAGGCGCGGCGGATCGTGGGCAAGGTTGCGGCGATCTCCAGATGGCTGGAGCAGCGCGACGACTTCACTCGGCCTCGCGCTTGGGAAAAGATGCGGGCAAAGGTCGAGAAGTACATCAAAGATTACTTCGATCTACCTCATGATGCGCAAGCCATCGTCAAGGAGACGGTCGACGTCATTCTTCCCGCCACGCGGCCATATGGGATGTCGCGCGTCTACGAACTCGCGATGGAGCGTGTGTCCGATGCCGTGGCCGAACACTACGCCGATGCGTTGCAGAACGAGCTGAACGCCTGGCGGGATGCAGGTGACGGCGAAGGTAGCTTTGACGTCAACGTGTACTACACCGACGAGCGGCATACAGGGGCGCTTGCCGTGGCTCAGGTGAATTTGCACAAAAAGGCTGAGTCCAAGCCGACCGGTCAACAAGCCAACCTTGTGGTCGACGCCATTCTGCGCAAGCTCAAAGAGGCGCAGTTGCTGACAGTCGAGTTGCAGGAGCGCATGCACTTCGTGCCCGACACTCTGATCGTCTCGGGCAATACAGCGTATCTGATTAAACCGGTAGCGCAGCGCTTGTGGCTGCGTCGGCAGGCCCGCCGCGATGCGGCGCGGATTGTATCGGCGACAACAGGCAACTGCTGATCTATCTCCTCAATGCAAACAAAAAACCTCAGCGACTGGCAACGCGCTTTTGGCAAGAGCGATGCGAAAAAGGTGGTTCAGGTGCTCTGCGAGGCATGGCGCGAACTGGTAAGGGACAGCGCCCAGACTTTCCACGGAAAGGAGAAGGAGCATACGCTCACGGAACTGCTAGGTGAGTACATCCGGACTGCGAAGACTGGGGCGGGCCTCACGGGCAATTGGACCTATGAGGACCGGCTAGGATCTATCGTCCGTTTGCCGACGGGTGGCTTTGAGGTGGTGAAACGACGCCGGACGGATATCCAGTATTTTTCGGATCGACTGCAGCCGGCGTTGCGACTGGTGTTCGAATTTAAGAAGATCGACCACACCAAGACTCGTCGCAACGCCTATACCGGCGCCGACGGCATGGAGCGGTTCGTAACGGGCGACTATAGCGTTGGTCAGCCGGTTGCATTGATGGCCGGCATGTTGCTGAAACCGACATCCGACTGCGTGCCGGCATTGAGGACGTACCTGTCGTCAGCGGCAGCTCAGGCGGCTCTTGGCATGGTGGCAAACCCTGCAGGTCAATTTGTGCGTAGCCCTGCTTCCTTCAGCGACGCCGAGTTCGACACCGAGCACAAGCGCCCCGCCGGGAAGGCGCCTGCCCACGGCAGCATCGTCATCTGCCATTTATTTCTGAGCTTTTGAGCCAGATGTCGCTGCCGCACGCTAGATCAGAAGGCTCTGTGTCGTCACGCGCCACCGGAGCAGTCAGCCGACTGCGGGGTGCTTGCAAGGGTCGTTTCTCTGCTGCGAATGCTGACAGCACTGCGTCCGAATCGAGGCGGCTGTCGGCCCGGAAGAGTGGTTTGCGCCGCTTGCGCGTGTACGTTCGATTCCCTTAGTGCTCCTCTGAAAGCGGACTTCCTTCACGTTGTCGGCGTTGTTTCCGTACCTTCCCAGGCGAGGCACTCGAAGGTGAATCGATCTTCCATTTCCGCTGACGTCAAAATGAGCAGCCTCGGATTTGCGCGTGCAGACGTCACAATCGCGAGACGCCAGTTCTTATTCAACCTTGAGCAATTGCGCTCGTTTCGCGAGATGAAGAACCGCGGGGCGGCCGCATCTGTACCCTTCACTTCGTAGAGAAGTTCCTCCTTCCCGCGTTGAGCGTGCAGGTCGTAACCGCAGTTCTCTCGCTGACGGTCCTCGACCGCGAAACCTTGGCGTTTCAGCTCTTGCGTAACGTACCGGATAGCCGCCAACTCAATCTCCCGTCGAGTTTTCGGGTCGGCGAACCCACCTCCGTGTGCGGTTACAGAAACAGATCTGACGGATTCCAGAAACAAGATGCCTGCGACGTCGTCGGTTCTGCGCTCGCCACGGTGCTGCTCAATGGTCGACCTATCTGTCCTATAGGCCGTTGCTCTGTAGTCGCCGATGTATGCCCACGCATTGCTACCTCGCTTAACGTAGGTAGGGACGCCGTGCGGTGTATCGAGTAACAGCTTCGCGCGGTGTTCTATGCGTGGGCCCCTCCCAACAACGATGATCTCAGGGGCTTCTTCGTTTATGTCAAGGCGAAGGGCAAGCCCTTTAACCTTCCCGTCTTTGGTGCGGATATAGTCGTCTCCTCCTGCAGTTCGGCGTGCTAGCTCAGCCGTGTCGATCGGGCCAACATGCTTCATTGCCGTGCTATTTTTATGCGTTGCTTTGTGGCTCAACGTGCAATTTTTGTTGCGACGCAAGTGTTCAAAGTGAGGGGGAGTGTGGCCACCGCCTCGATGCGGACGGACCGGTCGACCGCATTCTGTACAAATGAACGCCGGTATTGGCCGGTCGTCCGATCGAGCGATTTCCCTAAGCTGAATCGCCTCTCGAACGTTGATTTCCCTCTGCTCCAGCTTACACTTTGTTGCTGTCGGCATTTTTTTCCCGATTTATATGGGCGTATAGCTTTCAGTGCGCAATTTTAGCGGGGGCGGCCGGCAGCGGCACGATGTACTGCTACCGGTGCTTAATGCTCGTCCGGGAGCGACGAAATGCAGCAATTTCGCCGCTCAGACCATCGAGTTGTTAGCCGGCCTTTGGCTGGAATTTACCTTCCCACAGTGACGTGCGAAATGTAAGGTGAGAAGCTGCAACGCCTCAGCAGCGCCTCGATTTCGGCAAGGGCGGACGGAAGCTCCACGGCCGGGCTACGAACGAAACCGGTCGCGTCTGTATGGTCAAATGGCGGGATCTTGACCTCGAAAGGAACAACACTGGCCTTGTAGGCTTCGGCCTTAGCGGGGCTCTGCAGCGCCTGTATGATCGCGTCTGCTACTGAAACCGCTTGCATTCGGAAATCAACATGGAATTCAACTTCCTGGTTATTTTGGTCAAGACCCCCGCCGAAGATACTTTTTCCCGTCAGAAGCAAATTAAACAAAGTATCGAGATGCACGAAGTAAGGTTCTTCCTTGCGCTCGCCCTCGAGTAAAAATGAGTTAGATACGACCACTGAGACAACTCTTTCGATGGGCTCGATAGGTAAATCGATTCGCAACTTACGTGCCCACGACACGACCACTTCTGGGTTTTTGGCTATGTAGTTCTTTTTTCTGGTTACCTGACGAATTTTGTCCTCCAGTGCGTCATTGACAGACCAGAACTCATAGGCCTCAGCCGGGTATCCCACCGAACGACACTCGAGAATAAAGAGCGTCTTCTCCACGATGAAAGCCGCATCAACATCTCCGACCTCGTTTCCGTCTTCTGCAATCTCCTTTATGGCCAGACGCGGTCCGAGAGCGGTGAATGGTATAGACACATTACGATAGCGACTCAGGCGATGTAACAGATCACCGATCAAGTCTTCATACTCGTGTCCTTTGTCAGAATATTGCGCACCCTTAGAACCCTTAGCGCCTCCCCAACTGTCGACGAGCCGCATAAGATGACCTGCCTGGAGGGGCCACCACAAAGGCAGCACGAAGTCGGAGGTAACGAGAAGCGGTCTTGACCAAAGAGTTTGATGGCCGCCTTGATAAGTCAGGAAGTTCAGGATCGTTTTTGCATCTGCTGGCGAGACCTCCAATACGAGGGACATTGCGTTGACCAACTCGTTTATTGAAATTCTGGTCAGTTGTGCGATCGAGGTATTTTCAACTTGAGTTGGATCTTCGTGCGCCGAATGCCAGTCAACGAGCGCCAGCAGTGTCAAACAATACCAGGCATCAAGAACCTTTCGATATGTCATTCCTTTCAAGGATTCGTGGGTCGCATTGAGGAAAAACTCGACTTGGCGATCGAGTAAGGTGGAGTGCGCCACCGCCAATTGGATAGCTATCTCCCGCAACTCCGGTGGCATTGCGCCAGCGCTGAGCACCGTGAGTGGCGAGCACCCCGGACCTTTCCTGTCGCGCATTATTACTTTTCTTGCAAGTGCTTCGCCAACTCTGGCTTGACCTTTCATCTCATCTGCGTCGCGAGCGATAACAGACTCACGCCGAGCAAGATCGACACTCGCTAGAAACTCGCGCCGGGAGACGTATTTGTCGATGTGGTACTGGTAGGGTGGCCTAACATCGACGTAGACACGAGCTTCTCCCCAGAGGACGCTGTTCCATTGACTGCGTAACGACTCGAATTGGCTTCCTAACTTAAGAACAATAGGCAGCACTGCTTGAAGATCATCGATTCCGCGCTCGTTGCCTTTGCCACCGAATCCTTTGTTACCGCGTGCATGCTTCAACACATGCCGAGCTCCATCCACGGCCGCCTGCAAAATCTCTTGGGCGGTAAACCGGCTTCCATGCTCATCGACTGATGTGCGTAATCCTTGCAGTGCCTCTCTAGAAATTGTTGTGATTTCTTCGAGTGCGGCCTGGTAATCCGAGAACACTTGCACTTGTGTACGATGTAAGAAGACAACAACTGCTTCTGCGACCTCGTCATAAGTGAATCGTCGACATTCTCGCTCCACTTGCTCTAGAGTCATAAATATGCGATCAACTCGACTAGCGACGAGGGCGCCAAAATTGTAGATATTGAGATCTTCTGGCGACCCGTCTCCATGCGCCATGAAAGCATCATAGAACGCAGACTCGCTAAAGCCAGGAATCAACGGATCGGGGATGGTTCTGGGCTGTCCGTCGTGGACACGTAACATTGAAGTGAAGCGCATTATTTAATGAATTCGTGGTGGGTTTGGTCAACAGCACGCTCTGCGCGGGCTCTTGCATGGTTGAGTATTCGTATCGCATCTATGCCTCGCCCCGCGAGGATGAAGAATCGACCATGGTCGAAGTGAGGCGCATTTGTTGCGGTTACTATAATAGGATTATCGAGGTCGAAATGTAACGTTTGCGAACGATCGACTACTTATAGATTTGCGAGGAGACGTTACAATCCGAACACGCGTAGGATACTCAAAGACGAGCGGGGCGCTCGATAAGCGGAATGCGGGGAACAACGATTGGATCAACGGCAACTAGATCTGCCAGGGATGCTGGCCGATGCCGGTGTCGCCGAGAAGGCAGGCGAAGACGGGAAAGGCGTGGATGTACCCCACCGGGGCGAACTTCATGTGCACATGAACGGCGCGATTCCAACGTCGAAGATTCGAGAGATCCTCGCCGACGAAGGGACCGTGTTGCCGACTGGATTCGAACTTGAGCGAGACCTGGTTCGGTCAACGCCCTGCCAGTCGCTGGCCGAATACCTGATGCCTTGGCAAGTTCTGCGACTCTTTCCACGGAGGCGCGAGAACCTCGACCGTCTCACCCTTGCGGTCGTTGCGGGCCTGGCGGAAAACAACGTGCGGTTCGTCGAACTCCGAAGCAGCGTTCTTTACCTCGCAGCACTTCAGAAGTGTTCGCCAGCGCAGGCGCTTGAGCGCCTGATCGAATCAACCGGGGAGGCTGCGCAGCACCATGGTATCCGTCGCGGCCTGATCCTCACGGTGACGCGTGGTGACTACAGCGCGGTTAACCTATCGACCCTTCTCCAGGCATACCAGGACCTTGGTGAGCCGAAGGACGTGATTGGGCTTGACCTGGCCGGAGATGAAGAAATCGCGTATCCGACGGAGTTGCCCTCGTTCTTTCGGGAGGCCAAAGACAGGTTCGGGCTCGGGATCACAATCCATGCCGGTGAAACAGGCCGTGTTGAGAACGTCCGGTCTGCCGTGGAACTGTTCGGAGCAGATCGTATTGGCCACGGGACAGCAGCTGGCAAGGATCCAGAGCTGCTGGACCTTCTTTCTGCCAGGGACATCTGCGTCGAGGTGTGCCCGATTAGCAATCGGCTCACGGGTGCAGTTCCTGCGAACGAGGCTCACCCGCTTCAACAGTTCCGGCGTTATGGCGTACCGTTTGTCATTTGCTCGGATAACCCCGCAATCCACCACCGTGGCCTTGCGGACGATCAAGTCGCCGCGATGGCTGAAGGCCTGTCGATCAGTGACATGCGACAGCAGTACGAAGTAGCCAAGCGCTACTCATTCATGAAGGGTCTAAATTGAAAATCCGATTCATGTCCGGCAATGCACACAAGATCACAGAGGTGCAGCGGATCCTTGCCCCCGTAGGAGTGGACATTGTGCCGGTGTCGAAGAAAATCGAGGAGCTCCAGACAGAAGATGTCGAGAGTTTGGTGCGGGACAAGCTGACCAAGGCGTTCGAGGCCATCGGTCGCCCGCTGTTCGTTGAGCACACCGGCTTGTATTTGAGTGGCCTCAATGGACTTCCCGCAGGATTGACTCAGATATTCTGGGACCGGTTGCAGGCGGATCGCTTCGCGGACCTCGTTGCAGGACTTGGCGACGCCAAGGTTACTGCTAAGACGATTCTCGGGTACTGCGATGGGCGGGAAATCCATACATTCGTGGGTGCGATCGACGGGACCGTACCTCGTAAACCCGCTGGTCCCACTCACTTCCAATGGGACTGTGTCTTCGTCCCGGATGGCAGCTCACAGACGTTTGCTGAGATGGGGGCGGCCAAGGACGACATCTCCATGCGTCGCAAAGCACTGGACCTGTTTGCCGCTCACCTCAAATCCGCGAAGGGCACGAAATGAAAGATCAACTGCATGATGCGCATCGCACCGGCAAGCTGATGCTGTTTGTAGGCGCCGGGGTGTCGGCCAACCTTGGTCTGCCGAACTGGGACGCATTGATTGCGCGCATCGCGAAAGAGCTTGGTTACGACCCGAAAATCTTCTCTACTTACGGCAGTCATTTGGCCCTCGCAGAGTTTTACAAGAAGAAGATGGGTGGGCTCGGGGCGCTGCGCAGTTGGATGGACCGTGAATGGCATAAACCGACAACGGACATCTCGAAGTCCGACATCCATAGGCTGATCACCCAGGGAAAATTCTCCCGGATCTATACCACTAACTACGATCGATGGCTGGAATTTGCCCACGATGCGTTCAATGTGAAGTACGATAAAATCGCCAGAGTTTCCGATCTAGTTTCCGTCACGGATGGACGCCGGCAGATCATTAAGTTCCATGGCGATTTCGACGCAGATGAGTCGATCGTCCTTGATGAGACCAGCTACTTTCATCGGTTAAACTTTGATACACCGCTTGATATTAAGCTCCGCAACGACGTACTGGGCAGTTCGGTTCTCTTCATCGGCTACAGCCTGAACGATCTCAACATTCGGCTACTGTTCTATCGCCTGACCGAAATGTGGGAACGTTCTACCCTTGCGTCCGCAAGGCCGAAGTCCTACATCTTCACGAATCGTCCCAACCCGGTCGCCCAAGAAGTTTTGAGCCATTGGGGGATCGAGATGATCGTTTCAGAGGAGGACGACCCCAAGAAGGCGCTTACGAATTTCCTTCAGGACTTGGTGACTTGATCTACATTCAGCGCATTAACCTTGCGAGCGAGGTCGTCGCGCGAGGCAGAGACTTGCGCAATCGTCCACTTACAGAGGCAGCTGATTGAGGCTGATAGGTTGTCTGTGTGGGCACGGCTTTAAGTAAGATCCGTCCCCGGAAGCGGCGATTCACGACATGAGCCCAAGTAGCCGCTTGTGGCCGATACTGTGCGACACGGACACCGGTCACGATTCAGTCTAAATCCGATACGGAGATCCATGAACTACCGTCCGTGGTGCGCGCGGGGCCGAAATGCATAATTTTCGAGTGGATTTGCGGTGAAGTGAGCGCGAGTGCCCGCTCATCAAGCGGGCATTTGAAGAGGTGGGGCGAGAACATACCGCGGAACCACGTCCAAGCCGGTAAGCCCCGCTCCCTGTTTTTTTCGCCGAGCATAGATCGACTAAGACATGAGAATAGTCATTATCTCGCAGACCCGCAACGGGTGTACCCGATCCTATCCCGCCGCACCGCTCTCGAGCGATGTGTCGTAACGTAGCAGGTCTTCAGTGCGCCCCTCTGACACGAGCTGCTCAGCGGTCTTGTAATCAACGGTCGGCAACGGTTCATTGCGGTACCAGAAGAGTGCCCGCTGCACGTTGCCGGAGATTCGGTAGCTGCTCGGATGATCCGAAGCGCGTCCCGAAGGAGCTTCTGAACGCTTTCGGAGCCTGCAAGGCGGCCCACCATTGCCATGGACATGGGGCAGCCGTGCGAGTGTTTGCATATCGATATGCAAGGCGGTCGCGAAGCGTCGTGCTGAGACGATCGGCGTGGCGCCCTCCGAATCCCTCGAGGACGCCGTGAACTGGTCGAAACCGCTAGGTGACGTTGAGTCGCAGGGGACGTCAGGATCCATAGCAGATTGCTGGGTGCACACTATTTGCACATTTATAGCATACGCTGATTGGTGCGACTGGATTCTGATACGAACGTCTACGACGATGGCCGGGGTCTACAGAGGGGCGAGACGCTGATGCACTCTACGTCACGATTCAAGTGTTCGAGACCCGTTAAGAGGTCTCGAACGAGGCGAAATTACTTCGCAATCACCCGTGTACGGAGCAACTGTTCGATGACGCGTCGCTGGAACGACGTTGTGGGTGCAGAATTCGGGAAACGCACAAGATTCCCACCGCTCGGTTGCTGCGGCTGCTTCGGCACGCGAGTTGACTCAGGCACATCAAGCTTCAAAGAGAGCTGCCTGCTCTCCGGACGTTGCGTCTCTTTCATGTTGCGCATACTCCGCGATAACGTACTTCTCATGGGTCGGGAAGTCATCCAACGAGACAGCGACCAACGGGGATGCAGTGCGCCTGTCAAACGAGCGTAGTTTTCCACTGGCGTCTTTCCGTGTCAACTTCGCGTTGAACAAAGCGAGCATGTTCTTCGGTGCCACGCCGGAGTATTGCAGAAATACTACTTTTTCGGCTGCATCCTTGCTGTCCTCCGAGACTGCGTCGCGGTGGAGGTCCAACGCGAGACTCTTCGGATACGGTTCGATATATAGAACTTTCGCGATGCCGCTGGCGACAATGTGTCGCGCACAGGAGTGGCACGGAAACGTTGTTGCGTACAATGTGCCCCCTAGAAGCCCGGGTTTGTTTGCCCTGGCCACTGAGACGATTGCATCCATCTCGGCGTGGACGGCTCGCGAATATTCGATTAGTTGCTTTACGTCGGTTTCCTTTAGCGCAGAGATGATCGCGTCCTTGAGCGCCGGGTCTACGACCAAATTTCTTTCGATCAGCTTGCGAGCGATCTGATCATATAGTTTCTCCTTCTTCCGATCGTTATGGCAGCAATGCCCAGACCATTTGAAGCATCGATGGTCGTTCCCTTCATTCTCCTCGCTGTAGAGGCCTCCACCAAATCTAGGCACGTCATTTCTTCCAAGTCCAATCACATGGCCGGAAGAGTCGGTAATTGCAGCCCCTACTTGTCTAGACATACAGGCGGATTTTGCTGCTTCTGCATGCGCAGCGTACATCGATGATTCATCGGTCGTTGGAGTATGGATCGGATAGCCAAATAGGATGTCGATATATCGATTCAGGGAATTTTTTAGATCAATTTCAGTAGACTGGTCGTTTCTGACAAAGAAGTCAGCCTCATGAAACACGTCTCGAACACTTTGACCATGTCCGCGTTTTTCGGCCTCGTCGTAATCTGTTTTTATTATTTCGTTTAGCTTGTCGGGTTCTAATCCTTGTACGTGCTGCAGACGATCTTTGCGGACTGCTTCGGGGGCGAATACGCCGAAGACCCAAAACATTTGTCCATAAGTGTCGCGAAGAAGTTTCAACTCCTCCGGATTCTTCAGTGAGTCTATAATGTGAATTCGTCTCTGGCTAACAGGAACTTCATTTCCTTCGGCCGTCTTTTGTGTGCCAAATTTATCTCGAATTTCGGCAATTTTTTCGATTGCCTTTGCGGCAAGATAGCCGTGTCCGAAGCTTTGACGCAGACTATCCCCAACCTTCTGGAGATGTTTAACGCGAGCGGCACCTGTCATGGTCGCTGCGCTTTTTTCATGCACCAAGTGGGCGTAATCGCTAATTAGCTCGCTGAGCTTATATTTTTCGATCGCATATCCGTAAGAGTGTTCTAAAATTTCACCGATTTGATTTCCCACTGTTGTGCAACCCGATCCTACCGGGCCAACGAGTGCAATAATCAATTCTTCGGTTGTGCGGTCTTTTAACTTTGGAATCGCATTGTTGGCAGTTGAAGCCATGGTTGCTGGTGTGGGTGGGCCGATTTGAACGTCGGCCGGCAGACCCGCAGATACAGCCTTAATTGGAATATGCATTTTTCGAATCCCCTGTTGCAACATCGCACGGCTTCCTGGGCCCGGCGGTGAGCTTGGTCACGAATCGACTGACTGATTTTTTGACAATCATGCCATCTCAGTTCGAATGCATCAACGCGAAAATACCCTTGTTAGAAGAAAATTTGTCCAGTGATGTGCTTGCGTTTCGCTGACGGTCATCGAACGAATTGAAGCGTGGCTCGTCGTCCGCAAAGTAATCGAATTGTTCACGGCGGCATAGTCGGCCGGTGGCTGGAACGAAACTATGGACAACGGGCGAGAGCTGTATGCGTGGTGTGTGCCCCGTAGTGCCGCGTGTGTGAACGGCTTTCACTATATCCAGACATGTTTGCGCGTCACAGGTTATTCGGCCGACGCGTTCGAGCTATACCTCGGGATTCGGTCCTGGCATTTTGAGCTCCTCTCAAGTATTTGCGACGAGAACGTGGCAAAGTAGCGCCTGTGAAAAAAGTCAAATGGGTGTGCCAGGACCGCTACCAGAGTCGACGGCACGCAGAACCTTGAGAGAGACCGTGGCTTTAACTCTAACAATTCTTGTCATCTTCTTCGCCTTGCTGATGTGGCGATACTCCGTGGCCACCCAAGCATTGTCAGCGATCAAGAAGGAGGCCGCCGGCCTCGCTACGCGCTTCGAAGCATTGCGAACAGCGAAGGAGGAAAACGATGCTACGAACGCTCACGAAATTGCTGACTTGCGAGAGCAGCTGGCGACAGCGACGGCGGACAGAGACTCGCTCTCCAAGTTTGTCGGCATACGCGACACTGTGGTTGAGGCTGACCGCATCAGGTTCGAAGCTGCTCAAATTCTGAACTTCGCTGAGAGCAAGTCCGCGGCGTCGGTTACGGCTGCCATAGAAGAGGCGACGCGTTTGCTGGCAGAAGCGACGGCTGAAACCAAGCAGAAGCGTGGCGAGGCGGAGCAGATGATTTCGCGCGCGAGCTTGCAAGCAGCAAAGGTTATCGAGGACGCTCGTGCGCGTGCGGAGGAAATCGGTGGCGATGCTCTCCGTGCGCTGGAGGATGCCGATCGCCTAACCGCGACTGTGGCGGCCATGAAGAACGTCATTGACGGCTACGGGGATTCATACATGATTCCCAGTCATAGTTTGCTCGATGACCTGGCTGAAACCTATTCGCATACGGAGGCCGGAAAGCAACTTAAAGTTGCGCGCGACTACTCGAAATTGATGGCAACACAGAAACGGGCTGCCGAGTGCGATTACGTGGAGAAAATCCGCCGTGATACTGCGATCAGGTTTGTGGTGGACGCTTTTAACGGGAAGGTAGATTCCATCCTCTCGCGCGCTAAAGTAGACAACTTCGGCACGCTGCAACAGGAAATCAAGGACGCCGCTGCGCTGGTGAACCACAACGGCACCGCGTTCCGGAATGCACGGATTTTGAAGGAGTACGTTGACGCGCGTATTGACGAGCTGATCTGGGCGGTACGGACGTACGAGCTTCGCGAGCGCGAGAAGGAGGAACAGCGGCAGATCCGTGAGCAGATGCGTGAGGAGGAGAAGGCTCGCCGAGAGTATGAGCGTGCAATGCGTGATGCTGCGAAGGAGCAAGACCTCATTCGCCGTGCGATGGAGAAGGCGCAAAGTCAGATTGCTCGAGCAACGAAAGAGCAGAAAGCGCAGTTTCAGGCTCAGCTTGCCGAGCTCGAAGAAAGGTTGCGACAAGCCGAAGAGAAGAACCAGCGTGCGCTTTCGATGGCGCAACAAACGAAAGCTGGTCACGTTTACATCATTTCCAACATCGGCTCGTTCGGCGAGCATGTTTACAAGGTTGGCCTAACGCGCCGTCTTGAGCCGTTGGATCGCGTTCGAGAGCTGGGAGATGCGAGCGTGCCGTTCTCGTTCGATGTCCATGCGATGATTTGGTCGGAGGATGCTCCGGAGCTCGAGCGGACGTTGCATCGCAAGTTCTTCGAGGCGCAGGTTAATAAGGTGAATCCGCGCAAGGAGTTCTTCCGTGTGGGCCTCGCGGATCTACGGGCAACCGTCGAGGACATGGGGCTGAACGTGTCGTGGACGATGACGGCTGCTGCGGCGCAGTATCGCGATAGTCTTGCGATTGCGCGTCAGATCGAGTCGGACCCGGAACTGCGCGATAAGTGGTTCAGGCAGCAAATCGCTTATGAGGCAGCCTTAGAGGGAGATGAGGATAGTGCAGCAGAGTCTCCGGCCATGGCTTGATGCCACCAACTTATCATTCGGTTGAGCGATGTCGCAGCTTCTATGAACTCTTTTCGTCGGATGAGGCTGTTCTCGTGGACGGAACGTTTAGGGCTTGATGGAGTGAACAGACATATTTGCGAGGAGAGTCAGTATGGCTTTACAAGATGCTCTGGGGCCGAACGCCGATAGTATCCGTGAGAGCTCCGAGGTATCGCTAACACGAGAGAAATTGTATGAACTCGTGTGGTCACAACCAATGACGAAGATAGCGGCTGAATATAAGGTTTCGTCAAGCTATCTGGCCCGTGTTTGCACAAAGCTTCGCGTACCACGTCCAGCGCGTGGATACTGGGCAAAGCTCGCTGTTGGCATCCAGTTAAAAATTCCTCCGCTGCCGGATGTGCGGCCGGGCGACGAGCAAACCTGGAATAGAGATGGATACGCTACCTCGCCCTCCGCATTGCCTCAGCCGCCAAGCGAGGTCGGTAAGTCGATGTCACTGAGTAGAACGAAATCGCCAACTCGTCGATCAGGTCAGCATGGCCTCATCAGAGGAGCTAGGGAACTGTTCGAAAGCGGACGTGTTTCCTCTTACAGTTACCCTAAATATCTGAAGCCGGCGAAGAAGCTTCTGGTTGACCTTGCCGTCACCCAGATGGGTCTTGATCGTGCGTTGACGTTAGCAAATCAGTTATTTCTTGAACTGGAAGGCCACGGATTTCATGTGGCCATCGCGCCGCACGGTCAAATTTTGCATAGAGCGTCGATCGACGAGCGGGAGAATCCACCCAAACGGGATCATGGATACCATCATCAGGATCTTTGGTCACCTTTGCGATGCACGGTGGTATATGTCGGGACTGTCGCTATAGGCATAACGATTATTGAGATGTCTGAGTCGGCTCAAGCACGCTACGTCAACGGGGAATACATACGCGAATCTGAATATGTTGTTCCGAAGCGCCGGCGCAGCGTCGATCACACGTGGACGACGACCCGTGAGTTCGCGACGGGAAGGCTTTGTTTGCAAGCCTATTCTCCCTATCCCGGTACCAACTGGAAGCGATGCTGGAAGGAGTCAAAGGAAGAAGGGCTCATTTCCCAAATCTCGGAAATCATCCAGGAGCTTGAGGTTGGTGCGAATGAGATTGCTCGCTTGGTTGTTGAGGAGAAGCAACGCGCAGAAGCTCAGCGCAGGGAGTGGGAATTAGATCGCCAGAAGCGATTGAAGGAAGATGCTGAACGTCGAGCGGTTGCTGCGCTGAAAGAGAGCAAAGAGGATCTGCTTCAATTCATTGCTCGATGGGCAGAGGCGCGCAACATTGAGCAGTTCCTCACAGAAATAGAAGCGGATTTGTCGAAGCTCGAACCTTCGATGCGTGAACACCTCACACAGCGCTTGGAGGCGGCCCGAGAGTTATTCGATGAGGGATCGGCACTCGACCATCTTCGGCGCTGGAGAACTCCTCAGGAAAGGTTGACTGGCTCACATTAGCAGCCGGCAAGGTGGCAGGATCGGATCGCGCACCGCGGCAGAAGATACCTAGGCGAAGTAGTCATGGGTCTGGACGAAACCAAGCACGCCGGATCAGAGGCTTGATCTAAACCATGCAGCTAGCAATCTTCACTCCACCCGCTTACTTTTAGAAAATTGGCGAATATATGCTGCGGCGCGATCACGCGGGTCATAGGAAAAGCCCACAGATTTGCTTTGCATTCGTGCGCATCCCAATTTTTCCTGCCGGCCACAACGGTCAGCGGCGTCGCTCAGCCTGGGAAAGCTCCGCGTAGTCAAAATTCACGAAAGGGTCCTCCATATTCCTTAATCCCTGCCAGTTGAATTCATATCGATCATCGGCTGGCCAATCATCCGGAAATCTTATTCGTAACGAGCCACCGATCGAGGGATCCATGCCATCGTTCCCCTCATAGTAGTAGTCAGCACCCGTCACGCCGATGCTCTTGGAACCCGGTCCATAATCCTCGCTCATGAATTGTGCGGACAATAAGACGTTCAGCCCGCAATAGGCGTCGAGCAGCGCGTCAAAGGTTGCCAAGTGGAAATTTTCATGTCGGTTATGCTTAGCTTTGTTGTATGCGCGATACCAGCCAAGGCGGCCGTCTTCCTCCGCCCACGGAAGAAATGGTCGACGCGTTCCATGCTCTCCCGTCCAGCCGGGAATCCGAACCTGGAATGAAGATAGTCTGTGTGACGTATTAATCAGCCTGTAGTCGTTGATATTGAACCGTGTGTCATTGTCGCCGAATCCATTGTCCAAGAATATTGCGGTGAAGTTCGCCTCTACCTCAATGCATGCCCTCATCAGCAACTGCTGGATACGGTGAGAGTAGGTATTGAGGTTCACGTCGCTCGGTTCGACATACGAAAAGAGGTCGAGGAGATCCTCCTGAAGCAGCAGGAACGCGCGGGCGTAGTGGCGTGGGTCTGTCGCATATTTCGGGTGCAAGAGATACATCCAGCTTCCGCCCTCTGAATAGTTTCCATCAACGAATTGACGGCATACCCGCCGAAAAGGCCTATTTACGCTCATAGGGAATCCTAGTCCCAACCAACGTCAGGAAGTCATGCTGTACCGTTCGCGGCGCGGCGGCTCCAGCAAACACAACGGCCGCAAGCTCAACAGACTGTCTATCATCCTTCTGATCGCATTTTTGCGAGAAGGTAGACCGACGAATGAGCTTCGTCAGTTACGAATGGACTGCCTACGGAGTGTAGCCGACCCTTGAACCTCCGAGCGATGCCGCGTGTGAAAGGCGGCTCATGACCGGCAAGAGACCGCTCGCCGGCCGTGATGCCATCAGACCTCCGTCTGCTCTGCCATCTCAAGGGCATCGTCGACATCGATGCCGAGATAGCGAACCGTGCTTTCCAGCTTCGTATGTCCGAGTAGTAACTGGACGGCGCGAAGGTTTTTCGTTCGCTGGTAGATCAATGAAACCTTTGCGCGGCGCATCGTGTGGGTTCCGTATGCTGAAACGACCTCATGCCATCACGACCGTGAAGTGCCGCTGTTTGCGCTGAACCGCCGCTGGAATGAGCCTGCGTCGACGATGGTGAATGGCTGAGGCGGCGGAAGTTCGAACGGACACTGCTAAACTCCACCATGAAGATGACTTACGACCGTTACCTGACACAGCATTACCGCACCTGCGAATTTATATCGAAAGCCATTCACCAGTGATGCATCAGTAGTAGCAACACCGCTTGGCTTGATGGGCATGCGACGAATGACCTACGCCGCAGGCTACGCCAATTTCTGCGGCCGAGGGTCTAACAACTATGATTGAGGCGCCGGACGAAGATGTGCGAGCCATCTAAGTTGGCTGATGATTGGGTTATAAAGGGGTGCCACATTCACGTCAACGGCGTCGAGCTCACCGTCGTGTCAGATCACAACGCGCGTGTTGACTTCAAGGAGGTCTTCTCGATGACGCCGAGCGACAGGTTGGAGAAAGCGATCAAGTACGCCCGGGAGCATTGCCTTCCGGATCCCGCGATGCGGCGCCGCTGGATAGACAGACTAGATATGGCGCGCGCTTACATGCTCGGCTACGACGGCGGCGAAGAGCTAGCGAGCCGCGCCAACGGCCGGATGTTTGAGTTCAAAATGCTACGTATCGCGATTGAAAGATGGGAGCAGACCTATGGCAACAATTAGTGAATTTCTGAGGACGGGTCAGCTCGGTCCTGTCACGCTTGGTCTCGAATCGAACGTCATAATGAAAGAGTGTGGCGATCCCGATGCAATCTCCAGAAAGTCGAACCCGCTGATTTTCCGATATGGACCGATCCATTTCACGTTCTCACGAGGATCGACAACCCGACAGTTCCGATTGGTTGACATAGCAGTGTTAGTAGACGAACGCGTACAAGAACTCAAGGGAAAACTTCGGTTTGAGGATTTCTCTATTTGGCCGAGCCCTACTCGACAAGCATTTTCTGACTTCCTTGATCGCATCGAATACCCGCCGATCCTAGAAAGAGACGAGGATCTTCAATTTCCGTCGGGCGTGACTGCAGAGTTCACCCAACAGCGCTTGAGCGCATTGCGGTTTGCCAGGAAGGAACAAAGAGTGCGACCGTCAACGCGCGTGAGCATTGACCGTGAGCCGAGTCTCGAACAGATCGAAGATATGATGTCCGAGGCTAAGCGCGCCCATCGTGCAAATGCTCCTCGTGCTGCATTGCTGATCGCTTGGGCCGCTACCGAAGCTTTGTTACGCCGAATGGCGCTACGGCAACTGGAAGGGCATATTGACCCGCAACCAAACATGCTTGTCCGCCGTTTAGCGGACGCCGGGGTCATAGGTAAGCGCGAGTTGTTTTTGCTCGAACGGATTAGGCAGATGCGCCTAGCTAGCGCTCATGGATTGTCACTTCCGTGGGACGATGCGCTACTCCGCTCCCTATTTTCGATAACCGAAGAATTTCTGTCACTGGCACGCACCGGCCAGAGCGACGAATCTGCGTGAATCGCAATGCGTCTTTGGGAGACCAGCTATACGTTCACCCGAACGACTGCTTCACTTTCACTTCGGCCGCCGTCTTCGCCACGAGTGCTATAGAACAAATGAAAGGCTGCGTGGTGCATTCGCTGCACAAGAAAAGAACGCGGGGATCACGATGCATTACGCATGCTCGCGTGGCCGAGCCCCAAGCTCGGGTTGATTTCTCCAGCGAGCGATTCAAAATCCAATAAAACAACGTCTCGGGGTAAAAATGAAACCGTCCGATGCTGTTCAACTGGTGAAAGATGCCGTCAGCAATGCCGCCACCGCAGGAGCAGCGTCCATACCCGTTTCGAACCTCAACGCCTATCTGGATGGTCTCATCAAGGCCTTGAACGAGAGTGAGACTGGAGGCCACCAGAAAAGCGACGAGCAGATCAAGCACGAGTTGGAAGTGTGGAAGACGCAAACGTCGACCGACCTGGCCTTCGGCGTCGAACTGTTGAAAGGGACAATCGAGGCCGGCCAGACCGCTGTCAGATCAGCAATTGCAATCAACGGAGGGGCCGCGGTGGCAATGCTAGCCTTTGTTGGCAATGCCATGACGAAATGGCAAACCGGAGGGCCATTGCTATCGAAAGTCGGGGTCGCCATGCTCGTCTTTGTCTTAAGCGCAGGCTTTGGCGGGACGGCAGCGGGCTTTCGGTATCTCACCCAGTTTTGGTACAGCGAGGCGCGATATGCAGGGGCCAAGAAGGACCGCATGCTGCGATACGGTGGAGTGGCCAATGTGGTTTCGATTCTGCTCGGCGTCTCCTCTTTTGCGGGCTTCTTTGTAGGCGGCGTACTCGCTTATCGCGCGATCGCCACGTACTGATGGCTGGATAGCCGTTATTTTGCAGACCTGCAACGTGTGTACCCGACCCTATCCAGCCGCGCCGGCCTCGAGCGATGTGACGTAACGCAGCAGGTCTTCGGTGCGCCCCTCCGATATCAACTCTTCGGCAGTCTTGTAGCCGAAGGTCGGCAGCGGTTCATTGCGATACCAAAACAGCGTGCTTCGTAGGTCTCCGGAGATATCGGTTGCAGCTCGGATGACCCGGAGCGCGTCTCGAAGGTACTTTTGCACACTTTCGGAGCCAGCCAAGCGGCTTACCGTATTGCGGTGTACATGGGCCAGCCGTGCGAGTGTTTGCATATCGATATGCAGGGCAGACGCGAAGCGTCGCGCCGAGATGATGGGCGCGATACTCTCCGAATCCTTCAAAGACGCCATGAACTGGTCGAAATCGAGAGGGGGCGTTGAATCCTGGGCCAGATTGGGGTTCACGGCAGATTTCTCGGCGCACACTATGGGCACATTTATAGCACAAGCAGTGTCGACTGTGCTGGCCGTTGAAACGCCCGCCCATGACGCTGCTTGTCGCTAAGTTCCGTCGAGACACCTAGGCAGGGCCGTGACATTCCCAAGGACGACTTTTCTGAGAAATCCCGGGGCCACGGACATCTTTTTTGAGACGAGAGGCATGTAGATTTCTCAAAAAAGATGTCCAAGTCCTTGATCTGTCTACAGGCCCAAAGACACCTTTTTTGAGAGCCAACATTATTTGTGTGGGCTCTCAGAAAAGATGTGGTCTTTTCGAACGCGGGGCGCGAGCGAGACCAGCAACCCGAGGCAACCCATGCACACGGATAGCACCATGATCACCGTGTCTGGTCCGAAACGCGTCGAGAACACGCCTACCGCGACGCCCGCGAGCGGCTGTGTCATGTTGTTGAGGAGGATGACGACGCCCGTCGTCTTGCCGTAGTCACGCGCGGGGATGATCTTCTGCCGCGTGCTGCGGATGTACACGTTGAACATCTTGTCGAACCCGACGATCAGCAGGAAGCCGAGAACGTACCCCGCAATTCCCGAGCTGGCTGCCGCGATCACGCCGCCGACACAGATCGAACCGAAGCCGACGAGGCCGAGGATGCGCCGCGGGACATGCAACCTCGCCGTCATCAACAGAATCGCGATCGTCACGCATGCGCCTGCCGTTTGCAGTCCTGCATAATAGCGTCCGCTTTCGTGATGAAAGCCGGTGACCATCGCAGCGGATGTCGCGAGCGTGACGCCGATCACGAGGTTCTCCGCGGCAGCCAGCATGATGACGGACTTGAGGCCCGGCAGATGGACGACGTGAGACAAGGCCGTCTTGATCGGCTTGAACCAGGTGCCGTGCGAACCTTCCGGCATCGCGAATTCGAACGCGCTGGCCTTTTGCCAATAGGCGAGCGCGACGTCGGCTGTGACGAACAGCACGGCCGCGGCCGCCACGACGAATTCCCAGCGCCACCAGGACAGCAGAATCGCCGCGAGCATGGGGCCAAGCACCAGGCCAAGCTGGTCGGCCAATTGCGAATACGACAGCACTTTTTCGAAGCGATGGCTGCTGAATATCTGCGGCAGCATCACCTCGCGCGCAACGATGCCTTGACTCGTCAGCATGCCGCACAACGCGGACAGCGCGATCAGCCATCCGATGCCGCCGACGAGGTCGTAGGCGGCGACGCCCGCGACGCATACCGCCGCGCGGAGAACCTGACTGACGCGCATCAGCTTCGTGGGCGAATACCGGTCGCAAAGCGCGCCGAGAAACGGGAAGCACAGGTATCTCGGCAGTGTTTCGAGCGAAAACGCGATGCCCGACCAGGACACGCGTCCTGTCATCTGAAAGATGACCAGCGGCACCAGAAACAACAGAATCTGGTCGGCGAGGCGGGCAAGGAAAAGCGAATGGAAAAAGGCTTGATGCTGGGCGCGCACGAACGGTCACCTTTCTTTTGCGCGGAGCACGCGATGCATGCGCGCTCCCGCGGACGTTGCCGGGGGGCTGCTACCCCGTGGCCTCCCGGAATGAGCGTATCGGGCCTCAGTAATCGGATGCTTCTGCAGATTCCGGGTTATGCCGTTCGTGTCCCTTGAGCGGGGGATTGAAGACACTGACAAGCACCAGATCCCCGTCATTGCCGCCGCGCAGATAATGCTGGTCGTGTTGATCGAGCACGTAGATGGTGCCCGGGGGATCGGAAAGACGTTGCCGTTCATGCCCTCGACCTCGCCTTCGCCCGCAATGCAATAACAGGCTTCGAGATGGTTGCGGTATTGCAGCAGCGATTCCGTCCCCGCGCGCACCACCGTATGGCACACGCCGTAGCCCATGCCGTCCTTTTCCGTCAATCAGCGACGGCTTGTGCCGGACCCCATTCGACAAGCCGTCCGTCTTTCTCGACATCTCTCAGGTTCCTGATAAACAGCATTCCTTTCCTGTGTGTAAGAAATTATTGTCCTGCTCTCAGCGGAAGCGAACCCACGAAGAAGCAAGCCAGTATCCGTAACTGGATGGCCCGCTAGATCATGTAGTTTTTCAACATTAACCGCGGACGGCCAGGCTGGTCAAGGACGGAATATGGGGGGAATTTCGGGTGCTTATCCAAATCTGACTTGAGCGTGTTGATGGCGGAACTGAATAAGTGGGTTGTAGTTTATCTACATTTTCTGTGGGCTGCGTGGCGTGTGGTCGACAGGACGATTCGCGCTGGCCGGCTCTCGTTCCTGCTCACCGCGTGGATCTGACGGCGAGGGTCGTCCGTGCGCGTGCATGGCATGAACGGGTATCGAGATGTCGTCGTATGACGACGCATGCTACCCGCCCGCCGCAACCCGCCCCTTCACACATTTGAACCACAGCCTCGCAGCCCCGCCCCCACCCGCGACCGGAATCCGCGGCAACAGAAACGAATCGTCGGTCGCACCGGCGCATCCGCGCCGGGTCGTCGTCGCATTGCCGTAACCGGCGGCGATGACCTGGTCGCGCACGCGTGCGTCGAGATCGCCGTACGGATAGCAGAACGATTCGACGCATTGGCCGCTCAGCATTTCGAGCTGCCGCTTCGATTCGGTCAACTGAAACGCCGATACATGTGACGGCGCGTACGACAGGGCCACATGATCGAGCGTATGCGAGCCGATTTCATGGCCGTGATCGCGCCACGCGAGCATGTCCGCGCACGTCATTAGCGGCGAGCGCGCAGTCGGCGCACCGGCATCCCAGTCGTTCGCGCCGCCGAACCGACCGGCGACGAAATAGCAGGTCGCGGTGAACCCGAGCGCGTCGAGCACGGGCATCGCATGCGTCAGCACGTTGTGAAAGCCGTCGTCGAACGAGATGCCGAAGACCTTGCCCTGCCGTTCGCCGCGCAGGTACGGCTGCAGTTCGCGCACGCTCAACCCGCGGTAGCCGAGCCGCCTGAACAAGGTCATCTGGCGGCGGAACGCGTCGGGCGCGACGCTCAGGCTGCGCAGTCGGTCGGTCGGCGGCGGGAGCGGGCGGATCTGGTGATACATCAGGATCGGATAGCGTGGGGTGCGCGCAAGCATCGGTGGATCGCAGGAAAGTGTGGTTATGCAGCCTTGCGGAAAATCCGCAGGGTCTTGAAGTCGCCAATCTCGGCGAAATCGGCATGCGCGGCCCACTTCGCGATGATCGGCTCGGCTTTCCGGTAGGCCGACGATTCCTTGTGGCGCCGGTCCCGGTACTTCTTCCAGATATTCATTGCCATTTCGCGGATCTCAACGAGGTCACCCAGCGGGAGGAGTTGTGTCGAACCGAGTGCTGATAAACGGACAAGGTCGCGTCGACGAACGCGTCGAACGAGAACTCTCGCTTGCCTTTCAGCCGCGCGCTGCGTCCCATCGCGCGGACGCGGCCCGGATCCTCCGCGATCGCGCGCAGGATCGCTTCGATCGCCGCGGGCTCGCGTGGCGGGACGACCCAGCCGTCCACGCCCGGTTCGACGTTCTCGGGCAGCCCGCCCACGCGCGTCACGATCGCGGGGCAGCCGAGCGACATCGCTTCGCGGCACGCATACGACAGGCTCTCGTGATACGACAGCACGAACGACACGTCGATGATCGAGAACGGCGCCCGCACATCGTCGAGTCGCCCGGTGAACGCGGTACGCGACGCCATGCCGTGCCGCGCGAGCTGCTCGCGCTGTTCGCCGGATGGCTCCGCGCCGACCAGCAGCACGCGAAACCGCTCCCGTTCGGTTTCGGGCAGGCGGCCGAGTGCGGCGATCAGGTCCATCCAGCCTTTTTCTGGCGCGGTGCCGGCGCTGCTGCCCAGCACGATCGCATCCGCGCCGGCCGCGCCGAACAGCGCGATCTTGCGGCGGCGGATCTCGTCGGCCGCCAGTCGTTCGGCGGCCGGCCGGCGCACGCCGTGCTTGACCACCGTGACGTTGCCGTATGGCGAGCGCAGCGCGAGCATGCTCGCGACGTAGTCGCTGACCGCGATCGTGTGGTCAGTGGCCAGCCGGGCGCGCAGCAGGTTGCCGAAGCTGTCGGCGCGATAGGTGTTGTGCTTGGTCAGCACGACCGCGGGCCGATATCGGCAACCGAGCAGCGCGAGCATGACCTGCCGGTGATCGGCGGACCCGTTTACATGGATGACATCGAAGCGCTCGGCGGCGATCCGCTCGCGCAGCCGGAGAATCTCGCGGCACAGCCGGTTCCAGCGCGGCTTGAATTCCATGTCGAAGATGGCCACGTCGGGAGTGTCCTTCAGCAGTCGCGACAAGCGGCTGCCTTCCGGCGACGCGACGGTTACGCGGTGATGACGGCTCATCGCGACGGCGAGATCGCGGACGTAGGTGTCCTGTCCGCCGCCATAGTCGCCGTGGAAGTTGGTGTAAAGAATGTTCATCACGATGCCGCTTTTTCCCGATCCTTCATTTCAAGGAATACTGACGAAATGAATCACTCGGCCTGATGGAAGCCATGACGCGAACGCGGTCCCGCATTTCCCGCTCGGAATTGCGCGTTGACGTCGATGCACGATGTCGACGCGAATCATTTCCAAATATTACAGACCGTTTACGTGCCGTAGTGTCGAGGTCTGCGCAGGTTTGTGAGAATGTGTCGCGATCGCTCGATCATGTCGCTGCCCGCGTGACGATTTCCGACGGGGCGGGCGTGGCAGGCGTCCCCTTCCCGGCGGGGTTCAGGACGCAGATCAACCCGTGCCGCTTTCAGATTTGAAAGCCGGCGAGCCATTTGCGTTAGAATGCCCCCCCTGTCCGCCATGGCGAGCGCCGATAGCGGGGAGGTCGCACCCAGAGAGACGTGGGTTTCGATTCGCAGCCGGACGCGGAAGCTGTGCCAGCCGTTAGCAACATACGCTTTGTGATTTGGATTACTAATGAAGAAGAAGCACAACATCACCAGGTACATCGTCGTCGCGATGATGCTGGGTATCGCCGTGGGTTACGCCTGCCATAGCGCGTTTCCCGACCCGAAGATGGCGAAGGAGGTCGCCGGGTACGTGTCGTTGCTGTCCGACGTGTTCCTGCGCCTGATCAAGATGATCATCGCGCCGCTGGTGTTCGCGACGCTGACCGTCGGCATCGCGCAGATGGGCGACGGCAGCGCGGTGGGCCGCGTGGGCGTCAAGGCGTTCGGCTGGTTCTTCATCGCGTCGTTCACGTCGCTGCTGCTCGGCCTGCTGACCGCGACGATCCTGCAACCCGGCAGCCACCTGAGCCTGCCGCTTCCGGCATCCGATGCGGCGCTCAACCTGAAGACGGGCGCGTTCACGCTGAAGGATTTCGTCGTGCACCTGGTGCCGAAGTCGATCGCCGAGGCGATGTCGAACAACGAAATCCTGCAGATCGTCGTGTTCTCGATCTTCTTCGGCTCCGCGCTGTCCGCGCTCGGCGAAGCGGGCAAGCGCCTGACCGCCGTGATCGACGATCTCGCGCAGGTGATGCTGAAGGTAACGGGCACGGTGATGTGGTTCGCGCCCGTTGCGGTGTTCGCGGCGCTCGCGTCGACGATCACGACCGAAGGGCTCGGCATCCTGCTCACGTTCGCGAAGTTCATGGCGAGCTTCTATCTGGCGCTCGCGCTGCTGTGGGCCGTGCTGACGCTCGCCGGCGTGACGTTCCTCGGCAAGCGCGCGTTCACGCTGCTCCGGCTGATCCGCGAGCCGTTCCTGCTGTCGTTCGCGACGGCCAGCTCCGAGGCCGCGTATCCGAAGCTGCTGGACGCGCTCGACCGCTTCGGCGTGAACCGCAAGATCTCGAGCTTCGTGCTGCCGATCGGCTATTCGTTCAACCTCGACGGCTCGATGATGTACTGCACGTTCGCGGTGCTGTTCATCGCGCAGGTGTACGGCATCCATCTGCCGCTCGGCACGCAGATCACGATGCTGCTGATGCTGATGGTGACGTCGAAGGGGATGGCCGGCGTGCCGCGCGCGTCGCTCGTCGTGATCGCGGCGACGCTCAATCAGTTCAACCTGCCCGAAGCCGGCTTGCTGCTGATCATGGGCGTCGACATGTTCCTCGACATGGGGCGCTCGGCCACCAACGCCGTCGGCAACTCGATCGCGGCGGCCGTAGTCGCGAAGTGGGAAGGGCAGCTCGACGCGCCGCGCGATGGCGACGATCCGGACGGCGCGCGCGTCGCCGAGGTGAAGGTGAGGGAAACGTCGGCTTGACGCACGGCAATGCGGTGGCGCAAACGCTGCATTGCCTGACCCGCAGCAAATGATATTCGCCGGCCTGGATTCGACACGGATTCAGGCCGGCGTTTTCATTTGGGGACAGTGGATTTTTCCCGATACTGCCGAAATGGCATTCGCCGTTTCAATCCATCGTCGTTGAATCCCCGGCGATATTCCCGGCGGCGAATGCCTGATTTTCTCCATTTCCGATCCGGCGCGTAAGTGACCATTTACTGACGCGAAGCCGCGCTCGCCGCAAGCGCGGGCGATTCGCAATTTTTTTCGATTTATATAACGCTATTCTCGCCCTGCGCATTATCGAATGCATGCCGTACGTCATACCGACTGCGCCGGATGATTCAGGGAAGAATTTACATCTCGCGGACTTCAAGCCATCTGGCCGGCCGATCCTTCATGTGAATGTTTGTCTCATTCAGGAGAGCCTCCGTCATGGTCGCCAGACAACGAATCCGGGCCGCGCTTGTTGCCGCGGCGATCGCTGCATGTGCATCGGCCGCGCATGCAGCCAACACGACCGACTGGATCGCGAACACGTACGGCACGCTCGCGGCGCACGTCGGCAACGTGGCGCGCGCGATGTGGGTCGCGCCCGAAGGCGTGATCTACACGGCGTCGATGTGGGACGAGGACGAAGGTGGCGTCGCGATCTACCAGAACGGCAAGAGCATCGGCTCGATCGGCGCGCATTCGGAATTCCAGGGCAGCGCGATCACCGGCAACGCGACATCGCTGTTCGTCGCGCTGCAGCCCGGCAAGACCTACGGCAGCGGCGCGGTGGGGCGCTACAACCGCGCGACGAAGTATCGCGACCGCGTGATCCAGATCAGCGCGGCGACCAACCAGCCGCGCATCGACGTCGTCACCGGGCTCGCGACGGCCGGCTCGCTGTTGTATGCGAGCGATTTCTACGGCAATCGCGTGCGCGTGTTCACGACCGATGGCGTGTGGCAGCGCGACATCGGCGTGTCGGCGCCGGGCGCGCTCGCGGTGGACGGCGCGGGCAACGTGTGGGTCGCGCAGAAGCGTGCCGGCTCGATCGTCGGCTTCAGCCCGACCGGCGCGCTGCTGAACACGATCCGCATGCCGGCCGGGTCGCAACCGTCGGCGCTGTATGTCGACGCGGCGGCCGGGCAATTGCTGGTGGGCGACGAAGGTCCGGACCAGAACATCAAGCGTTATTCGATCTCGGGCCGGCCGGCGCTCGTCGGCACGTTCGGCGTGCGCGGCGGCTATCTCGACACGACGACGGGCATCAAGGGGCAGGTCGGCCCGCAACGCTTCACGCGCATCGTCGGGATCGGCAAGGACACCG
The DNA here is from genome assembly GCF_030504405.1 of Burkholderia sp. AU44665. NCBI lineage: Bacteria > Pseudomonadati > Pseudomonadota > Betaproteobacteria > Burkholderiales > Burkholderiaceae > Burkholderia > Burkholderia sp. AU44665. Next base: position 111,168 of record NZ_JAUJRI010000003.1, on the reverse strand, counting down.
GCGGCAATCTCTATGTGCTCAACAATCCGTGGGGCGGCAGCTGGGATCTCGGCCGCAATGGCGCGACCGACATTCACGCGTACAGCAGCACCGGCAGCCTGCGCTGGACACTGCAGTCGCTGAACTTCGAAGGCATCGCCGCGCCGGACCCGGTCACGGACGGCGCGCTGTTTTACGGCGGCACGCACATCTACAGCGGCAGCGCGGGCGGCAAGTTCGTCGCGAACACCGTCGACCCGTTCACGTATCCGTCGGACCCGCGCATCAACATGAGCGACACGCAGCGCGACGAACACTTCGGGCTGCTCACGTCGGTCGGCGCGAACCGGATTCTCGTCGCGGCCGGCCAGAACCCGCCGGTCTTCTACTTCTATCATTTCAACGCGGCGAACGGTTACGTCGCGATTCCGGACGGCTCGCTTCCCGGCCCTGCGTTCAACACGACGCAGCGCGTGACGGGCGGCTTCAGCCTCGACAGCCAGGGTGGCGTATGGGCAGGCCTCGACAAGACCGGCGCGATCACGCATTACCCGCTGACCGGCTTCGACGCGAACGGCAAGCCGTCGTGGGGGCCCGGCGTCGCGACCCGCATTCCGGCCAGCATCCAGCCGCTCACGCGCATCGTCTATCTCGCGGACAGCGACACGATGGTGCTCGCGCAGGGCGCGCTCGGCAGCAACGACTGGACGTCGATCGGCACGCGCATCGAGGTGTATCACGGCTGGCGCGCGGGCAACACGACGAAGCCCGACCCGGTGATCACGCTGCCGCACAGCGGCGCGAAATCGATCGACGCGGCGGGCAACCATCTGTTCGTCGGCTACTGGTTCAGCAGCAGCGGGCCGCTTTGGCCGAACGTCGACGCGTTCAACCTGACCACGGGAAGCCTCGACACGACGCTGGTCAACACGAGCCCCGCGACCGTCGATACCAGCAGCGCGATCGATGCGATGTACAGCATTCGCGCGTACCGCCGGTCGAACGGCGAGTACGTGGTGATGAAGAACAACGTGAAGGGGAACAGCATCACCGTGTACCGGTGGACGCCATGACATCGATCACGCGTGCGCGGCCGCTGTCCGCCGGCCGTGCCCGCGCGGCAACGACGGGATTCACCGCGTGTCGCCGGACGTCCATCGTGCTTCCACGCAATTTCCGCATCGCGCGTGCGTAATGAGCGGCGTGCGCAACGCGCGCCTCACCGCCCGCCGGGCGGTCGTTCCCAACCACACGGCGCGGAAAGCCCGATCCGGGCACAATAGCGGCGGCACCGGCGGGAGTGCGCGTGCACACGACGATGAACCGAATCGACCGACCGGTTGCGCCGGCACATTGCCGCGCCGGTGAACTTGCGCGGCAGCCCGATGCCGCGATTTTTGAGCCGAAGTGACGACATGACGAAAATGAAAACGACACCGAACCGCCTGTTGCTGATCGCTGCGCTAGCCGGCGCGCTGACGGGCCCCGTCCACGCGGAAACGGCGGCGGGCGCGGCGACCGTCGCGACCGTCAACGGCACGCCGATCACGCAGGCCGACGTCGATACGCTGCTGCGCGCGTCCGGGCAAGCCGATTCGCCGCAGATCCGCGAGGCGATCAAGAATCAGCTGATCACGCGCGTGCTGGTGCAGCAGGCGGCCGAGAAGGCCAACTACGCGGACAAGCCCGAGGTCAAGGCGGCGATGCAGCAGGCGAAGGTGACGGCCGAGGTGCAGCTGTACCTGCGCGACAACGTGAAGCCCGAGCCCGTGACAGACGAGCAGGTCAAGGCGCGCTACGACGAGCTCGTCGCCGCGCTCGGCAAGAACGAATACAAGCCGCGCGTGATCGTCGTCAAGGATCCGGTCGCGGCGGCCACCGTGCTGAGCGAGTTGAAAGCGGGCAAGTCGTTCGACGGGCTCGCGCGCCAGTACAGCGTCGCGCCGAGCCGCGATACCGGCGGCGAGCTGCCGTGGGTGAGCTTCAACACGCCGGCGGCGGCGGGCAAGACGGCCGGGTTGCCGCAGCCGGTCGCGCAGGCGCTCGAGAAACTGCCCGTCGGCGCGGTGACGAAGGATTCGATTCCCGTCGATGGCGTGCGGGCGATCGTGAAGCTGGATGCGAAGCGGCCGACGCAGGTGCCGGCTTTCGAAACCGCGAAGCCGACGCTTCAGCAGCAGTTGCAGGCGATCGCGGTCGAGAAGGCGAGTGCGCAGATGATCGGCAACCTGCTGAAGGACGCGAAGATCACGCAGTAACAGAAATGTGGCGGCGTCGAAACGACACGTGTCACGCGCGGCGGATCATGTTCGCGCTCGTATCGGTTTCCGATACGACGCGAAAGCCGAGCCGTTCGTAGAGCCGCCGTGCGGGGTTGCCGTGCAGCACGCTCAGCGATACGGATACGCGCTCGCGTGCCGCGTCGGTCAGCAATGCGTTCAGTACGGCCGCGCCGATTCCACGACCCTGGCACGCGGGAAGGATCTGGATCTGATGGACGTGCCAGTCGCCGGCCGCGCGCGTCACCTTCAGCAGGCCGATGGCGTCGGCGCCTTCGCAGACGATCATCGCGTCGTCGAAGTTCGCGCGGATGCGTCGGTCGTGTGCTTCGTCGTCGGTCGGCGCGCCGACGCGCTGCAGGTGCTCGGTCATCGTGAGTCGACGGAGCGTCAGCAGGAAGGCGAGGTCTTCCCGCGAGGCGACACGCAGATGGATCGCCGGTTTCATGAGTGGTGAGAAGTTGCGTCGGGCGCGAGGCGGCGACGTGGATCAGAGGCCCGACAACGGAATCTACAGGCCCGCCGGGCGATGTTCGAGGACATCCGTGACCTCGTATTCGGTTTTTGCGCCGTCCGAAGTTTGCCACTGCTGCATACGGACATTGCACAAGAGCACGTCGCCCTTGCTGAAACTGATCTGGCTGTTGTTCACGCGCGACAGGAAGCCGGCATCGGTGATCGTCGCGTGACCGCATTGGCGAGCGCCGTGCCTTCGTTGCCGCTCAGCAGATCGCGCATGCGGCCGAGCAGCGAGGTGGCGAGCGTGAAGTCGATGCCGAAGCTGCCGGTCTTGAAGCTGCCGCGCACGTTCACCCGCGGCCGAACCTGATCGCCGCACAGGGCGCGGGTCGACGCGTCGAGCAAATCGCCGAAGGCGAGCAGCGCGGGCGCGAGTTCGCGCACGTCCATCTCGGACGATTCGAGCGCGGGCCCGTCGTACGTGATGCGGAATCGGCTCATCGCGTCGAAGGGGCCGATATCGGCCGGGGCGGTGCTGTTTTCATTGCGTGCGGTCATGTGGAATGCTGGGGCAGAGGTGGACGATACCTCGGAACGAACGGTTTCGGATGCCCTTCATCGTAGGGGCGATCGTCCGGCCGCGCGCGTTTTTGGCCATCCGGACAAGACGGCTTGCTGACCCGTCCAATAGCGCCCGGCAAGCACCGGACTTTTCCGAATCTTTCCCGGTTACGATCGCCGGCTTGCGGGCACGCCTATCGGTCAGGTCGATTCCTACCCGCTTGACGCGTGCCGTCAGGTTCGCCGACGAGGCGGGCCGGCAAATCTTCTGTTCAGCTCCCTATCAGGCCTGACAGCGCGCCGCTTCCGGCCGCCGCGCGACCCGCTCCCGAACTTCCGGCGCCGCCAGGCACGTGGCCACGGCTTCATACCCCGGCGCGCCCGGGTAAGGCGCCACGCGCACAGGCGGGCTGTGATTGGCCGGGCACAGCAGAATGGTTTCGTCGGGGCCGACCGCCGCGAGATCGAGGATCGCCGACGAGCGCGTCAGCAAGAACAGCGGCCGCATGCCGGCGGCCGCGCATTCGCGCAGATGCGCGATCAACGCCAGTTGCGTGGCGCGATCGAGATCCTGTTCGATCATGTCGACGATCCGCACGCGCGGGCTTGCTGCTTCGAGGCCGACGAGCAGTGCGGTCAGCGCCGCCGACGGCGTCGCGCCTTTGCCGATGAGCAACGCCGACGTGCGGTCGACACGCGACTTCAGTTCCGGATCGGCACGCAATGCATCCGATGCGGCTGCACCATCGTCGTCGAGCCGATCGAGGCCGACGAACACGGCGCCGGGCAGCGCGTCGGCCAGCCGAAGCGCGAGCCGCGTCTTGCCGCTCCCGAGCGAACCGATGATGTAGTTCAACGGCCGGATATCGCGACACTCGAACCGTTCGCCGCCCCACGGCCACGGCAGGCTGAACGTGACGCCGGCGCTGCCAGCGTCGAGCAGCCGCGTGAGTTCCCCGTCCGCGGGCATCCGTCCCCGAGCCAGGCCGGCGCGCATCGCACGCACGCGGTCGAGCTTGCTCACGAGATCCTGAATTCCGCGATCGAGCGCCGCTTCGTGAGCGCCGAGCGCTGCATCGAGGCTGCGCGCATCGCCGCCGAGCACGCTCGCCACCTGCGCGAGACCGAGGCCGAGCTTGCGCAGCGCCGCGATGTCGGCGGCGCGCGCGAGGTCGTCCGGGCCGTACGCGCGGTATCCGGCCGGCGTGCGCTCGGGCGTGAGCAGGCCGTGCCGCTCGTACAGCCGCAGCGCCTTGATGGAGACGCCGAGCCGCGCGGCGGCGGCCGATGCGTTCAAACGGGGCGTGGACGAACCCATCCGTCACCTCTTTGCTGTCGATTCGTTGCGGTCAGCATAAAGGCGATCCCAAGGGCCGGGTCAAGCGCGATCGCTCTAACGCTCAGTCGGCGGCCGCGAACTCATCCCGCAGCGCGCGATACAGCCGCCGATACCGTGCAAGCCGCCCCGCCAGCAGATCGACCGACGCGGCATCGGGCGCGACCGTTTCCGTGACGAGCGGCGCGATACAGACTTCCGCGAGGGTGTCGTTCGTCGCAGCCAGCCGCGCGAGCCGCGCGGCGCCGAGTGCCGCGCCGACCGCGCCGTCCGCGTGGCGCTGCATCGCGAGCCCGGTCGCATTTGCGCACAGCCGCGCCCAGAACGCGCTCTTCGAGCCGCCGCCGATGAACGACACCGCGTCGAGCGTCGTGCCGGCCGCGCGCAGCGCGTCGTAGCCGTCGGCCATCGCGAACGCGACGCCTTCCATCACCGCATACGCGAGGTCGTCCGCACCGTGTTCGTTCGACAGCCCGAAGAACACGCCACGCGCATGCGCATCGTTGTGCGGCGTGCGCTCGCCGCCGAGATACGGCAGGAACAGCGGCGCGCGGGCCGGATCGGCGCGTTCGGCACACGCCGCGAGCACGCCGGGCGTCGTGCCGTGCGCGCGCGCGAGCCAGTCGAGGCTCGCGGCGGCCGACAGGATCACGCTCATCTGGTGCCAGCGCCCTTCGACGCAGTGGCAGAACGCGTGCACGGCGGCGTCCGGATTCGGCGCGAAGCGGTCGTTGCCGGTGAACAGCACACCCGACGTGCCGAGCGACAGGAAGCCGCTGCCGGCGCCCGTGACGCCCATGCCGATCGCGGACGCCGCATTGTCGCCGGCACCGCCGGCGATCGTCACGGGCCCGGCGATGCCCCATTCGCGCCGCAGCGTGTCGCGCAGTTGCGCGGCGGCCGCATTGCCTTCGACGAGGCGCGGCATCTGCGCGCGCGACAGCTCGGTCGCGGCGAGCATCCGGTCGGACCAGTCGCGGCGCGCGCAGTCGAGCCATAGCGTGCCCGACGCGTCGGACATGTCGGACACGAATTCGCCGGACAGCCGCCAAATCAGGTAGTCCTTCGGCAGCAGCACCTTGTGCACCGCGCGAAACACGGCCGGCTCGTATTTGGCGAGCCACAGCAGCTTCGGCGCGGTGAAGCCGGGCATCGCCATGTTGCCGGTGATCGTGCGCGATTCCGGCACCAGCGCCTCGAGCTCCACGCATTCGGTGCCGGCGCGCGTGTCGTTCCACAGGATCGCGGGGCGCAGTACCTGGTCCGCGCGGTCGATCAGCGTCGCGCCGTGCATCTGCCCGGACAGCGCGATGCCGCGCAGCGCGGCGAAGCCGGCCGGGTGCGCGGCCCGCACCGACGCGATCGCGTCGAGCATCGCGTGCCACCACGCCTGCGGGCTTTGTTCGGACCAGTGCGGATGCGGCCGGCTGATCGACAGCGTGGCCGAGCCGGTCGCGAGCGGGACCGATCGGGAATCGGTGAGCAGAACCTTGACCTCGGACGTGCCGAGATCGATGCCGAGATATGTCACGTATGGAGCGTCCTGTCTGGGGCGCGCGGCGGCGCGCGTCGCGGGGGCGGCGCGTCGTCGCGGCCGTGCGGTTCGTTGAGCCGGTGCAGCGCGCGGAACTTCGACGGCGGCACCTGCTTCATCGCGAGAAACTGACGGTTGAAGTTCGACAGGTTGTTGAAGCCAACCCGGTAGCAGATGTCGGTCACCGTCAGGTCGGAAAACATCAGCAGCTCGCACGCCTCGTTGATGCGCAGCCGGTTCAGGTAGCGCACGAACGACGAGCCGGTGTGACGCCGGAAAAACCGCGTGAAGGTGCTCACGCTCATGCCGGCGAACGCGGCGACGTCGGCTTCGCGCAGCATGCCGGGCAGGTTCTGCTGCAGGTACGACAGCACCTGGTTGATGGTCGACGACATGTAGTGCTGCGCGTCGCTGCGGTAGCCGGGGCCCGCGAGCACGCGCCGCTCGCGGCACGACGACAGCCGGTCGAACAGCGACATCAGGATCTCGACGCGTCGGCAGCCGTGCGCGTTAGCGAGTTCGAGCATCAGCGGCGCGACCTCGATGCCGACGCGATCGGGAAACTGCACGCCGCGCGCCGCGTCGTCGATCAGCTCGATCACCGGCTGCAGCTCGCTGAACGCGTCGACCATCTTCTCGATCGCATCGCGCGAGAACTGCAGCACGACGTCGCGCGACGGCACGCGTTCGCCGTCGGCGAGCTCGCTGACCCAGTTGTGCGGCAGGTTCGGCCCGGTGACGATCAGGTTGCCGGGGCCGAAATCGCCGATGTGGTCGCCGACGAACACCTTGCCGCGCGATGCCTGGATCAGGTGAATCTCGTACTCGGGATGGAAGTGCCACTTCGCGACCGAATGCGGATAGTCGTGGACCCACGCGCGGAACGATTCGTCGCGGTGGGTGGGAACGATCTCGAGATCCGGGTTCATCGTGTGCTCCGTCGGGGCGTGCCGGCGTGCTACGGGCGGGACATCGACCAGCCCGTCGCGGCAGGCGGCGTGGTGCGCGTCGCGGCCGCCGGCGGCGCCGCGTGCGCGATGGGGTTCGCGTCCGGCAGCGTGACGTTGCGCTCGGTGCCGGCGTCGAACAGATGCAGGGCTTCTTCGTCGAAGCGAAACGCTACCACGGCGCCCGGCGCCGGGGCCATCGGGGCCGGCACGAGGGCCGCGCACGGCTGGCCGCGCCAGTCCAGCGTGACGAGCGCCTCCGCGCCGAGCAGCTCGACGAGCTCGACCGTGCCGGTGAGCGACAGCGTGCCCGGGGTCGGATCGCCTTCGGCGGCGAGCCGCAGGTGGTTCGGGCGAATCGCCGCCTTGACCTGCTGGCCGTCCTGCAGCCGCGCGAAGCGTGAAGACGCGAGCGGCCAGCGCGCGCCGTTGCAGTCGAGCAGCACGTTCGCGCCGACGCGCTCGATGGTGCCGTCCGCGAAGTTCATCGCGGGCGTGCCGACGAACCCCGCGGCGAATACCGTATGCGGCTGGCCGTACAGCTCGGCCGGCGTGCCGATCTGTTCGATGTGGCCGCCGCGCATCAGCACGACGCGGTCGGCGAGCGTCATCGCTTCGAGCTGATCGTGCGTGACGTACAGCGTGGTCGTCTTCAGTTGCCGGTGCAGCCGCTTGATGTCGCCGCGCAACTGCGTGCGCAGCTTCGCGTCGAGGTTCGACAGCGGCTCGTCGAACAGGAACACGGCGGGCGTCTTGATCATCGCGCGCGCGATCGCCGCGCGCTGCTGCTGGCCGCCCGACATCGCACGCGGGCGGCGCTCGAGCAACGCATCGAGGCTCAGGATGCGCGCGACGTCGCGCACGCGGCGGTCGATCTCGTCGGCGGGCACCTTCAGCCGCCGCAGGCCGAACGCGATGTTGTCGTACACCGTCATGTGCGGGTACAGCGCGTAGTTCTGGAACACCATCGCGACGTTCCGCTCGCGCGACGGCAGATCGTTGACGACCGCATCGCCGATCACGAGCTCGCCGCCGGTGATCGCCTCGAGGCCCGCGATCATCCGCAGCATCGTGGACTTGCCGCAGCCGGACGGGCCGAGCAGCACGATGAATTCGCCGTCGGCGATCTCGAGGTCGAGCGGATGCAGCACGGCGGGGCCGCCGTCGTAGTGCTTCGACAAAGCCTTGCAGGTGATCTGGGCCATGGCTCAATCCATTTCGATCTGAATCTTGACGTCGCGCGGGTGCCCGCTCGCCGCTTCCTCGAACGCGCGCACGCCTTCGGAGAACGGGAACGTGCGCGAGATGAACGGCTTCACGTCGATCGCGCCGGACGCGATCAGCGCGAGCGCGCGCGGGAAGATGTTCGCGTAGCGGAACACCGATTCGATGCGGCCTTCCTTCGCCTGCAGCGCGACCACGTCGAGCGGCACCGGCGCGACCGGCATCCCGATCAGCACCGCGCAGCCGCCCGGGCACATCAGGTCGACGAGGCCCGCATATGCATTCGCGCTGCCGCTCGCCTCGAACACGACGTCCGCGCCCCAGCCGCCGGAGGCGTCGGCCACCGCGTCGGCCAGCGGCCGCGTACGCACGTCGACGGTCGTGACGGCCGGGTTGGCGGCGAACAGCGCGAGCTTCTCCGGCACGACGTCGGCGAGGATCACGCGCGCGGCGCCGCCGGCGAGCGCGGCGAGCGCCGTCATCGCGCCGATCGTGCCGGCGCCGATCACGACCGCGAGGTCGCCCGGCTTCATCGCCGCCTTCTTCGCGGCCTGCAGGCCGATCGACAGCGGCTCGACGATCGCGCCTTCGGCGAACGACACGTTGTCGGGCAGCCGGTACGTGAACGCGGCCGGATGCACGACGAACGGCGTCAGGCAGCCGTGGATGGGCGGTGTCGCCCAGAAGCGCACGTCGGGATCGAGGTTGTAGAGCCCGCGCAGCGTCGCGGGCGAATCGAAGCGAGGCACGCCGGGCTCCATGCACACGCGGTCGCCGACGCGCAGGTGCGTGACGTCGCTGCCGGTTTCGACGACCGTGCCGGACGCCTCGTGGCCGAGCACCATCGGCGCGTCGACGCGGAACGGGCCGATCCCGCCGTGCACGTAGTAATGCACGTCGCTGCCGCAGACGCCGACCGTATGGACCTTGATCCGGACGTCGCCGGGGCCGACCTGTTGCGGCAGGTCGATGTCGCGCAGCGCGAGCTCGCGCGTGCGTTCGAGTACGAGTGCTTTCAACGTGTTCTCCTCATTTTCCCTTGACGATCGAATTGAGCAGCCGGCTCAGCATGCCGACGAAGACGAGCGGCGGCAGCGCGAGCAGCACCGTCGATGCGTTGATCACGCCCCACGGCACTTCCTGGCCGAGCGACGTGAACGCGGACGCGACCACCGGCAGCGTCGCGCTGCGCGACGACGTGAGCGCGAGCGCGATCATCAGTTCGTTCCATACCAGCACGAAGCTGAACACGATGCCGCCGAGCAGCGTGCTCGCGCACACCGGCAACGCGATATGCCAGAACACCGCGTACGGGCCGTAGCCGTCGAGCGCGGCGGCTTCCTCGATCTCGCGCGGCAGCCGGCGGAACACGGGGATCGACAGCCATGTGATGGTCGACAGCGTGACGAGCAGGTACGTGACGATCATCGACAGCTTCGTGTCGTACAGCCCGAGATCGACCCAGATCGCGATCAGCGGCAGCGCGACCGCGACCGGCGGCAAAAAGCGCAGCGACAGCAGGAAGAACTGGATGTCGCGCTTGCCGCGCACCGGGTAGCGCGCGATCGCATACGCGGCCGGCACGCCGAGCACCGCGCCGATCAGCACGGCCGCGCCGACGATCGCGATGCTGTTGCCGAGGCCGATCAGCACCTCGGGGCTCGACAGCACCTGTTCGTAGTTCGCGAGCGTCGGCGTGAAGAAGAAGCGCGGCGCGGGCGTGACGATGTCGAGCAGGTGCTTGAGCGAATTGAGCACGGCCCAGAATAGCGGGAACGCGGCGACGAGCAGGATCGCGCCGGCGATTACGGCGGTGGACACGGTGGCGGCGGGGCCGCGGCGGGCCGTCAGTCGTCCCATTTGTTGACCCTCTTCCAGATGAGCGTGAAGACCAGCGTGGTCGCGACCATCATCAGCACGGCCATGCCCGACGCATACGACACCTTGCCGGCGAGGCCGATGCCCTGCTGGTACGCGTAGAGATCGAGCGTTTCGGTCGCGATGCCGGGGCCGCCCTTGGTCATCACGTAGATCAGGTCGAACGAGCGCAGCGACTCGACCATCTTGATGAACACGAGGCTCACGAGCGGCGCCTTCAGCATCGGCAGCGCGATGTACGCGTGCACCTGCCACGTGGTCGCGTAGTCGAGCCGCGCGGCTTCGAGCGGCTCGGGCGGCAGCGTCTCGAGCAGCTTCAGGATCACGACCGCGAAGAACAGCCCCCACTGCCACACGTCGACGAGCGCGACCGCGTACAGCGCGAGATGCGGATCGGCGAGGAACGCGGTGTGCTCGACGCCGAGCGTGCCGAGCAGCCAGCTCAGGATCCCGGTGAGCGGCGCGTACATGAACTTCCAGATGAACGCGGCCGACACGCGCGGCAGCAGCACCGGCATGATCAGCACCAGCGACGCGAAGCGGCGCCAGCGGCCGTGCACGCGCTCGAACAGGAACACCGCGAGCGCGATGCCGACGAGCACCGCGCCCGCGACCGTGACGACTTCCCACAGCACCGACACCTCGATCGCGTTCAGGAAGCGCCGGTCCGACGCGAGCCGGATGAAGTTGCGCAGGCCGACGTATTCGCTGTCCGGGTAGCGCAGCACGCGATTGCGCAGCGCGAGGTTGATCGCGGCGATCGTCGGGACGAGGCTCAGGACCGCGAGCAGCGCGAGCGTCGGCGCGAGGAACACCCACGGCAGGCTCGTGCGGTCGCGGCGCGCGCGGCCGCGCCGGGCCGACATTGCGGAAGGGGCCGGGCGGACGCCGAGCGCGCGTCCGCCGGCGCCGTCATTTGCGAGCGCCATGTTCGAGCGCGTCCTTCGCGTACTGGTCCGCGTCGTCGAGCGTGCCGCGGATATCCGTCTGCGTGCCGGTGAACACCTGTTCGAGCGCGATGCCGAGGTTGTCGCCGATATCCGGCCACTGCGGCGTGCGCCAGATCGTCACCTGCGTGACGGGGTTCGTGTCGTTCAGTCCGGCCTGGATCTGGGGCGCGACATGCTGCTTGAAGTACGGGCTGCCGATCGTGCTCGAACGGTTGTAGTCGCTGAACACGCCATTGCGCAGCCGCGCCTGTTCCTGGTCCTTGCTGGTCGCCCATGCGATGAAGCGGCCGGCGGCCGTCCGCGTGCAGTCGTCCTTCGCGCCGACCGCCGAGATCGCGAAGCCGTGGCCGTATGCGGCCGACGGCAGCGGCGCGGGCGGGCGCGTGTAGCCGACCTTGCCGGCCACGCTCGACTTGCTCGCATCTTCCATCCAGTCGGCGAACGGCGTCGATTCGATCATGAACGCGACCTTGCCCGAGCGGAACGCTTCGAGCGCGTTGCTCCAGTCGTAGGTCGCCGAGCCGGGCGGCGCGTACTTGAACAGGTCGCTGTAGAGTTGCGTGGCCTTCACCGCGGCCGGCGAGTCGAACGCGGGCTGGCCGCCCTTGTCGGTCCACGTGCCGCCCATGCCGAGCATGAACGGCGACCAGCGCCACACGTTCATTCCCGAGCCGCGCTGACCGCGCGCGACCCAGCCGTACACCTTCGGCGGCGCGTTCAGCTTCTTGATCGCGGCGACGAGCTGGTCGAGCGTCTTCGGCACCGGGATGTGCGCGGCGTCGAGCAGGTCGCGGCGGTAGAACAGGAAGTCGCCGCCGCCGATCAGCGGCGCGAAGTACGCGACGCCGTTGTAGCTCGCGACCGCGCGGCGGCCGGGCAGGAAGTCGTCGTAGTCGTAGTCCTTCGGGTAGTACTTGAGGAGCGGCACGATCCAGTTGGCCGACGCGAATTCGGCGACGTTCGCCTCGTCGACGTAGTAGATCTGGTAGGAACCCGCGCCGGTCGACGCGTCGAGGCGCGATTTCGCGCGGCGATCGTTCTCGCCGAAATAGCTGATCTCGACCTTCGTGCCGCTCTTCTTCTCGTAGTCGGCCAGCGATTTCTCCATCACCGACAGGCCGAGGCTCTTCTGCGCGAGCACCCGAAGGGTCGGCACCTTGCAGGTTTGCGCGGCCGCGACGCCCGGCAGACAGGCGCCGAGCAGCAGGCCGGCTGCGACGATTCGCATCTTGTTCACCCGTGTCTCCTTGATTCTGCTTGTTCGAATGCCGCCGATGACGGCAGGAACAATGGTGTGACGCGGGCGATGCGATCACCACATCAAAAGGATTCGCGAACCGATACTTTTTGCTCAGGGTCGGTCGTGCGATGCACAAAATGTGGTGGTGGGGGTGCGGCGCGGTGCCGGCCCGACGAGGCGGAACGGCGGGAAACCGGCGCTACCCGCCCGCGGGTTCATGCGGCGCGTCGAGTGCGATCCGGTACACCCGCAGCGCGTTGTCATGCCAGATCGCGCGGCGCGCGGGGGCGCCGAGGTGCGCGATCGCGCCGGCGAACGTGCGCAGCAGCGCGGGATAGGACACGCGCAGCCCGGCCACCGGAAAATTGCTCGCGAACAGGCAGCGCTGCCAGCCGAAGATCGCGATCGTGTCGCGGATGATCCGCGCGTTGTCCGCGTCGTTCCACCCCGCATCGCGCAGGCCGAGCTCGGAGATTTTCACGGTCACGCGCGGCAACTCGGCGAGCGCCGCCATCCCGCCGCGCCAGCGCGCGAGCCCGGCTTCGGACCGGTCCCACGGCAGCCCCGCATGTTCGAGCACGACGTCGACCGCGGGTGCATCGGTCAGCATCGCGGCCGCGTCGCCGAGATGCCAGAACGGCACGCGCAGATCCCAGCTCAGGCCGTGCGCGGCAAGGCGGTCGAGTGCGGCCGGCCAGCGCGGATCATGCAGCGTGCCCGGCCCGTCGATCGATGCATCCGGCGCCGCCGCGGTGCGCGGCTTGAACCGCACGCCGCGCACGCGGGGCCACGCGGCCTGCTCGGCGAGCCGTTCGTCCGCATCGCGAGCCAGCAGGTCGACCCACGCGACGATCGCCGAGGGCAGCGCGTGCGTGGCCGCGACCTCGTGCAGCCAGCGCGTTTCCGCGAGCGCCTCGTCGCGCGCGCGTTCGGCCTCGACATGCACGCTGGCGACGAGCGGCGCGCATTGCGCCGCTCGCCGGAAATCGTCGACGTCGAAGTTGCGGCACAGCGCCGCGTAGTCGCCGAACATGAAGCGCGCCGGATCGTAGTGCGTCTGCAGCCACGGATAGTGTGCGCCCGCATCGAGCCGCCACAGATGGTGATGCGCATCGACGAGCGCATCGGGCATGCCGCCGGGCGGCGCTTCGTCGCGCATGTCAGAGCGCGCCGGCGAGCACGTACGACGCATCGGGTTCGCGCAGCGTCGCGAGCGCACCGACGAAACGCCACCCGTCGAGGTCGAGTTCGCGCACATGGTCGTCCTGGAACGACACGTACGCGACGCGCCTCGACGGATGGAACGACAGCGCGGTCGGGTTCGCGGGCAGCGCGATGCGCTCGATCTCCTCGAGCTGCCGCGCATCGAATACGGAAATCGACCGCTCGCCCGAATTGGTCAGCAGCAGCAGGTCGCGGCCGTCCCGCGTGCTGGTGCGGTAGATGCGATTCGGATCGCTGCGCGTCTTCACGCGACGGCCACAGGTCATCGTTTCCGTGTCGATCTCGACCAGCGTATCGTCGCCGCGGTTCGCGACGAACAGCGTGCGCTCGTCGCTCGACAGCGCATTGCCTTCGGGGCGCGGGCCGGGCATCACCGCGCGCGGCGCGACCGTTGCGTCGCGCGGATGGAATTGCGTGACCGTGTTCGACAGTAGATGCACGCCGTACGCGCGGCTCGCGTCGCGCGTGAGCGTCACGAGGTGCGTCTTCACGCCGCCGGACGGCACGGCCATGTTCGGTACCGGCTGCCGGGTCGGCTCGTCGAATACGAGCAGCATGTCGTGCGCCTCGCTCATCGCATACAGCCGACCGTCGCGGTCGCTCGCCATCCCGTGCGGCCGGTAGTACGGCCACAGGTCGAGCATGCGCGTATGGGCGCGCTCGACGAGATCGATCTCGGCGATCCGGTGATCGCCTTCATGGCCGCGCGACCATGCGGTCTCGATCCCGAAAATGCCGACGTACGCGTATCGGTCGTTCACGTCGACGGTGAATTCATGCGGGAAGTTCGGCAGCACGATGTGCTTGAGCGGCGCTTTCGTGTCGAGGTCGTAGAAGCTGAAAGTGTGCGCGCATTTCTGCACCAGCAGCAGGATGTCGTTCATGGTGGGTCTCCGGTGTGTCGTTCGCTGTCTCGTGTCGTCGTGGTCAGCCCTCGCAGCGCTTCGGCAGCGTCAGCGCGAGCAGGCCGGCCACCGCGAGCGTGGCCGCGAGGCTGTAGACGCCGGCCGCCGCGCTCACGTGCTGCGTCAGCACGCCGACCGCATACGGGCCGCAGAAGCCGCCGAGATTGCCGAGCGCGTTGATCAGGCCGCGTGCGCTGCCGGCCGCCTCGACGCTGCAGAGCTTCGGCGGAATCGCCCAGAACACGCCGGCCGCCGCCTGCAGGAAGAAGCCGCATCCGGTCAGGAACGCGAACGACACGGCCATCGACGCATGCGTGAGCACCGACAGCGCGAGGCAGGCGGCGAACGCGACGAGCGGCAGCAGCACGAACAGGCGCCGCTTGCCGGTCCGGTCAGACAAATACGACGTGGCGAGCATCCCGATCACCATCGCGACGTACGGCAGCATCGCGAGCAGGCCGACCCGGCCCATCCCGCCGTGCGTGAGGTTTTTCAGCAGGGTCGGCAACCACATCGTGTAGCCGTAGACGCCGGCCTGATAGCAGAAGTTGATCGCGATGAGCAGCCAGATCGTCGGGTGGCGCAGCAGCGCGCCGAACGATGCGGCCGCCGGCGTGCCGGCCGCGCGCTTGCGCTCCTGCTCGTCGCGCAACGCGTCGAGGATGTATGCCTTCTCGCGCGGCGACACCCAGCGCGCGGTCTCCGGGCCGTCGTCGGCGAACAGCATCCAGACGACGAGACACAGCACCGACAGCGCGCCCGCGCTGTAGAACAGGTGATGCCAGTCGTACGCGGCGAGGATGAAGCCGGACAGCGGCGCGGTGATCATGCCGGCGAGCGGCACGAACAGGATGACCATCGCGTTCGCGCGGCCGCGTTCGCGGTCGGGAAACCAGTGGCTGACCATCGTGAGCACGACGGGCAGCATCCCGCCTTCGGCCACGCCGAGCAGGAAGCGCAGCGCCAGCAGCTGCCACGTGTGCGTGACGAGCCCGGTCAGTACCGACAGCACGGCCCAGCTCACGAGCGACCACGCGATGAAGGTCTTGCCGCTGCCGAGCGCCGCGCGCCGGCCGCCGGGAATCTGCAGGAACAGATAGCCGAAGAAGAAGATGCCGCCGGCGAGGCCGGCCATCGTCGCGTCCATGCCGAGATCGGCGTTCATCCCGCCGGGCATCGCGAACGCGATGTTGACGCGATCCATGTAGGAAATGATGCAGGCCAGCAGCAGCGGCGGAATCACGCGCAGCCAGCGGCGGCGCGGAATGGCTTCGCCGGCGTCGTAGGCCGGGGTAGCGGGGTTCAGCAGGTTCATGGTGTCTCCATCCATCCGATGAGCGGCGGCGGCCTTCTGTCGGGCCGCCGTCACGCCGATGCGCAACGCACGCGCGTTGCGGGTGCAAAAACGGTGTCTAGCGCCCCCAGTGCAGTACGAGCGGATCGAGCCGCCGCGCCGTGTCGAGCAGCCCCGCGCGTACCAGCGGATGCAGCTCGGGCCACGGCGAGCGCGGCCGGTCACACGCGATCACGCCGCCTTCCTTCATCAGCGCCTTCGCGGTGAGGAAGCCCGACTGGCGGTTTTCGTAGTTGATCAGCGGCAGCCAGCGCGCGTACTCGTCGTATGCATCGTCGCGGCGTCCGGCGAAATACGCGTCGGTGATCCGGCGAATTCCGTCCGGATAGCCGCCGCCCGTCATCGTGCCGGTCGCGCCGGCATCGAGATCGGCGAGCAGCGTGATGCCTTCCTCGCCGTCCCACGGCCCCTCGATCGCGTCGCCGCCGAGCGCGATCAGCTCGCGCAGCTTCGACGCGGCGCCGGCCGTCTCGATCTTGAAGTACGACACCGCGTCGATCTCGCGCGCGAGCGTCGCGAGCAGCGACGCCGACAACGCGACGCCGCTCGCCGGCGCATCCTGGATCATCAGTGGAATGTCGAGGCCGTCGGCGACTTCGCGGAAGTACGCGCGCACCTGTCCATCGGAGACGCGGAACGTCGCGCCATGGTACGGCGGCATCACCATCACCATCGCCGCGCCGAGCGCCTGCGCGTGCCGGTTGCGTTCCGCGCAGATCCGCGCGCTGAAATGCGACGTCGTGACGATCACCGGTACGCGGCCCGCGACGTGTTCGAGCGTGGTGCGGGTGATGAGATCGCGTTCGTCGTCGCCGAGCGCGAACTGCTCGGAATAGTTCGCGTGGATGCAGAGGCCGTGCGAGTCGGCATCGATCATGAAATCGATGCAGCGGCGCTGGCCGTCGAGATCGAGCGCGCCGTGCGCGTCGAAGATCGTCGGCACGACCGGAAAGACGCCCTGGTAGCGCGCGTTCATGGCCGGCCTCACTCGACGATGTCGAACTGGTCGAGGAACGCCGTTTTCAGTGTGAGGCCGAGGCCCGGCACGTCGTCGCGCAGTTGCAGGAAGCCGTTCTCGGCCACCGGCTCGCCGTCGAAGATGTAATAGAACAGCTCGTTGCCGACCTCGACGTCGAACATCGGGAAGTACTCGCTCATCGGCGATGCGAGCGTGCTCATCGTCAGGTGATAGTTGTGCATCTGGCCCGCATGCGGAATCACCGGCACGCTGTACGCCTCGCACAGCGCGTTGATCTTGTGCGCCATCGTGATCCCGCCGACGCGATTCGTGTCGTACTGGACGACCGACACGGCCTTGCGGTCGAGCAGTTGCTTGAAGCCGTACAGCGAGAATTCGTGCTCGCCGCCGGAAATCGGGATGCGCGTCAGCCGGTTCAGCTCCGCGTAGCCGTCGATGTCGTCGGCGATCACCGGCTCTTCCAGCCAGCGCGGCTGATACTTCTCGAGCTTCGGCAGGATGCGTTTCGCGTATTCGAGGTTCCAGCCCATGTAGCACTCGAGCATCAGGTCGTTGTCGTAGCCGATCACCTCGCGGATCGCCGCGACCGATTTCAGGTTTTCGGTCACGCCCTGCTGCCGGTGCGCGGGCCCGTAGCCGAAGCGCATCTTGAACGCGCGAAAGCCTTCGGCCAGATAGCGCTGCGCCTCGTCCTGCATCGCCTTCAGGTCGGTGCGGTACAGCTTCGAGTAGTAGCAGGGGATCTGTTCCTTCGTGCGGCCGCCGAGCAGCTTGAACACCGGCTTGCCAACGCTTTTGCCGAGGATGTCCCAGATCGCGATGTCGACCGCCGAGATCGCCGCCATGCCGATGCCCTTGCGGCCCCACGCGTGGGTTGCGCGGTACATCCGCTGGTTCAGGTATTCGTAGTCCCACGGGTCCTGGCCGATCACGAGCGGCGCGAGGTACTGGTCGATGATGACCTTCGCGACGTGCGGCGCGAGCGCGACGTTGCCGAGGCCGACGATGCCGTCGTCGGTCTCGACTTCGACAACCGTCCACGCATGGAAGCGGAACGTGCTCATCGTTTCCTGCGGCGCGTACAGCAGATCCATCGCATTCGAGCAGAAGTTGCCCTGGGGCGGAACGGTCTTGCCTTTCCACTGGAATACGCGAGCGCGTACGGAACGGATTTTCATGATGGTGTCTCCGGGAATCGATGTTGTCGTGTGTAAAGGGCGCGCGAACGTCACGCCGAAACGGTGGGCGTGCGGCGTGCGGCGCCCATCCGGCAGGCGATCTGCAGCGCCTGCCAGGTCGCGCCGACGTCGGCCGTGCCGCGGCCCGCGATGTCATACGCGGTGCCGTGCGCGGGCGTCGTGATCGGCACGGGCAGCCCGCCCTGCACGGTCACGCCGCGCGAAAAGCCGAGCAGCTTGATCGCGATCTGCCCCTGATCGTGGTACATCGTGACGATCGCCTGGTAGTCGCCGGCCTGCGCCTTCAGGAAGATCGTGTCGGCCGGGAACGGGCCGTGGAATGGTGCGTCGGTCGGCCAGTCGCGCGACTGCAGCTTGCGCACCGCCGGCTCGATGATGTCGACTTCCTCGCGGCCGCAGCTGCCGCCGTCGCCGCCGTGCGGGTTGAACGCGGCGATCGCCACCTTCGGCGCCGTGACGCCGTTCTCGAGCAGTGACCGGTAGATCAGTTCGGATGCCTGTTCGATTCGTTCGATGCTCAACTGCGCCGCCGCATTCTTCAGCGGGATATGCGACGAGATCCGCGCGGTCCACAGGTCGCCGAGCGTATTGAACTCGCAGAAGTAGCCGGTCACGCCGAGCGCGGCGGCGAAGTGGTGCAGCTCGTCGTCATGTTCGAGGCCGCCGAGCTTCATCGCGTACTTGTTCAGCGGCGCGAAGCAGATCGCGTCGATGTCGCCGGCGAGTGCGGCGTCCAGGCACTGGTCGAGCACGGCGAGCGTCGAGCGGCCGCCCGGCGCGCCGGCCTGGCCGACCTTGACCTGCGCGGGATCGACCGTATCGACCGCGACGAACGCGGCGCGCGCGGTCGCCGGCCGGCCGCGCACGGCGGCCAGCGACGCGACGGGCTCGACGTCGATGGAGACGCCGGCGACGCGCTGGCCGGCTTCCCACAGCCAGCGGTCGCCGATCAGCACGAGATTCGCGCGGGCGGTCGCGTCGGGGCGGGCGAGCAGTTTCGCGATCAGTTCGGCGCCGATGCCGGCGGGGTCGCCGAGCGTCAGCGCGACGACGGGCCGGGTGGCGGTGGACGAGGGGGTGTTCATGCGGTGTCTCCGGTGGCGGCATGCGGCCGTTCGTTCGTCTACGGGGTTCATGCTAGGTAGACGGAATGAGTCGGTAAATTGAAAACTCTTGATGAATCGATAACCTGGAGTAATCAGAGATGGGCTCGATTGACCGACGAGATTCGACGCCGCAGTTGCTGAACCGGCTGCGCATGCGCCAGATCGCGCTGTTGCTGGCCGTGGACGAATGCTCGACGCTGCGTGCCGCGGCCGAGCAGATGGGCCTCACGCAACCGGCCGCGACGAAGATGCTGGCCGAGCTGGAGAGCGCGCTCGGCCAGCGGCTGTTCGATCGCGTCGGGCGCGGGCTCGTGCTGAACCCGGCCGGCGAGCGCGTGCTCGGCTATTTCCGCGGCATCCGCGGCAGCATGGAGGCGCTGAACCGCGAGCTCGGCGAACTGCAGCTCGGCAGCGCGGGGCGACTCGCGATCGGCAGCATCATGGCGGCGTCGCCGGGGCGGCTGACCGAGGCGCTGGTGAGGTTGAAGGCGCGTTATCCGCTGCTCGCGATCGATATCGCGGTCGACACGAGCGACCGGCTGATGCCGCAGTTGCGTGAAGGCGTGCTCGAAGTGGTGATCGGGCGCCACGTCGGGACCGATTGCGACTTCCGCGTGGTCGACGACGAGGCGCTCGCGATCATCGCGGGCCGCGACCATCCGCTCGCGGGCGCGGGGCCCGTGGAATTCGACGCGCTGCTCGATTACGCGTGGATACTGCAGCCGGCCGGCAGCCCGGCGCGCGAGGTCGTCGAGCGCGAATTCCGCGCGCGTCACCAGCCGATGCCGCGCGGGCTCGTCGAAACGGGGTCGATCCTGACCACGATGAACCTCGTCGATCGTTCGTCGATGCTCGGCGTGATTCCGCTGACGGTCGCGCAGCGCAACGCGGCGCACGGGCTCGTCGCGATCATCGATTACACGCTCGAACAGAAGCTGCCGTCGTACGGCAGCCTCGTGCGGCGCGACCGGCCGCTGAGCATTCCCGCGCAGCAGTTTCTCGCGCTGTTTCACCGGGACGGGGCAGAGGATGACGGCGCCGCGTAATGGCGCGGCTTGCCAGCCGAGGCGACCGAGTCAGCCGCGCCAGCCGCGTCGGCCGAGCAAGCCGCGCAGACCGAATCAGCCGGATCAGCCGAATCAGCCGAATCAGCCGAGCAGGCCGAGCAGGCCGATCAAGCCGATCAAGCCGATCAAGCCGATCAAGCCGCGCTGGCCGACCGGGCCGACCCACCATCGCGGAACGCAGTGAAGCGTGACGGCGACGCCAGCAGGACGACTGCGGCAGGCGAACCGCGGCGAACGGATTCAGTGCGCCGACGGCGCGGCCGGCGCGTCCGCGAGCGCCGGTATCGATTCGGACAGCGCGCGGTCCGGGCGAATCCGCAGCGCGGCGACGATGCCGATCAGTAGCATCGCGACCGAGCCGATGAACGGCACCATCCAGCTGCCCGTGCGATCGACGAGATAGCCGAACAGGATCGGCGACAGGATTCCCGAGATCGCGGAGCCGGCGTTCATCATCCCGCTCGCGATGCCGGCGTGCGTCGGCGCGATGTCGCTCGGCACGGCCCAGATCGGTCCGATCGTCAGTTCGAGGCACAGGAACGACCCCGACAGGCACAGCGCGACGCCGGCCGTCGAGTGCACGAACGCGAGCGGCAGCAGGCAGACGAGCGCGCCGACGAAGCTTGTGACGATCACGCTTTGCCGCGACATCGCGAGATTGCCGGTCTTCCGATAGATCCGGTCGCACAGCCAGCCGCCGAGCGTGTCGCCGACGACGCCCGCGAAGAACACGCCGGACGCGAACAACGCGGTCGATTTCAGGTTCAAGCCCTGGCCGTTCAGGAAGAAGGTCGGCAACCACGTGAAGAACAGCCAGGCGGTCCAGCCGTAGCAGAAGTAGACGAAGATGGTCGGCGCCATGCGCCGGAACAGCGGCCCCCACGGCGTCGGGCCGGACGGTGCGGCACGGCGGGCTGCGCGCCTGCGGCCGTCGTCGTCGCCCACCGGATGCTCGCGGAAGCCGACGATCCACCACGCGAGCCAGACGAGCGTGACCGCACCGATCACGAAGAACGCGGCGCGCCACGACAGCCATGTCATCAGCGCGGCGACGATCGGCGGCGTGACCGCGTTGCCGAGCCGTGAGAAGGAGTGCGTGAAGCCCTGCACGACGCCGCGCCGCTCGCGCGGGAACCAGTGCGTGATCGCGCGGGCCTGGGCCGGCAGCGTCGCGCCTTCGCCGACGCCGAGCAGCAGGCGCGCGGCGAACAGCAGCGTGAGGCTGTGCACGAGCCCGGTCGTGAACGTGGAGACGACCCAGATCAGCCCGCAGCCGATCAGCGTGATGCGGGCGCCGAACCGGTCGGCGATCCAGCCGCCGCCGATCTGGCAGATCGCATACGAATACGCGAACGCGGAGAACGCGATGCCGAGCTCGGTATTCGACAGCCCGAGTTCGGCCTTGATCGCGCCGGCGGCGGTCGCGAGATTGACGCGATCGACGTACAGGATGAATGAAAGCGCGCACAGCAGCCACAGTGTGTGGCGCCGTTGACGGTGGTCGTTGGGCATCTGTCTCACTCCATGTTCGTGCGCGGCGTTGCAATGACGCTGCGTTCACGGGCCGGCCCAGCATCGCGCGGCGGCGGAGACACTGTCCAATGAATCTTTGGGATCAATCGATAACCCCAGGTGTTCATTTCCGTTTCAGCCGCGCGGCTTCGGCGCGGTACGGACGCCGGCGATCGCGCGAGGCGAGGAACGGAGGGATTGCGCTACGTGGCCGTCGGCGCGCGGCTGACATTCGACCGTGCCGACGCCGCGCGCGCGGGGGCGTGCGGCGCGCGGCCGGGAAGCGGGGCGGTGCCCGTGATGGCGTACACGGCGCCGGGTTCAGCCCGCCGCTCGAACAGGTCGCGCGCGAACCGCGTGCGTGAGCGGGGAGCGGCGTCGCGCTACGCCGGAAAGCGCGCGCTATCGGGCGCCGGCACGAGATCGTCGGGCCACTGCACCTCGAACCGCGTGCCGCCCGCGCCGGTCGGCACGCACAGCGCTTCGCCGCGGTGCGCGCGCGCGATCGCCGCGACGACGGCGAGCCCGAGGCCCGTGCCGCCGGGTTGCGTCTCGTCGACGCGCCGGAATGCCTGGAACACGTGCGGCGCGAACTCGGCCGGGATGCCCGGGCCGTCGTCCTCGACGCGCAGCCGGCACATCCCGTTCTCGATGCGCGTCTGGATCCGGATCGCGCCGGGCACCGCGTGGCGGCGTGCGTTTTCCAGCAACGCGAGCAGCGCCTGGCGGATGCGGACCGGATCGCAGCGCATGTGCCGCGGGTCGAGATCGAATTCCGGATGCTGGCCGGCGGCCTGCAGCGCGTGCGCGAACGCGTCGACCACGGCGCGCACCTCGGCGGCGAGGTCGGTGTCGCGGATCTCGATGCTCAGGTGGCCGCTGTCGGCGAGGCTGACCACGCGCAGATCCTCGATCAGCCGCGTCAGCCCTTCGACCTGCGCGAGCAGGCTGCGGTACAGCGCGTCGCTCGGCGTGAACACGCCTTCGGCGAGGCCCTGCAGCCGCCCGCGCAGCACGGTCACGGGCGTGCGCAGTTCGTGCGCGATCGCCGCGTTCCAGAAGGTTTGCTCGGCGGTCACGCGCTGCAGCTCGCTCGCGAGCGCGTTGAAGTTGTCGGCGAGCAGCGCCGCTTCCTTCAGCGAACGGTCGCCGGCGACGGCGCGCGCCCCGAGATCGCCGCGCGCGACGCGGCGGATGCTGTCCGTCACCGAATTCAGCGGCACGAGGATGCGGCGCGACAGGTTGATCGCGACGACGACCGCGATCAACAGGCCGACCAGCGTGGTCGAGATGATCCACACCCACTCCGGCCCGCTCGGCAGCCAGCTCACCGTCTGGAACGACTGGGGCGAGTACTGGTACAGCAGGTAGTAGAACGCGTAGGCCGTCACGACGATCAGCACCGTGACGCCGAAGGCGATCGCGCCCATCGTCAGCGCGATCTGGCGGCTCAGGCCATCGAGTCTCACTCGCCGCTCCACAGTTTGTAGCCGACGCCGCGCACGCTTGCCGGCACGCCCGCGACGTCGAGATCGTCGAGTTTCTTGCGCAGCTTGCTCACGTGGCTGTCGACCGTGCGCTCCAGCGCGTCGCCTTCCGGCAGGCAGGTGGCCATCAGCTCGGCGCGGCTGAACACGCGGCGCGGCGCGCGCGCGAGCTGCGCGAGCAGCTTGAATTCGGTGAGCGTCAGCACGAGCGTGCGGCGCGTGCCGTCGATTTCGACCGTCGCTTCGTGGTGCTCGAGATCGATCTCGAACGGCGCCGCGCGCAGCACGCGCTGTTCGTCCTGGCGCGCGCCGCCCATCGACCGGCGCAGCACGGCCTGCGCGCGCGCGACGACTTCGGCGGGGTTGAACGGCTTGACCACGTAATCGTCGGCGCCGATGCGCAGCCCGGTCAGCTTGTCGATGTCCTGGTCGAGCGCGGTCAGCATGATGACCGGCGTGTCGCCGCGATGGCGAATCTCGGAGAGCACCTTCCAGCCGTCGACGTGCGGCATCTGCACGTCGAGCAGCACGAGGTCGGGCTTCAGCGACAGGTGGAGTTCGAGTGCGCGGCGGCCGTCGGCGGCGTGCACGGTGCGCAGGCCGTTGCGCGCGAAATAGGCGCTCAGGATCTCGGCGATCTCGGGTTCGTCCTCGGCGATGAGGACGAGCGCTTGCGCGCCTTGGCCGGCGCCGGCAGATGAAGAAAATTCGGGCATGGCCACTCGTTCGGATCCATCGGGGTTCCATTGGATCGCCATACTACCGTACGGCCCGGTCGATCGAGTGGAGACGGGCGGCCACGCCCCGGCGAGACGCCGCCCCAGGCGGCGCAAACCGTCAGTGCCCGACTTCCTTCAGCAGCGCGGCGGCAGCGAGCTTGCCGACGCCGTTCGACGCGAGCGGGCTGTCGCCCGTGATCAGTTTGCGGTCCTGATGGCAGCGGCCGGTCATGTCCTTGTTCAGCACGCGCGCGCCGAGCTTTTCGAGGCTTTGCGCGACGAGCCACGGCAGCGGGCCCGGCATGTAGCCGATGTCGAGGTTCGGCCCGGTGTCGAGCGCATCCGGAAACACGCACATCTCGTAGTCCTTGAACGGGTAGTCGCGCGGATCTTCGTCGACGGCGGCCGACAGCAGGCATGCGGGCCCGTGACACAGCGTGACGATGTGCCGGTCGTGGTCGAGCGCCCAGCGCAGCGTACGCTTGACGTCCTGGCTGTGCGGAATGCCGGCGAGCACGCCATGGCCGCCGGGAATGAACACCGCGATATACGGCGAATCGGCGCCGGGATGCTGGTCGAGCACGTCGGACAGCTTGAGCGGCGTCTTCAGCTTCGGCAGGTACTTGCGGTAGGTGCTCTGCACGGCTTCGTCGTCCTGCGGCATCGCCCA
The DNA here is from genome assembly GCF_030504405.1 of Burkholderia sp. AU44665. Lineage (NCBI taxonomy): Bacteria > Pseudomonadati > Pseudomonadota > Betaproteobacteria > Burkholderiales > Burkholderiaceae > Burkholderia > Burkholderia sp. AU44665. The sequence continues at coordinate 86,559 of NZ_JAUJRI010000003.1, read as the reverse complement.
GAGTTCGAGCTTGGCCGGATTGCCGGACAGCGTCGCGATGTCGATCTCGAAGCCGGCCTTGTCCATGTGGTGCATCGGCAGCAGCATCTCGACCGGATGATTGCCGGTCGAGAACATCTTGCCGTTCGTCATCAGGACGTAGCGCTCGTCGGTCGCGATCATCAGAACTTTCCACTTGCCGCCGGTGTACGGATTCGGATAATCCGCGCCGTCGAAGTCCGTCTTCGACGACGTGTACTGCGACAGCGAATATGGCGACGGGAAATACGCATTGTTCTCCGCCGGGTCGGGTGCGGGCGTGCGGCTCATCTGCGTCGTGTCGGAAGTCATGGCTGCTCCTTGCTGGGGAGATGGGGTAGGTGGCGGGCGCGAGCCGGTGGCCGCATGCGCGAGCCGGAGAGGGCGATCCCGCATCGGCGGCGCGGCGTTCCGGTCATGTCCGGTCGGGTGAACGGGCACCCCACGGGAAGGATACGCGCTGCGATGCATCTTACAGCGGCGTGTTGCGGCGAGCGCCTCCCCGAACGGGTGGGTATCGCGTGCCAATCGCCGTGTTACGTGCACGGGCGGCCGGCGGCCGGTTTCGACAAGGGCTGGCTCCCCCCGGACAGGGGGGACGCGAAAGCCGGGCGGTCCGGTATCGTGGCCGCACGCTCGACGACCCGACCGGTCGCCCATGGAGACACTCATGAATTCCTCGTACCCGTACCCGCAAGCCGAACCGGCGCCGTCCGCCCACGCATATCCGCTGCTGATCAAGCAGTTGCTTCACGCGCCGCTGGCGACGCGGCCCGAGCAGGAGATCGTGTACGGCGACCGCGTCCGGCACGACTACTGGGCGTTCCGGCATCGCATCGGGCAGCTCGCGAGCGGGCTGTCGTCGATCGGCGTCGGCGCGGGCGACGTCGTCGCCGTGCTGGATTGGGACAGCCATCGCTACCTCGAGTGCTACCACGCGATTCCGATGATGGGCGCGGTGCTGATGACGGCCAATGTCCGGCTGTCGCCCGACCAGTTGCTGTATACGCTCGACCATTCGGGTGCACGCGTGGTGCTGGTTCACCGCGATTTCCTGCCGTTGCTGGCGGGCATGCGCGACCGGCTCGACTCGGTGCGGCACGTCGTGCTGATCGCCGACGGCGACGACATCGACCTGCCTGACGGCTTCGCCGACGAATACGAGCGGCTCGTCGCGGCCGGTTCGCCCGATTTCGCGTTCCCCGATTTCGACGAGCACACCCGCGCGACGACGTTCTACACGACGGGCACCACCGGCCTGCCGAAGGCCGTCGCGTTCACGCATCGCCAGCTCGTGCTGCATACGCTCGCGGGCATGGCGGCGTTGTCGAGCGCGCGCGATCGCGGCCGCGTGCATCGCGACGACGTCTACATGCCGATCACGCCGATGTTCCACGTGCACGCATGGGGGATGCCTTACATCGCGACCGCGCTCGGGCTCAAGCAGGTCTATCCGGGCCGTTATTCGCCGGACGGACTGGTCGCGCTGATCGCGCGCGAAGCGGTAACGTTCTCGCATTGCGTGCCGACGCTGCTCGCGATGATTCTCGACAGCCCGGCGTCGGCGGCGGCCGACCTGTCGGCGTGGAAGGTGATCGTCGGCGGCTCGCCGCTGTCCGACGGGCTCGCGCGGGCAGCGCTCGCGCGCGGGATCGAGGTCTACACCGGATACGGGATGTCGGAAACCTGCCCGCTGATGACGATCGCGCAGATCGACCCGCCGCGGGCGGGCGGCGGCGCGTCGGCCGACGACGACATCGCGCGCCGGACGAAGGCGGGCTTGCCGTTGCCGCTCGTCGACCTGCGCATCGTCGACGCGCAGTGTCGCGACGTGCCGCACGACGGCCGGTCGGCGGGCGAGGTCGTCGTGCGGATGCCGTGGGCGACGCCCGGCTATCTCGGCGACGCGCAGGCGTCGGCCGCGCTGTGGGCGGGCGGCTACCTGCATACGAACGACATCGGCGTGATCGATCCCGACGGCCGGCTGCAGATCACCGACCGGATCAAGGACGTGATCAAGACGGGCGGCGAATGGGTGTCGTCGCTCGAACTCGAGGACATCCTGTCGCGCCACCCGGCCGTGCGGGAGGCAGCGGTGATCGGCGTGAAGGATGCGCGCTGGGGCGAGCGTCCGCTCGCGCTGGTCGTCCTGACCGACGAGCAGGTCGGCCGCGTCGGGCCGGACGAGCTGAAAGCGCATGTGAAGCAGGTGGCCGACCGCGGGCTGATCTCGCGCTATGCGGTGCCGGAACGGCTGCTGATCGTCGACGCGATCGAGAAGACGAGCGTCGGCAAGATCGACAAGCGCGCGCTGCGCGAGCGCTACCAGCCCGATTGAGCGGCGCGCCCGGCCGCCGCCGGCGCCGGCCGCTCGGGACGAGGCGACTTCCTCCCCGCCGGATACCCCCCGAATGGGGGGCTGAACAGCGCGCGCCGGTTCGAGAACAATGCGGGTCCCATGTCGCGGCCGATATGCGCAGCGTGCGCACACGCCGGTACGGACATCACCTACTTTTGACGGCCGGCGCCGAATCGTTATGCTGTTTGCGGCGCACGGCGAGACCGGGCCGGTCGACGGCTTCGCTCGCGGTGCCGGCGGACACGCGATCAGCGCGAGGAGAACAGGAGCAGCATGGCGCCGACGGACAGCAGACAACCGGCCCGCCCGCCGGACACCGATGCGATCGAAGTGCTGGTGCGCACGAAGCTGGCGCCGGCGTCGGCCCGCGGGATCGTGGCGCGCATCGCGCGGCTCGGGCGGGTCGGGCGTGGCCTCGACCGTCGGTTGACGCTCGTGAGCGCGCCGGCCGGTTACGGCAAGACCACGCTGCTGGCGGAGTGGCGCCAGGCACTGGTGGCGTCGGGCGTGAAAGTCGCGTGGGTGAGTCTCGACCAGGACGACGACAACGCGTCGATCTTCGCGTCATACGTGGTCGCCGCGATCGTCGACGCGACCGGCGGCGTCGGCGCCCGCGCGCGGCAGTTGTTGCGCGATCGCGCGCTGATTCCGCTGAAGACCGTATTCGACGAACTGCTCAACGAACTGGACAGCGCGGGCGTCGACCTGTTCCTGATGCTCGACGACTTCGATCGCCTCGCGTCGCCGGTCATCCACGACGCGATGTTCGATCTGCTGCGCTACGCGCCGTCGAACCTGCATGTCGTGCTGTCGTGCCGCTCGGTGCCCGCGTTGCCGCTCAGCTATTTCGAGTCGCGCGACGAGCTGGTGCGGGTGGACGAGAACGACCTGCGCTTCGACGACGCGGAGACGCGCGCATTCTTCGAGCGGGTGGCCGGCAAGCCGCTCAATGCGGAAAACGTCGGGCGCCTTCGCGCGGCGACCGAAGGCTGGGTGTCGGGCCTGCAACTGGCGGCCCTGGCGCTGCACGACGACAGCGACGCGGCGCGCGTGGCCGAACAGGTCGGCCGCGCGCGTGCCGGCATCGCCGCGTACATGAACGAGAACGTGATGACGCAGGTGCCGGACGCGATCCGCCACTTCCTGCTGCATACGGCGGTGCTCGACCGGATGACGCCGGCGCTGTGCGATGCGCTGACCGGTCGCGACGATGCGCTCGACTGCCTCGAATGGCTGAGCGCGCACAACCTCTTCATCCGGTCGATCGACGGCGACCGCCAGCGCTACCGTTATCACGCGCTGTTCCTGCACTACCTGCGGGAGGAGCTGGCGCTGCGGGAGCCCGGCGCGGTGGCCGCGCTGCATCGCCGCGCGAGCGCGTGGTACGCGGCCGAGCGGCAATGGCCGGACGCGGTCAGGCACGCGCTCGCGGCCGGCGACTTCGACGCGGCCGCCGGCTGGGTCGAGGCGTGCGCGATGAAGCTCATCGCGTCGAGCGACGTGCGTACCGTGCTCGACTGGGTGTCGCGCCTGCCCGCGCAGGCGCTGACGGGCCGCCTGCGGCTGCGGATCGCGCATACGTGGGCGCTCGCGCTGTCGATGCAGATCGTCGATGCGCGGCGCGCGCTGGAAGCGCTGGAAGCCGACATCGAGATCGGGCGGCTCGATACCGATGCCGTCACGGCGACCGAACTGCTGGCCGTGCGCGCGCTGATCGCCGGGCTGTCGGATCGCAGCATCGAATCGCTGCAGCTCGGTGAGCGCGTGCTGGCGGCCGCACCGCCGGCCGGTTCCTGGGTCGAGCAGATCGGGCAGACGACGCTGATCTTCGGGCTGGGCTACGCGGGCCGCCTCGGCGACGTGCTAGATCTCGGCGCGCGCGCGGAGCACGCGGGGTCGGGGCACGAGCCGCTTTACGCGAACGTGTACCGCCAGAACATGGCGGGCCTGGCCGAGTTCGTCGCCGGGCGGTTGCACGACGCGTCGAAGACGTTCGAGACGGCACTGCGGGCCGCCGAACGCTCGGCGGGGCGCCTGTCGGCGGCGACGGCGCTGTCGGCCGGCTACCTGTCGGCGATCTATTACGAATGGAACGACTGGGCGAAGGTGCGCGACGCCCAGGCCGACCGCTTCGACATCGCGATGCAGGCTTGTTCGCTCGGGCCGTTGCAGAGGTTCATGCAGACTGCCGCGCTGCTGCAATTCCGGTCGGGGAACGACGCGCGTGCGCACGACATACTCGACGAAGCCGATCACATCGCATGCAGCCGGCAATGGCTGCGGTTGCGCGTCGCATGCATGGCGACCGGCATCCGGCTGCATCTCGCCGCCGGCCAGCCGACGCAGGCCCATCGTGTGGGGCGCGCGCTGGCGTCGCTGGTGTCGCCCGTGCCGCCGGACGAAGCGTCGAGCCACGTCGAGACGTGGCAGATGGCGCAATCCGCGCAGGCAAGGCTGCTGCTTGCCGATGCGCGCGCGAACGAAGCCGCGCAGTGCATGGCGACCGTGCATGCGGTGCTGGCCGCGCGCGGATTCGACTGGTTCGCGGCGCAGGCCGCCGCGTTGCATGCGATCGCGCTCGATCAGGCGGGCGACGAAAGCGCGGCGCTCGCGGCGTTGGCGCGTGCGCTCGAATACGGCCAGGGCAACGGGCTCGTCCGAACCTTCGTCGACGAAGGGGCGGCGGCCGAGCGTCTGCTGGCGCGCGTACAGAAGCGTGCCGACCGCTTTCCGGCAGTCGGCGCGTGGTATCTGCGCGATCTGGCCCGTGCGTTCGACGCGCAGCGGGCATCGAGCGGGGCGCCGGCCGCGCGGCAGGGTGCGCCCGGCAACCTCAGCGCCCGTGAAGTCGAGATTCTCGACTACGTCGCGCGCGGCCTGTCGAACAAGGAAATCGCCCGCGCGCTGCGCGTCGCGCCGGAGACGATCAAGTGGCACCTGAAGAACATCTTCGAGAAGCTCAACGTGACGTCGCGCATCCAGGCGGTGCGCAGCGGGCTGGCGCTCGATGCGTCACGGGTGCGACGCGACGACGAATGACCGGCTGACGCGGCGCCGCCCGCGTCAGCCGTGCGCGGCGAACGCGGCCACGATCTCGTCGATCGCCGCGCGGATCCGTGCGGTGTGGCGCAGGTCGCGGTGCGTGACGAGCCAGACCTCGTACGGCGACTCGCGCACGCGGTCCGGCCAGATGCGTGCGAGCCCGTCGCGCTCCCCCATATGGACGGGAATCTCGCCGACGCCGAGGCCCGCGCGCAGCGCCGCACGCAGCATCAGGTTCGAGTTCGTGCGCGTGACGATGCGCCCGCCGTCGATCGGTTCGCCGGCGAGGGTCGGCTTGCGGCTGGCGTCGACGTACGGCTGGTAGACGGCGAGGTCGTGGCCCGCGAACGCGCGGCCGCGCTCGGGTTCGCCGTGCCGGTGCAGATAGTCGGGCGACGCGAACAGGCCCATGTCCCAGCGTGCGAGACGGCGCGCGACAAGATCGGGGTTCTCGGGCCGCACCGTGCGGATCGCGATATCGGCTTCGCGTTTCGCGAGATTCAGGATGTGCGTCGACGTGTTCAGCGCGACGGAGACGTCGGGATGTTTCGCGTGCAGCCGCGCGATCGACGGCATCACGAACTCGATCGCGAGCGCGTCGGTCGTCGTGATCTTCACCTCGCCGGCGAGCCGCCGGTCGACGCCCTGCGTCAGTCGCACCAGCTCGTGCGCGTGCTGCTCCATCGCCTCGGCGGCGCGCAGCGCCAGTTCGCCGACCGGCGTGGGCAGATAGCCTTTCGACGAGCGCAGGAACAGCGTCGCGCCGAGCATGTGCTCGAGCGTCGCGAGCCGCCGCCCGACCGTCGCCTGATCGACGCCGAGCGTGCGCGCCGCGCGGCGCAGCGTGCGCTCGCGATGGATCGCAAGAAAGACGCGCGCGTCGTCCCAGTTCATCGTGTGTCCCGACTGATGCATTTTTGCATTCCCCGACCGGTAATTCGCTGCGTGCCCGCACGCGGCATCGCCCATAGACTGGCTTCACTTACATGGCGATGCCGCGATTCGGGGATGGCCCGCGAATCGGCCGCGCATCGACGAACGTTGAGGATCATATCGTGACTGATGACGCGAACGCCCTTCCCACCCACATGACGGCGATCGAAATCGTGCGTCCCGGCGGCCCCGACGTGCTCGTGCCCGCGACCCGCGCCGTACCGGCGCCTGGCCCCGGCGACGTGCTGATCCGGATTCACGCGGCCGGCGTCAACGGCCCCGACGTATTCCAGCGCAAGGGGCTGTACGATCCGCCGCCTGGCGCGTCCGACATTCCCGGCCTCGAGATCGCCGGCGAGGTCGTCGCGATCGGACGCGACGTCACGCGCTTCGCCGTCGGCGATCGTGTCTGCGCGCTGATTCCCGGCGGCGGCTACGCGGAGTACGCGGTGGCGAACGAGAGCAACACGCTCGCGATTCCCGACGGCCTCGGGATGGCCGAGGCGGCGGCGCTGCCGGAAACCTTCATGACGGTGTGGCTGAATCTGTTTCAGCGCGGCGGGTTCAAAGCCGGCGAAAGCGTGCTGATCCACGGCGGCGCGTCGGGCATCGGCACGACGGCGACGATGCTGGCGAAGGCGTTCGGCGCATCGGCGATCGTCACGACCGTCGGGTCGGACGCGCAGCGCGACGCGAGCATGCGGCTCGGCGCGGATCTCGCGATCGACTATCGCAGCGAGGATTTCGTCGATGCGGTCGCGCGCTTCACGGGCGGCAAGGGTGTCGACGTGGTCGTCGACATCATCGCGGGCGACTACGTCGCGCGTAATTTCGCGGCGGCCGCGATGAACGGGCGCATCGTGCAGATCGGCGTGATCAATGGCCCCGCGAAGGAGCTCGACCTGTTTCCGATGCTGACGAAGCGGCTCACGCACATCGGCTCGACGCTGCGCTCGCGCACCTACGCGGAGAAGGCGCAGATCATTCGCGAGCTCGAGGAGGCCGTGTGGCCGCTGATCCGGCAAGGCACGGTCAAGCCGCAGGTCTATCGGCTGTTCGATCTGCGCGACGCGCGCGCGGCGCACGAGCTGATGGATTCGGGGCGGCATATCGGCAAGATCGTGCTGGCGACGCCGGCCGCGGATCGTTCGCTTCGGGCGGCCGTCGATGCAAACGCCAAGCATTCCACATGATCGGCCGCGGCTTCAGCCCCCCGGTCGGGGGGCTGAAGCCGCGGCGCGGATGGCCCGACAATCGACGACATCGAATGCGCCGCCGCGCTCCGCCGGCGCGTCGCATGGATGCAGCACCGGACCGGACGATCAATCGAAATGGACATGCTCGAAAACATGCGGACATTCGTGCGCGTCGTGCAGGCCGGCAGCTTCACCGCCGTCGCGAAACAGGCCGATATGGCGACCGCGCAGGTGTCGCGGGCCGTCGCGAGCCTGGAGGCGTATGCGCAGATTCGGCTGCTGAACCGGACCACCCGAAAAATCGCGCTGACCGACAGCGGGCGCCGCTATTTCGAGCGCCTGCAATCGATCCTGGGCGAGGTCGACCAGGCGAATGCCGAGGCCCGGAACGCGCTGATCCGCCCGTACGGACGCTTGCGCGTGCATACGATGCCGGGGCTCGGACAGAGCCACGTGACCGCGTCGGCGGTCGCCTATCGGGCGCGCTTTCCCGAAGTCGCCATCGAGATGACGTATTCGCAACGGATGCCCAATCTCGTCGAGGAAGGCTACGACGTCTCGGTCGTGACGGCCGCGAGCCTGCCCGACTCCGCCTGCATCGCGCATTCATGCGGCACGTCTTTCAGCGTGCTGGTCGCGTCGCCGGCCTACCTCGCCCGCTACGGCGCGCCGTCCGTGCCCGCCGACCTGGCGCGCCATACCTGCCTGCGCCTCGACACGCCGGCGGAAGCGAACGACGAATGGCTGCTGCACGGCCCCGGCGGCCAGACCGCGTCGCATGCGGTAACGGCCGCGCCGTTTCACGCGAATGCGCCGGAAGCGCTGTCGATCGCGCTGTGTGCGGGACTCGGCATCGGCTCGCTCGCGATCTATTCGGCGATCGACGACCTGCGCAGCGGGCGGCTCGTGCGCGTGCTGCCGGACTACCGGCTGACGATGCTCGACGTGTACGCGATGTATGCGTCGCGCCGCTTCGTGGACGCGAAGGTCCGCACTTTCATCGACCATCTGCGCGCGACGTTGTCGCCCGCGCTGAAAGCCGACGTGCGTGCGCTTGACGCGCTCACGGCGCCCCACGGGCGCGACCGCGCCCGTGGGTTGTCCGGTGTCACGGCCTGACGGCCGGCCCATTCGTCGTACCCGTTCGTTCCTGTCCAGGAGAATCCGATGAAGTCCCGTTTTGCAATCGTCGTTGCAGGTTTCGTTGCGTTGTCGCCGCTGGCCGGTCATGCGCAGTCCGCCACGGCCGCCGCACCCGCCGAGCAGGCGGCGTCGGCGCCCGCGTCGCCACGCGCGGCAAAGAAGGCCGAACGCGCGGCCGACCGTGCATTCGCGAAGAAGGTTCGCCAGGCGATCGTCAGAGCGCCCGGCGTCGGCCATGCGCAAGTCACCGTGTTCGCGAACGCGAAGACGGGCGACGTGACGCTGGCCGGGCAGATCACCGACGAGTCCCAGGATCGGGCCGCAGTGGATGCGGCCCGCCGGGTACCGGGCGTGACGTCGGTGAAGAGCAGGCTCCAGTTGCGTCTGGAGGGCGGCCAGTAACGGGCCGCGTCGACGGCATCGGGTGCATGTCTTCGCGGGCTTCGTCGTGTAAAGAATCCACGGCGAAGGCTGCGGAAGGCACGCACCCGTGCCGGCTGTGACGCGTCCCCTCGCCGGTGCCGGAGCGTCAGATCCGACCGAGCAGCACCAGTATCACGACAATGACGACGATCAGCCCGACGGTCCCCGATGGCCAGTAGCCCCAGCTTCGGCTATGCGGCCATGCAGGAAATGCTCCGATGAGCAGCAGAATCAGAACGATGATGAGGATCGTACCGAGCATCGCATCCCTCCTGGATTTATTCGACACGGTGTGGGCTGACGCAATTCGCGTGCCGCGACGCGGTGGCCGATGAAAGGCGGCGCGAGGGCGTCGTTTGAATGTTCTGAATTCACACGATGAATACCCGATGATTCAAAAAATAAATTTCAAAAATGCCCGCCCGGTCGCTATGCTGGGCCTTCGGTTTTCCTCGGGCGAGTGCAATGGCTGAACTCTTTCTGGTACGGCACGGACAGGCGTCGTTCGGCACCGACGACTACGACCGGCTTTCCGCGGCGGGCGACCAGCAGGGCGCCTGGCTCGGCGAATACTTCGCGCGGCAGGGCCTGACGTTCGACCGCGTGATCTGCGGCACGATGAACCGTCATGCGCAGACGGTCGCCGCGATCCTGCGCGGGATGGGCCGCGAAGGCGTCGCGGTCGACCGACATCCCGGCCTGAACGAATACGATTTCCACGGCCTGTTCGCGGCAGCCGCCAGCGACTACCCGGAGATCGCGCGGCTCGCGGCCGGATCGATGAAGGAGCACTTTCGCGCGCTGCGGCAGGTGCTGCAACTGTGGACCGAGGACAAGCTAGGCGATGCGGCGCCCGAAACCTGGGCTCATTTCCAGCAGCGCGTGGCCGCCGCGCGCGCGGCGATCCGCGCAGGCGGCGGCCGGCGCGTGCTGGCGGTGAGCTCCGGCGGCCCGATCGCGGTGACCGTGCAGCAGGTGCTCGCGGCGCCGCCGTCGAGCGCGATCGCGCTGAACCTGCAGATCCGCAACAGCAGTCTTTCACAGTTTTTCTTCAACGCCGACGCGTTCCACCTCGCGTCGTTCAACGGTATCCCGCATCTGGAGGATCCCGAACGACACGCGCTGCGCACCTACGGCTGACCCACGAACGATCGCGACGATGACGAACCCTTCCCAGCAACTCGACGTAGCCCGCCTCACGCGCTATCTGGAAACGCACGTGCCGGGCTTCGAAGGCCCGGTCGACACGGAGAAGTTTGCCGGCGGCCAGTCGAACCCGACTTTCCTGCTGAATGCGAAAAGCGGCCGCTACGTGCTGCGCCGCCAGCCGCCGGGCGAACTGCTGAAATCCGCGCACGCGGTCGACCGCGAATTCCGCGTGCTCACCGCGCTGTCGGGCACCGCGGTGCCGGTCGCGCGTCCGTATCACCTGTGCGAAGACCGCGACGTGATCGGCAGCCTGTTCTACGTGATGAGTTTCGAGGATGGCCGGATCTTCTGGGATCCCGCGCTGCCGGAACTGCCGAAGGCCGAGCGCGCGACCTGCTACGACGCGCTCTTGCAGACGATGGCCGCGCTGCACGACGTCGACGTCGACGCGGTGGGCCTCGCCGATTACGGCCGCCCCGGCAACTACTTCGAGCGGCAGATCGGCGTGTGGACGAAGCAGTATCGCGCGGCCGAAACGGGGCGCCTCGACGCGATGGAGACGCTGATCGACTGGCTGCCGAAAGCGTGCCCCGAGGACACGGGCCGGCCGGCGCTCGTGCACGGCGATTTCCGGATCGACAACCTGATGTTCGCGCGCGACGGCTATCGCGTGCAGGCCGTGCTCGACTGGGAGCTGTCGACGCTCGGCAACCCGCTCGCCGATCTCGCGTATTTCTGCATGTGCCTGCGGCTGCCGTCCGGCGGGCAGGTGCGCGGGCTCGCGGGCCAGGATCGCGCGGCGCTCGGGATTCCCGACGAAGCGGCGATCGTCGCGCGCTACTGCGAACTGCGCGGCATCGCGCCGATCCGCGACTGGCATTTCTACCTCGCCTTCAGTTTCTTCCGGCTCGCGGCGATCGCGCAGGGCGTGAAGGCGCGCGCGCTGCAGGGCAACGCATCGAGCGAGCAGGCGCTGCGCGTCGGCGAAATGGCCGGCCGGCTCGCCGAACTCGCCGTCGGCGTGATCGACGCGCATCGCTGACGTCGCCCGCGAAGCGTCGCGATTGCGACGCTCGTCGAGCGGCGACACGACAACACCATCAATGGAGGAGCACAGCAACATGGCAACGAACCTGTTCGACCTGACGGGCAAGATCGCACTGGTGACGGGCGCGAGCCGCGGCATCGGCGAGGAAATCGCGAAGCTGCTCGCCGAGCAGGGTGCGCACGTGATCGTGTCGAGCCGCAAGCTCGACGACTGCCAGGCCGTGGCCGACGCGATCGTCGCGGCGGGCGGTCGCGCCGAAGCGCTGGCGTGCCACGTCGGGCGCCTGGAGGACATCGCCGCGACGTTCGAGCACATCCGCGGCAAGCACGGTCGCCTCGACATCCTCGTGAACAACGCGGCCGCGAACCCGTATTTCGGGCACATCCTCGATACCGATCTCGCCGCGTACGAGAAGACCGTCGACGTGAACATCCGCGGCTACTTCTTCATGTCGGTCGAGGCCGGCAAGCTGATGAAGACGCACGGCGGCGGCGCGATCGTCAACACCGCGTCGGTGAATGCGTTGCAGCCGGGCGACCGGCAAGGCATCTACTCGATCACGAAGGCGGCCGTCGTCAACATGACGAAGGCGTTCGCGAAGGAATGCGGGCCGCTCGGCATCCGTGTGAATGCGCTGCTGCCGGGGCTCACGAAGACGAAGTTCGCGGGCGCGCTGTTCGCCGACAAGGACATCTACGAGACCTGGAAGGCGAAGATTCCGCTGCGCCGCCACGCGGAGCCGCGCGAAATGGCCGGCACCGTGCTGTATCTCGTGTCGGACGCGGCGAGCTATACGAACGGCGAATGCATCGTCGTCGACGGCGGCCTGACGATCTGAGCGCGCGATGAGACTCGACAGCTACGCGGGCCAGGCTGTGATGATCACCGGCGCCGCGAGCGGCTTCGGCGCGCTGCTCGCGAGCGAACTCGCCGCGATGGGCGCGCGGCTCGCGCTCGGCGACCTGAACGGCGAAGCGCTCGAACGCGTGGCCGCGCCGCTGCGCGCGGGCGGCGCCGACGTGATCGCGCAGCGCTGCGACGTGCGCATCGAAACGGACGTCGCGTCGCTGGTGCATGAAGCCGTCGCGCGCTTCGGGCGGCTCGACGTCGGCATCAACAACGCGGGTATCGCACCGCCGATGAAGGCGCTGATCGACACCGACGAAGCCGACCTCGACCAGAGCTTCGCGGTGAACGCGAAGGGCGTGTTCTTCGGGATGAAGCACCAGATTCGCCAGATGCTCGCGCAGCGCGAAGGCGTGATCCTGAACGTCGCGTCGATGGCCGGCCTCGGTGGCGCGCCGAAGCTGGCCGCGTACGCGGCGTCGAAACATGCGGTGGTCGGGCTCACGAAGACGGCCGCGCTCGAATACGCGCGCCACGGCATCCGCGTGAACGCGGTGTGTCCGTTCTACAGCACGACGCCGATGGTCACGGACAGCGACATCGGCGAGCGCCAGGATTTCCTCGCGCAGGGCTCGCCGATGAAGCGGCTCGGCCGGCCCGACGAAATCGTCGCGACGATGCTGACGCTGTGCGCGAAGGAAAACACTTATCTGACCGGGCAGGCCGTCGCCGTGGACGGCGGCGTCTCGGCCTTCTGAACCGGACGAACGGAAACACGCAATCTCGAGGAGTCGATCATGGACTTTGGCTACACCCCGAAAGTGGAAGCGCTGCGCGAACGCGTGCGGGCATTCATGGACGCGCACATCGTGCCGCGCATCCGTCAGTGGAACGACGAAGTGCATGCGGGCCAGTATCCCGTGTCGTTCATGGAGGAACTGAAGGAACGCGCGAAAGCGGAAGGGCTGTGGAACCTCTTCCTGCCGCATTTGAAGGACGACGAGCCCGGCACGGGCCTGACGAACCTCGAATACGCGCCGCTCGCCGAGATCATGGGGCGCGTGAGCTGGGCGTCGGAAGTGTTCAACTGCAACGCGCCGGATACCGGCAACATGGAGCTGCTGCACATGTTCGCGACGCCCGAGCAGCGCGAACAGTGGCTGCTGCCGCTGCTGCGCGGGGAAATCCGTTCGGCGTTCGCGATGACGGAGCCCGACGTCGCGTCGTCGGATGCGACCAACATCACGACCCGCATCGAGCGCGTGGGCGACGAGTACGTGATCAACGGCCGCAAGTGGTTCATCACGAACGCCGCGCATCCAAACTGCAAGATCTTCATCGTGATGGGCAAGACCGATCCCGATGCGGAATCGCACCAGCAGCAGAGCATGATCCTCGTGCCGCGCGACACGCCGGGCGTGACGGTCGTGCGCAACATCACGGTGGTCAATCACTACGCACCCGAAGGGCACTGCGAGATCACGTTCGACAACGTCCGCGTGCCGGTGCGCAACCTGCTCGGCGAGGAAGGCAGCGGCTTCGCGCTTGCGCAGGCCCGCCTCGGGCCGGGCCGCATCCACCACTGCATGCGTTCGATCGGCGCGGCCGAGCTGGCGCTGGAACTGATGATCGACCGCGCGCAGTCGCGCGTCGCGTTCGGCAAGCCGCTGAACCGGCACGGCACGGTCGGCGAATGGATTGCGCGCTCGCGCATCGAGATCGACCAGGCGCGCCTGCTGGTGCTGAAGGCCGCATGGATGATCGACAAGGTTGGCGCGAAGGCCGCGCGCAAGGAAATCTCGATGATCAAGGCGCTCGTGCCGACCGTCTATACGGACGTGTGCGACCGCGCGATGCAGGTGTTCGGCGCGGCCGGGCTGAGCCCCGATACGCCGCTGGCCGACCTGTGGACCTGGGGCCGCGCGCTGCGCTTCGCCGACGGCCCGGACGAGGTGCACCTGCAGGCGATCGCGCGAATGGAGATCAAGGACGGCGAACCCGGTGCGACCGCGCCGTACCTGACGCCGCCGCCGCGCGGGTGAGCGGCGCGCCGCGCGGGCCGGCGACGTGGGCGAACGGGAGGCGCACACCGTATTAATATGCCGGCAAGGAGATTCGGCGATGCGTCTTTCGAAGATCGATCTGAACCTGTTCGTCGTATTCGAGGCGATCTACAACAAGCGCAACCTGACGCGCGCGGCCGAGGTGCTGAACCTCACGCAGCCGGCCGTCAGCAACGCGCTGGCGCGGCTGCGCAAGACGCTGAACGATCCGTTGTTCGTCAGCACGCCGGCCGGGATGATGCCGACGCCGATGGCCGAGAACATCGTCGGCCGCGTGCGCGAGGCGCTGCAACTGCTCGATTCGAGCGCGCACGAAGGCGACGTGTTCGATCCGGCTACTTCGGCACGCGTGTTCCGGCTCAGCATGAGCGACCTGACCGAAGCGCTGCTGCTGCCGGCGCTCGGCGAGCTGCTGCAGGCGCATGCGCCCGGCATGCACGTGCGCAGCTATACGATGGACCGCCGCGAAGTCGCGACCGCGCTCGCGAACGGCTCCGTCGACATCGCGATCGACGCGCCGCTGATCGGCGATCCGCATCTGCACCAGGCGCTGCTGGTGCAGGACCGCTACGCGTGCATGATCCGCGACGATCATCCGTTCAAGGGCGACACGCTGACCATGGACGACTACCTGTCGATGGGGCATATCCACGTGTCGAGCCGCCGCAAGGGCAGCGGGCACGTCGACGCGGAACTGACGCGGCTCGGGCTGCGCCGCACCATCCAGATGCGCGTGCAGCACTACATGGTCGCGCCGCTGATCGCGATGCGCGGCGATCTCGCGTTGACCGCGCCGTTGCGGCTCTTGCAACGCTATCCGGCGCGGATTCTCGAGCTGCCGTTCGAGATGCCGGGGCTCGACTACTTCTGCTACTGGCATCGCAGCGCCGATCAGGACCAGGGGAGCCGGTGGCTGCGCGAGCAGTTGATGACGCTGATGGGCGGGATGGGCGAGGGGCGGTGACGCGTGGCGTGCGTGTCGCGCGTTCGCCGATACCTGAGTGCCGCTCAATACGAATCGTCGTCGAAGCGCGACGATGCCGGCCGGCGCTTCATGTCCTTCAACCAGTTCCGGACCTGTTCCGGATCCTCGAACTCGCGCAGCGCGACGCTCAGGTCCTGGTTGCTCCGCTGCATGCCGGCAATGTTGCGCGCGAGGATGCGCAGCACGGTATCGGGCGCGACCTTGGTGGACGACGCGATGCCGTAGGTCCGCCGGAAGTCGTTCTCGACGTGCACGATCTCCTGGTCGAGCTCACGCAGTTGTTCCTCGAGGATACCGTTGTAGCGCGTGAGTCGCGCTTCGCCGAGGCCATCGATCGCGCGCCGGTCGATCTGTTCGATCTCCAGCTGCAACTCGAGCAGTTGCAGCAGGTTGCCCTTCTCGTACGCGCGGTTGACCCGCTGCATCAGCACGGTCTTGCGTTGCTGCTCCTGCGGATCGGTTTCGCGATCGGGATGCAGCGCGCTCGCGAGCTTGCGATAGATCTCGCGGATCGACTTGCTCGACTCGGCCCGCTCGGCTTCGATCCGGGCTTGCGCGGCCGATTGCTTCGGTGCTTTCTTGCGCTTCGCGCGCTGGGCCTCGCGGGCCGCGTGAGCGGCCATGTCGCGCTCGAACTGCGCGTCGAGTTCGGCCTGCATGCGTTCCGCGAGTTCGTCGGGCGACAGCGCGTCGAGATCGTCCAGCGGTTGCGATTGCGGTTCGGCTTCCCGTGCCGGTTCCGCCGGCTCGGGATCGGCCGCGGCGGCGCCGACGTTTCCGGACGCGGCATGCCGGTTATAGATGATCTTCAGCGCCGGGTCGTCACTCACGTTCAGCAAATCATTCGCCATGTCGGCGATCAACTCGGACAGCATGCGCTGCTCGGCCTTGCTCAGGCCCTTCTGCAGAAACGCGTCGTCGAGCAGATGAATCAGCCGGATGCGCAGCGCCGTCGCTTCCTGTTCGAGCGGCAACAGCCCGTCCACGAACTTCTTCTGGAATGCCGGCATCACGGCTTCCCACGCGCCGAGCCGCTCGCGCCGCTTTTCGATCTGCTTGACGAGCGTATTGAACGTGTTCTGGGCTTTCGACAGGCTGGCTGTCTCGTGGCCGGGCGCGATGGCGACCGCGGCGCCGCGACGTGCGGTCATGATGGTGTCCTCCGGCCGCGGCGGGACGCGCGGCAGGCCGGTATTTTAGCCGGATGCCTGCGGGGCGGCGCGCAATGGGCGCTTCCCGGCAGGCCGCCGCGGCGTTCTCGTGTTCGGGCCGGATCGTGGGCCGTCAATCGCCGAACAACTGCCCCTGCCCGGAGATCACGCGTTCGAAATCGTCGCGCAGGAACGGCAGGATCGCATCGGCGACGGGCTGAAGCTGGCGGCTCAGGTAGAACGCATAGTCGATCGGCGAGCGCATCGTCTCGAGCGGCTCGGGGCCGGCCGTCGTCATCACGTAGCTGATCCAGCCGCCGCGCTGATACTGCAGCGGCCGGCCCTGCGCATGATTGAACTCGTCGGCGATGCGCGCCGCGCGCACGTGCGGCGGCACGTTGCGCTCGTATTCGCGCAGCGGCCGGCGCACGCGCTTGCGGTAGACGAGCTGATCGTCGAATTCGCCGGCCAGCGTGCGGCGTACGTAGTCGCGAATGAAATCCTGATACGGCTCGCGCCTGAACACGCGCCGGTACAGCTCGCGCTGGAATTGCTGCGCGAGCGGCGTCCAGTCGGTGCGCACCGTTTCGAGCCCCTTGAACACGAGATCCTCGCCGCCGTCGGCGGTCGCCGCGAGCCCCGCATAGCGCTTCTTGCTGCCTTCTTCCGCGCCGCGCACGGTCGGCATCAGGAAGCGGCGGTAATGCCGCTCGTATTGCAGTTCCAGCGCGCTGTCGAGCCCGAACTGCTCGCGCAGGTGGGTATGCCACCAGCGATTCACGTGTTCGACCAGCGCGCGGCCCTTGGCGCCGGCTTCGTCGTCGTCGTGCGCGCGGCCGAGCCACACGAACGTCGAATCGGTATCGCCGTAAATCACTTCGTATCCCTGACATTCGATCAGTTTGCGCGTGCGATGCATGATCTCGTGGCCGCGCATCGTGATCGACGACGCGAGGCGCGGGTCGAAGAAGCGGCAACCCGTCGAGCCGAGTACGCCGTAAAACGAATTCATGATGATCTTCAGCGCCTGCGACAGCGGCGCGTTGCGCTGCCGCTTCGCGTCGTCGCGCCCTTCCCACACGCGGCGCACGATGTCGGGCAGGCAGTGCGCGGTGCGCGAGAAACGCGCCCCGAGAAAACCGGGCACCGATGCGTCGTCGCCGGGATGCGCGAGCCCTTCGATCAGCCCGACCGGATCGATCAGGAACGTGCGGATGATCGACGGATAGAGGCTCTTGTAGTCGAACACGAGCACCGAGTCGTACAGCCCGGGCCGCGAATCCATCACGAAGCCGCCGGGGCTGTTCTGCCCCGTCACGTCGCCGAGGTTCGGCGCGACATAGCCGAGCCGGTGCATGCGCGGCAGGTACAGGTGCGTGAACGCCGCGACCGAGCCGCCGGTGCGATCGGCAGCCAGCCCCGTGACGCTCGCGCGTTCCAGCGCGAAGGACAGCAGGTCGGCCTTGTCGAAGATGCGCGTGACGAGCTCGCAATCCTTCAGGTTGTAGCGCGCGAGCGCGGGCTTGTCGTGATCGAAGCGGCGCTGGATCTCGTCCATCCGCTGGTACGGGTTGTCGATCGACTTGCCTTCGCCGAGCAGCGCCTGCGACACGTATTCGAGGCTGAACGACGGGAAGGTCCACGTCGCGGATTTCAGCATGTCGATGCCGTCGAGGATCAGCCGGCCGGCCGCGCCCGCGAAGAAGTGGTCGGGCTGCTGGCCGTGCGCGCGCCAGTCGAGCACGCTGCCGCCGCGCCCGAGCTTCAGCGGGATGCCGTACTGCTCGGAATGGGCATGCAGGATGCGCAGGTCGAACTGCACGAGGTTCCAGCCGATCACCGCATCGGGATCGTGCTCGTCGAACCAGTCGTTCAGCCGCGCAAGCATCGCGGGCCGGCTGTCGCAGTAGTCGAGGTCGAAGTCCAGGGGGCCTGCGTCGCTGCTTGCATCGCCGTTCGGCGGGCCGAGCATGTAGACCTGGCGCTGCCCGCAGCCTTCGAGCGCGATCGAGTACAGCTCGCCGTGGATGCTGGTTTCGATGTCGAGCGACACGCAGCGCAGCGTGGGGCGGTAACCGGTCGCGGGCTTCAGCTCGCCGCCGGTCAGCGTGCCATCGCGGCCGGGCTGGCCGCGAAACGCCACGCACGCGGTGATGAAGCGCTCCATCGCATAGCGGTCGGGCGGCTGCACGTCGGCTTCGTACACATCGACGCCGGCGGCGGCCAGACGCTTCTGGAGCCCCGACAGATGGCGGTAGCGCTTGCAATAGAGGCCGACGACCGGGCGCCGCCGGAAATCGCGCAGCGCGAGCGGGCGCAACTCGGCGTCGCGCTCGCCGGCCAGCGTGCGCTCGGCGAGCGCCTGCTGCTCGGCCGGGATGAACGCGACGGCTTCCTGCGGGCGCAACCGCACGCGGCGCGGGCCGTGTCCGGTTGCCAGCCAGAACTCGATCTCGATGCCGGATGCGGTGTCCCGCCAATGGCGGGTAAGGATGAAGCCCTGCTCGAACGCCGTCAAAACGCTTGCTCGTCGTGGATGCCCAGGCGGCGGATTTTAGCGCTTGGGCGGCGGATATGCCGACGTCACCGCGGACAAAAAAAGGGGCGGAGCGACGTCGAATTATTGACTGATGTGTCCATAACGCCTATTCTGCCGCCATGGTGAGACCACGTGAATTCGATCGGGACGAGGTGCTGGAGCGCGCGCTGCGCGTGTTCTGGGAGAAGGGCTACGCCGCGACGTCCACTGACGACCTGCTGAGCGCAATGCAAATCGGCAGGCAGAGCCTCTATAACGCGTTCGGCGACAAGCGCAAGCTGTACGTCGAAGCGCTTGAACGCTATCAGTCGGAGAGCGTGTCGGGCCACATCGCGCGCCTGACGGCGCCGGCATCCGCGCTCGCGGGCATCGAGGCGTTGCTGCTCGGCGTGATCGCCGTCAACCCGGCCAAACGCGTGCTCGGTTGCATGGGGGTCAATGCGATCTGCGAATTCGGCGCGGCCGATCCCGAACTGGTCGGCTTGCGTGAGAAGGCCGGTGCGATGCTGCATCGGCAGGTCGTCGCCCGCATCCGTGAAGGGCAGGATGTGGGCGAGATCGCCCCTGCGCTCGATGCGCGCGAGGCCGCGAACTTCGTCCTGACGACGATGTACGGGATCCAGCTCGGTGCGCGCGCCGGCGCGAAGCCGCAGGCGTTGCGCGCCACCGCCGGCTTTGCGGCCGACCGGCTCAGGGCGCACTGATATCGATGCAGGCAGGGCAACGCGCCGGCATGAGAGCCGGCGCTTTTTTGTGGGAAGTTATTGACTGATCAGTCCATTAAGGAGCGAAGCATGACAGGCAATTCCGAGGGTATGCACAAGGCGGCGATCGTGTTTGGCGGCTCGCGTGGGATCGGCGCGGCCATCGCGCGGCGGCTTGCGGCCGACGGCGCGAATGTCGCGTTCACCTATGTCTCGGCGCCGGAGCGCGCGCACGAGACCGCGGCCGCGATCGAGGCGCGCGGGCGAGCCGCGCTGGCGATCCGTGCCGACAGCGCGGATGCGGACGCAATCCGGCAGGCCGTCGCACAAGCAGTCGAACGTTTCGGGCGGCTCGACGTCGTCGTGGTCAACGCGGGCATCCTGAAGCTGGGAGACGTGGCCGACGTGAGCGTCGACGATCTCGACCGGATGCTCGCGGTCAACGTGAGAGGCGTATTCCTGGCCATCCAGGCCGGCGCTGCGCATCTCGCGCGCGGCGGCCGCATCGTCACGATCGGCAGCAATACGGCCGTGCGCAGCGGACATCCGGGTTCGAGCGTCTATTCGATGACGAAGGCCGCGGTGGCCGTGATGGTCAAGGGCATCGCCGTCGATCTCGCACCGCGCGGCATTACGGTCAACAACGTGCAGCCGGGGCCTGTCGAGACCGACATGACGGCCGATCATCTCGACCAGATCCGTCCGTTGATTCCGCTGCAGCGCGCCGGCAGTGGGGACGAGATCGCATCGCTGGTGGCGTGGCTCGCCGGTGCGGAATCGGGCTACATGACGGGTTCGAGCCTGACGATCGACGGCGGGATGGCGCTGTAGCTCGAAGAAGCACGCGAAACCGTTGCGCGACGCGCCGTTGGGTGCGCATTGAATTGGCCGGTTCGAGCGCGAACCGGCCCCGCTCAAACATGCCCCTCATGCTCGATCGCCCCACCGCTCCCGACCGGCGCCGCGACCCTCACCGGCACCCCCGCCGCCCTTGCCGCCCGCTTCGCCCACATCGCCGTCAGAATCGGCACGAGAATCGCCGTCACGAGGCACGCGGTCGCGACGATCGCCGTCGCCGCCGGCACCATCGGCCTGAACTTCGGGATCATCTCGCCGATGATCGCCGGGTTCGCGACCGCGGCGCCGGCCGTCGACGACGCGGCCAGCCCGGCCGTCCCGTTACCGCCGCCGATCACCTTGTCCGCCAGCATCAGCGGCACGCCCGTCACGACGATCACCGCGAGCCCGAGCGCGATGCCCGGCAGCCCGCTCTTCGCGATCACGTTCAGGTCGATGCCGTTGCCGAGCGCGAAACCGAAAAACGGGATCAGCGGATGCACGCAGCGCCCGAACAATTCGCGCAACGCCACGTCGAGGTTGCCGAGCGTGAAGCCGATCAGGAACGGCAGCACCGCGCCGACGAAGAGCCGCGTCTCGAACACCGCGACGCCGGCTGCGCCGAGAATCAGCATGCTGACGAGCGGCCCCGATTCGATCGACATCAGCACGAACGCGCCGGCCTCTTCCTTGCTGCCGTACTGCTGCATCACGGCCGCGTAGAGGCCGCCGTTGGTCATGTCCATCGAGGTCGTGATCGCGAGCAGCGACAGGCCCGCGAACAGGCCGGTGCGGATGCCGTCGTCGGGGATGAACCGCGCGGCGATCACCGTCGCGAGCCACGCGACCACGATCTTCGTCGCGAGCAGCGTGCCCGATTTGCGCAGCACGACGCCCGCTGCGCGCAGGTTGATCGTCGCGCCCATGCAGAAGAACCATACGGCGAGGATCGGCACCGTGCCGGCGATCAGGCCGTTGGTGAACGAGCCGAAGTACTTGCCGGCGTTCGGCGCGAACGTATGCACGCACGCGCCGAGCAGCATCGGGACCAGCATGAGCCCGCCCGGAATGCGGTCGATAGCCTGTTTCAGCTTCACGTCTCCTCCGTGGACGTCGATGCGTCCCGTTGTCGAATGATGTCTGTTGACTGACTATAGGACATGTTTCGGCATGGTGGTCCGTTTTTGTGAATGTCGACGGCGGTCGTATCATCCGGAAGCGACGACGGTCGCGCGGGATCGAGCGTGTGCCGGCCGCGAACCGGCAAAACGAAAAAACGAGACGGCGCAAAGAACGAATGAAACAGATGAAAATGACGATGCGCATGGGCATCGCGATGCTGGCGCTCGGCGCGGGCCTCGGCGCGAACGGCGCGCACGCAACGAGCACGGTGGACTGCGGGAAGCTCGATGCGGCCACGAGCGGCCCGGACGACAACTTCCGGCCACCGGCGTCCGGCACGGTCGTCGGTATGGGGCGCGCGTATTTCCATTCGGCGCCCGACGCGCGGTGCGTCACGAAGCGGACTTTCATCGTCCCCGGCGATTCGGTGACGGTCTACAAGTCGCACGGGCGCTGGTACGACATCATGTACGTGAACGGCAAGACCGGCGACGACTTCGAAGGATGGGTCGAGCAGGACCGTGTGCGCCTCGGCGGTCAGTACGGCGCGCAGTAGCCGCCGGCCGCGGCGGCGCTACGCGGTCGCCCATGCGAAATCGCGCTCGAGGTTTTCCGCGCGCAGCGGCCGCTGATACAGGTACCCCTGCGCGTACTGGATCCCGACCGCATGCAGCGCGCGATGCTGCGCCTCGGTCTCCACGCCTTCCGCGATGATCTTCAGGCCGTAGTGATGCGCGACGGCCGCGATTCCCTCGATCAGCCTCGCGCTGCCGCCGTCCAGTTGCGACACGAACTGTCGATCGATCTTCACGTAGTCGAACGGAAAGCGCGACAGCATGTCGAGATTGCTGTGATGCGTGCCGAAATCGTCGATCGCGAACTTCGCGCCTTTCGACCGCAGCGCCTGGAAGATCTCGGTGGTGCGCGCGTTCTTCTCGAGCAGGATGCGCTCGGTGACTTCGAGCACCAGCGTGAAGCCGGGCGGCAGCGCGCGAATCGCGTCCTCGACGACGGCCACGAACCGCGCGCGCTCGAGATCCTGCGGCGCGACGTTTACCGCGATGCGCAGCGGCGCGGACGGCGCCAGCGCGGTCAGTTCGGATACGGCCGTGCGCAGCACGAATTCGGTGATCTTCGGCAACATGGGGCTCGATTCCACCTGCGGGATGAACGCGGCCGGGCTGATGGCCCCCCACTTCGGATGCTGCCAACGCAACAGCGCCTCGACGCCGACCGTCCTGCGCGTCTGCACGTCGACGATCGGCTGGTACACCACATGGAACTCGTTGCGCCTGAGCGCGTGGCGCACGGCTTTCAGCAGCAGCCGCCGCGGCGCCATCGCGAGCAGGTAGGCGGCCATCACGAGGCTGTCGGCCAGCAGCACGATCGTCGCGCAGATCAGCCGGTAGTGGCGCTGGACCTGTGACGCGTAGCGCGCCGATGCGACGACCGACACCGTGAACGGCCAGCGCCGCGAGGCCATCGTGCTGCCGCCCGCGGGGCCTGCATCCGTTTCCGGCGCGAACGCACCGTGCTGATCGAGACGCCCCGAGCCCGCGATCGACAGCGTGGCCGTTTCCGCTTCGTTGCCGGCGCCGTGCGCGAGCGCATCGGCCACGTAGTCGCCTTCGATCAGGTACAGGACGCCCGCGCCATGCGCGGTGGCGCGGAACACGGACAGCACCGGAACGCCATGCTGGAACGGCGTCTGACGCAGCAGCGTGACGATCGTCGATCCCGGTTCGGGTTCGCGCGCGTACGCGGCGAGCGGCACGTCGATCGAGCCGAGCGCCGACGAGCATGTGACGCGACCGTCGCTCACCAGTGCGACGGCACGCAGATAGCGCAGGCGAGTGCTTACTTCGGCAAGTGACCGGAACACCGTCGCGCACGGCCGTCCGACGAGCGCGGTCAACTCGTCCGCGTGTCGGAGGCGCACGCCGTCCAGAATGCGATCCACGGAAGCCACGATGTCGTTTGCCACGACACGCTCGTGCGCGGTGACGGCATCGCGCGCATAGCGGTCGGCCAGCATGATCGCAAGCACGGGCACGAGCACGCAGATGATCACGGCGGCGAAAAAGACGCCGCGCGGCCACGCGCCGCTGCGCTGGAAAAGGGGCTTCGAGCCGGGCGTGAGCGCCCACAGTCGTGCGATTGCCTTTGATGTTGTACGCATGGCGTGGCAAGTCGAACTGGTCGATGCGCGAACGGCGCGCATGCCGCATGCCTGATGCCGGTCATGCGGCTCGCGCGCCGGTTTCGGGACGCCGATCGACTCGGCCGCCGCGACGGCATCGGGTGAGCCTGTCGCGATCGGCCATTCATCTGGCAGCATTCCTCAATAACATGCGCGCATCAAGCATGTATATCGACGCAGCGTACCGAAAAAAGCCCCGGCCGCACAGTGTGTGCGGCCGGGACCAAAGACACCGTCTCTTGGCACGAGGATGGTGCGCGGCCAGTATAAGGGGCGGCGCGCCATTACGAAATGTTATTGTCTAAAAATCGGCGCGGTTTTGTGATTGTGTCTCAAAAAGAAACATTTCAACGTGGCGCCGTGGCCGGCAACCTGCTGCCCGCGCGTCAAACCGGAGCGTTGTGATGGAAGAAAATGCCGCACCCACGGTCGTCGTGACCGATGGCGCCGCCGTGGCGGACGGCGGTTCGCTGTGGATCCGGATTTCGGTGGACGGAGAGACCCGCGACTATTCGCTCGATCGCGCACTCGCGTCGCGCGGTACGCCGAGCTACGACAGCATCCGCGGCGCGCACGGCGTGCTGTCGAACGACGAACGACGCGAATTGCGGCGGTTGCTGGCGCGCATCGCCGACCCAGCGATGTGGCGCGGCATCGTCGGCACGTTCATCGAGGTGCTGGAGCGGCCCGACGAGCCATGAACGAGGCGGGGCCGGCCGGGATTCAGAAATCGTCGCGCATCTTGTGGAGCAGGCCGCTCGGTGACTGATGCGTGTCCACGGCGGTGAGAACGTCGGTCAGGAACCACGGCAGGTTCAGCTGCGTGTCGGAATCGCCGACGCAGACGCGGATCGGCGGCGCGCTGGAGAGAGAACGGGCGCCTTGTGCGGCATCCCGCGACGGTACGCAATTCTTCGCGTATGCGTGAGCCGAAGCCGGCGCGACGGCTCCGGAGGGCGTACCGGCGATGGCCGACAGGCTGATGGCGGCAAACAGGGTCAGGGCAGCGGCGAGGGCGACGCGTTTCATGGGGATTCTCCGACGATGCTCGTTCGACCGTGCGAGCCGATGCGAGTTCGCCCCGACAGGATCGCTCAGCCGCCCGCGCCGGCCGCCGGCTGCGCCCCGCGTGGACGTCATTCACGCAGGTATATTGTCGCCGTGCATCGACCGGCAGGCGATATCGCGCGGCTTCGTTTGCACGTCATCGTGCGCGTGCACTGCCGGCCGTCTGGATCGCGCAGCCCGCGGTGACGCATCCACAGCAAATCCAGGAACCAGACAACATTCCGAGCCCGCCCATGCCCACGAGCGATACCGAAGTCGTTTTTCAAATAACCCCGGATGATCTCGTCCACGCATACCGCCTGAATCTTTGGCGCAGGTACAACGGGAAAGCCCTGCTCAAGTCGTTTGCGACTCTTGCGA
Organism: Burkholderia sp. AU44665; assembly: GCF_030504405.1. NCBI lineage: Bacteria > Pseudomonadati > Pseudomonadota > Betaproteobacteria > Burkholderiales > Burkholderiaceae > Burkholderia > Burkholderia sp. AU44665. The sequence goes on along the minus strand of NZ_JAUJRI010000003.1, from coordinate 61,373 downwards.
TCGTGTACGTCGTGCTGCTGGTCGGCGGTGTCCGGGTAGCAAGCGGACATTTTCCGGAATGGCGCCATGTCTGGATGGCCGCGGGAATCGCGGCTGTCGTGGCGATCGGCGTGCCCGTTCTGAATCACCTGATCATGCCGCGCGCAGGCCGCAAGATTTACGACCAGCAAAGGGCGCTTCATCAGCGTTACACGGTCATTTTCGAAGGCGACCGCTTCGTTGTCGAAACGCCGACTTCGCGCGACGAAATTCGCTATGCGGATCTCATTCACTGGAGCGAGGATCGTCAGATGATCCTGCTTTATCAGTCATCGGTGATGTTCCGCGTGGTACCGAAGCGCGTGCTGGACGATGGACAACTGGCATTCCTGCGCCAGGCGCTGCTTCAGAACGGCGTGCGCAAGGTCTAGCGGGACGCGGCGTGTGTAGCGAAGTCCGGACGGTCCGCGCCGTCCGGGTTTCAACGTGCGGTTCCGGCCAGAAGGCCCCGCGCATCACGTCACTGATAGCCGTAACACTGCTTCAGCGCCGCGTAGTCGTAGAAGTGGCTGCCCGGCGCGATCTTCGCGCCGTCGCACGCGGCCTGGAAATCCGTCTCGCGCTCGTTGTACAGCATCTTCACGATGAGCCGCGACCCGTTGCGATAGACGTCCCACTGCATGTTCGCGGCCATCGGCGATACCTGATCGCCGCGCCACGGGTTGTTCGCATACGTGTACGTCTGCGACTGAGGCGTCGGCACGAACACGTTCTTCAGGTTCATGATCGACGCGAACGGAATCACGACCTCCGCATGCGTGAAGCGCAGCTTCGCGGCGTGCGTCAGGTCGCCGCGCGCGATCGCGTCGACCTCGGCGAAGAAATCGTCCTGCAGCCCCTTCGCCATCCGGTACGTTACGGGGTTTGCTTCCTGGATGCCGGGGCCCTTCTGGTAGTAGTCCTCGGCATCCTGCAGGTACGCGAGATACTGCGCCTGCTCGGCACCGATGTACTTCTCCATCGTGACGCCGCCGGTTTCAGCGGTCATCGCAGGCGCAACCTGCAGCAGGTTGTACAGCACGTTCACTGCGTCGACGGCCGTCGCGATCTTCGTCTTGCCGTCGCCCTTCAGCGTGTTGGTGAACTTGCCGTCGGTCGACGTGAACGCATAGGTGCCGGTATTCGCGAACGTGTAGCCGTCGGCGCCGAGCTTCGCGATGAAGGCGGGCGACACGAGCGCGGACAGCACCGTTTGCGCGACGTCGGCCGCTTGCGGCGCGGCCTTGATCGCCTTCAGCTTCGCGGCCACCGTCGCGTCGTTTGCATAGGCCTGGTACGCTTGGCTCGCCTGATAGGTCGCGTAGTACGGATCGCTCGCGTCGGTCACGAGATCGGTGGCCGGTTTCAACGCGTGGAAATACAGCAGGAAACGATTGGTGCCGGCCGGCTGCGCGACCGGCGCGCTCGCCGGATAGCCGGACGGCGCGGCCGGCAGCGTGATGGCCGACGCCAGTGCCGGCTGCGCGGCAACGAGCGCCGCCGAGAAATACGTCGAACTGTCGACCGCGCGATCCTGGCCCGAGTTGACCACCACCACCTGCCGGTTGCCGGCGGCGAACAGCGCGGGCAGCCGCTGCGCGAGACGCGCGGCGAGTTGCTGATGTTCGCGGATGCCGGCTTGCGTGAGGTTGCCGTACCCGGGTGTCGAGATGCCCTGCACGCCGTAGCCGAGCAGCGCATTGGCCTTCATCATCGCGTATGTGTCGGCCTTGAGCTGCGCGCCGAGCGCGGTCAGCGCGCCGTCGGCCTCGGCCTTGAGCAGCATCGCGTAGATCGCGCCGTCGTACTTGAAGCCCGACAGCCCGCGCGAGCCGTGACGGGCGACGAGTTCGGTATAGACGGGCGCGTAGCCGGCCGGCGGCGCTTCGTACGTCGCGGCGTCCTGTTGCGGACGGTACGGCGTCTTCGTCTGGTAGTAGGTCGCGGGTGCCGGGGCCGGCGTGGGCTGCGGCTGCGGCTGCGGGGCCGGCGCCGTGCCGTTGTTGTCGGCCGACGTGGCAGGCGCTGTCGAGTCATTCCCGCCGCAAGCGGCGAGCAACAGGCAGGCAATCGTGAGGGCGGCGGCGGTGCGGGTCGGGCGTGTCATCGTGGCGGGCAACGGATCGGACGATGCGCATGCGCGTCGTCCGTTTCCGGGGATGTGATCGAACCCCGAAGTGTCGCAAGCGACTTTGACAGCAGAATGTCAGGATGCGGGTGGGCACGCGCCCGATTGCCGCCGGAGCGACGATGACGGCCGGCCGCGGCCGGCTCGTGTGCCGGCGTTCAGTGCAGCTCGGCCGATGCGATCGAGCGCACCGTATCGGTGATGCTCACGCAGCGCGACAGCCCGAAATGCTCGGCCTCGCGGCGTTCCCGCTCGCTGCTCGCGATCCCGACCGCGCGCTCCGGCGGCACGCCGAGCGCTTGCAGCGCGACATCGAACGGATGCTGATTCGATCCGGACTCCTGTCGATTGGCGTCCGTGACGACGACCGAGAAGCGGTCGAGGTTCGCGCGGCCGAACTGGCCTTCGAACATGTCGCTGAGCCGCGCGGCCGGCAGCGTCGTGACGAGACCGAGTCGATAGCCTTCTTCCGATGCCCGGTCGAGCCACTGGATGATCGCGTCGCGCTGGTTGCGCGATTCGCGCGAATCCGGTGTTGCTTCGATCTGCGCGAATGCTGCGTCGAGACGGGTGACGATGGCTTCGATGACCACGGTGATTCCTTTTCAGAAACGTGATGATCCGTTCGCCGACGGGAATGCCTCACACCTTAGCGTCGATCCGGAAAACGCGACCAATTAATATTTTTAGCCGACTCATACGATCCGACTAATGAATGGGGCGGCCAGCCACAGCGGGCGCGGGATGCGTGTCGCGCGGCATGTCCCGCCGGAATGGCGTCGTATCGGCGGCCTTCAACGTGATGCACCAGTGTGGCGCGCATTGCGGACGAATCACGCATATGCATAGGGAAATACGGCATATCGGGCGATGGCCACGCGATATGCCGTGTTGCGATGCCGTGTGTGAGTCGTTGCTCAGTGCAACTTGATCGACGGCTGGTGACGGCTTTGCAGCCAGTGGCTCAGCGACTGGAACAGCGCGCGCTTCATGCCCACCACGTTGAACAGGTGCTTGCGATACAGGAACTTGTACAGCCCGATCGCCGCCAGCCCGTCGACGATCAGCGAGCGCGAGCGCACGCCGATGCCCGCCTGGTACACGGCGCCCGCGTGCCCGAGCGACACGACGGTGCCCGCATCGCGGAACGTGAAGCCGGCTACCGGCTTGCCGGCGACGCGGCGCGCGAATGCATTGACCAGATACACGGCCTGCTGGTGCGCGACCTGCGCGCGCGGCGGCAGGAACCCGCCCGCACCGGTCGACGGGCACGCGGCGCAGTCGCCGAACGCGTACACGTGCGGATCGTCGGGCGTCTGCAGCGTGTCGGTCACGATCACCTGGTTCGACCGGTTGAGCGCGATGTCGCCGATGTCCCGCAGCATCGCGGGCCCGGCGACCCCGGCCGCCCAGATCGTGATGTCGCTCGCGAGGCGTTCGCCGGTCGCGGTCGTCACGGCATCCGCGCCGACTTCCGCCACGCGCGTATCGGTCAGCACGTCGACGTTCAGCGCGCGAAGCTGCGCGTGCATCTTGCCGGACAACCGTTCGTCGAGCGCCGGCAGGATGCGCGGGCCGCCTTCGATCAGCCGGATGTGCACGTCGCGCGCGGACACCAGCGCCTTGAAGCGGTACGTCGTCAGTTGCTGGATCGCGTGCCGCAGCGCGGCGGCCAGCTCGACGCCGGTCGCGCCCGCGCCGATCACGTTGATGGAGATCGGCGCCGCGCGCCGCGCGGGCTGCTGCTCGGCCAGATGGTTCGCCTTCGTGCACGCAGCGAGGAACTTGCGGCGGAAATCCTCGGCCTGGTCGAGGTTTTCGAGCGGCAGCGCATGACGCTCGGCGCCCGGCACGTTGAAGAAGTTCGTCACGCTGCCGACCGCCAGCACGAGATCGTCATAGTCGAGCGTCCGCTGCGGCAGGACCTCCGTGCCGTCCGCATCCTGCACGGCTGCGATCGTCGCCGTGCGTGCCGCGCGGTCGACCCGCTGCAGCGCGCCCTGCACGAAGCGAAAGCCGTGGCGCTTCGCCTGCGCCGCGTATTCGATCGTGTGGGAAGCCGGATCGCGATGGCCCGACGCGGCTTCATGCAACAGCGGCTTCCAGAAGTGCGTCGGATAGCGGTCGACGAGCACGACTTCGGCTTGCCCGCGGCGTCCGACCGTATCGCCGAGACGCGTGGCGAGCTGCAGGCCGCCGGCGCCGCCGCCGACGATCACGATGCGCGGCAGGCGCGGTGCGCGGTCCGTTGCAAGGTTGGGCGTGGTGTTGTCCATGGTGGGCTCCCGCTGAATGACGATTCGCATGACATTGCTCAAGAGCCGACGATATAGTTTCGTACCCAGTCGAACAATTTAATGTTTATAAGCGACTCATATGTATTCACTTATAGGAAAGACCGCGACGTTCCGGCAGTTGAAGGCGCTGGACATGATCGCGCGGCTCGGCAGCGTGTCGCGCGCGGCCGAGGAGCTGAACCTGACGCAGCCGGCCGTGTCGCTGCAGGTTCGCCTGCTCGAGGAGGCCGTGGGCGCCGCGTTGCTGCAGCGGGTCGGGCGCGGCGTGCAATTGACCGCGGCCGGCGAGATCGTGGCGCGCTACGCGCGCGAGATCCTGCATCTGTGGAGCGAGGCCGGCGACGAAGTGGCCGCGCTGACGGGCGATCTCGGCGGCACGCTGCGGATCGGCGCGATCACGACGGCCGAATACCTGATCCCGCCGCTGCTCGTCAAATTCACCGCGACGCGCCCGCACGTGAAGACGTATTTCAAGGTCGGCAACCGCGACGACATCATCCGCATGCTCGCGACGCATGAAATCGATCTCGCGGTGATGGGCAGCGCGCCGAAGGAGCTGCGTACGCACGCGGTCGAATTCGCGAAGCATCCGATGGTGTTCGTCGCGGCGCCCGGTCATCCGCTGATGCAGCGCAAGCGCGTCGCGCTGAAGGATCTCGAATCCGCGCACCTGCTCGTGCGCGAACGCGGCGCGGGCACGCGCTCGACCGTCGAGAGCCTGTTCAAGAACGCGGGCTACCGCTTTCATGTGGGCTCCGAACTGTCGAGCAACGAGGCGATCAAGCAGATGGCCGAAGCGGGGCTCGGCGTCGCGTTCCTGTCGTTGCATGCGTGCGCGCTCGAATTGCGCACGGGGCTGCTCGGGCAACTGCCGTTTCCCGGCAACCCGATCGAGCGCGAATGGTATGTGGTGACGCTCGCCGACCGGCGGATCTCGCAGGTGACGGGGCTGTTCCGCGACTTCCTGATCAAGCAGGGCGCGCCGGTGATCGACGGGGCGTCGGCCGCGCCGCACGAGCGGCGGCGCAAGTAGGCGGGGTGTCGACCGGCCGGTCAGACGAGCGCGAAGTCGTCGTTGCTGTCGGGAATCGACGCGAGCAGCCGTTCGAGCCCGTACCAGCCGACCACGCGCAGGCACCACGCGGCGATGGCGGTGCGGCGGTGGCGGGAGCCGGGGGCGGATGAAGCGCGAGCGGTGGAAGGCAAGGGCGCGATGAACGCCGCGCGTAGCGGGCAGTCATGGGGCATGACGGGGCTCCGTAGGTGTCGGATGAGGCCATCGTAGGCTTCGCGGCGCCAGCCGGCGCGCACGCAAGGATCGTCCCGAGCAGAAACGGATGATCTTTTTTATGCTCGACTCGACGGCGGCCACGCAGGGCCGGCGCGCCGGCCCGAAACGCGTCACAATGTGCGTTCGGCACCCGATCTGGTGGAGACCCTCAATGAGCGATCCGATTCTTGCCGCGCCGGCGGACAACGGCGTTCCGGTCAGCCTGCGCTCCAGCCGCGGGCGGGGCTGGCGCGGCTTCGGCGCGTCGCTGCTGCAAATCCGTGCCGGCACGTACCGGATTCCGGCGGCCGAGCATCACCGGATCGGCGTGCATATCGGCGCGCCGGTGCGCGCCGACTGCGTGTGCGACGGCGAGCGCGTGTCGCGCATCCAGGCGCACGGCGACGTCGACGTGATTCCGGCCGGCTTGCCCGGCCAGTGGACCGACAGCGCCGACTGCCGGATCCTGCACATCGCGCTCGGCGATACGTTCGTGCGGCGCACGGTCGAACAGCTCGAACTGAAGCCGTCGCACGCGCAGATTCGCCGGCGGCTGCAGGTGCGCGACCCTCGGCTGCAGCACATCGCGTGGGCGATGGCCGCCGAACTCGAAGCGGAAGACGCATCGGATCCGCTGTACGCGGAAAGCCTGTGCACAGCGCTCGTCGCGCGGCTGGTCGACGGCCAGCCGGCGTTTCGCGAACGTCGGCGCACGCTGGCGCCGAAGGCGGCGGCGCGCGTGATCGACTATGTCGAGGCGAATCTCGACCGGCGCATGACGCTGGCCGAGCTCGCGGCGCTGGTGTCGATCAGCGTGCCGCATTTCAAGGTGCTGTTCCGTGAAACGCTGGGGATGCCCGTGCACCAGTACGTCGTGCGGCGCCGGGTGGAGCGCGCGAAGGCGCTGCTGCTCGAAGGCCGGCTCAGCATCAGTCAGATCGCGCTGGAGGCGGGCTTTGCGCATCAGAGCCACATGGCGAACTGGATGAACCGCGTGCTCGGTGCGACGCCGACGGAGATTGCGCGGTCGGGTATGCGCGGTGGGTTGCGGCTGGCTTATGACGGGGAGAAGGGGGCGCCCGGCATGACGGAGCGATGACTTCGCACCGGGTATGAGTTGCCGCATCGGATCCCGGAGTGACCGTCCAACAGGCTGTTGGACGATTGCCGCGTGCGCCCCCGTCCGGGGGCAGACCGTACGATTCGAAGCGACAAGGGAAGCCGCGAACGACTCGCATTGCAGCCGCAACCCGATCCATCATCGTTTCCTGCGCTGTTCATCTCTTCCTGCTCGCCGTCCGCGCCGAGCGGCCCGACAATCACGTCACCTTCATCCCCCCAGGAGCGAACCGTGTTCGTGATCTTCGGAGCATCCGGCAACGTCGGCCTGTCGACCGTGACGACCTTGCGCCACGCAGGCCATTCCGTGCGCGCGGTGCTGCGCGACGCAAGTCATCGTGAACGTTTCGCGCAGCTCGGCTGCGATGTCGCGATCGCGGACCTGACCGACGCGCACGCGATCGCCGCGGCGATCGACGGCGCGCGGGCCGTGCAGATACTGTGCCCGGTGCCGACGGCCGACGCCGATCCGGCCGCGACGATGACGCGGACGATCGATGTGGCGGCCGCCGCGCTCGCCGCGAACCCGCCGCCCGCGCTGCTCGCGTTGTCGGACTATGGCGCGGAGCTCGAAGGCAATACGGGTATCACGCGCCTGTTCCATGACTTCGAGGAACGGTTGAAGACGATCCCCACGCAGTTGACGCTGCTGCGCTCGGCCGAGCATCTGCAGAACTGGGCGCGCGTGCTGCCGGTCGCGCTCGGCACCGGCGTGCTGCCGAGCTTCCACCATCCGGTCGGCAAGGTGTTTCCGACGGTCTGGGCGCCCGATGTCGGCGTCGTTGCGGCGCGGCTGCTGCGCGATGCGCCGGAGGGCGGACGCGGGCCGCGCATCGTCAGCGTCGAAGGGCCGCGGCGCGTGAGCGTGGCCGCGATCGCGGATACGTTGGGCGCGGCGGCGGGCCGCGCGATCGTCGCGCACGAACTGCCGCGCGACACGTGGAGCGCGACGCTGCTGCGCGCCGGGCTCAGCGAACGCCATGCACAGCTGATCGTCGATCTGTACGACGTGCATAACGCGGGGCGGATCGATGTCGAGGCCGATGTGTCCGAGCGGGCCTACGGTACGACGACGCTGGCCGATGCGTTCGCGCAACTGGTGCGCCAGCCGGCGCGGTAAGGGAAGTGGCCGCGCAGGGGGCGCATCATGCAGGCTGCCGCACCCTGTTCAACACCACATACGCCGCCGACCCGATCACGATCCCCCAGAACGCGGACCCGAGCCCGAGCCACGTCATCCCCGACGCGGTTGCGAGGAAGGTGATCACCGACGCCTCGCGATGATCGTCGTCCTCGAAAATCCCGTGCACGTTCGCGCTGATCGCGCCGATCAACGCGAGCCCGGCCAGAATCGCGACGAACGCCTTCGGCAGCGCGAAGAACAGCGTGACGATCGTCCCCGCGAAGAGTCCGCCGATCAGATAGATCACGCCGTTCGCGATGCCCGCGATATAGCGCCGGTCCGGATCTTCGTGCGCGTCCTTGCCGGTGCACAGCGCCGCGGTGATCGCCGCGAGCACGATCGTGATTCCGCCAAAGCATGCGACGACCAGCGACATCACGCTGGTCGCCGTGATGATCGGCCGTGCGCTGGTGTGATAGCCCGAAACACGAAGGATCGTCATTCCCGGCAGGAACTGGCCCGTGAGGCTGACGACGACGAGCGGCAGCGCGAGGCTGAGCGTCGTGCCGAGCGTCCATTCGGGGGCGATGAAGATCGGCCGCGCGAGGCTCGGCGACACGTTGCCGAGATGCGTCATCCCGAGCAGCGTCGCGAGTGCGGCGCCGGCGAGCAGCACGAGCACGATGCTGTAGCGCGGCAGCAGGCGCCTGAAGATCACGTAGGCCGCGATCATCCCGAAACCGAGCAGCGGCTGCGCGGTCGCCGCGGAGAACGCATGCATGCCGAACGGCAGCAGGATGCCGGCCATCATGCCGCAGGCGATGCCGCGCGGGATGTGGCGCACGAGCCGGTCGAAATAGCCGGTGATGCCGATGACGAGGATGATCAGCGCGGCCGTGATGTACGCGCCGACGGCCTGGTTGAGCGTCAGTTGCGGAAAAAGGCCGACGAGCAGCGCGGTGCCGGGCGCCGACCATGCGGTGACGACCGGCACCTTCAGCTTCCAGCTCGCGAACAGGCCCGATGCACCGGCGCCGATCGAGATCGCCCAGACCCATGACGACACCATGTCGTTGGACGCATGCGCGGCCTGCGACGCCTGGAAGAAGATCGCGAGCGGGCCCGCGTATGAAATCAGGACCGCGAGAAAACCCGCGGTGATCGCGGAAACGGACCAGTCGTTGCCGATCGCGCGGATCGCGCCGGGTGGGGGGTTCGGTTGCATCGTCGTCGGGGAAATGCGGCGCGCGGCTGTGCGGCGGAGCCGGGCGAATGGTCGTCGGAAGCGCCGGATGAGCGGCCATTCTGGGCATTGCCGACGCAATTGGCAATTCACGGGCGGCGAACCGCGCTGTCGGCTTTTCGTAAGGATGGGTGCCGAAACGCGCGGGCCGACATCACGTACTGATCTGCAGCACCCTGTCGACCACCGCCACCTTGATCCCGCTGCCCGTCGACAGCGAAGCCGTGCCCTCGTCGAACGGATGCACGGGCGAATCGGTCGGCGTCCACGCATGGCGCGCGAGCAGCGCGCGATACCCGCCGCGGATCACGAAGCCGCCGCATTTCTCCGCATACGCGTCGCGCCGCATCCGGTACGCACGCGGCAGGTCGTACCACGGCAGCTTCGGCAGGTCGTGATGGACGAGATGATAGTTGTTGTTCAGGTACAGCAGCCGCATCGCGAAGCCGGCTTCGTTGATCGTGATGCGCGCCTTCGGATGCGGCGCGGCGCGATGCTCGTACAGCGAGCGGATCATCGCGAGCGACAGCGCGGGCCACGTGACGGCCAGCAGGTAGTACCACCACGGCACGCCGATCGCCCAGTGCAGCCACGCGAGCAGCGCGGCCACGCAGGCGACGTGAGCCAACCACATCGGCAGATAACGGAAGTCGCCGCGCCGGAACGCGGCGAACGCATCGCGCAGCGTCGTGGCGATGGCGAGCGGCGGCCCGACGACGAGGCGTCCGAGGAAAGTCTTGCGCGCGACCGTCAGCGCCCGGCGCCAGCGCGGCAGCCGCGCCCAGCGTTCACGCGTCACGTAGTTCGTTTCGGGATCGACGCCTGGCACGGTCAGGTCCTCGTCGCGATGATGCTCGAGATGCGTGTCGCGATACAGCGTGTACGGATACCAGACCGTCAGCGGCGGATAGCCGAGCAGCTTGTTCACCAGGGCGGAACGCGTCGGATGGCCGTGCAGCAGTTCGTGCTGCAGCGACAGGTGCCACGCGCCGAGCAGGATCAGCGGCGGCGTCGCGGCGGCGCGCGACAGGTGCCCGTCGCGCACGAGCAGTAGCACGGCGAGCCAGCCGCCGTAGATCACGACGACGAGCAGCCAGGTCGGCCACTCGGTGCGGGCGGTGAAACGGGCGTGGAGCGCGGCGATCGCGCGCGCGTGGTCGACGTCGAAGTATTCGGCCATGGCGTTGAGGCGGATGGATCGGGCAGTGCGGGGAACGAGCGATGGAACCGGTGCGCTCGCCCCGGGTGCGCTGGTGTCTCGCGGATCACGGTCGGCTGGCCCGGCATCGCACGGTGGCGGCGCCGGCAGGCCTTCGAACGGTACCGGGGCGGCACGCCCACGCCAACCAATCGATTCGCATTTGCTTATCGTGTCGCGGCCCATAAGCTTCCTGACCGCTGCCGATGCGTAGAATGCCCGCATGAACGCCTGGATTGCAGTCCTGCCGATGTACAACGTGACGCCGCGCCACGCAGCGCTGTGGCGCGCGCTGCTGCGCGACGCGCTCGATGCGTTCGCGAACGCGGGCGGGCCGGCCGGCGTCGCGCTGCCCGACGTGCCCGACGACCTGCAGGCACTGTGGCGGCGCGACGATCTTCTGCTGTCGCAGACCTGCGGCTACCCGTACCGGATGCTCGGCTTGCGCGACGTCGTGCGATTGATTGCGACCCCCGTTTTCGATGCGGACGGCTGCGACGGTGCGCGCTACCGCAGCGTGCTGGTCGTGTCGGCGCGCGTGCATGCGGGCGGTGCGACGACGCTCGCCGCATGCCGCGGGTTGCGGGCGGCCTTCAACGGCGAGGATTCGCACAGCGGGATGAATGCATTCCGGCACGCGGTCGCGCCGCATGCGCACGACGGGCGGTTCTTCGGCTCGGTCACGCCGTTCGGTTCGCACCTGAACGTGCTGCGAGCGCTGGCGTCGGGAGAAGCCGATTGCGCGGCGATCGACTGCGTGACGTTCGCGTATGTGCGCGACGCGCTGCCCGGGCTGCTGGAGGATGTTCGCGTGATCGGCACGACCGCACCCGCGCCGGGATTGCCGTTCGTCGCGTCGCGGGCGCTGGCGGATACGCAGGTCGGCGCGTTGCGGGATGCGCTCGATCGCGCGGTGGCCGCCGATGCGGAGCGGGCGCGCGTGCTGCGGCTGAGGGGATTCGACCGGCTGTCGCCGGCCGACTACGACACGATTGCGCGGTTCGAGCGGGAAGCCGCCGCGCACGGCTATCCCGAACTCGGGTGACGTACGGGGCGGCGCGCGGCGGTACTGCGACCGCCCGCGCCGCGGCCCGCTTACTCGTCGTCCATCAGCCGGACCTTGACCCGCTTGCCCTTGATCTTCCCCGCATTGAGCTTGCGCAGTGCGTCGCGCGCGACGCCGCGCTCGATCGCGACATAGGTCGAGAACTCGGTCACGTTGATCTTGCCGATCTGCTTGCCGTCGAACCCGGCGTCGCCGGTCAGCGCGCCGAGCACGTCGCCCGGACGGATCTTGTCCTTGCGCCCGCCGAGGATCTGCAGCGTTTCCATCGGCGGCAGCAGCACGCTGTCGTCCGCCGGCTTCAGTTCGGCGAGCGGATGCCATTCGACCTCGCGCTTCTGCGCCTGTTCGATCGCGCCGACGCGGCCCATCTCGTCCATGCTCGCGAGGCTCAGCGCCCAGCCGTCCTGATCCGCGCGACCCGTGCGGCCGATCCGGTGCACGTGCACTTCGGGGTCGGGCGTCACGTCGACGTTGATCACCGCTTCGAGCTGCGCGATGTCGAGCCCACGCGCGGCGACGTCGGTCGCGACCAGCACCGAGCAGCTGCGGTTCGCGAACTGGATCAGCACCTGGTCGCGCTCGCGCTGGTCGAGCTCGCCGTGCAGCGCGAGCGCGTGGAAGCCCTGCGCGTGCAGCACGTCGAGCAGGTCGCGGCACTGCTGCTTGGTGTTGCAGAACGCGATCGTGCTCACCGGCCGGTAGTGATTCAGCAGCTGGCCGACCGCATGCAGCCGCTCGTCCTCGGTCACTTCATAGAAGCGCTGGCGGATCTTGCTGTCGTCGTGGCGTTCCGCGAGCTTGATTTCCTTCGGATTGCGCAGGAACTGCTGGCTCAGCTTCGCGATGCCGTCCGGATAGGTCGCGGAGAACAGCAGCGTCTGGCGCGTCGTCGGGCACATGCGCGCGACCTTCGCGATGTCGTCGAAGAAGCCCATGTCGAGCATCCGGTCGGCTTCGTCGAGCACCAGCGTGTTCAGCGCATCGAGCTTCAGGTTGCCGCGATCGAGGTGATCCATGATGCGGCCCGGCGTGCCGACGACGATATGCGCGCCGTGCTCGAGGCTCTGCGCCTGCGGACGCATCGGCGTGCCGCCGCACAGCGTCAGCACCTTCACGTTCTCCTCGGCGCGCGCGAGGCGGCGCACTTCCTGCGCGACCTGGTCGGCGAGCTCGCGGGTCGGGCACAGGATCATCGCCTGCACGTCGAAGCGGCGCGCGTCGAGACGCGCGAGCAGCGCGAGCGAGAACGCGGCGGTCTTGCCGCTGCCCGTCTTCGCCTGCGCGATCAGGTCCTGGCCGGCCAGCGCGATCGGCAGGCTCGCGGCCTGGATCGGCGTCATGTCGACATAGCCGAGCTGCGCGAGATTCGCGAGCGTGGCGGGCGTCAGCGGCAGCGCGCTGAACGGCGTGGCGGTCGGTTGGGTCAAGACAGGTCTCCGAGGTAGGGGCGGCCTTCCATCTGCTCGTAGACGACGTTGCCTTCGTCGTCCTCGAAGCGTTCGAGATAGTTGCGGGCGCCGCACAGCGGGCAGCGGAACAGCAGCCCCTGGCCTTCGTCCTTGATGACGACATCGGACTGCTCCCACTGCGTGCCGCAGCTCTGGTTTCGGCAGGTAAACACGGTCTTTCTCCAGCTGAATTCGGTTGATGGCGCGCCCGGCCGGGCGCGGCCACGGCGGGCGGCGCCCGCGCGGCTCGGGCGCGGGCCGCACCGGCGGTCGCTCGGGTTGTGTCGATGCGGGTGATGGATCGGGCGGCGACGGGGTCGCGCGTGCCGCAATTCTAGCGGAAGCCGGCGCCTGCGCCCGGCGCGCGCCAGGAAAAACGGCCGCCCCGGAGAGGGCGGCCGTGTCGGGCGGCGTAATGCGTGCCGCGGGTGCCGCGCAGGTTCTGCGCGGGTCGTGCGCGGGTCGTGCGCGGCGTCGCGCGCGTTACAGCGCCATGTCGGCCGACGCCTTCGCCGGGCGGGCCGGCGCGGTGCCGGTCGCCTGCGACGGCGCGCCGAGGTCGATCTTCGGCGGCGGCGACAGCTGCAGCACGTCGCTCGTGTAGGTCCATTCCTCGACGACCTTCGCCGGGCTGTCGTTCAGCTTCGTGCCGTAGCTCGGCACGATCTGGCGGATCTTCTGCTGCCACTCGGGCGTCGCGACCTTGTCCTTGAACACTTTCTTCAGCAGGTTCAGCATGATCGGCGCGGCGGTCGATGCACCCGGCGACGCACCGAGCAGGCCCGCGATGCTGCCGTCCTGCGACGCGACGATTTCGGTGCCGAGCTTCAGCACGCCGCCCTTGACCGGGTCGCGCTTGATGATCTGCACGCGCTGGCCGGCCTGCCACAGGCGCCAGTCTTCCTTCTTCGCGTTCGGGAAGTACTCCTTCAGCGCGTTGAAGCGGTCGTCGTCGGACAGCATTAGCTGGCCGGCGAGGTACTGCACCAGCGGGAATTCGTCGACGCCCACGCGCATCATCGGCGCGACGTTGTGCAGGTTGGTGCTCTTCGCGAGGTCGAAGTACGAGCCGTTCTTCAGGAACTTGGTCGAGAACGTCGCGAACGGCCCGAACAGGATGATCTTCTTGCCGTCGATGATCCGCGTGTCGAGGTGCGGCACCGACATCGGCGGCGAGCCGACCGACGCCTTGCCGTAGGCCTTCGCGAGGTGCTGCTTCACGACCTCGGGGTTGTCGGTCACGAGGAACGAGCCGCCGACCGGGAATGCGCCGTAGTCCTTCGCTTCGGGGATGCCCGACGCCTGCAGCAGGTGCAGCGCGCCGCCGCCCGCGCCGATGAACACGAACTTCGCGTCGACCGATTGCGGCGGCTCATCCGAGTGCAGCTTGACCCACGACACGTGCCACGTGCCGTCGGCGTTGCGCGAGATCTCGCGCACTTCGCTCGACAGCGACAGCGTGAAGTTCGGCTGCGTCTTCAGGTAGCCGACGAACTGGCGCGTGATCTCGCCGAAGTTCACGTCGGTGCCGATCGGCGTCCACGTCGCGGCGACCTTCTGGTTGCGGTCGCGGCCTTCCATCATCAGCGGCACCCACTGCTTGATCTGGTCGTAGTCTTCCGAATACTGCATCCCGCGGAACAGCGGGCTCGCCTGCAGCGCTTCGTAGCGCTTCTTCAGGAAGCGGACGTTGTCGTCGCCCCACACGAAGCTCATGTGCGGCGTCGAGTTGATGAACGCGCGCGGGTTCTTCAGCACGCCTTGCTTCACCTGCCACGCCCAGAACTGGCGCGAGATCTGGAACGACTCGTTGATCTCGATCGCCTTCGAGATGTCGATCTTGCCGTCCGCCTTTTCCGGCGTGTAGTTCAGCTCGGCGAGCGCCGAGTGGCCGGTGCCGGCGTTGTTCCAGCCGTTCGAGCTTTCCAGCGCGACGCCGTCGAGGCGCTCGACCATCGTCATCGACCAGTCCGGCTGGAGTTCGTGCAGCCAGACGCCGAGCGTCGAGCTCATGATGCCGCCGCCCACCAGCAGGACGTCGACCTTCTTCGTGTCGGCGGCCTGCGCGGACGATGTCGCGACGCACAGCGCGAGCGCCGACAGTATTACCCGTAACGTTTTGATCACAGCAGAGATCCCTTTTTCAACTTGAATGCATCGGTTTGCCATGCCGCCCGGCGCGCGGTTCCGTGGCGCGGAAACACGGGTCCGGAGATCCGGACCGCGAATCCGGAATTCCGGATCGGCGCCGTGCGCCGTTGCATTTGCGCACGGAAGCCATTCGGAAGGACACCTTCGGATCGGCTTCCCGCGAGCAAGCAAGCGCCTGCGTCGCGACGGTGCGCCACGCGCCGGGGCCCTGACGGCAAGCCCGAGCGGACGGCGCTTCAGACTGCGTTGAAAGAGGCCGCGCGCGACGTGTTTTGCGGGGGCGGGGTGGCAAGGGGCGCGTAATATAACCGAACTCGGACACTGTGTCGCAGACGCCGAATATCCTTGTTTTCGTGGGGTTTTTTGTGCGTCCGGGTTTCCGGAATGACGGTGCGCGACGGGGGAAAATCGAAGGGGGATCGGCAGGGGCGAATGCGTGCGACGGGTATGCCATGCACCAGGCCCGAACGTCATCGGATCGCGGCGTTGCACCGCGACCCGTTTACTCGCATCACATCACTTCACTTCATTTCGCTCCGCCGTTCCGGCAGTACTGTTCACAAGCCCCGACTGGATCGACGACACGCCGGCCCGCTTCGTCGGCACGCGCTCGGCGAACCCGCGACGGCGCCGGTCGCGATGCCGGCCAGAGTCTATCGCGGCATGACGGGGAAACGAGCTTCACGCCGCAGGGCGACCTGAAACACGGCGCGATGTCGGAGTTCACGTAAAGGAGCGGCACGAAGGCGTTGCTCGACATCGTCAGGATATAACGTCGCGGGCGGTGCGCTGCCTTACGACACGCGCATGCGCGCGCCGTCCGCGCGGCGCTCCGCGTCGTGCACGATGTGCAGCTCTCGCGTGCGGATCGGCAGCGCGCAATCCGCATCGGCGAGCGTCTTGCGGACCTGGCGGGCGAGGCGCCAGCGCATCGCCCAGAACTTGTCGGTGTGCGTCCACACGCGCATGTTCGCGACGGCCGTGCTGTCGTCGAAGCGCATCACCATTACGTCCGGCGCGGGATCCTGCAGCACGTCGGGGTCGGCCGCGGCCAGCGCGTGCAGCGCATCGAGCGCGCGATCGATATCGTCATGCACGGACACTTCCACTTCGAGATCGAGGCGGCGCGTCGGGTTGCGCGTGTAGTTGCGGATCGAGCTGCCCCACAGCGCGCTGTTCGGCACGTACTCGCAGATGCCGTCCGGCTTCGTGAGGCGCGTCATGAAGAGCCCGACCTCTTCGACGGTGCCCGCGACGCCCGTGCCGCCGTCGATGTAGTCGCCGACCTTGAACGGCCGCAGCAGCAGAAGCATGATGCCGGCCGCGATGTTCTGCATCGTGCCCTGCAGCGCGAGCCCGATCGCCAGGCCGGCCGCGCCGAGCACCGCGACGATGCTCGCGGTTTCGATGCCGAGCTGCGACAGCGCGCCGACGATCGCGACGATGCGGATGCCCCACACGGCGACGTCGCACAGGATCGGCCGCAGCGTGTCGTCGACGCGCTCCTTGTTCGAGAGCAGCCGGTTCAGCCAGTTGCCGACGCGTTTGGACAGCCACCAGCCGGCGACGAGCAGCGCCAGGCCGGCAGCCAGCTTGATGGAGAGCGTGGACAATGCATTCCACAGGAACGTCCAGCGTTCCGGATGAAGATGTTCGAGAAACATGACGGGATTCCGTGTTGAAGACAGATCGTTCGGCGCGTGGCTGTGCTCACCCGCCGGCAGCGTTCGACAGTACACGGCGCCGGGTGGTTCGCGCGAATGAAGGGGTCGAATACGGGCCGCGGCGAAATTGCGATTTCGTCCGTGTACGAAGCGTATGTCCATCCAAATAGGACAAGGCCTATTTGGTCATTTTGCGTGCGCCGATACACTCGCTTCCAGGTTGCCGGATCGTGACGGTCGTTCTTCCGCGATACCCGGCTTTTCCCGATTTTTCATCGATAGCGAGTGACGACGTCATGCGGTTGAACCTGCGTTTCCGTCTCGCACGCGAACAAGGTCAATCCGCCCGGCGCGGTGTCCCGTGTTTCCCGATTAGCCGCGCGCTGTTGCGCGGTGCCGTCGTGACGGCCTGCATGGCGGGTACGCACGGCATGGTGGCACAGGCGACTCACACCGCGGCGCCCGTTGCGCCCGTGACGGCTGCAACGCCCGACCTTGTCGACGTGCCTTTTTTCAATCCCGCCCGGACGACATGGGGCGGCTTGCGCGCATCGGCGGCGGTGCCGCTCGACGTCGCGTACGCCGCGCATGCGTCGGGCCTGTCGGCGGGCGCCGATCGCGACGATCTCGCCGTTCGATTCGGCGCGTGCGTGGCTTACCGCGTGCTGTGCGAAGCGGCGCGGGACGCGGTCGAACGCGGCTATGCGTCGCGGTTCGATTACGGTCTGGCGTCGGCGTTGCCCGCGATGGACGCGCAGCCGGCGGCCGAGCGGGGCACCGTCGATCTGGCGTCGGCCGAGCCGTTCACGCTCGCGGAGCCGGATCGCGGCACGCGCGCCGGTGCGATCGTCGGCAACCTGCGCGCGTCGCTGGCGCGCGCCGATCTGCCGGCCGGCGTCGCTGCGCAGATCACCCGCATGCTGGCCGGGCGCATCGATCCGAAGCAGCGCGCCGCGGCCGGCGATACCTTCCGCGTCGCCTTCGAACGCGACGACAGTGCCGGGCGGCCTGGCCGCATGCGCGTGACGGCGCTCGACGTCCGTTTTCGCGGCCAGCGCGTCTCGGGCGTGTGGTTCGCGCCGAAGGCGGGCGCGCCGGGCGCCTATTACGACTTCGACGGCATGCCGCTCGCCGGCGCGCGGTTTGCGATGCCGGTCAACGCGAAGCGGATCAGCTCGCGCTTCGGCACACGCGTGCATCCGGTCACCGGCGTGCGCCATGTGCATTCGGGCGTCGATCTGGCAGCGCCGGCAGGCCGCGCCGTTCATGCGTCGGAGCGCGGCGTCGTGACGTTCATCGGCAACGAGCCGCGCGGCTACGGCAAATACGTGGTGATTCGGCATGACGGCGGCTACGCGTCGTACTACGCGCATCTGTCGGCGTTCGAGCCGACGCTGCGAACCGGCGCGCGCGTCATGCGCGGCCAGCGTGTCGGCGCGGTCGGCAGCACGGGGACCGCGACCGGCCCGCATCTGCACTTCGAGGTACGCCGGCATGCCCGCCTCGTCGATCCGATCGAACTCGTTCATGCGGCCAAGGCGGCGAGGCTGAAGGGCGCGCAACGTATGGCGTTCAACCGCGTGGCGCGCGATGCGCGCACGCAGCTCGCGTCGGCCACGTTCGCGCAACCGGTCGCGATGTCGAAGGCTGTCCCGCCGCAGGCGGGTTGATCGTTCGCCGGATGCCGGCCGCGGTGGTCGGCATCGTATCGGTGGGGCGCATTTTTCGTCGACGCGCGGCTATCCGGCAATGTGGCCGTGTTTGAACGGCGCGCGATCGTGCGAAGCAACATCGTCAAATGGCGCGCAATAGTCCGCGCCTTCCGTCATTCATCGAATCGCGTCAAATTTTCCGATTGATTCGGATTGCATCACGTTCGATGAGTATGGCTAAGCGAATGTCGGTAAATTAAACCGACTTCTCGTCTCGCCAAGCCGCCCACGCCCGGCTGCGGCTTCGCATGCTGCATGGCGGCAATTCCACTCCATTTATTTCCCGATGCGAAATGATTCGCGGCGTGATTGCCGGTATCACGCATTCTGATCTTGCGATTGTTTCAAGACAGGTGCTATAACCCGTTCCACGCACCGATTTGCAGCAATAACGTCACCAATAAATGCGAGCGGAAAAATGAAAAGAAAGGCGTGGAATCTGGGTTTGGGCGGAATGGCGATCCTGAGCGGCGCGGTGCCGGTCAGTGCGTATGCGGCGTGCTCGGCTACCGCGCCGGGCAGCGGAACGACGGTCACGTGTACCGGCGCGAACGCACCGTCGGTCGTGGCCACGGGCGGCAGCACCAACGTGACGATCAACCTCGATTCGACCGTGACAGGCGGCTACGTGCTGACGTCCGCGCCGACCCCGTTCTCCGTCGACACATCGAGCGCGATCACCAACAACGGCAACCTGTCGATGTCGGGCAACGGCACGGGCGTCGCGAACCGCGGCGCGGTGCTGCTCGGCGTGAACAACGGCAACACGCTCACCAACGGCGCGACCGGCGTGATTTCGACGTCGGGCACCTACAACGACGGGATGGCCGCGAACGGCAACGACAACACGCTCGTCAACAACGGCACGATCACGACCACCGGCAACAACGCGTACGGGATGACGGCCGCATGGGGGCAAAGCAATCCGGGCGCGTCGGGCAATCGGATCGTCAACACGGGCACGGTGACGACGTCCGGCAACAACGCGCGTGCGGCGTCGCTGCTCGGCGGCAACGGCACGATCACCAACAGCGGCACGCTGACGTCGAATGGCCGCGATGCGCCGGCCGTCTACATGCAGGGCAACAACGACACGCTGGTCAACAGCGGCACGATCCAGACGACGGGCACCGCGACGAGCGGCGGCAGCGTCGACGCGGTCGTGTCGAACACGCTCGGCGGCTCGTTCACCGCGACGATCACGAACCAGGCCGGCGGCAGGATCATCAGCAACAACGGGATCGGCGTGCGCTCGACCAACGGCGCGACGACGATCACCAACGCGGGGCTGATCCAGGGCGGTGGCGGCACCGCGATCCAGGGCGGCAACGGCAACGTGACGCTGATCCTGCAGACGGGCTCGCAGATCGTCGGCACGGCCAACGGCGGCGCGGGCGCCAACACCGTGACGTTGCAAGGCACGGGCGCCGCATCGAACGCGTTCGTGAATTTCCAGGGCCTGACGATGGCCGGCACCGACTGGACGTGGGCCGGCACCGGTACGTTCTCGACGGCGCTCGTGCAAAGCGGCACGCTGAACCTCACGGGCACGCTCGGCACGACGACGGCATCGGTCGTCGCGACCGTCGACGCGGGCGCGACGCTACAGGCGAATGCGTCGAACCTGCCGCTGTCCGTCACCGACAACGGGCTCGTGCGCTTCCAGCAGGACGGCGCTGGCGCGTACACGGGCACGATCGGCGGTTCGGGCGCGGTGGAGAAAACCGGTGCGGGCACGCTGACGATGGCGCCTTCATCGGCCGACGGCAACACCTATTCGGGCGGCACGACGATCACGCAGGGCACGCTGTCGGTGGCCGCGGACACTGCGCTCGGCGCGGCGTCGGGCGGGCTCGCGTTCAATGGCGGCACGCTGCAACTCGGCAGCGCGTTCAACGTCGCTTCGAGCCGGGCGGTATCGGTCACGGCGAACAATGGCACGATCGATACGCAGGGCTTCAACTCGACGCTGACGCAGGGCGTCACGGGTGCGGGCTCGCTGACGAAGCTCGGCAGCGGCACGCTGACGATGAACGGCACGAACGGCTACACGGGCGGCACGAACGTCAATGCGGGCACCGTGATCGTCGGTGACGCGACGAGCGCGTCGGCGACGCTGGGCGGCGGCGGGCCGGTGATCGTGGCGGCGGGCGCCGCGCTCGGCGGCTACGGCAGCGTGACGGGCAACATGACGAACAACGGCACGCTGTCGGTCGCGAACGCGCTGGCGAGCCTGGGCGGCGGCGCGACCGGCAATTTCCGGATCAACGGCAACCTGACCAACGCGGGGCTCGTGCAGCTCGGCGGCAGCGGCGTGGGCAACACGCTGACGGTCGCGGGCAATTACGTCGGCCAGAACGCGACGCTCGCGCTCAACACGACGCTTGCCGGCGATGGCGCGCCGTCGGACAAACTCGTCGTCAGCGGCGGCACGGCGAGCGGCGCGAGCACGCTGAAGGTGACGAACGTCGGCGGCGCGGGCGCGCAGACGACGGGCGACGGCATCCAGGTCGTGCAGGCCGCGAACGGCGCGACGACGAGCGCGGGCGCGTTCTCGTTGTCCGGCGGGACGGTCAGCGCGGGCGCCTATACGTATTTCCTCGCGAAGGGCGGTGCATCGACCGGCACGGGCGACAACTGGTACCTGCGCAACACGGTGCCGCCGAAGCCGCAATCGCCCGTCGTTCATCCCGGCCAGCCGACGCCGCCCGCCGAGCCGCCGATTACGGCCGCCGAAGGCACGCCGGAATCGATCGTCGAAGCGGTCGACCATGCGGGCGCCGGCGGCAATCCGGAACCGATCTACCGCCCGGAAGTGCCGCTGTACGCGGAAGCACCGGCCATCGCGCGCCAGCTCGGCTTGCTGCAGATCGACACGTTCCATGACCGGCAGGGCGAGCAGGGCTTGCTGGCCGAAAACGGTTCGGTGCCCGCGTCGTGGGCCCGCGTGTGGGGCGGCCACGGCAACATCAAGCAGAAGGGCGACGCGACGCCGTCGTTCGACGGCGCCGTATGGGGGATGCAGGTGGGCCAGGATCTTTACGCCGATACGACCGCCAGCGGCCATCGCAATCACTACGGCTTCTTCCTCGGCTTCTCGCGCGCGGTCGGCGACGTGAACGGCTTCGCGCTCGCGCAGCCCGATCTGGGCGTGGGCTCGCTGCAGGTCAATGCGTACAACCTCGGCGGCTACTGGACGCACGTCGGCCCGGGCGGCTGGTACACGGACGCCGTGCTGATGGGCAGCGCGCTGACCGTGCGCTCGCATTCGAACGACAACGTGAACGGCTCGACGAACGGCAACGCGTTCACGGGCTCCATCGAAGCCGGGCTGCCGATCGCGCTCGGCAACGGACTGACGCTCGAGCCGCAGGCGCAGCTCGTGTGGCAATGGCTGTCGCTCGATCGCTTCGACGACGGCGTGTCGAGCGTCGCGTGGAACAACGGCAACACGTTCCTCGGCCGGATCGGCGCGCGGCTGCAATACGCGTTCGACGCGAGCGGCGTGCACTGGAAGCCGTACCTGCGCGTGAACGTGCTGCGCGCGTTCGGCGCCGACGACAAGACGACGTTCGGCGGCTCGACGGCGATCGGCACGCAGGTCGGGCAGACGGCCGGGCAGATCGGCGCGGGGCTCGTCGCACAGCTGACGAAGCGCGGCAGCGTGTATGCGACGGTCAGCTATTTGACGAATCTCGGCGGCGAGCATCAGCGCACGATCACCGGGAATGCGGGCGTGCGGTGGGCGTGGTGACGACGAGGCGCGGCGATCGAGATAGCGCAAGGCGGCACGGTTTCGCGAAACGGCTCTGCTGATAACCAACAACTTCAAGAACCGGGACGGGGCAGGCCCGTCCCGGGAACGTTTCCCATCGCCACGCCGGGCGGCGTGGCGATGCTCGTCGGGCTGACGCGACTCAACCCAGCGGCCAGTTCAGGATCGCGATGCCGTCGTTGTAGTCGCCGTCGCCGCCATCTTCCGATCCGACCAGCCCGAAGTAGGTCTTCTTGAAGATGTCGACCTGACGCGAGCCGATCTTCGACGGCTTGCCGTTCGCCGTCACGACCACCCGCACCTTCCCCTTGCCCGAGTTCACGATCTGCGTGTTCAGGTTCGCGTCCTGCGTGCCGGCGCCCTGGAACGTCGCGGCCGGTTTCGGGTTGTCGTCGACGAAGACCTCGATCGTCTGCGGGGACGACGAATTGACCAGCGCGGTCACGCCGAACGCGATGTTCGGCGGCAGGTTGAAGACGCCGTCGCGTTCGCCGCCGCCGGTCGGCACGGGCGCAGGCTGCACGGGTTGCGGCGTCGCCTTCGAGAAGTAATTGACCACCGCGCCGACGCCGAACTTCGCCGCGGCGCCGGGCAGCACGCCCGGCGCGCCGGCCCACGTCACCGTGCACGCGACGACCTGGCCTGCCGCATCGGTTTTCACCTTGTTCTGCCAACTGCCGACGTCGAAGCTGTACGGGATCGTCGCGATATCGACGAACACGTCGTATTGCGGCAGTTTCTCGACGAGCTGCGCGGTCATGAACTGGCGCATCCGGTCGAGCACGGCCTGATCGCCGTTGGCCTGCACGGCGGTGGCGTCGTTGCCCGCGAGTTGCAGCAGTGCGTACAGGTCGTCGTGGGTAAAGGGTTGTGACATGTCGTCCTCGTCTCGATGGAAGGTCTCGCATCGCGCGGCCCGGTGAACGGATTTCACCGGGCCGCGCGCGGAGCAAAGCATGGGACTGCAAATGACTGCCCGAACGATGCGCGATGCGTGGTCGTCCCCGTCGCCATTGCGATCGTTCGTGACGGCCGCCGATCAACCCAGCGGCCAGTTCAGGAACACGATGCCGTCGTTGTAATCGTCGTCGGCGCCGTCTTCCGATCCGACGATCCCGAAGTACGACTTCTTGAAAATGTCGACCTGTCGCGAGCCGAGCCGCGACGGCCTGCCGTTCGCCATCACGATCACGCGCACGCGCCCGTTGCCGGAATCGAGCACCTTCGTGCCGAGGTTCTGGTCCTGGACGCCGGCGCCCTTGAACGTCGCGGCGGGTTTCGGGTTGTCGTCGATGTAGATGTCGATCGTCTGGTCGTTCGCCGCGTTGGTGAGCGCGGTGACGCCGAACTTGATGTTCGGCGGCAGGTTGAACGTGCCGTCGCGCTCGCCGCCGCCGCCGACGGTGCCGGCCCCCGTGCCCCCGGTTTCGGCGCCCTGGTTGCCGCCGCCTTGCGACGACGGGGGAGCGGCTGTCTCCCCGATCGCGGAAAGGCTCGCGTACGAATCGATGTGCATCGCGCTGCCGCGCACGCTCTTCCACTGGCCCTTCACGAACGTGACGCCGCTGCCGACGTCGATCGTCGCGACGAGCGTGAACGGCATGCGGCCGGTTGCCTCCGGCACCTTCGACGAATAGGTGAAGCAGCCGTCCGCGACGGTGCCCTTGTTCGTCGCGATCGCGAAATAGATGCCGGGGAAGTTGTTGCCGGTCGCATAAGGCGTCGGCACGTTGAGGATGACCTGCAGTTTCCCGTCGCGAATCCCGGCCTTCGCGACGTCGATGTAGAGGCCCGGGATGTCGACGTAAGTCTCCGATGTCGCGACGGGTGCGCTGACGATCGAAGCCGAAAGGAGCGGCATGAGAGTCTCCGGTGATGAGGGGTTCTGGAGCAGGCGGGGCCCGCTGAACGCGGCGCAACCCGCCGGCCGCCATGGAGGCCACCGGCGGGGACGGCCATCGATCGTGCGTCAGGTCAGCCGATCGGCCACTGGAGCACGACGATCCCGTCGTTGTAGTCGCTGTCGTGGCCGTCTTCCGATACGACGATGCCGAAGTTGACCGTGAACGGCGAGCCGTCCGACTTCTTGCCGGTGATCGGCGCGAGGCGCGCGTCGGTGGCCGACGGCTTGCCGTTCACCGACACTTCGAAACGGATCTTGCCGTTGCCCGAATTCAGCGTGGCTTCACGCGGGCCGTCGCGCGTCGTCAGCTTGTGATACGCGGCGGGTTCCTTGCTGTCGCCGATAAACAGCTTGATGTGCTGTTGCTCGGCGGCATTCGCGAAGAAAATCGCGCGGAAATCGGTATTCGGTGGAATCGAAAACTCGCCGGCGCGGTTGGATGACGTTTGAGAATCGGCCATGCTTGCCTCCTGATAAGTATTGGATAAGGCCTGAACCTTGTCGCGCAAACGTTTGCAGTTTGAAACGCGACGTACAAAGCATGACGAAAAATAAATAAAAAAATATTCGAACGAGAATGGTTATTGTTCAGGAAATCGAAAAGGCAGGCTAATCGATTGCGTGAAATGTTTTTAATGAGCGCGATTTCGATATATTCGGGAAACTATATCGATGCGTATATCGTTTTCGTGAACGATGCGCGAGCGGGGAGGCGGCGGGGGAAGCAATCGCGCTTCGGAGCAGACGCTCGGCGTTCGCATATGGCAGCGTTTCGTTTCAACATCGGTATCTCTGTCGTGGCCGCGCCCACCGGCCACCGTCGAACGCCCACACCGAAGCGCGATTGCAAGGGAGGAGTGTGCGGCGACTGGCGAAGAGGCTGGACCGACTCACTCCGAACATGAATAGGACTTCACCGGTGCCGCACCCGTGAAGCATAGCCACGGAGGATGCCGGCGCCTATCGGACTGGACTGATTCTGCGCCCGGTTGACAGCCGTGGCCGCCCTGTGATTTGATGCCGGTCATGCACGCCGCCCAGTTCCTCTTCCCGCTACGACTACTAGCCCGCTTCTCCGGGCTGGGTCCGCGGCTGCGCGCTTTCCATCTGCTTCTTTCCTGAAGCGCCAGATTTTCCCCGCATCACCGACCTGGCCCCGGTTGTCGACCGGCGCCTGAGTTCGTCTTTCCTTCGTCGTCTCTCCGCTTCGTCCCGGTCGCTCAACCGTCAAGGCCGTCGTTTGCCGTACCGCTTTGCCGTTGTGCCGCTTTGTTACCGCTTTCCTGCCGTTTTCACCGCTGCGCGCGCAGCCGGCGCCTGACGCCGATGGCCGCCGCGCCGCGCTTTACCGACGAACAGACCGAGGACCGACATCATGATGCTGAAGAACCCCGCGACGAAATACCGACCGTTCACGCCCGTCAACCTGCCCGACCGCACGTGGCCGTCGCGCACGATCACGCAGGCGCCGATCTGGATGAGCACCGACCTGCGCGACGGCAACCAGGCGCTGTTCGAGCCGATGGACGGCGCGCGCAAGATGCGGATGTTCAAGACGCTGGTGGCAATCGGCTTCAAGGAGATCGAGGTCGCGTTCCCGTCCGCGTCGGAAACCGATTTCAACTTCGTTCGCGAGCTGATCGAAGGCGGCCACATTCCCGACGACGTGACGATCGAAGTGCTGACGCAGGCGCGCGACGATCTGATCGAGCGCACCTTCGCATCGCTGCGCGGCGCGAAGCGCGCGATCGTCCATCTGTACAACGCGACCGCGCCGGAATTCCGCAAGATCGTGTTCGGCCTCGACCGCGACGGCGTGAAGCAGCTCGCGGTGAACGCGGCGCGCACGATCAAGCGGTGCGCCGATGCGGCGACCGACACGCAATTCACGCTGCAGTACAGCCCGGAAACGTTTACGGCGACCGAACTCGATTTCGCGAAGGAAGTCTGCGATGCGGTGTTCGACGTATGGCAGCCGACGCCCGAGCGCAAGTCGATCGTGAACCTGCCGGCCACGGTGGAAATCGGCACGCCGAATTACTATGCGGACCAGATCGAATGGATGCACCGGAATCTCGCGCGCCGCGATTCGCTGGTCCTGTCCGTGCATCCGCACAACGACCGCGGCACCGCGGTCGCGGCGGCCGAGCTCGCGGTGATGGCGGGCGCCGACCGGATCGAGGGCTGCCTGTTCGGCAACGGCGAACGCACGGGCAACGTCGATCTCGTGACGCTCGCGCTGAACCTGTACACGCAGGGCGTCGATCCGGGCCTCGATTTCTCGCAGATCAACGAAGTCGCGCGCACGGCCGAGGAATGTACGCAGTTGCCGATCCACCCGCGCCATCCGTACGTCGGCGATCTCGTGTTCACCGCGTTCTCCGGTTCGCACCAGGACGCGATCAAGAAGGGCTTCGCGGTACAGCGCGCCGACGCCGTATGGGAAATGCCGTACCTGCCGATCGATCCGAGCGACCTCGGCCGCACGTACGATTCGATCATTCGCGTGAACAGCCAGTCGGGCAAGGGCGGTATCGCGTACCTGCTCGAACAGGGTTACGGCGTCGCGCTGCCGCGCCGCATGCAGGTCGATTTCAGCGCGGCCGTGCAGCGCCTGACCGACGACAGCGGGCACGAGGTGACGAGCGCGCAGATCTGGTCGCTGTTCCAGCAGGAATACGTCGAAAGCGCCACGCCGCTGTGCTATGTCGGCCATGAGCTGACCGAGCGCGACGGCCGCGAGACGATCGTGCTGACCGCGGATGTGCACGGTGAGCGCCGTGTGCTGCGCGGCGAGGGCAACGGCCCGCTCGACGCGCTGATGCATGCGCTGCGCACGCCGCTGCGGATCCAGCATTACGAGGAACGCGCGCTGTCGCAGGGCGCCGATGCGAAGGCGATCGCGATCGCCGAGCTGGCCGGCACGGGCGTGCGCGGCAGCGCGTTCGGCGTCGGCGTGGACGCGAACCTGACGACCGCGTCGATCCGTGCGGCGATCAGCGGCGTGAACCGCGCGTATGCGCGTGCGGATGAGGTTGCGCGGGCAACGTTCTTCGACGCGGAGCGCGCGGTGACGGCCGTGGCGTAACCGCGGCAGGGGCGGACGTGCAGCCGGGCGGGGCAATTTCCGGCGTGCACGAGCGTGCGCTCCGGCTCGTGAATCGGCGCGTGATGCGTGGGGCGTGATGCGCGAGGCGCTGCCGATGGCGTACAGCGATACGTTCCTGATCGCGGGCATCGCGATGATCGGGTGTAACCCGGCCAGCGGAATCGGACTGGTCCGATTTAGTCGCGATGGTGCACGCGATAGCCTTGGGAGGTCGACGAACGGGCGGCATTGCGCCGGCCCGTTCGCTTACCACCATTGACTGTCCGGCACAGCCGCTCGCCGGTCTTCCAGGAATCCGCCATGCCCCATACCGTCGAACTTGCCGGCGCGATCGTGTTCGCGCTCGCGCTATTGCACACCTTCGTCGCGAAGCGCTTCGAACGGCTCGCGCATCGTCATCCGCGCCATGCGGGCCTGTTCCATCTCCTCGGCGAGGTCGAAGTCGTGTTCGGCTTCTGGGCGCTCGTGCTGCTGATCGCGATGGCCGTGCTGGCCGGCCCGGCGCTCGCGCTCGACTATGCGCAATCGCGCGAATTCACCGAGCCGCTGTTCGTGTTCACGATCATGGTGATCGCGGCGAGCCGGCCGATTCTCGATGCCGTCGCCGGGATCGTGCAGCGCATCGCGCGCGTGCTGCCGGTCGATACGAACGTCGCCGCGGTCTGGCTGTCGCTGACGCTGATTCCGCTGCTCGGCTCGTTCATGACCGAACCGGCCGCGATGACGCTCGCCGCGCTGATCCTGCGCGACCGGCTGTTCCGCGCGCCGCTCGCGCAACGCTGGAAGTATCTGTCGCTCGGCGTGCTGTTCGTCAACGTGTCGATCGGCGGCACGCTGACGGCCTACGCGGCGCCGCCGGTGCTGATGGTGGCGGCCGCGTGGGGCTGGGACAGCGCGTTCATGGCCGCGCAGTTCGGCTGGAAGGCCGCGGTCGCGGTGTTCGTCAACGCGACGGTGCTGGTCGCGCTGATGCGCGGCGCGCTGGCCGGCGCGCCGGCGGCCGCGTCGGCGGCGCAGGGCGAGCGGGTGCCGGCGGGCGTGACGCTCGTTCACGTCGGTTTTCTGGTCGGCGTCGTGCTCGGCGCGCATCATCCGGTCGTGTTCGTCGGTCTGCTGCTGTTCTTTCTCGGCTTCACGGCCGCGTACGAGCGCCATCAGTCGCCGCTGATGCTGCGCGAGAGCCTGCTCGTCGCGTTCTTCCTCGGCGGGCTCGTCGTGCTCGGCGGCCTGCAGCAGTGGTGGCTGCAGCCGATCGTCGCATCGATGGACGCGTACGCGCTCTATGCCGGCGCCCTCGGCCTGACCGCCGTGATGGACAACGCGGCGATCACTTATCTCGGCTCGCTGATCGCCGGCATGCCCGACGGCGCGAAATACATGCTGGTGTCGGGCGCCGTCGCGGGCGGCGGCCTGACGGTGATCGCCAACGCGCCGAATCCCGCCGGGCTCGCGATCGTGCGACGCGGCTTCGCCGACGAATCGGTCAGCGTGGCCGGCCTGCTCGCCGCGGCGATCGGGCCGACGCTGGTCGCGACGGGTGCGCTGTTGCTGCTCTGAGCGACGGCATCGCGTGAAATAGGACCTGGCTGATTCACGTCGTCGGGCCGTTACGCAATAATGAATTCGTCGGCGGCGAGTGGGCCGCCGGTGGGTGATTTGGGTTGGGCCGCCTGTCACGGGCGGCCCCTTTTTTCACCGGCACGACGAGTGTGCAGGCGCGAGTGTCCCATGGCGGCCGGTGGGCGCGGCCGCAAGCCGGTTTCATGTCGGCTGCCGTTCGGAAAATCACGCTGCCAGATGCGAGCACCGGGCATTCGCGCGTGCGCGTTCGACGCGTATGGCCGCCGCCGTGCGGCCGTTTCTTCGCGAGAAGGACGCTTGATCAACGACACCACCCGTACCGAGCCGACGCCGCCGCGCCGCAGCCGCTCGGCGGCCTCTTCATTCCGTTGATCCGGATCTGCGTGATTCCGGTCGCGTTCGCGTCGCTCGCGTGCGCGATCATGTCGCTGTCCGATCTCGCCGCGAGGCGGCGGATCGCCTGGAAGCCGATCGCGATCCATGCGGCGCCGACGGCCTTCGCCGCCGGGCTCGCGACGGCCGCCGCGACGCGCCTTTTTTCCGCTTCCGCGTGTTCGTGCATCGGCACGTCGCGCTTCATCGCAGGACATCCATGCATGCCGTCTTTCGCTATCCGCTGATCGCCGCGCTCGCGCTGGCGGCCGGATGCGCGTGCGCCGGCGCGCGCGTGCGTTGGCCGGCGCCGTCGCACGATGGTGCGCCGCTCGTGGGCGTGCAGGTCAAGTTGCCGTCGTTCACCGCGGATGACGCCCGGCGCATCCGCGTCATCGGCTTCGATTTCGTGCGGATCGGCGTCTGGACCGACCGGCTGGATCGGCCCGCATATCGCCGTGCAGTCGATGCCGCGATCGCGGCGGCGCACGACGCGCAATTGCCGGTGCTGCTGACCATCCGCACGCTCGAACCGCTCGCGCCGCGCGATGCGCCGGCCGAACGGCGCATGGTCGCGCTCGCCGACGCGGGGGCGACGCTGGCGGACACGGTGACGCGGCTTGCCGATCGATACCGCGCGCAACTGCTGGCCATCGAGCTGTGGAACGAGCCCGATCTCGACAAATACTGGCCCACCGGCGAGGTCGATTCGACGTTCGCGCCGTTCATGCGGGCCGTCTGCGTGCGTTTGCGCGAGCGCCGCCCACATGTGCCGGTGATCGGCTTCGCATTCTCGCGCGCGCCGTTCGCCGGCTCGGTGCCGGATCGGCTGCTGAAGCCGCTCGTGCCGTCGCTGGCCGGATGCGTCGACGCGATTTCGTACCACGCGTACGGCATGGCGCCGGCGCGGATTCGCGCGGCCGCGCGCGACGTGCAGGCGCGCTATGGGCTGCCGGTTGCGATCACCGAGGACGGCGCGACGTCGGTCGGCCCCGCCGGCGACGCGCGCCAGGCGAAACGCCTGACGACTGTGCTCGCCGCATCGAATGAATCGATGACGCCGCTGATCTCGATCTACGAATGGGCCGACACGCCGAACGGGCCGGATGCCGCGCAGCGGAACTACGGCCTCGTCCGCGCGGACGGGACACCCAAGCCGGCGCTCGACGCGGTGGCGCGGGCGCTGCGCGATCGCCGGGGCGCGCTACGCGGGCCCGACTGACGCGGCCGGCGGCGCGGCCGGGGGCGCCGCGCGAGCCGTGCGCAACGGCCACAGCACGGCGGCGAACAGCGCGACGCTCGACAGATGCCGTGTGTAGCTGCCGAGATCGGGTTCGAACAGCATCGACACCGCGACGTGCGCGAGTATCAGGCACGCGAGCGTGTCGCCGCCGCGCAGCGAGGCGGCGCGCGTGTCGGCCGGCGATGCGACGCGCGGCCACGCGGATGCGAGCACGAGCGCGATGAAGCCCTGCATCGCGATGCCTTTCACGTCGAACGAGAACAGGATCGGCAGGTTGAGCCGCGCGACCGAGTACGCGTAGTTGCCGACGAAATGCAGGAACGAATCGGGCGGATACGGATTGTAGAAGCTCGTGCGCGCGCCGAACGGCGATTCGTACACGAGGTAGTCGACCGCCACGTCGCGCGGGTGCTGAAGCAGCGTGTAGACCGAATCGGGCAGCGCGACGAATGCCGCGCCGGCCAGCAGCAGCGCGACGACCTTCAGCGGCAACGGCGCGCGGCGGAACGCCCATGCGCTGCCCGCGCACAGCACGATCAGCGCGAAATAGCTGCGGATGAGCGCCGCGTAGCCGGCATACAGCACGACGGCGATGGCCAGCGTGCGCACCGTGCCGAGCCGGCGCGCGGCGAGCGCGACCAGCACCGCGATCAGCACGACGAGCGTGTCCTTGCTGGCGACGAACAGGTTGAAGAACAGGCAGGGCGCGATCAGCACGAGGTTGGCGAACAGCGAGCCGGCGCGACGCGTTTGCCGCAGCGCGAGCCAGATGAACAGCACGCCGAGCGCGGCGACGAACACGCTGGTGCCCGCGCCGCCGAGCGTGCGATAGAAGCGACCGACCGCATCGAACGACGTGCCGTCGTAGGTCGCGCCGCCGCTGATCTGCGTATCGATCTTGTCGGCATCGCGGAAGATGAACTCGGGCAGCAGCGCCCGTGCGTTCGCATAGACCGCGAGATAGAGCAGCGCGACGCACGCGGCGATCGCATCGACGAGCCGGCGGCTCAGCAGCGGCCCGCTTGCCATCAGCTTACGAAGCATCGGCGGCTCCCGGTAACGCGCCGGCCGTGCGGGCACGGCGCGACGCGACGATGCACGCGAGCGCGGCCGTCATCGCGACGCTCGCGGCGAGATGGGCGTACGCCGCGCCGAGCGCGCCGAGGCCGCGAACCAGCGCGATCGACACCGGCAGGCAGGCGAGCGTCAGCGCCGCCATCGCGAGCGCGACCGGCCGGCCCGCGCGCAGCGCGACGGCCGCCGCCCACAGCACGTCGGCGAGCGCGCGCAGCACGAACGACGTCGACAGGATCGCGAGGCCGGCCGTCTGCAGTGTCCCGGCGCGCTGGTGCGCGAGCTGGAAAACCGGCCTGTGCAGCGCGGCGATCGCGACGGCGGCGGCGGCCGTCAACGCGAACGATGCGCCGATCGAGCGGGCGAGTTCGCGTCGGAACGCGGCGCGCGCCGCGCCGAGCGCGCTCACGAAGCGCGGCGCGGCGACCACGACGACGGTCGCCGCCGCGACGGTCTGGATCGCATTCGCGATCGACCAGACGAACACGTACCGGCCCAGTTCGGCGGCCGGCAACGCGCCGGCCGCGACGAAGCGCTCCAGATATTGCAGGACCGACATCAGCAGCAATGCGACGAAGAACGGCAGTCCGTCGCGCCACACGGCCGCCAGGCTGCCCGCGGGCGGGCGGGCCGCGGTGCGCGACGCGGGCTGGGCGCGCGCGATGCGCGAGATGACCGCCCAGCCGATGGCGACCACCGCGACATCGGCCGTCAGCCACAGCACGAACAGCGCGTCGACCGACCCGATCGCACCGGCCGCGAGCGCCGCGATCGCGACGCCGGCCCACGCGCCGGTCCGCACGAACAGCAGCCACGACGCGACGCGGGCGCGATGCAGCGAAAACAGATAGGTATTGATTTCGAGCGCCGCGTGTTCGGCGCATGCGATGAATGCAACGAGCACGAGCGGCAGGTCGGGCAGCGCCGCGACGTGCAGCACGCGAGCCGCCCAGCCGGGCACCGCGAGCGGTGCGCAGAGCGCCGCATATACGACGCCGTAGCGCGCGAACACGCGCGTCGCGGTGCGGATCGCGTCCGCCGGCGCATCGCCTGAAAGCCGCCGGTTCAGCTCGGTGCTGAAGCCGAGCCCGAGCACTTTCGACGCGACGACCGACACGGCGACGGCGAAGCCGTAGGCGGCGACGGCATCGAAGCCGAGCGTGCGCGCGACCGCGAGCGTCAACGCGAACTTCATCGCGAGCGCGGCGATGCGCAGCGCGAGCCGGGAGCCGAGCGCCGTCATCGCGCGGCCGGCCGGGACACGGCGTCGCGCAGCGACGCGACGAGGGCGTCGCGCGCCGACTGCAGGCGCGTCAGTCCGCCGTGCGTCGCGTCGCGAAAGCGCGCGAGCGCGCCGGGGGCGAGCAGCGTTCGCGCGACGGCCGCCGCGTCGAAATCCGCCGCGTTCGCGACCCAGTCGGCCACGCCGAGATCGGCGTATGCGCCGAAACCCTTGCGCTCGTAGCTCAGGTGGTACGCCGGCACGCCGTGCAGGATCGATTCGAGCGCGCCGTGCAGGCGCACCGATACGACGGCGTCGGGGGTGTCGTGCGCGAGGACATGCTTGAGTGAACTCGGCGCGTCGATGCCGAGCGTGCGGTAGTACGCGCTGTCGTCGTTGCCGCGGCCGGTGCTCTGAACCGCGAACGTCAGCCGGCACGCGGGACGCAGCAGCGCGATCAGCGCGACGGTCGACGCGTGATAGCGCGCGCGCTGCGCGTCGTTCCACGCGGGCGGCTTGCGCAGCACGATCGCGATGTGCGCGGGCCGTGTGTCCGCGGCCGGGCGACGCGCGGCGACGCCGGCGTGGCGGCGCGCGAACTCGAGTACCGCCAGGTCCGGCGCGCGGCGCGTGTTCGCGTTGCCGGCGAGGAAGGCGACCGACCGGTCGTCGCGTACGAACACGTCGTCGAACGATCCGAGCATCGTCCGCAGATGCGCGGCGAGCCACGGCCGGTTCGCCGCAGGCCCGATGCTTTGCGGCAGGTAGACGGTCGGCTTGCGCGCGGCGCGCGCGAGGCGCATCTGCAGCAGGTGGCCGGCTTCGAGCTTCAGCGCCTCGATCGCGGTGCGCGCGCGCAGGTAGCCGCCGCCCACGCCGACGATCAGGTCGACGCCGTCCAGCAGGTGGCCGAGCGCGCCGAGCGAAGGATTGAGCGCGACCGGCAGCGGCGCCGCGCTTGCCTGCGCGACGCGGGCCGCGCCGCGCGCCGCGAGCACCGGAGCCGGACGGACGTCGGGCAGATGCGCAAACGATGCCGGATCGGCGGCGACCACGGTGACCCGCACGTGCGGGCCGAACGCGTCGCGCAGCAGGCCGATCGACAGGTCGACGAGCAGGCCGTCGCCGGAATTGCGCGTGCTGTATGCGTGCAGCAGCGCGACATGAACGGGGGCGCTCATCGGGGGGCCTCCTCGAGGCGTTCGCGGTAGACGGCGAGCGTGCGCTCGACCATCGTGTCCGCCGAGTAATGACGGGCGGCGAGCGCGCACTGCTCGCGCAT
Source organism: Burkholderia sp. AU44665 (assembly GCF_030504405.1). Lineage (NCBI taxonomy): Bacteria > Pseudomonadati > Pseudomonadota > Betaproteobacteria > Burkholderiales > Burkholderiaceae > Burkholderia > Burkholderia sp. AU44665. The sequence goes on along the minus strand of NZ_JAUJRI010000003.1, from coordinate 27,375 downwards.
GCTCGCGAGCCGTGCCGGAGAGCCGGCGAGATGCGCGAGGGCGGCGGCGAATTCGCGCGGGTCGTCGTCGTTGGCGACGCTCAGGCCGACCTGGTGGCCGTCGACGAGTTCGGCCGCGCCCGCGACGCGGGTCGCGACGATCGGCACCTGCGCGGCGACGGCCTCGATGCATACGTACGGGAACCCTTCGTAGCGGCTCGGCAGCGCGAACACGTCGAACGCGGAGAAGTAGCGCCGCGCGTTGTCGATACGCCCCGCGACGCGCAGGTTCAGCGGCAGGTCGTCCGCTTCGGCCCCCGCGGCGCGGTTGAAGTCGCCGGAGCCGATCGCGACGATGTGCAGCCGGCCGTCGTCGCGCGCGGCGAGCGTGCGCGCGATGCGCACCAGCCGGTCGACGCCCTTCTGCGCATCGAAGCGGCCGACGAAGCCGATGACGAACGCGTCGTCCGGCACGCCGAGCGCGGCGCGCGCGGCTTCGCGCGGCAGCAGCGCGGGCGGCGTCACGCCGTTCGGGATCGTGCGGATCCGGTCGCGCGCGATGCCGAGGGCGTGCAGGTGGTCGGCTTCGTCGCCGGAGACGGCGATCACCGCGTCGGAGCGGCGATTGCCGAGCCAGCGCTCGATGCCGCCGTAGACGCGGCGCTTCACGGCCGACAGCGTCGGGTTCAGCGTATACACGGCGTGCGGCGTGTAGATCTGTTTCCACGGCCCGCCGCACAGGCGCGCGAGCGCGCCGGCTTTGGAACTGTGGCTGTGGACCACGTCCGGCCGAATCTCATGCAGCAGCCGGGCGAGCGCGCGTGCGGCGCCGACGTCGTGCAGGCCGACCGAACGGCGGAACGGCAGCCGATGAAACGACGCGCAACGCAGGGGCGTGTCGGCCAGGATGGCTTCGTCGAAACGCGCGCCGCGCGGCGCGATCAGATGGATCTCGACGTTCGCGCGCGCGTGGAGGCCGGCGATCAGGTCGACGAGATGCACGGCGACGCCGCCGCCGGCCGCCTCGACCACCATCGCGATGCGCAATGGCGGCCCGGCGCGCTCGGGTGCGCGCGTGGGCGCATGGGCGGCCGCGTGTCGGGAGGGGGGCGTGGCCAGATCGGCGACCGTCATGCGGCTCTCCCGGTCAGGCGGCGCAGCGCCGCGCGCCAGCCGCGCGCGGACGCGTCCTCGGGTTCGTTCGCATAGCGGTATTCGGTGTAGCGGTAGCCGCCGTATTTCGTGCCGTACGCGCAGCGCCCGCCGCGCGCGTCGATGCCGTTCAGCACGACACGGGGCGCCACGCCGCCGTGGCCCGCGACACGCTTCGCGGCTTCGGCGAGTTCGCCGGCCTTGGTCTGGCCGGCGCGCGCGACCAGCAGGATCGCGCTGGCGTGCTTGCCGAGCCAGCTGGCGTCGGCGGCGGCAAGCACCGGCGGCGCGTCGATCACGACCATGTCGTACTGTGCGCGCCATTGCCCGATCAGCGCGCCGACGCTCGCGCGCTGCAGCAGCGCGGCCGGCGCGTGCGGCAACGCGCCCGTCGCGATGAAGTCCAGATTCGGTTCGACCGCGCGATGCACGATGCCGTCGTGCGCCGCGTGTGCCGCGAGCGCATCGGCAAGGCCGTTGTCGCGCGCGACACCGAAATACTGATGCAGGCGCCCCTTGCGCAGATCGCCGTCGATCAGCAGCACCCGCTTGCCGTCGGCCGCCTGCACCGCTGCGAAATTCGCCGCGACGAACGACTTGCCGGCGCCCGGCGCCGGCCCCGTGATCAGCACGACCGGGCGCGCGTCCTGTGCAAGCGAGAAATGCAGCGCGGTCTGCAGGCTGCGCAGGCTTTCGATCGCCGGCTCGTACGGCTCGGCGAGCGCGAGCAGGTGCGGGCCCGCGTCCTGACGCTTGATCGCGCGCATCATCGCGCGCTGGCCGGCGGCGGACGGCACGACCGCCAGCACCGGCAGCCCGGCGTGGCGCTCGATCTCGTCGACGCTGCGCAGGCCGCCATAGAGGAAGTCGCGGGCGAACGCGATCAGCATCCCGAGCGCGAGCCCGACGAGCGCGCCCACGCCGATCGCGACCGGACGGTTCGGCCGCACGGGATCGTCCGGCGCGACGGCCGTATCGACGACGCGCACGTTGCCGGTCTTGCCGGCCTTGACCAGTTCGAGCTGCTGGATGTTGTTCAGCAGCGCCGTGTAGAGATCGGTGCCGACCTTCACGTCGAGTTGCGCGCGCACTTCGTCGCGCTGCCGCTGCGGCAGCCGCGCGAGATCCGTGTCGAGCGCGGCCTGCCGATGCCGCAGCGTCGCGAGCTGTGCGTCGAGCGCGGCCATGTCGGGATGCGACGGCAGGAACCGCCGCGACAGCTCGTCGCGTTTTTGCTGCAGCTCGAGCACGCGGGTCTGCAGGTCCGCGCCCTGCTGCAGCGCGAGCTTGCCTTCCTCGGCGAGGTCGATCGAATGCCCGCTGCTGCGCAGCGTCGCATAGCGTTGCTCGGCCTCCTCGAGCTGCCGCTTGACGGTCGGCAACTGGTCACGGAGGAACGCCAGCGAGTGCGCGGCCTCCGCGGAGCGGCGCTCGACGTTCTGTTCGACGTAGCGTTGCGCGAGCGCGTTGAGCGTGGCGCCCAGCGCGGCCGGATCGTCGCCGCGCAGCGTCGCGACGAGCACGCCCGACTGCTTGACCTTTTCCTGCACGTCGAGCGCGGTGCGCAGCGCGTCGATCGTGTCGGCGCGGCCGTTGCGGATCAGGCGAAAGCGCGTGCCGGGCAGTGCGTCGAAGCCGGCGACCTCGATCGACAGCGGGCCGTAGCGCGTGGCAAAGGTTTCCGCGCGGCCGATATGGCCGATCGCGTCGTCGGGCAGATCCCGGCCGGACAGCCGGTAGCGCCGCGCATCGATGCGCGTGAGGCTGAACGTGTCGCCTTGCGCGCGCCTCGGCACGTCGAAGCGCGTGACGTTCGCGCGTTCCTGGCCCCATGCATAGCCGCCGATGCCGAGCAGGCCCGGCTGCACGACGCCGTCGTTCAGGCGCGACACGAAATCGCCGATCAGCGGAAAGCGCTTCGGTTTCGCGACGATGTAGCTGCGCAGATCGTCCACGGCGCGCGTCACCACGAGCCGGGACGACAGAATCTGCGCTTCGGCCGAGGCCGGCGCGTTGACGTTGAAGAACGACGCGGCGTCGCCGAGCAGGTTCTTCGCCGCGCTGTCGCCGCCGTCGTCGGTCTGGATCATCAGGTCGGCCTGATAGGTCGGCGGCGCGAGGAAGGCGTACAGCGCGCCGACGCCGAGCCCGGCGGCGGTCAGGGCGGCGATGGTCCAACGTGCGCCGCCGAGCACGTCGAGCGCGTGAACGAGATCGAACTCGCTTTCGGCAGCGGGTTCGCGGGAAGGCGATGCGGTCATGATGAGGTCGACGGGGAAAGGGCGGCCGGCCGGTCGGGCCAGCGCGCGAGGATGAGCGGGCGCCAGCCGTCGACGGCGGCGGCGATCAGCGATGCGCAGCGCACGAAGTCGGCGCGCGTGCCGCGATAGGGATCGGGAACGTCGAAGCCGGCGCGCGTGCCGCCGGGCGCGATCGCGTGCTCGCCGAGGCGAAACACGCGGCCGCGCGTGAACAGGTGGCGCGCTTCGACATCGCGCTGCTGCGCGCGGTCCATCACGAGGATCAGGTCCGCGTACCGGCACAGGTCGGCCGTGACGGGGCCGGCCACGTGCGCGTCGAGATCGAGACCGAGCTCGCGCGCGACGGCGCGGGCGAGCGGATCGGCCGGATGGCCGGTGCGCGGCGCGAGGCCGGCGGAGCGGACCGTCGCGTGCGGCAGCCGTGCCGCCAGCAGCGCGGCGGCGATCGGGCTGCGGCACAGATTGCCTTCGCACACGACGAGCAGGGACGGGCGCGCGCTCATTTGGTTGCCAGCGCGGCGGCGGCGCCCGTGTTGACGCTCGGCAACAGCAGCGCGAGCACGCGGCTGAAGCGCACGAGGCCGTTGCCGTCGACGTAGACGGTGTCGTTCGGTTCCAGCTCGAACTCGTTCGCGAGCACCATCGCGACCGGCGAGCGCGCATCGAGATGGAATACGGTCGGCGTGCCGCGCGCGTCGCCGCGGATCACGAACATCTGCGCGGCATCCGCCGTGTTCGAGTTGATGCTGCCGGCCTGCAGCAGCGCGTCGCCGAGCGTGAGGCGGCCGTTGCGCTTCGGGAGCGCGCGCAGCGGGCGGTTGACTTCGCCCATCACGTATACGCCGTTGTCGTCGCGCGCGGCGATCTTCAGCAGATCGCCGCCGCGCAGCACGATGTCGGCCGGATTGCGGTGCTCGCGAATCATCTTCGCGACGTCGATGCGCACCGGCACACCGTCGCGAACGAGCGTCACGTCGCTCTGGTCGGCCGCCGGCGTGAAGCCGCCGGCGCGGGCGAGCGCGTCGGCGAGCGTCATCGGCACGTCGTTGACCGCCTGCGCGCCCGGCGCATGCACTTCGCCGTCGATATAGACCTGCTGCGAACGGTACGACGCGACGCGCAGCGTCACCTGCGGGTCGCGATAGACGCGCGCGAGCGCCTGCGTGACGCGCGCCTGGGCGTCGGCGGCGCTCAGGCCCGCCACTTTCAGCTTGCCGGCATACGGAAACGTCAGATTGCCGCGATCGTCGACGACGAACCCGGCAACCGGATCGGCCGCGCGCGGCGGCGTCTGCGGCGAGCCGGGCTGGGCGGCGGCCAGCTCCGGGTGGTCCCAGACGGTGATCTGCAGCACGTCGCCGGGGCCGATCCGATAGCGCGAAGCGGCGGGGGCGTCGAGCGCCGACAGCGCGGCCGTCGCGGCCGCCTTCTCGGCGCGCTGGCGCTGGATCAGCTGCGGGTCGATCTGCACGATCGGCACGGGCAGGCGCGCAGGCGACGCGTCCGCGCGTGCGGGTGCGCCGTCGTCGGCCGGATGCGCGGGTGCGTCCGCGCGCGCGATGCCCGGCGCCGCATCGGGCGCGCGCGTCGCGCGCAGTTCCTGGACGAACGGGTGATCGCCCATTCGCATGCCGGGCGCGAGCGCGCACGCGGACAGCGCGAGGCCGGCCAGCGCTGCAAGCGAGGCCGTGCGTATCGCGTGTACCGCACGCCGGCGTACGCCGGCCGCGGTCGAAACGTTCGAGGTCTTCATCTGATCATTCCTTGATGGCGGCGCCGGGGTGCGGCGGCCGCGCGCGCCCGGCCCGGGGTAGCCGGGCGCGAGCGGGGTTCGGGTGAGTGCGCGCCGCGTTCGCCGGTCACGTGAACGCAGCCGGCCGCTCAGTAGGCGTTGGGATGCACGATCCCTTTCAGCACGGTCGCGCCGATGATGCGCAGGTCGAGCGCGAACGACCAGTTGCGCAGGTAGTACAGGTCATGCTCGATGCGCGACTGCATGCTTTCGACGCGTTCGGTCGCGCCGCGCAGCCCGTTGACCTGCGCCCATCCGGTGATGCCGGGCTTGATCCGGTAGCGATGGATGTAGCCGTCGACGATCGTGCGGTACTGCGCGTCGTGCTCGACCGCGTGCGGGCGCGGGCCGACCACCGACATGTCGCCGAGCAGCACGTTGATGAACTGCGGCAGCTCGTCGAGGCTCGTGCGTCGCAACAGCGCGCCGACGGCCGTGACGCGCGGATCGTTGCGCATCGCCTGCACGACCGTGCCATCCCGCTCGACGTGCAGCTTCATCGTGCGGAACTTGTAGATGTCGAAGGTTTCGCCGTCGGCGCCGCGCCGCTTCTGCGTAAAGAACACGGGCCCCGGCGACGACAGCTTCACCGCGACGCCGATGACGAGCAGCAGCGGCATCAGCGCGATCAGCGCGACCGCGGCAAAGGTCCGGTCGAACGCCGCCTTCAGCATTCGCGCGCGCGGCGTCAGCGGCGACACGGCGAGCGAGATGGCCGGCTGGCCGAGCACTTCGTCGGCCTGACTGCCGAACGGCGCGAGCTGGCTCACGTCGGGCAGCAGCCGCAGATCGACGAAGTCGTGACGGAATTCCTCGATCACGTCGACGATCGCGCGCTCTTCGCTCAGCGGCAACGCGATCCAGATCTCGCTCGCGCGAAGCTGCCGCGCGTGTCTCGCAAACGTCGCAAGGTCGCGGTGCACCGGAAGCTCGCCGACGCTCGCCCCGGCGTCCGGCGAAACCCGGTAGATCGCGACGAACCGGTACGGCGAAGCCATGCGCTCCACCGCGGACGTCAGTTGCGCGATGCGCTCGTCGGTCCCCGCGAGCGCGATCGCGCGATAACGCTTGGGCGCGCGCACGCGGCGGCACCGCCATACGAACAGCGCGATGCGAAACGCGATCAGCGACACCGCGACGCCCAGCGTCCAGCGAACGAACCACGCGAACGACGCGACATTGACCGCGGCCATCGCGATCATCATGACGAACACGCTGCCCTGGGCGATCAGCCATAGCGCGAGCGCGCGAAGCAGATAACGCGCGATGCGCACGCCGTTGTCGCTCAGGTCGCGGTCGATCAGGCCCAGCAGGAAGGTCGCGCACAGCACGCTCGTCGCGACGAGTACGGTTTCCGTTCGCAGCGCCGCGAGCGACATGGTCGTTTCGTCCAGCATCACGACCGCGATCGTGACGATCATCGCGATGTCGGCGACGAGCACGGCGAGCGCGCGGTTTCTGAGCAGTTTTTTCAGCATTTCACGTCGCCTCACGACATGCCGGCTTTGCCCATGCGGCCCGCATGGAGATACCCGTGTGGAGGCGCCTCGGGTGGTTCACGTCAAGTTATTCGAGATCGGACGAATGATTCGTGGTGCGAATCGGATTCGTTCGACTCATTCTATTGACGAGGAATGCGCGGGACCATCAGGCAACGGGAAGATCGGCAGCGTTTGCCGGTCGGACTGGTCCTGTTCTGTGCGGCGAGTTCGCCATGTCGTGCCGTCGCGATGAAACAGCATCGTGCGGAGATCGGTATCGTCCGCGCGTGTGGACCCGGGGGCGGGCGCTCGATGCTCGCATCTGGCAGCGTTTTGGAGCATGCAGCACGATCAGCATGTGAATCGTGACGTGGCCGCGCCCACCGGCCACCATCGAACGCCCGCTCCCGGGTCTTGTCCCGGCGAAGGCCGGCCCGGCAGGCCGCGCGTATCGCCGCCGGCCGGAAGCCGGCAGCGAATGCTCAACGGCCCCACGCGAAGTAATGGGAACCGGCGACCGCCAGCACCGCGCCGATCAGCGCCGCGTAAGGCGCGAGATTCAGCCACATGCTGCGCGTCGGCACCTCGAGCTCCATGTCGCGCTGCATCTGCGCGGGGAAGCGGCCGCGGTCCTGCCAGTAATGGCGATACAGGAACACCGGCACGATCAGCAACATCGCGATCAGCCCGTTGCGCAGCGTGCCTTCGCCTTGCAGATCGGCGCCCGCGCCCGCATAAACGAGGTTCGCGTAGCCGCAGATCGAGCCCGCGACGAGCAGCCACGTCGGGCAGCGGAACGGCCGATCCCAGTTGCCGCGATCCATCCGGTGGATCCAGCCCGACTGAAGATTCAGGAATACGAACAGCATGTAGCACACGTTCGAGATCGACAGCACCGTCATGTAGTCCGACATCATCAGCAACACGAGGTTGAAGCCGAGGTCGGTCCACATCGCGCGCGTGGGCGAACCGTGCTCGTTCACGTGCGACAGGTACTTCGGCAGCCAGCCGTCGACCGATGCCTGGTACAGCGTGCGCGACGAACCCATCATCGACGTCATCACGATCAGCAGGATCGACAGCATCAGCATCACGACGACCGCATTCGCGACCCACGCGCCGCCGCCGACGATCTTTGCCATCGCGGCCGCCACGCCGGTACCGTCGCGAATCGACGGATCGAGCATCGCCTGCGTGCCGAGCGCGCCCTGGAACGCCATCGGCACGAGCGTCATCACGACGAGACACAGCGCGCCCGACCAGAAGATCGCCTTCGCGGTATCGCGCCGCGGATCGCGGAATTCACGCGTGTAGCAGACGGCCGTCTCGAAACCGTACGACGCCCAGCCGGCCATGAACATCGCGCCGAGCGCCATCGTCACGCCCTGCCCGTTCCACGCGCCGAAGGTCGCGGCCGTGAGGTTGCCCTGCGCGTCGTGACCGAGCGGCAGCAGCGGGAGCAGGTTCGACATCGGCACGTCGCCGGTGACGAACGGCACGATGCCGACGATCAAGAGCGGCGTGAGCGACGCGATGCCGAGAATGCGCTGCGTACGCGCGGCCTTCGACGCACCGCTGTGCTGAAGCTTGAACGTGATGAGAAGCAGAATCGTCGCGATGATGAACGTCGCGTTGATTCGCAAAGACAGACCGGGCTTGATGAACCCGAGATCCGCAACCTTGAGCTGCCAGTGCAGCACCGCCGCATTGGCGGGAAAGAGACTTGTGAGCGCGTAGCTCGCCGCGAGGCCGCAGCCGAGCGCGAGCATCGGCGACCACGCGAGCCAGTTGCACCATACGGATACCGGCGCAATCAGCTTGCTGTAACGAACCCAGCCGATCGCGCCGTACACCGACGCACCGCCCGATTTATGCGGAAACAGGCTGGAAATCTCCGCGTAGGTCGCGCTTTGAATCAGCCCCATCGTGATCGCGGCGATCCACACGGCCCACGCCGGGTGGCCGATCGTCGCGGACACGCCGCCGATCGTGAACAGCACGCCGGCGGGCACGCCGCTCGTGACCCAGAACGCGTCCTTCCAGCTGAGGCCGCGTTGCAGCGTGTGGCCGCCGGCATCGTGCGGCGTATCGGCCGCGACGTCGGCGGCATGGCGGATGGGCGATCCTGCATCGTTCATGGTGCTTGCTCCTGAGTGGTCGAGTTCCCGGCCGGCGGGACCGGCAAGCGGATCGGGCAGGGTGCAGGCATTGTCGAATGCGCGGCTGCGTGAAATGAATCGGCCCAGTCTGAAAATCGGCCGGTGCTCGGACCGGTCCGAGCCGGCGCATATTTTTTCACTCGCCGATCGTGCCGCCGCGAACCACGACGATAGCGATCGCCAATCGAGCCGATATGAATAAGTCAATTCACGGCCGGCTTACATGCGAATTACAGTGAGGCCCCATTTCAAACATGGAGTCGACAGATGTACAACACGCAAGCCGCATGGCGTACCGCTTTGCTGGTATGCGCGACCGTCCTGACCTTCGACGCGAGCGCATCGACACTGACACGCGACAACGGCGCGCCGGTCGGTGACAACCAGAACTCGCAGACGGCCGGCCCCGGCGGCCCCGTGGTGCTGCAGGACGTCAACCTGATCCAGAAACTGCAGCGTTTCGACCGTGAGCGCATTCCGGAGCGCGTCGTGCACGCGCGCGGCACCGGCGCATACGGACACTTCATCGCGACCCGCGACATTTCCGACTACACGCAGGCGAAGGTGTTCGCGCCGGGCACCGACACGCCGGTGTTCGTCCGGTTCTCGAGCGTGATCCACGGCGGCACGTCGCCGGAGACGCTGCGCGACCCGCGCGGCTTCGCGACGAAGTTCTATACGTCGGAAGGCAACTGGGATCTGGTGGGCAACAACCTGCCGGTGTTCTTCATCCGCGACGCGATCAAGTTCCCGGACATGGTCCATTCGCTGAAGCCGGCGCCGGACACGAACATCCAGGATCCGAACCGCTTCTTCGATTTCTTCTCGCATCAACCCGAAGCGACGCACATGCTCACGCGCCTTTATTCGGACTACGGCACGCCGAGAAGCTATCGCGAGATGGACGGCAACAGCGTGCACGCGTACAAGTTCGTCAACGCGCGCGGCGACGTGCACTACGTGAAATTCCACTGGAAGAGCTTGCAGGGCGAACACAATCTCGACGCGAAGGAAGCCGAGCGCATTCAGGGCAAGGACTTCAATCACATGACGCGTGATTTGCAGGCGGCCATCGCCGCCGGCAACTTCCCGAAATGGGATCTGTATATCCAGGTGCTGAAGCCCGAGCAGCTCGCGCGCTTCGAGTTCGATCCGCTCGACGCCACGAAGATCTGGCCCGACGTTGCGGAGATCAAGATCGGCACGATGACGCTCGACCGCAATCCGGCGAACATCTTCCAGGAAACGGAGCAGGCCGCGATGGCGCCGTCGAATCTGGTGCCGGGCATCGAGCCGTCGGAAGACCGGCTGCTGCAAGGCCGCCTGTTCGCGTATGCGGATACGCAGTTGCATCGGGTAGGCGTGAACGGGCTGCAAATGCCGGTGAATCGCCCGCGCGCCGATGTGGCGAACCACAACCAGGACGGCGCGATGAACGGCGGTATGACCAAGGGCACCGTGAACTACGAGCCGAGCGCGGCGAAGGATCTGTCGGCGGATGCGCGGTACAAGTACAGCCGGCTGCCGCTGACCGGCACGACGCAGCAGGCGCCGATCGCGCGGACGCGGAACTTCGCGCAGGCCGGTGCGTTCTATCGATCGCTGCCGGAGAACGCGCGCAAGGATCTGATCGCGAATCTCGCGGGCGATCTCGGGCAGGTGAAGGACGAGAACGTCAAGTACACGATGCTGTCGTATTTCCAGAAGGCCGATCCGGAGTACGGCCGCAGGATCGCGCTGGCGGTCAATGCGGATCCGCAGCGCGTCGAGGCGCTGGCTGCGCGGCTGGCGGACTGACGCAAGGTTGAACCCATGACGAAAACGGCCAGTCGCGAGACTGGCCGTTTTCGTTTGCTACGCGAGCGGCGTGAAGCCGTCGGTCACGCGAGATCGAAGCGGTCGAGGTTCATCACCTTGTTCCAGGCGGCGACGAAGTCGCGCACGAACTTCTCCTTCGCATCCGTGCTGCCGTACACCTCGGCCAGCGCGCGCAACTGCGAGTGCGAGCCGAAGATCAGGTCAACGCGCGTGCCCGTCCACTTGACCGCGCCCGTCGCACGGTCGCGCCCCTCGAACACGTCGTTCGCGCCCGACACCGGCTTCCACTCCGTACCCATGTCGAGCAGGTTCGCGAAGAAATCGTTCGTCAGCGTGCCCGGACGATCGGTGAACACGCCGTGCTTCGAGTCGCCGACGTTCGCGCCGAGCACGCGCAGGCCGCCGACCAGCACGGTCATCTCCGGCGCCGTCAACGTCAGCAGCTGCGCCTTGTCGACCAGCAGCGCCTCGGCCGGCGTCTTGTACGCGTGCTTCAGGTAGTTGCGGAACCCGTCCGCCACCGGCTCGAGCACGGCCATCGCGTCGACGTCGGTTTCTTCCTGCGACGCATCCATCCGGCCCGGCGCGAACGGCACCGTGATCGCGACACCCGCGTTCTTCGCCGCCTGCTCGACGCCGGCCGCGCCGGCCAGCACGATCAGGTCGGCCAGCGACACCTTCTTGCCGCCCGTCTGCGCATCGTTGAACGCCTTCTGCACGCCTTCGAGCGTTTCGAGCACCGCCGCGAGCGCCGCCGGCTGGTTCACTTCCCAGTCCTTCTGCGGCGCGAGACGAATGCGCGCGCCGTTCGCGCCGCCGCGCTTGTCCGAGCCGCGGAACGTCGCCGCCGACGCCCATGCGGTCGACACGAGCTGCGACACCGACAGGCCGGTGGCCAGCACCTTCGTCTTCAGCGCGGCGACATCGGCGGCGTCGATCAGCGGGTGATCGACGGCCGGGATCGGGTCCTGCCACAGCAGGTGTTCCGCCGGCACGTCCGGGCCGAGATAGCGCGAGCGCGGGCCCATGTCGCGGTGCGTGAGCTTGAACCATGCGCGTGCGAACGCGTCGGCGAACTCGGCCGGGTTCTCGTAGAAGCGGCGCGAGATCTTTTCGTAGGCCGGGTCGAAACGCAGCGACAGGTCGGTCGTCAGCATCGTCGGGCGATGCTTCTTCGACGCGTCGTACGCATCGGGAATCACTTCGTCCGCATCCTTCGCGACCCACTGGTGCGCGCCGGCCGGGCTCTTCGTGAGCTCCCATTCGTAGCTGAACAGGTGCTTGAAGAAATCGTTGCTCCACTGCGTCGGCGTCGACGTCCACGTGACTTCGAGGCCGCTCGTGATCGTGTCCTTGCCCTTGCCCGTGCCGAACGTGCTCTTCCAGCCGAGCCCCTGCTCTTCGAGGCCCGCGGCTTCCGGCTCGGGGCCGACGTTCGACGCCGGGCCGGCGCCGTGCGTCTTGCCGAACGTGTGGCCGCCCGCGATCAGCGCGACCGTTTCCTCGTCGTTCATCGCCATGCGCGCGAACGTCTCGCGGATGTCGTGCGCGGCGGCGACCGGGTCGGGGTTGCCGTCCGGGCCCTCCGGGTTCACGTAGATGAGGCCCATCTGCACCGCGGCGAGCGGGCTTTCGAGCTCGCGCTTGCCGGTGTAGCGGCTGTTGGGGCCGCCGCTCAGTTCCAGCCAGATCTTTTCGGAGCCCCAGTAGACGTCGTCCGGCTCCCACGTGTCGACGCGGCCGCCGGCATAGCCGAAGGTCTTGAAGCCCATCGATTCGAGCGCGACGTTGCCGGTCAGGATCAGCAGGTCGGCCCACGAGATGTTGCGGCCGTACTTCTGCTTGATCGGCCACAGCAGGCGGCGAGCCTTGTCGAGGCTGACGTTGTCCGGCCAGCTGTTGAGCGGCGCGAAGCGCTGCTGCCCGCCGCCGGCGCCGCCGCGGCCGTCGGCCGTGCGGTAGGTGCCGGCGCTATGCCACGCCATGCGCACGAACAGGCCGCCGTAGTGGCCGAAGTCGGCCGGCCACCAGTCCTGCGAGGTCGTCATCAGCGCGTGCAGGTCCTGCTTCACCGCGGCGAGATCCAGCTTCTTGAACGCTTCTGCGTAGTCGAAATCCGGGTCCATCGGATCGGACAGCGCCGAATGCCGGTGCAGTACGTTCAGGTTCAGCTGATTCGGCCACCAGTCCTTGTTCGTCGTGCCGCTGCCTGCGGTGTGGTTGAACGGGCACTTCGATGGGTTCGACATGGACATTCTCCTTGGATGAGCGATGTTGCGTGGGTTCAGTGCCGCTGGTACTTCAGCAGCGGGCGTCCGTTCAGCGGCTGCGTGGCGCGCGCGTTGTGCGAGTAGTGCCGCGTGAACGCGTCGATGTCGGCCGCGGACAGCTCCATCGTGTCCTGCAGCACATACCATTCGACGTTCTCGGTGAGCGGGGGCGTCGTCAGCGAGCCGAGGTAGTGGTAATAGCTGTCGAGATCGTCCGGCATAAGCGCCGCCACGTCGAACGACGCCAGCGGCGACGTGACGCCGCGCCGCGCCGCGCGCACGATCGACGCGAACTGCGCGTTCTCGTTGCCGTCGCGATACAGCACCGCGACGACGGCAAGCCGGCCGTCCTGCGCGCGGAACACGAAATGGCCTTCGAGCGGATAGCGCCGGCCGTCGATCGTGTGCTCGGCCGGCGCGTGGAAGTGCGCCTGAAGCAGCCGGAAGTGACGGCCGCGGATGATCACGTCGCTTTGCTTCGGCACGACCTGCACGGTGTGGCCGTTGTCCACGACGGTCGCGCCGCCCGTGGCGACGTGCACGACGATCGCGTCGTTCACGCCGGGCATGCGTTCGGCCTGCACGACGGTGCCCGACCGGATGTCGATCGGCGATTGCGAATCGCCCGACTCGATCTGCCAGGCCTGCTGATGCGCGTAATCGAAGTCGCGCGGGTCCTGCGTCGGTGCGGCGGCGGCCGCGGTCGCGCCGCTCGCGATTGCCGCGGCGAACAGCGGCAGCGCCGCGCGCCGGACTGCCGTGACGACCTGCGTCAGGTTGATTCGATGATTCAAACGGGATCCTCGATACGGGAAGATGAAATGAAATCGCTCGCGGCCGGCGCGAGATGCATGCGCGACCGAAAGCCGGGATCAATTCATTATTCGTGTCGGCCCGATGCGTTCCAATCAGACTCGTCTGATTCAAGCGCCATTCATGCGGCACGTCGCGATTCGTGTGGATCGTGCGGATCAAGCGTGCGACGCAAACGTGCGCCGATGTAGGACCAGGCCGATTGTGTCGTCGTCTGCGTCTGCCCACAATGTGCCGGTCGAACGGTTGCATGGTGATCCGTTCGATACCTCGTATCCGAAGCTCGTCTTCGTTCCGAACGCCGCCCGAGGTGGGGCGGCGTCCTTTTTCCGTGTTCGACGCACGGCAACGAACATGGCGCGCCGCGGGCAGACAGGGAATACGCGCGACGTCGTCGACGATTTCGATACACCCTCGAGCGCGCGACGCCGTCGGCGCCATCGCGTTTCATCGTTCATACGCGCAGCCTTCGTGCGCGGTCAATTATCAAGGACTCCATCATGAAGACTCGTATTCAAGCCATTCCCGCCGTGATCGCACTCGTCTGCGCCACCGGCATGACGGGCGCGGTCGCCGCCGAAGCCGGCGCGGCGCCGCTGCCGAAAGGCATCGTCGCGGTCGTGAACAACGCGCCGATCGTACAGAGCGACGTGGACACCATCGTGAAGGCGTCGGGCCAGCCCGATACGCCGGCGTTGCGCGATGCGGTGAAGCGCGACCTGATCGTCCGGCAACTGATCGAGCAGGCGGCCGACAAGGCGAACTACGGCAGCCGGCCCGAAGTCCAGGGCATCGTGTCGCGCGCGCGTGCGAGCGCGGCGGCCGATCTGTATCTGCGCGATGCGTTGGGCGCGCAGCGCGTGACCGATGCGCAGGTGAAGGCGCGCTACGACTACATCGTCGCGAATGCCGCGCAGTTCGAATACCGCGCGCAAGTGGTGGCCGTGGCCGATGCCGCGAAGGCGAATGCGGTGGCAGCCGAGCTGAAGCAGGGCGCGACCTTCGACGCGGTCGCGAAGAAGTACAACACGACCGCGAACGCTGGCGTGGCCGAGTGGAGCGAACTGAAGACGCCGCTTGCCGAAGGCCACACGGCCGGGCTGCCGATGCCGCTCGCGCAGGCCATGACGTCGCTGAAGCCGGGCGCGGTGTCGGGCCCGGTGCAGATCGGCAATGCGTATGCGTTCGTGAAGCTCGCCGACAAGCGCCCGGTGGTCGTGCCGAGCTTCGACAAGGCCAAGCCGGTGCTGCGACAGCAACTGGAGCAGCAGGCGCGACAAAACGCGATGGCCGCGCTGGTCGACAAGCTGGCCGCGCAGGCGACGATCGAGCAGTAACAGGCGCCGAAGAAAACGAGGCTCGGCGGGCTGTGAGCCCGCCGAGCCTTTTTTGTTCCGTGCGTCGTTTCGCCGGCAATCGGCCGCCTTTTTCCCGCCACCGGAACCGCGCCGTGCGCCAACCGCAACGACGTCATCCCACTGCGGTCTCCGCTTCGACGTGAATCATGAAGGCCACGGGCCCGGCGACGCGCGTCCCGTCGAGTGCGAGTTCGACGATCGCGGGCGTCGGCCCGCTGCAATCGATCGACGCCATCTCCATCCGGTCGAACCACGCGCAGTGCGCGACTTCCGCGGACGGACGCGCTCGAGCGTGCGCATCGAGATCCGCCAGGAACACGTGATGCAGCTTGTGCTTGCCGGCCGCGCGAAACAGGTAGCGCAGGTTCCGGCAGACGAGCCCGGTTTCTTCCGCGAGTTCGCGGCGCGCGGCGTCGCTCAGCGATTCGCCCGGTTTGGGTAGGCCGCCGGGTAGTGTCCAGCGGGCGTGCGGTCGGGCGACCAGCAGAACCCGGTCGCCGCGCCGGCACAGGACGGTGGCGCGTTGTTTCATGATGGTGTCGTCCGATTGCGTGCGGCGAATGCCGCGGTTGGGAAAAGACATTGCTTCGGGGAAGCGCCGTCAGGACGTTCGTGTCGAGACGTTTCCGATGCGAGGGCGTCGCGGGCGTCATGCCGGTTGCGGCGGACAGCCTTGCGCCGTGACGCGTTCCACTTTATGGACACGCTGTCGGCCACTCAATCGGCCCAGTCTTAAAAGCGTCGACAGATGACGCTTGGCGGCCCGCCGGCCGGGAAGCAGGCCACATAGGCTCCGGCACGCCGTGTAGGCCTGGTCCGATTCCTTCGCTCCGCCGCCGGACAATAAGACCCGTCCGATAGAGATTCGCGTCCGACTCGCCTGTAATACGCAGCATCCGCCGATATCAAGCGGCATGAACTGGCGATGGAGGACAATCGATGAGTGATGCAGATAATGTGGTCAAGGGCGCGGTGGTCGGCACGATCGCGAGCGCGGTGACCGTCGCGCTCGTGCACTTCGTGATCGAGGCCGGCACGCGCTGGAGCGCCGGCGGCCTGGCGGTGACGCTGATCTCGGCGGTGCTGATGGCGTTCGTGCTGCTCGTGCCGCCAGCGTTCGCCGCATGGCGCAACCGGATGGACGCAATCGATCCGTTCTTCGAGCCCGAGGCGTTGAGGCCGATCCTGCAAGGCCGTGCGGTGGGTATCGTGCTCGGCATCGTATTCGGCATTTCGGTCGTGACGAGCTGGCAATGATGGCGACGAACGCGCCCACCCTGCTTGCGGCGGACCCGGCCGTGCGCCCGACCGTCAAGGTCATTTCGCTGCGCCGCAGCCACGCGCGCCGGCACGCGTTCCGCGCGAACAACCCGCATCTGGATTTCGAATTCGTCGACGCGATCGACGGACACACGCTCTCGGACGCCGCAATCGCCGCATCCGGCCTGTTCGCGCCCGGGTTGCCGTACACGCGCGGTGCGTTCGGCATCGCGATGACCACGCATCGGCTGTGGAGCGACATCGCCTCGGGCCGCGAGCGGATAACGGTCGCGGAGGACGATGCGATCTTTCGGCCCGATTTCCACGACGCCACGCTGCAATTCCTGCGTGACGATCGCGGCCGGCACGATTTCATCGCATGGGGCTACAACTTCGATTCGATCTTGCGCGGTTCGATCTTCAACAGCCGCGCGCCGGTGACGATGCGCTTCGATGAAGCGGCGCTCGACGATGCGATCGGCGATTTCCGGAACGACCGCGGCCCGGTGCTGGTGATGAACCTGCTCGAGTTCTACGGGATCTGTGCGTACACGATCTCGCCGGCCGGCGCGCGCTTCCTGCTCGATCGCTGCTTTCCGCTGCGGCCGGAGACGCTCTACTCGTACGGGCTGGGCCGCACGCTCGACAACTACGGCATCGACATCGTGATGAACAAGTTCTACGGCGCGATGCGTAGCGCGGCCACCTTTCCGCCGCTCGCCGTGACGATGAATGCGCGCGAGACGTCGACGATTCAGGCCTGACCCGATCGGACGCGACAACCGGCGACGTTGAATCGAAAGGGGCGCCTGCCTCGTACGTGCACCGGCACGCTTCGGCTGCCGCCCCGTTCGTCGTTGCGCGACGCGCGGTCAGACCGTCGCCGTGATACCGGCCGGGCCCGATTCCCCCGCGGCCCGGACCACGATTTCCACATGCTGGCCAAACGCGGCCAGCGTCAGCATCAGCTGATCCAGCGACACGTTCCTGAGCCGCTCGCGCTGCTCGGGCGTGACCACCGGCCGGACCATTTCCGCGAGCGCCGCGGCCTCTTCGTCGCTCAGGCCGCGCGACGCAATCAGCGCGTTGAGTTTCAGCGCTAGGACGGACTTGGCCTCCAGCTCCCCGACGTCGTAGAAATCGAAATCGGCCGGCACGTCGCCGGTGTAGTCATCCTGATCGTCGTAATTCATCGTGCTTCTCCCGTGATCGCCGAACACTGCGCGGCATCGAGCGGCGCCCTATCGGCGAGCCTGACATGCGGAACGACGCGGCGAGATTGAATGGATGTTTGCGTGTTGACGAAGCAGTCCCGGAAACGAATGGGTGCGCTATGATTCGCGTCAGCCATGGTCAACTCCTCTGTTGAGTTGGTGGTGGTCAGCGGCCTGCAGGTGTTTTACCCACCCGCAGGCCGCGCTCGTTGACGCGGCGGATGTCGATCGTTACTTCATCCAGGCGAAAACGTGCAACTACTTTAGCCAAGATTGAACGGCCGCGGGCAAGGGGTGCGCGCGGTTTCGGCCGCGTTGACCATCGGGCCAGTGCCTCGCGTCCTTGCTGCTCAACGATTTAGCGGCGGCTGCGCCGGCCGGCCAATTCGTCGTTTCTTCACCGATGTGTTGAAAAGCGTGTCGATCGACCGCGTCGACGCACCCTGACGAACCGTTTTCACCGACGGGAAGAAATCCCAACACGAATCGGTTCAGTCCTATTGGATGCAGGGGCCGGCCACGTTAAGCTTGATTCGCGCGGTGCCGTGGCATGGATTCGACGGCGGTCGCTGGGCCCGGCCGTTGCGCGAAGCTACGTTGGTTGTAGCACTACTCCTCACGCTGCCTTATGCGAGCGTCGATTCCCCGCCGGCGGTAGCCGCGCACGTCCTCCGCTCATCGTTCAGATCACGCGAAGCGAGCCGTCCTCCCGCTTCGCGCCTCCTTCATGCTCCCTGCTTCGTGCCCGCCGCCGCTGCCCTGGCCGCGAGCGGATCGCCACGCTGCTGCGCGTGGTCGCCGGCGCGCCGCGCGAGCGCGGCTTGCGCGCAACCGCGGTATTGCTCGAACTCCCGCGCGAACGCCACCGCGTCGCCGGCCAGCGCCAGCGCTTCCAGCGACGCGCAGAGGCCCGACACGTCGCGCTCGCCGATCATCGCGAACGCGCCGCGCATGCTGTGAATCTCCGCGCGCGCGGCCTTCAGGTCGCCGTATTCGAGCGCGCGCACGATCGCGGCATTGGCCCGGTTGGTCGCATCGACCAGCGCCGCGCACAGGTCGCGCGGCAGCGGCCCGCGCGTGCTCGCGGGCGCCGCTGCGATCGCGCGGCCCGGCCGCCACGGGCCCGTGTATTTCGCGATCGCCTGTTCGAGCGAGCGCAGCGACGTCGGCTTCGTGACGATCTCGTCGATGCCGGCTTCCTTCGACAGCCGCAACTCGTCGGGCTCCGCGTGCGCGGTCACGGCCAGGATCGGCAGCGCGCGGCCGCGTTCGCGCAGCATTCGAGCGAGCGCATAGCCGTCGAGGCCCGGCATGTTGAGGTCGGTCATCACGATCGCGTAGTCGTGCCGTTCGACGAGATCGAGCGCCTGCGCCACGCTCGACGCGACGTCGGCGCGATAGCCGAGCACGTCGAGCTGATCGTGCACGAGCGAGCGGTTGACGGGGTTGTCGTCGACGAACAGCACGCGCAGGTCCGGCGTGTCGCCGCCAGCCGGCGCCGGCTGCATCCCGTGCTGATGATCGAGCGGCAGCGGCAGCGACACGACGAAGGTCGAGCCGACGTTCGGCACGCTGTCCACGGCGATGCGCCCGCCCATAGATTCCGCGAGCTTGTTGCTCAGCGGCAGGCCGATGCCCGTGCCGCCGAAGCGGCGCGCGATCGATTCGTCGGCCTGCGCGAACGGCTCGAACACGCGTTCGAGCTGCGCGGGCGTCATGCCGATGCCGGAATCGCTGACGCGGATCATCACCGGCGTGCCGTCGGCCACCGGCGCCGTCACGGACAGCGCGACCGCGCCGCGATCGGTGAACTTGATCGCATTGCTGACGAGATTGACGACGATCTGCCGCACCCGCAGCGGATCGCCAACATACGGCCGCGCCGCCTGCGCATCGACGTCCACGCGCAGCGCGACGCCCTTTGCACGCGCGACCGGCTCGAACAGCTCGGCGATGTCGCGCGCCAGTTCGTCGATGCGGAAGCTGGTCGCCTCGAGCGTCATCCGGTCGGCTTCGATCTTCGTCATGTCGAGCACGTTGTTCAGCATGTCGAGCAGCATCCGCGCGGCCGACGTGACCGCGTGCAGCCGCGATTTCTCGCGATTGCGGTCGGGCGCCTTGTCGAGCAGTTCGAGGTTGCCGAGCATCGCGTTCAGCGGCGTGCGGATCTCGTGGCTGATCGTTGCCAGGAACGTCGATTTCGCGCGGTTCGCGCTGTCGAGCGCGCGCTCGGTGTCGGCGCGCGTCGTGATGTCGGAGAAACCGCACAGCAGCGTGTCCTTGCCACGGTAGCGCACGCGCACGAAGTTGACGAGCAGGTCGCGCGCACGGCCGTCGTCGAGCGTCACCGGGAATTCCACGTCGAGCTGCACCGGCGCGCTGCCCGCGCCCTGCCGGTAGCGCGCGAGCAGGCGCTCGTACAGGGGCGGCGCGCCGGCCGCGCTTTCGTACAGCTCGTGCATCCGGTTGCGCAGCAGCACCGCGTCGGTGTCGAGCGACACGAGCACGATGCCGAACGGCGACGTCGCGATGATCGCGCGGCTCATTTCATCGGTCTCGAACACGCGGCGCGAGCGGCGGAACACTGGCGCGAACACCTTCAGGTCGAATGCGATCACGAGCGCCCACAGCACGGCCAGGATCAGCGCGGCCACGCCGGTTTCGCGCACGATCGTCGGCCAGATCGCGATCGCGATCGTGCGCCACGAGTACGCGTAGACGATCGCGAAGCCCGTGTCGGCGATCCGGTCGCTGATCGTGAACACGCCGTGCAGATAGCTTTCGTCGAAGCGGTCGAGGCCGCGCCGCCAGCCGTTCTCGGCGAGCGCATGACGCATCAGCGCGGCGCCGTCGATCGACGCGCGCGTGCGGTCCTCGTCCAGCAGCACGCGGCCGGCCTGGTCGACCAGCATCACCACCGCGTCTTCCGGTGCCTGCTTGAGCCGGTCGTCGAGCACGTTCACGTCGAGATCGCTGACGAAGGTCATGAAATGCCGCGGGCCGTCGAACGCCGGCTCGACGAGGCGGAACACCTTCTTGCCGGTGAGCGGGTCGATCGCGGGCGGCTCCCACGCGATGCGCCGCGTCGCGCGCCAGTAGCGCGCGACGGCCGGGTTCGACCAGTCGGCGACGTTGAACGCGAGCCGGTCGATCAGCGCGCGCGTGTCGGCCACGCCGATGCGCTCGAGCACGTCGCGATAGGGCATCGACGGCGGCGGCGTGATCGCGAGCACGTTGCGGTCTGGGCTGTACGCGTAGCCCGACAGCGGCATCCCCGATTGCCGTTCGGCGGCCGCCACCGAGATCGTGAGCCGCTCCATCAGTTGAACGTATTCGTCGGTTTCGTTGCCGGCCAGCGCGTCGGGCGTCACGGCGACGAAGATTTCGCTCACGTTGCGCAACGGCGACAGCACGACGTGGCCGTCGCGCGCGAGCGCCTCGGCCGCGCTGTGCGAATGGCGCGGATGGCTGTTCCACAGCAGCTCCGCGTTGATCACCGAGCGCCGCACCGACGCCTGTTTCGCGTCGATCTCGAGTTCGACGAGCGCCTTGTGCGTGGCGAACAGCTCGCGCCGCTTCGCGATGTAGTCGCGCACCGAGCCGTCGAGCAGCACGCTCGTCGCGAACAGGATCACGAGCGACAGCACCGCGGCCCCGCCGTACAGCGTGAAGCGCTGGTAGCGGTGCAGCAGGCTCAGGTCGCGCGCTTCGCCGTCGATCGACGCGAACGGCGCGTTGGCGTCCACCGGGGACGCGAACAGGTTTCGGATGGGCATGGGACGAATACCGTGAAGTCAATGCGCGAATCGGGGCCGCGCGCGAGACGAGCGGCGAAAGCCGTCGGCGAACCGCGCGCGTAGCGATATCCGTAAGCCGTGTGGAATGGCAGGCAATTGCACTGCCGGCTCGGGGAACGAGCCAATTATCGTGATGGCAGGGCCGCCGGTATGTAGGGCAGTCCGAAGCAATTCGGCGACGGCGGTAGGACTGGTCCTAATTGTCGAGGCGAGCCTGCGCGCTGCGTTTATACGGCGCGAGCGGCGCGCATGTCAAACGATCGCGCGTTTCTTGAGCGTGCCGTGTCGCGTTTTCCTCGCGGAAGTGTCAGGCATCGTCATATTCGGACCAGTCTGAGTAAATAAGTTTTGTCGCGTCTGGCTGTCTGATTATCGAAAGGCGTTGCGAAAAATATATTGGCTCACGTAGCTCGAATCTCGTCTCACACTTTCGTATAGAGGCAATCAACGTGAACAAGACATACCGCACCGTCTGGAATCCGACGACGGGTACATGGGTCGCGGCGGCCGAAACGGCGCGCGCGCGAAAGAAATCGAACTCGACGATGCGTTCGTCGGTCACGGCCGCGGTCGCGGTCATGGCGGGTGTCGGCGGAAGCGGGTTTGCGGTCGAAGCAGGCGCGCAGGCAGCCGCGAACGGGAATGGCGGGTTGGCGCTGTGCGGCGCGACGACCGGCATCAGTCTCGGCTCGGGATCCACCGGCTTTAACCGGTTGACCGCATGTAACGGGACATCCTCCTCCGCCCTCTACCAGGGGCGCCCCATGGCGTTCGCGCTGACCAACGACAGTTCCGCGATCGGGTCTACCGTCGGGATCGCGAATCCCGCCACTCTGGCGGGCATCAGCGGTAGCAAGGACGGCCACCTCGTGTTGCATGGCGGCGCTGGTGTGCATATCACCGGCCCGGCGGATTTTTCCAGTAGCGTGAACATGCAGAGCAACCGCATCCAGAACCTGGCTGCCGGTACGGCGGGCACGGATGCGGTCAACGTGAATCAGCTGAATGCCGCGATCGCCGCGACGGATGACAAGTATGTGTCCATCAGCACGGGCACGTATGCGGCCGACGTAGCCGCCAGCGCTGCCAGCAGTGCAACCGCCATCGGCGCAAACGCGAGCGCTACCGGCACGTCGGCGGTCGCGCTGGGCGGCAATACGGTGGCTAGCGCAGATAATGGGGTAGCGATCGGGACGCTCGCGCGCGCGACCGCCATCGGAACGACAGCGGTTGGCGTAGGCGCGGCGGTTACCGGGCAGAACTCGTCGGCGTTGGGGCGTGGTGCGGCGGCAACTGCGGGGAATTCGGTCGCGCTCGGGAGTTATTCTCTTGCGGATCGTGCAAATACCGTATCGGTCGGCACGGCGACGGGCCAACGGCAGATCACGAACGTCGCGGCCGGCACGGTGGGTACGGACGCGGTCAACGTGAATCAGCTGAACGCCGCGATTGCGGCGAGCGATCCGTATTTCATGGTCAACAGCACGAGCGCCAGTCACGCGAACGCGACGGGCGCCAATGCGGTTGCCATCGGACAAAACGTGACGTCCAGCGGCTCCAGCTCGGTGGCGCTCGGATCGGCAACGGCAGCCGGCGGCTTTCACTCCGTCGCGATCGGCGCGTCGGCGAGTACGGTCGGCGACAGCAACGTGGCGCTCGGCGATGGCGCAGCGGTTGCCCAGAGCAACCGTTTCGTTCCGACGAGCGGCGTAGCCATCGGTACCAACGCTCGAGTCATCGACGGCGACATTACCGGCGCGACCGGCTCGATCGCGATCGGTAATAGCGCGACGGCCGGTGGAACGGGCACGATCGCGATCGGTACCAACGCGAGACATACCGGTTCGGGGGCGACGGTTCTGGGTTCCAACGCCAGCGCGCTGGGCGGCGGTGCCGGCGTTGCAGTGGGCTCGGGGAGCTCCGCCGCGGGCAGCTCGTCGGTCGCGACGGGCCCGAACGCCACGGCTACCGGCACGGGTTCGGTTGCAATCGGCAACCGGGCCACGACCACGAACAACAACAGCGTGGCGCTCGGCAATACGGCCTCCGGCAGCGCGATCAATACCACCGCGATCGGCAGCAACGCCCGCGCGACGGGCGACAACGCGACCGTGCTCGGCCAGAGCGGTGCCGCGACCGGCCTGGGGGCGGTCGGCATCGGCTTCCGTGCGAATGCGCAGGCGGACAACTCGGTCGCGCTCGGCATGGATTCCGTCGCGAACCGGAACAACACCGTTTCCGTCGGTTCGGCCACGCAGCAGCGCCAGATCACGAACCTCGCGGCCGGCACGGCCGGGACCGACGCGGTGAACGTCGCCCAACTGAACGCCGCGATCGCGAACGTCGGCGGCAGCAATCCGTACGTCAAGGTGAATGGCGCCGGTGACGGCAGCGATGACGCCAGCGCCACCGGCGTCGGCTCGATTGCCATCGGTAGCAATGCGGATGCCGCTGCGAACAACGGCATCGCGATCGGCAACACAGCGATCGCTTCGACGGACAGTGCGGCGATCGGCCATGGCGCATCGACCGTGAATGCAAGGGGCGTTTCGGTCGGTGCAAATTCGTCGGCGGACCAAAACGCCGCGTCGCTCGGCTATAACGCGAGATCCGCGTCGAATGCAGTTGCATTGGGTGCCGATTCGGTGGCGGTCGGCAACAACGCCGTCGCGCTGGGTAACGGGTCGGTCGCGCGTGAGGACAACACGGTATCGGTCGGTAGCGCCGGCAACGAACGCAAGATCGTCAACGTCGCGGAAGGCGCGCTGTCGGCCACGAGCAAGGACGCGGTAAACGGCGCGCAACTGTTCGCGACGAACACGCGCGTCGGTTCGCTGGAAGATTCGCTCGCGAGGGGTGGCGTGATCGACCCGGTCACGGGCGAATCGCTGGCGGTGGTGTACGACGGCACCGCGAAGGACAAGGTCACGCTGGGCGGCGGCACGGCCGGCACGACGCTGTCGAACGTGAAGGCCGGCGTGGCGGACAAGGACGCAGTGAACGTGAGCCAGTTGAAGGGCTCGGGCCTGGTCGGCGACGACGGCAGCGCGATCGCCGCGGTGACGTACAACCGCAACGCGGACGGCACGCCGAACTACAACGCGGTGACGCTGGGCGGCGGCAAGTCGACCGGCCCGGTGACGCTGTCGAACGTGGCGGACGGTGTGAACCGCAATGACGCTGTGAACCTCGGTCAGTTGCAGGATTCGGGCCTCGTTGCGCCGGTCGATCCGACGAACCCGGGTGCGGGTGTGACGTCGCTCGCGGTGACGTATGGCAAGAACGCGGATGGCTCGGCGAACTTCGACGAAGTGAAGTTGAAGGGCACGAACGGCACGACGCTGGCCAACGTGAAGGCCGGCGTTGCCGACACGGACGCAGTGAACGTGAGCCAGTTGAAGGGCTCGGGCCTGGTCGGCGACGACGGCAAGGCGATCGCCGCGGTCACGTACAACCGTAACGCGGACGGCACGCCGAACTACAACGCGGTGACGTTGGGCGGCGGCAAGTCGGCCGGCCCTGTGACGCTGTCGAACGTGGCCACGGGTGTCGCGGCGACCGACGCGGTCAACGTGCAGCAGTTGCAGCAGACCGTGGCCAACGGCAACCCGTATATCGGCGGGCGCGGCACGGGTGTCGCCGCGCAGGCGACGGGCCTCAATGCCATCGCGCTGGGCCTCGGCTCGGTCGCGGACGAGATCCGCACGGTTTCCGTAGGTAACAGCGCAACGGGCCTGCAACGTCGCATTACGAACGTGCAGAACGGCGAGGCAGACAGCGATGCGGCGACCGTCGGTCAGGTCAACGACCTGATGGGTATTGCGTCGACGAACGCGCAGGCGGCCATCGACAACGTCAGCACGACGACCACGCAAGCCATTCAGGACGTGAACAACCGACTGGATGCGATCGGCACGCTCGCGGGCACCGATCCGTATGTTCAGGTCGACGGTCTCGGCGACGGCAGCGACAACGCATCCGTTCGTGCGGGCACGTATGGCGTGGCGATTGGCGCGGAAGCCAGCGCGACCGGCGATACGGCCATCGCGATCGGCGCACAGTCGCGTTCGACGGGCTCCGGTTCGGTCGCGCTCGGTGCGGGTGCATCGGCAACGGGTACGGGTGCTGTCGCGTTCGGAAGCGGCGTCGCGACCGGTACGAGCGCGCTCGCGCTGGGCAATGGCACGAACGCATCGGGCAACAACGCGGTTGCCGCGGGCTTCAACGCGCGAGCCGCGGGCGTCAACGCCCTTGCGCTCGGCAATACGGCGCGGGCCAATGCGGCTGACTCCCTGGCATTCGGCACGAGCGCGCAGGTCGATCCGCTCGCCACGAACTCAATTGCGATCGGCCGCCAGTCCAGCGTCACCGGCACGGCATTGAACTCGGTCGCGCTGGGCGCGAGCTCGGTGGCCGATCGACTGAACTCGATTTCGGTGGGTTCGACGGGGCAGCAGCGTCAGATCATTTATGTCGCGCGCGGTACGGCCAACACCGATGCGGTGAACGTGAGCCAGTTGAAGGACGCGGTGGCGGCCTTCGGCGGCAATGCATCGGTGGGCGCGGACGGTTCCATCGTGAACCCGACGTACACGATCGGCGGCACCACCTATCGCAACGTGGGCGATGCGCTCGATGCGCTGGCCAATCTGGGCGGCGGGGGCGGCGGCACCGATCCGCTGGCGGTGACCTATGGCAGGAACGGCGACGGTACGCCGAACTTCGAAGTGGTCACGCTCAAGGGCGCGGACGGCACGACGCTGTCGAACGTGAAGGCCGGCGTTGCGGACAAGGACGCAGTGAACGTGAGCCAGCTGAAGGGCTCGGGCCTGATCGGCGACGATGGCAAGTCGATCGCTGCGGTCACGTACGACCGTAACGCGGACGGCTCGCCGAACCTCGGTTCCGTCACGCTGGGCGGCGGCGCGAATGGCACGACGCTGTCGAACGTGAAGGCCGGCGTTGCAGATAAGGACGCGGTGAACGTGAGCCAGTTGAAGGGCTCGGGGCTGATCGGCGACGACGGCAAGTCGATCGCCGCGGTCACGTACGACCGTAACGCTGACGGCACGCCGAACCTCGGTTCGGTCACGCTCGGTGGCGGCACGGCCGGCACGACGCTGTCGAACGTGAAGGCCGGTGTTGCGGACAAGGACGCAGTGAACGTGAGCCAGTTGAAGGGCTCTGGCCTGATCGGCGACGACGGCAAGTCGATCGCGGCGGTCACGTACGACCGCAACACGGACGGTACGCCGAACTACCGTTCGGTCACGCTGGGCGATGGCACGAACCCGACGCAACTGAAGCACGTGGCGAACGCAACCGAAGACAGCGACGCACTGAATCTCGGTCAGTTGAAGGACTCGGGCCTGGTGGGCGACGACGGCAGCGGTAACCTGACGTCGCTGGCGGTGACGTACGACAGCGCGACGAAGGACAAGGTCACGCTGGGCGGCGGCACGGCCGGCACGACGCTGGCCAACGTGAAGGCCGGCGTTGCAGATAAGGACGCGGTAAACGTGAGCCAGTTGAAGGGCTCTGGCCTGATCGGCGACGACGGCAAGGCGATCGCCGCGGTCACGTACGACCGCAACACGGACGGTACGCCGAACTACCGTTCGGTGACGCTGGGCGACGGCACGAACGCGACGCAGCTGAAGCACGTGGCGAACGCAACCGAAGACAGCGACGCGCTGAACCTCGGTCAGCTGAAGGACTCGGGCCTGGTGGGCGACGACGGCAGCGGTAACCTGACGTCGCTGGCGGTGACGTACGACAGCGCGACGAAGGACAAGGTCACGCTGGGCGGCGGCACGGACGGCACGACGCTGGCCAACGTGAAGGCCGGCGTCGCGGACAAGGACGCGGTGAACGTGAGCCAGCTGAAGGGCTCGGGCCTGATCGGCGACGACGGCAAGGCGATCGCCGCGGTCACGTACGACCGCAACACGGACGGTACGCCGAACTACCGTTCGGTGACGCTGGGCGACGGCACGAACGCGACGCAGCTGAAGCACGTGG